>NZ_JBIVHT010000001.1:0-74809 GCF_044749325.1 Pseudomonas sp. NPDC089428
CTGCGCAAGTCTACATCTCGCGCCTTCGGCTACGCCGAAGGGGTGCTGCGCACCCTGGCCCTCCAGACGCCTGCGTTCGGCCTCCTGAAGTCGCACCCTGCGTCGCCTGAACTATCGCGCGCTTAGAAGCAAAAGCGAAAGCAGAGCAAAAGCAGAGCAAAAGCAGAGCAAACAGCACTCTGATATGGCTCTCATGAATGGCTATTGGTCCTCGTTGCGTGATGCGCCACAATAGCGATCATTTGCGGAGCCTCCCATGACCGATTTCACCCCCGATGCCATCCTCGACGCCACCGGCCTCAACTGCCCGGAGCCGGTAATGATGCTGCACCAGCACGTGCGCAACCTGGCGGCCGGCGGCCTGCTCAAGGTCATCGCCACCGACCCGTCGACCCGCCGTGACATCCCCAAGTTCTGCAACTTCCTCGGCCACGAATTGCTGCAGCAGCAGGAAGAGGCAGGCACCTACCTGTACTGGATCCGCAAGAAAGCCGACTGAACCGCGCTGGAACCCACCTCCCATAGCGCCTACACTGCGCTCCCCAGACAGGAGAGCGCCATGCTGATAGTTGCCGACGAGAATATCCCGCTGCTCGATGCCTTCTTCGAAGGCTTCGGCGAGATCCGCCGTTATCCCGGGCGCAGCCTCGACGCCGCCAGCGTCAAAGACGCCGATGTGCTGCTGGTCCGCTCGGTAACCAAGGTCGACCGGCAACTGCTCCAAGGCAGCAAGGTGCGCTTCGTCGGTACCTGCACCATCGGCACCGACCACTTGGACCTGGACTACTTCGCCGCAGCGGGCATCCACTGGAGCAGCGCGCCAGGCTGCAATGCCCGCGGCGTGGTCGATTACGTGCTGGGCAGCCTGCTGACCCTGGCCGACCTGGACGGCGTGGCACTGGCGCAACGCACCTACGGTGTGGTGGGCGCCGGTGAAGTCGGTGGCCGCCTGGTGCGTGTGCTGCGCGGCCTGGGCTGGAAGGTGCTGGTTTGCGACCCGCTGCGCCAGGCTGCCGAAGGCGGCGACTACGTCAGCCTCGCGACGATCCTCGAACAGTGCGACGTGATCAGCCTGCACACCCCGCTGCAGCGCGGCGGTGCGCATCCGACCTGGCACCTGCTCGGCGCAGCACAGCTGGCACAGCTGCGCCACGGCGCCTGGCTGATCAACGCGAGCCGCGGGCCAGTGGTGGACAACGCAGCGCTGCGCGAGCTGCTGCTGGATCGCGAAGACGTGCACGCAGTGCTTGATGTCTGGGAAGGCGAGCCGCAGGTCGACCTGCAACTGGCCGACCTGTGCACCCTGGCCACGCCGCATATCGCCGGTTACAGCCTGGATGGCCGCCAACGCGGCACGGCGCAGATCTACCAGGCCTTGTGCCGCCACCTGGGCGAGGCCGAAAAGGTGCAGCTGGCCGACCTGCTGCCGCCGCCGCCGTTGGCGCACATCGAGCTGGACGGCACTGCAGAGCCGGCCTGGGCCCTGGCGACGCTGTGCCGGGCGGTGTATGACCCACGCCGTGACGATGCCGATTTCCGTCGCAGCCTGAGTGACGATGTGACCGAGCAGCGGGCGGCATTCGACCAGTTGCGCAAGCAATACCCACCGCGCCGGGAGATCGAAGGCTTGACCGTGCGCGTGCGGGGCGAGGCGCCGCAGTTGGCACAGATGGTCAGTGCCCTGGGTGGCATTCTGGCCTGATTGCCGGTGCAGGCTGAAATAAAAAACCCGGCATAAAGCCGGGTTTCAAAGCATTCGCGCCTCAGCCGTGGCGTACTTTTTTCACGCGGCTGTCTTCCAGCTCCTTGCAGGCCTTTTGGATCATCTGCTCGGTAATCTCGATCTCGCGGCCCTGTGCATCGATGATCGAACCACAGGCCTTGGGCTGTGGTTTGTTCTGCGCTTTAACGGTGTCGCTGCCATGTTGCAAGCTCATTGATTATCTCCTCATCAGGTTCCGGCTCAGGTTAAACCTGCGCCATGACTGGCCTGTTACAAAAGTTATCGGGCACCAAGGCCTGCTCAGTCCAACAGAAAGCGCGGCAAAGCTCCAGAGGCCTGTTAGAACGATGGGCTATAGGCACTGCCCGCATGGATGAGTGGTAGTCTTCAATCTTCCTGCAATTCTGGTTCACGCCATGTCCGATCCGGCTTCCTCACGCCAACGCCGTGCCCTGCGCCTGGCCTGGCGGTTCATGCGTCCCTACCGTCGCCAGGCGCTGCTAGCCTTGCTGGCGCTGATTGTCACCGCTGGCATCACCTTGTCCATGGGCCAGGGTATTCGCCTGTTGGTCGACCAGGGCTTCATGACCCGCTCGGCGCACCAGCTGAACCAGACCATTGGCCTGTTCCTGGTGCTGGTGTTGGCCCTGGCGGCAGGCACGTTCAGCCGCTTCTACCTGGTGTCATGGATCGGCGAGCGCTGCGTTGCCGACATTCGCCGCGCGGTCTTCGATCACCTGGTGGGCCTGCACCCAGGCTTTTTCGAGGACAACCGCAGCTCCGAGATCCAGTCAAGGCTGACTGCCGACACGACCTTGCTGCAGTCGGTGATCGGCTCGTCGCTGTCGATGTTCTTGCGCAATGCGCTGATGGTGATCGGTGGCGTGGTGCTGCTGTTCATCACCAACCCCAAGCTCACCAGCATCGTAGTAGTGGCGTTGCCGCTGGTGCTGGCCCCCATCCTGCTGTTTGGCCGGCGGGTGCGCAGCCTGTCGCGGCAGAGCCAGGACCGGGTGGCCGATGTCGGCAGTTATGTGGCCGAGACCCTGGGGCAGATCAAGACCGTGCAGGCCTACAACCACCAGGCACGCGACCGCGAGCTGTTCGCCGGTACGGTGGAGGCCGCGTTTGCCGTGGCCCGGCAACGTATCGCCCAACGCGCCTGGCTGATTACCCTGGTGATCGTGCTGGTGCTGGGCGCGGTCGGGGTGATGCTATGGGTAGGCGGCATGGACGTGATCGCCGGGCGCATTTCTGCAGGGGAGCTGGCAGCGTTCGTGTTCTACAGCCTGATCGTCGGCAGTGCCTTCGGTACCCTGAGTGAAGTGATTGGCGAATTGCAGCGCGCCGCCGGGGCTGCCGAGCGCATAGCTGAACTGTTGGCAGCGCAAAGCACGATCCTGGCCCCTGAGGCGCCCGTGACGCTGGCACAGCAGCGCGCCACCGGACGCATCGAACTGCAGCAACTGACCTTTGCCTACCCCTCGCGGCCCTCGGTGGCCGCCATCGACCACCTCAGCCTGACCATCGAACCCGGCCAGACCGTGGCGCTGGTAGGGCCGTCGGGGGCGGGCAAGTCGACCCTGTTCGACCTGCTATTGCGCTTCTACGATCCGCAACAGGGTTGCATCCTGCTCGATGGCCAACCGATCACGGCGCTGGCCCCGGACGACCTGCGCCGCCAGTTCGCCCTGGTGGCGCAGCAACCGTCACTGTTTCGTGGCACGGTCGAGGCCAACGTCCGTTACGGTCGGCCTGAGGCGACCTTTGCCGAGGTCGAGGCGGCAGCCCGCGGCGCCCATGCCGACGAATTCATCCGGCAACTGCCGCAGGGTTACCAGACGCCGCTGGGCGAGGGCGGCGTTGGCCTTTCCGGTGGCCAGAAGCAGCGCCTGGCCATCGCCCGGGCGCTGCTGGTGGATGCGCCGATCCTGCTGCTGGACGAAGCCACCAGCGCCCTCGATGCGCAAAGCGAGCACCTGATCCAGCAGGCGCTGCCAAGCCTGATGGCCGGGCGTACCACGCTGGTCATCGCGCACCGCCTGGCCACGGTGCAGCACGCCGACCGTATCGCGGTGATCGACAAGGGGCGTGTGGTCGCGGTCGGCACGCACCGGCAGTTGATCGAGGAAAGCCCGTTGTACGCGCGCCTGGCCGAGCTGCAGTTCACCACGGGCTAGGCGTCGAGCATCTGTAACATTTCTGTAGCAATTGCCTGAGAGTATTGATTTCAACTGTTGCGTAAGTGCTCGACCTGGCTGCTATCGATCGATGGCAGCTTTTTTTTGGCCTGCGAACGAGGACAAGGATGTCTGTCGCGGCGCTGCAACGGCGCGCCGTTTTCTTATTCCTTGTTCCGAGATCCACGATGTTGCGTAAATCACTCAGCGTGCAAATTCTCACCCTGCTCGGTGGCAGCCTTGCGGCGATGCTGCTGATCGCCCTGGTGTGCTTCCAGTTCCTGTCCTCCAGCGTGCGTGGCTACGCCGAACTGGTCGATGGACCGCTGCGGGCCTCGCAGTTGATCGACGAAGCCAACCTGCAGTTCAAGATCCAGGTGCAGGAATGGAAGAACGTGCTGCTGCGCGGCCGCCAGCCAGCCGAGCTGGACAAGTACTGGCAGCAGTTCCAGGCCCGCGAGCAGCAGGTTCAGCAACTGCTCGGGCAACTGATCGACAGCAGCGACGCCACGCTCAAGGCACCGTTGCAGCAATTGCGTGACAGCCATCGGCAGTTGGGCCAGGCCTATGCGCAAGGGCGCCAGGCGTTCCTTGCGGCCGGTGGCGATCCGCTAGCCGGCGACCAGGCAGTGAAAGGCGTGGATCGGGCTGCCAGCGAGCAGATGAGCGCGCTGGTCGAGCAATTGCGCGCTGAGGCCCGTGGCCGTGCCGCCGCGATCAATGCCGCAGCCCAGCGCACCGTCTGGCTGGGTATCCTGGTGATGCTCGGTTCGGCGTTGCTGGTAGGCCTGCTCAGCCTGTGGCAGGTCAACCGCAGCCTGATCGAGCCGATCCGCCAACTGATCGAATACGTGGCGCAACTGAGTCAGGGCCACTTCGCCGCGCGCGTCGAAAGCCGTCGCGAGGACGAACTGGGCCGCCTGGCGCGTGCTGCCAATACCCTGCGCGATTTCCTTGCCGAAACCGTTGGCCGCCTCAAGGACAATGCCCAGGAACTGGAAGGTGCCAGTGGCCAGTTGCGCACCATTGCCGGTGACATGGCCCGCGGCACCCATGACCAGTTCCAGCGTACCGACCAGGTGGCCACGGCCATGCATGAGATGTCTGCCACGGCCCAGGAAGTGGCCCGCCACGCCGCCGAGGCCGCCCGCGCCGCCGATGATGCCGATCACAGTGCCCAGGCAGGCGAACAAGTGATGCAGCAGACCATCGACATCATTGGTGTGGTCAACCGCGAGATCACCGGCACGGCTGCGGTGATCCGCGACCTGGAACAAGACAGCTCACGCATCGGCAAGGTACTGGAAGTGATTCGCGGCATCGCCGAGCAGACCAACCTGCTGGCCCTCAATGCCGCCATCGAGGCGGCCCGCGCCGGGGAGGCCGGGCGTGGTTTTGCCGTGGTCGCCGATGAGGTACGCAGCCTGGCGCAGCGTACGGCGGCGTCGATTGCCGAAATTCATCAGATCATCGAAGCCGTGCAATCGGGTGCGGTCGAGGCGGTCAAGGCCATCGAGAGCGGTCAACAGCGCAGCGAGGAGGGTGCCGAACAGGTGCAGCAGGCCGGGCAGATGTTGCAGCGCATCACCCTGGCAGTGGAGGCGATCCGCGACATGAACCGGCAGATCGCCACGGCGGCCGAAGAGCAGACCAGCGTGGCCGAAGACATCTCGCGCAACCTGATCGAAATCACCCGGATTGCCACGGCCAACCAGGAGGCTGTGCAGCATACCGAGCAGGCTGGGCAGCGCCTGCATGGGCTGTCGGGGCAGTTGGGTGACGTCACTTCGCGGCTTACCGCCTGATGGGGGCGGGGCCGCGCAGCGGCCCCAGGGGGAAACCCGCCATCTGGCAGGGAAAACGGTTTCCCCTGTGGCGGAATGTCGCCATGCGACGCGCTGTCACACCCGTATTCATTGGCCCAAACCCAGTTGGCACGCTACCTGCTCTGTGCGGCGCGCGTGTACACAACAACTGGACAACATCAATGAAGAAATTCCTGCTGACGTTCCTCTGCCTGGGCGTCATCGGCTGCTCCAAACCCGAAGCACCTGAGAAGACCGTCGATGTGCTGCTGATCGGCGGTGGCATCATGAGTGCGAGCCTGGGTACCTATCTCACCGAACTGGAACCGAACTGGAAGGTCGGCGTCTACGAGCGCATGGACCAGGTCGCCGAAGAAAGCTCCAATGCCTGGAACAACGCCGGTACCGGCCATTCGGCGTTCTGCGAGCTGAACTACACCAGCGAAGGCAAGGACGGCAGCATCGATATCAGCAAGGCCGTCGGGGTCAACGAGCAGTTCGAGATATCCAAGCAGTTCTGGGCCTACCAGGTCGAGCAGGGCGTGCTCAGCAACCCGAAGTCGTTCATCAACAACGTGCCGCACATGAGCTTCGTCTGGGGTGACGAGAACGTCGCCTTCCTGCACAAGCGCGTTGCCGCCTTGCAGCACAGCTCGCTGTTCCGTGGCATGGAAATCAGTGAAGACCACGAACAGATCCGCAAGTGGGTGCCGCTGGTGATGGAAGGGCGCGACCCGCAGCAGAAAGTGGCCGCCACGCGCATGGCCATCGGTACCGACGTGAATTTCGGCGAAATCACCCGCCAGCTGTTTGCCTCGATGACCCGCAACCCCAACGTCAAGCTGCACCTGAGCCATGAAGTGCGCGATATCGTGCGCAACGCAGATGGCACCTGGAAGGTGCTGGTGGCTGACCTTGCCCATGGCGGCAAGGAGGCCAGCGTCAATGCCCGGTTCGTGTTCATTGGCGCCGGTGGCGGCGCGCTGAAGCTGCTGCAGAAGTCGGGCATCCCTGAAGCGGACGGTTATGCCGGCTTCCCGGTTGGTGGCCAGTTCCTGATGACCGACAACCCGGATATCGTCGCCCGCCACAAGGCCAAGCTGTATGGCAAGGCTTCGGTCGGTGCGCCGCCGATGTCGGTACCGCACCTGGACACGCGGGTGATCGACGGCCAGGAGGTGTTGCTGTTCGGCCCGTTCGCGACCTTCTCCACCAAGTATCTCAAGCACGGTTCGTTGCTGGACATGTTCGCTTCGCTGACCCGCCACAACATCCTGCCGATGATGAACGCCGGGATCGACAACCTCGACCTCAGCACCTACCTGATGGGCCAGCTGATGCTCAGCTTCGACGACCGCATGCAGGCCCTGCGCGAGTATTTCCCCAACGCCAGGAACGAAGACTGGAAGCTGCTGCAGGCTGGCCAGCGTGTGCAGGTGATCAAGAAGGACCCGGTGCTCGGTGGCATCCTGCAGTTCGGTACCGAAGTGGTGGCTGCACAGGATGGCAGCATTGCCGCGCTGCTGGGGGCTTCGCCGGGCGCCTCGACGGCCGCACCGATCATGCTGACGGTGCTGGAAAAGACCTTCAAGGACCGCATCAAGACGCCCGAGTGGCAGGCGCGTCTGAAGGCGATCGTGCCTAGCTATGGGCAGAAGCTGAACAACGACATCGAACTGACCAACCGCACCCGTGAGTGGAGCAGTTCGCGACTGCAATTGCTGTATGTGCCGGTGCAGGCGGAGCAAGTGACAGTGGTCAACTAGTTTCCACAGCACAACAAAAAGCCCGCGCAAGGCGGGCTTTTTGAAAAGATTTTGGTCGGAGAGACAGGATTCGAACCTGCGGCCTTCTCGTCCCGAACGAGACGCGCTACCTGGCTGCGCTACACTCCGATGAACAAAATCCTACTGCATAGATTTTTCGGGTGCAAGCCCTTGTTGTTTAAAGGGCTTATGCCAAAAAAAGCACTCGTATCAGAGTTCCTTGACGGTGCGGATCTGGTCTTTGTTCAGGCGCGTGCGCTTGCCGTCGAGCTGTTCGAACTCGTAGAAACCGGAGTCCTCGTCATAGGAGGGGGTATCCACTGCCTGGATTTCGCGGCCGTCGTTCAGGGTGATCACGGTCGGCGATGCGCAGCCAGCGAGGGCGCCAAGGCCCAGGGCGAGCAGGAAGGCGGGAAGGGTCCGTTGAATCATCGTGTTTCTCCAGTGCGATGGTGCAAGATGACTTTATGACGCGGGGCGTCCACGCAAGTTCCTTTTACATTCCAGCATAGCGGCAAGCCTGGGATATTGACCTGTGCCTGCCTGCACTGCCGCCTGTGATATAACTGCGCCATCCCCTTTCCCTGCGACGGACACCCATGAAAGCCAAGGCAGATATCCCCTTCGTGGCGCTGAACATTGCCGTGCTCACGGTCAGCGACACCCGTACCTTTGAAACCGACACCTCCGGGCAGACCTTCGTCGACCGCCTCACCGCCGCTGGCCACACACTGGCCGCGCGCGTGCTGCTCAAGGACGACCTGTACAAGATCCGCGCCCAGGTTGCCACCTGGATCGCCGACGACAGCGTGCAGGTGGTGCTGATCACCGGTGGGACCGGCTTTACCGGCCGTGACAGCACGCCAGAGGCTGTCGCCTGCCTGCTGGACAAGCAGGTCGAGGGCTTCGGCGAACTGTTCCGGCAGATTTCGGTGGCCGATATCGGCACCTCCACCGTGCAATCGCGCGCCCTGGCCGGCCTGGCCAACGGCACCCTGGTGTGCTGCCTGCCGGGCTCGACCAATGCCGTGCGCACCGGTTGGGACGGCATCCTCGCCGAACAGCTGGATGCCCGCCATCGGCCGTGCAATTTCGTTGCTCACCTGAAACAGGCAGCGGCCTGTGACAGCCGTGGCTGAGGTGCCGATTGCCCGGCCTCTGATGCCGGTGGAAGAGGCCCTGGAGCGCCTGCTGGCGCTGGCCGAGGCTGCGCCGATCAAGGACACCGAACAGGTCTCGCTGGCCGAAGCCGAAGGCCGTGTGCTGGCCACTGAACTGGTGGCTACGCTCGACCTGCCGCCGTGGCCGAACAGCGCCATGGACGGTTACGCCCTGCGCCTGGCCGACCTGCAGGGCGAGCCGTTGCCGGTCAGCCAGCGGATTTTCGCCGGGCACGCGCCCGAGCCCCTGCAACCCGGCACCTGTGCGCGGATTTTCACCGGCGCGCCGATGCCGGCCGGTGCCGACTGCGTCGAAATGCAGGAAAACACCGAGGTTCTGGAAGATGGCCGGGTGCGTTTCCTCGAAGCGCTGGCGCTTGACCAGAACGTGCGCCCGCAAGGCCAGGAAACCCGCAAGGGCGAACAGGTGATGGTCGCAGGCACGCGGCTCGGGCCCATCGAACTGGGCCTGGCGGCGACCCTGGGTCATGCGCATTTGCAAGTGGTACGGCGGGTGCGGGTGGCGGTGCTGTCCACCGGCGATGAGCTGGTCGAGCCTGGCCTGCCGCTGGGCCCAGGGCAGATCTACAACAGCAACCGGCGCCTGCTGGTCAGCTGGCTGCAGCGGCTGGGCTGCGAAGTGCGCGACATGGGCATTCTCCCCGATGACCTGGAGCGTACCCGCGAGTGCCTGGGCGGCCTGGGTGATGTCGACCTGATCTTGTCCACCGGTGGCGTTTCCGTGGGCGAGGCCGACTACCTGGGCGCCGCATTGCGCGAAGCGGGCGAGCTTGCCCTGTGGAAGCTGGCGATCAAGCCTGGCAAGCCCCTGACGTTCGGGCATTACCGCGGCGTGCCGGTGATCGGCTTGCCCGGCAACCCGGCGTCGACCCTGGTCACCTTCGGCCTGCTGACGCGGCCCTACCTGCTGCGCCGCCAGGGTGTGGCCGAGGTCACGCCGCTACGCTTCGATGTGCCTGCGGGGTTCGAGTGGACCAAGGCCGGCACCCGCCGCGAGTACCTGCGCGCGCGTATCGACAATGGCCAGGTGCGTATCTACAAGAACCAGAGCTCCGGCGTGCTTCGCAGCGCTGCCTGGGCCGAGGGGCTGGTGGAAGTGCGTGAAGGCAGCACGCCGAAGCCGGGCGACAGCGTGCCGTTCATACCGCTGAGCGAACTACTCGGCTGAGCGCCCGAGCCAGGCGCCACGGCCTTGCGTGGCGTCGGCCGGTGCCGACTGGGTGAGGCGCATGTGCACCGTTTCCAGTTGCTGGGCGGCCACGCTCCAGTCGTGGCGATTGCGGGCGAACTGGCGGCCGGCCTCGCTCAGCTGGCACATGCGCCACGGCTGGTTGAGCAGTTGCGTGATCAGCAGCGCCAACTGGTCGCCGTCATCACTGCCCAGGTAATGCTCGCCGTTGTTGGCGGCCAGGCCTGAAACGCCTTTGTCGGTGCTGATCACAGGCAGCCCGGCGGCCATGGCTTCGAGGATCTTCACCTTGGAGCCACCGGCATAGCGCAACGGTGCGAAGAACAGCGCGGAACGCCGTTGCAGTTCACGCAGGTCGGGGCGATAGCCGACCCATTCGATGCGTGGGTCGTTCCAGCGCAGTTTCCAACTGATCGGCATGGCATGCCCGGCGATGGCCAGGCGTACTGCCGGATTGCTCATCCACACTTGGGGCAGGATGTCTTCCAGGGCCCATTCGATGGCCTCGACATTGGCGGCGTACTCGAAGTTGCCGACGAACAGCAGCCTTTGGCTGTGCAGCGCCGGCTGGACGTTCTGGTAGTAGTCGCAATCGACGCCATTGACCACCACGTTGACCGGGCGGCCGCTGACCTGGCTGATCAGCTCGGCATCGTGCGGGCTCACGGCCACCACCTCGGTGGGCTGGCGCAGCACGCGCTGCTCCCAGCGCCGATAACGCCAGCGGTCGAAGGCGTTGAGCGGGCGTAGCCACAGCGGCAGGCGGTCATGGCAGGCGGCACCGGTTACTGATTCCAGGTTGTGTTCGCTGAGCATGTAGGGCAGCTCACGTGCCTGCAGCGCTTTTTCGAAAGGCTGGAAGCTGTAGCTGTGTTCGATCTGGATAACGTCCCATGGCTCGTCCAGCAATTGCTCGAACTGGTGCCGCAAGCCTGGAGCTAGGCCATTGATGATGGCCCGCATCGGGTAGTCGATGATTGGCGAGGCGAGCAGGTTGAGTGGGCTGTGCAGTGGGCGCCGGGGTAGAACGATCAGGCGTTCGAGCAAGGGTTCGAGGGCTTCGCGGGCGGCATCGCACAAGGGGGTCTTCGACTGCACCAGCAAGGTGATCCGGTGGCCCTGCTGCGCGAGGGCGCGCAGCAGGTGATATTGCCGGGTCTTGCTGCCACTGGTGGTGGGCCAAGGCAGGTAGGGCAGTGTCCAGAGAATGCGCATGAACCGGAAACCTCGCTGAAGGCTGCGGACAAAAAACGCGTCCGCCAGCCCTCAGCCGATGGCTGCCGCCGGGACGCGTCCGTAAATATCAGTAAAGCGCACGATATCGTCTTCGCCCAGGTACTCGCCGCTTTGTACTTCGATCATCACCAGGTCGATGACGCCGGGGTTGGTCAGGCGGTGGGTGCGGCCGGGTTTGATGAAGGTCGACTCGTTGGTGTCGAGCAGAAACTCCTCTTCGCCGTTGGTCACACAGGCCATGCCGCTGACGATGATCCAGTGCTCGCTACGGTGATGGTGCATCTGCAGCGACAGCGATTCGCCGGGGCGTACCATGATCCGCTTGATCTTGAAGCGCGGGCCTTCTTCGAGCACGGTGTACATGCCCCAGGGACGGTTGACCGTGCGGTGCAGGCGGTAGGCTTCATGGCCCTGGTGCTTGAGCTGCTGGGCAATCACCTTGACCTCCTGGCTGCGAGCAGCGTCGGCGATCAGCAGGGCGTCGGGGGTGTCGATGACGATCAGGTTGTCCAGGCCGACGGCACCTACCAGGCGCTTTGGCGAGTCGATGTAGCAGTTGGTCACGTCGTGCAGCACGGCTTCACCATTGCAATGGTTGCCGTCCTCGTCGGTGTTGCGCAGTTCGCGCACAGCCTCCCAGCTGCCGATGTCGCTCCAGCCCAGTGCGCAAGGCACCACGGCCACCTTGGCGGAACGTTCCATCAGCGCGTAGTCGATGGAAATGTCCTCGGCCAGGGCGAAGCTGTGCGGGTCCAGCTCCACCTGCAGCACCTTGTCGCCTTCCTTGGTGGCGCTCTGCGCCAGGCAGCAGGTTACGCAGGCGAGCAGCTCCGGGGCATGCGCCTGCAGCTCGGCGAGTACGGTGCCCACGCGCAGGCAGAACATGCCGGCGTTCCACAGGTGGCGGCCGCCTTCGAGGTAATCGCGGGCGGTGAGGGCGTCGGGTTTCTCCACAAAGCTGTTCACCTGATGGGCATGCGCGCTGATAGCCTGGCCTTGCTCGATGTAACCGAAGCCGGTTTCAGCGCGGCTGGGCAGCAGGCCGAAGGTGGCCAGCCAGCCATCGCTGGCCAGTTGCCGGGCGTGCTCGACGGCATTGGCAAAGGCCTCGGCGTCCTGGATCAGGTGGTCGGCCGGCAGCACCAGCAGCACGCTGTCGTGGCCGTAATGGCTGGCACAGTGCAGCGCGGCTGCTGCGATGGCCGGTGCGGTGTTACGACCGTTGGTTTCCAGCAGGTAGTCGATGGCGAGGTTGTCTGGGTTGACCTGGCGGTACTCGTCCTGGGTGCGGAAGAATACTTCGCGGTTGGTCACTGTCAGTACCCGCTCGACGCCGGGTAGCGCCGCAGCGCGGGCGAAGGTTTTTTGCAGCAGGCTCTGGCCATCGGGCAAGCGCATGAAGGGTTTGGGCATGGCTTCGCGAGAAACCGGCCACAGGCGGGTGCCGGCACCGCCAGCGATGATGCAGGGGATCAGAACGCTCATTTCACAGCCTCGACTCTAGGCGCTGGTTACAGCGCAGTGAAGGGGAACTTAGCGACCTGTCACGGTTTTGGCGGAAAAGTCAAAAAACCGACTTTTCACTACAGCTTCATCCATGAGGGCCAAATTTTTGTCGATCATGCGCCCGATGGGAAAAGCTTTCAATGATAATTATGTGAATCCGCCTGTTTTTCGCTTGTCCATGCTCCAGGTCAATGCGCGCTCTGGCGCAGATTTGCCAGCGCCGTGCAGCATTCCGGCGATGTTTGTGGTCGAGATCTGGACTGTACGTTCCCTACGGAGAAGCACCATGCCAAAGCGCAAGGCAATCTTGATCCTGCATGGCAAGCAGGCCATGAACGAGGCAGTGCGCCAGGCGGTGGGCGCCCTGCGCGAGCGTGGCTGGACGCTGGATGTGCGGGTGACCTGGGAAGGCGGCGATGCCCGGCGGCTGGTTGGCGAAGCGCTGGCGGCCGGCTATGGCCATGTGATCGCTGGTGGCGGTGACGGCACCTTGCGTGATGTCGCCGAAGCCATGGGTCAGGCTCGCAGCGAGGCGAGCCTGGCGCTGCTGCCACTGGGTACGGCCAATGACTTTGCCAGGGCCGCGGGCATCTCACTGGAGCCTGCCGAGGCACTGGCGTTGCTGGAGCTGCCGCCACGGTCGATCGACCTGGGCCAGGTGGGCGACCAATTGTTCTTGAACATGGCCACCGGCGGTTTCGGCAGCCAGGTTACCGCCAGCACGTCTGAAGACCTGAAGAAAATGCTCGGCGCCGCAGCCTACCTGTTCACCGGGCTGACGCGCTTCAGCGAGCTGCAGACCGCTTCGGTGCAGCTGTCAGGGCCGGGGTTCGACTGGCAGGGTGACCTGCTGGCGCTGGGGATCGGCAATGGGCGCCAGGCCGGAGGCGGGCAGGTGTTATGCCCGGATGCGCAAGTGGATGATGGCCTGCTCGACATCGCCATCCTGCCGGCGCCCCAGGAAATGGTCGGCGCGCTGCGTGATTTGCTGGCGGGCGAGGGGCTGTTCGTGCGGGCGCGCTTGCCTTGGGTCGAGATCACGTGTTCGCAGGGGCTGGACATCAACCTCGATGGTGAGCCGCTGCAGGCCGACAGCCTGCGCTTTGCCGCAGTACCGGCGGCACTGAAACTGCACCTGCCGCCGAATTCGCCGCTGATCAGTCGTCCAGGCTGATGATTTTCTCGCGCACGGCGAACAGTACCAGGCCGGCTACGTCGTAGATCTGCAGGCGCTTCATGATCTGCGAGCGGTGGGTTTCTACCGTCTTGATCGACAGGCCCAGGCCGGCGGCGATTTCGCGGGTGGACTTGCCGCGCACGATCAGGCGCAGGATCTCCAGTTGCCGTGCGGTGAGGTTGTGGCGGTCGACGCCTGGCTGCTTGCCGTGCTGCGCGCGCATCAGGGCCTGGTTGATCACGGTATGGGCGATGGCCGGGCTGAGGTAGCGCTCGCCATTGCGCAGGGCGGCCAGGGCCTGCTCCAGTTCGGTCGCTGTCGCATCCTTGAGCAGGTAGCCATGGGCGCCACTTTCCAGCGTCCGCATGATCAGGTCGGGGTCGGTATGCATCGACAGGATCAGCACCCTGCAGGTGTTGCCTGTGGCGCGCAACTGGGTAAGCGCATCGAGGCCGCTGGTGGAGCGCATGGAGATGTCCAGCAGGACGATGTCCGGCGCCAGTTGGCGAACCTGCTCGAGCAGTTGGTCGCCATCATCGGCTTCGCCGATCACGGTATAACCGGGGATATCGGATACCAGGGCACGAACCCCGGCACGGATCAGCGAGTGGTCGTCCACCAGCAGCAATCTACAGGTCATGATGAAGCGGTAGTCCTGGCGCGTTCATGGGTACGGGGTGGCCACGGGAACAGCACGTCGATCGTCGTGCCCAGGCCGAGCTGGCTGGTGATTGCCAGGCTGCCGTTGAGGGCGGTGGCGCGTTCCTGCATGCCGGCCATGCCGCGTTGGCCGGCTTCGGCGGGGTTGGCGGCAGGGAGGAAGCCCTGGCCGTCGTCCTGGATCGTCAAGGCAAGCCCGGCTGCGCTGCGCTGCAGGCGGATGGTCAGGTTACGTGCGCGGGCATGGCGCAGTATGTTGGTGACCGCCTCCTGGGTGATGCGAAACGCTGCCATGGCGACTTCCTCGGAAATACCGCCCAGGCGCTGATGGCATTCCAGGCTCCAGTGCACGTCGGTGTTTGCCAGGGTGCGTACCAGGTGCGCCCGCAAGCTGGCTTCGAGGCCAAGGCTGGCCAGTTGCCGCGGGTTGAGGATGGCGGAAACGTCACGCACCTTGCTCAGGGTGTCCTCGAGGGTACTGCGCAAGCTGCCACAGTGCACCTGCAAGTCGCTCGGTACTCGGCGCTGCAGCCACTCCAGCTGCATTTTGGCGGCAGTGAGCAGCTGGCCGATGTCGTCATGCAGTTCGCGGCTCAGGTGCTGGCGCTCGCTTTCCTGGACCTTGAGCATGCGCCCGGCCAGTTCCGCCGGGCGCAGGCTGATCGACTTGGCACCGTGGCTCAGGTGCCAGCAGACGCCAAGCGTGGCCACCAGTTGCAGGAGCAACAGGCTGGCTGGCATGCCGTGCCCGCCAGCAAACAGGACCAGGTTGGCAAGCAGCGACACCACGCACAGCAATGCCGTCGCCCAGCGCAGCAAAGTGGCGCGTGAACGGCAGCGCAGAGATATCTTCAAGCGTGGGAACATAGAATTGAGAAGCCACTGAAGTCTTGCTGATGGGGGCCGTGCACAGGTCTCGGCAAAGGCTTTGGCGTCGTGTTCGCAACAAAAGGCGAGCCTGGCTCGAGGCGATGCGTGAATGGCCAGCCAGCATTTGTATGCGCGCATCTTAACACTTCGGTTCGATTTGGTCGCGGCTGGGTAATGCTTTGAAACCTCAGTATTTCCGGGCTTGGGAGAGGGTGCTCGGCAGGGTTGAAGGGTGTCAAAGTGCCATTGCCTGGCCACATGGCAGCCGCCGCAAGTTCAACTTGCTGAAGACCGCTCAAGTGCAAGGCACTGAACTAATGCAGAACTCTGCTAGTTCGGGCTTGTTTGCCGCTTGAGTCATGCGCTTAGTTGCTGTTGCCAGGTGGCTTAGTGGCGCTGCGCGGGCTGGCCGGCTGAAGGCCTGGCCGCCACTGACGGATGCAGATGCACACAGTTGCTGCCGTTATCGTGGCAAGGCGCACACGTTTGCGGCAATGGCTGATTCAGGGCGGTAGCCAGCTCATTGAGCAGCGCCACCTGCTCGCAGGTATCGAGGGCAAGCCGCCCCGTGTGCACGTCGATCAGTTCCAGTTGCCAGGCCAGCAGGGTCAGGCAGGCATTCAGCGTGGGCAAGGCTTCGTTGCCCAGGCGCTGCTGCTGGCAGGCAGGGGCAAGCAACTGCTGCAGGACGCTTGCATAGTGGGCGACTTCGAGCAGGCCCAGGGCGCTGGCACGCCGGGCCAGGGTCTCGAGGGCGTTGTTCAGGCATCGGCAGGCGTCCGGATCATTGGCGATCAGCTCCAGATGCTGCAGGCATTCCTGGGACTGGGTCAGCAAGACCTGGGCATCCAGCAGGAAGTCCTGCAGGGTGCCGATGTTAGAGACGCTGCTGTCCATCATGACACTCCGGCGCGTTGGGCTGGAGCAGGGGATGGCCACGCCATGTCGATCGCTAGCAAAAGCCTGACTCCATTCATGCAGTGAGAATGGCGTCACATTAATGGCTAAAGGATATCGCGAACATCAGGTTGCACCTGATTGCTCCTAGGGGTTTCCCTTAGGGCACCTCGGGTGCGACAAGTTGCCCCGGAATGGATCCAAGGTGGGCGTATCGCAGTAAAGCATGATGCTAATGTGATATCAATTGCCCTGCAGAGCATTTTTTCGCAGGGGTCAAGATGCGCAGTAAAGCGCCGATATAGAACGGATCATTTCATATTTTCGACAACAACCCTGGGGGTTTTCCAATGGCTGGCATTCTCGACACGGTAGACCAACGCACGCAGCTGGTGGGTGAGAACCGTCTGGAAATCCTGATGTTCCGCCTGGCCGGTCGCCAGTTGTTCGCGATCAACGTTTTCAAGGTGCAGGAAGTGCTGCAACTGCCCAAGCTGACCCTGATGCCGCAGCGCCATGCGTTCGTCTGTGGTGTGGTGAACCTGCGCGGGCAGACCCTGCCGGTGATCGACCTGTCCCAGGCCATCGGCATGCGCCCGCTGCAGCCGGGGCCGGACAGCACCATCATCGTCACCGAGTACAACCGCTCGGTGCAGGCGTTTCTGGTGGGAGGCGTCGATCGCATCGTCAACATGAACTGGGAAGCCATCATGCCGCCGCCTTCCAGTGCCGGGCGCCAGCATTACCTGACCGCCATCACCAAAGTGGACGACAAGTTGGTCGAGGTGATCGATGTGGAGAAGGTGCTGGCCGAGATCGTCCCGTACAACGCCCGGGTTTCCGGTGACAAGCTTGCCGACCCGGTACTGGCGCGCGCGCGTGGCCGTGAAGTGCTGCTGGTGGATGACTCCAGCGTGGCCCTGGCGCAACTGCGCGATACCCTGTCGCAACTCGGGGTGAAGCTGCATGTGGCCAGTGACGGCCTGAAGGCCCTGCGCCTGCTCAAGGGTTGGGCCGATGCGGGGGAAGATGTCTGCGAGAAACTGCTGATGGTCTTCACCGATGCGGAAATGCCTGAGATGGACGGCTATCGGCTGACCACCGAAATTCGCAACGATGCGCGCCTGCGCAGGCTGTACGTGGTGCTGCACACTTCCCTGTCGGGCAGCTTCAACGAATCGATGGTGAAGAAGGTTGGTTGCGACAACTTCCTTTCCAAGTTCCAGCCTGATCGCCTGGTCGATGTGGTCAAGCAGCGCCTGCTGCTGGATACCAGCAACGCGTGATCCCGGCGCCGGCCAGGTATAAGCTTGGCTTTTGACAAGGCATGAGGCGGGCAGGGATGTTTCTCAGTGAGTTGTATCGATACCCGGTGAAGTCTGGGCAGGCGCAGCGTCTGCAGGGCTCGCCGGTGGGGCTTCTGGGGTTGCAGGGTGATCGTCGCTGGATGGTGGTCGAGGAAGAGAATGGACGCTTCCTCACCCAGCGTGCCTGGCCACAGCTGGGTCAGCTGAAGGCCAGCGAGGGGGAGGCCGGCGATTTACTGCTGGAGCTGCCTGGGCAAACGCCGTTGCGTGTGACAGTGCCAGGCGCTGACGATGCGCTGCGCGGCGTGACCATCTGGCGCGATACCCTGCGCGCGCCGGACGCGGGCGACGAGGTGGCTGCCTGGTTGTCGCAGTGGCTCGGCAAGGCAGTGCGCCTGGTGCATTGCCCGGAACAACGGGCGCGATACCTGCCCAGCGGCTATGGTCTGAACAGCGACCGTGCGGCTTTCCCTGATGGTTTTCCGTTATTGCTGATTGGGCAAGGTTCGCTGGATGAGTTGAACCGGCGGATTGGCCGGCCGATGGAAATGCTGCGCTTTCGGCCGAACCTCGTGGTGCATGGGGCTGAACCGTTTGCCGAGGACGGCTGGAAACGGATCCGCGTTGGCGAGCTGGAGTTTCGTGTGCTCAAGCCTAGTGTGCGGTGTATCTTCACCACGCTCGACCCGGCTACCGGGGAGCGCAGTGCCGACCGCGAGCCGTTGACAACCCTGAAGACCTTCCGAGAGCGGGAGGGAGACATTCTGTTCGGGCAGAACCTGGCTGTGGATGGCACGGGTTGGCTTGAGGTCGGGATGGAAGTCGAAGTGCTGGAATAACCTGTACCGGCCCCATGTGGGAGCCGCGCTTGTCGTGGCGACGAACCGCGTCGATGGGCCGCAAAGCGGCCCCGGGGTTTTCGGAATTTCGGGAGGTCTGCTGGCCGCAGGCGAGGGCTTCGCCCTCGATCGCCGGCAAGCTCGGCTCCCACAGGCCGGTACCGGTTCAGCAGTATTCACATGTCATCAAAGTAGCGCTCGTGCCAGTCCACCAGCGGCTGCGGCACATTGAGCTTCTGCCCATAGATCACCGAATACGACAGCACGTTCTGCACATACTGGCGCGTCTCGTCGAACGGGATCGATTCCACCCATACGTCGAAGCTCAGGTGCTTGGCGCCTTTGAGCCACTGCCGCACGCGCCCCGGGCCAGCGTTGTAGGCCGCAGATGCCAGTACCCGGTTGCCGTTGAACTGGCCGTGCACCTGGCTCAGGTAGGCCGCGCCGACTTGAATGTTCTTCTCCGGGTTGAACATCTGCTGCGGCGAAGCCAGCGGAATGCTGAACTTGCGTGCGGTCTCCTTTGCGGTGGCCGGCATCACCTGCATCAGTCCACTGGCACCGACACTGGAACGGGCATCCTCCATGAAGGCGCTTTCCTGGCGGGTGATGGCAAACACCCAGCTCGAGTGCAGCCCACGCACCTTGGCTTCGCGCACCAGGGTGTCGCGGTAGGCCATCGGGAAGCGGATATCCAGGTCGTCCCAGTACTGCGCCTGGCTGATGGTGCGAATCGCCGGGAAGTACCAGTGCATGTCGTAGGCCAGGCGTGCCTGGGCGACCATTTCGTCACGGGTGAAGTGGCGGCTCACGTGGTACCACTCGCGGCGGCCTTCGACCACCTGGCCGCGGGCGTGGAACTCCAGGGCACGCTGGATGCCTGGGGTGTTGCGCACCTTGTTGACCAGTTGCGGGCTCAACAGCAGTGGCTTGTTGTTCAGCTGGTAAGGCGTTTTTGCCCGGTCAGCCGCGAGGAAACCGTAGAAGTCACGCTCGCGCGCGACGTTCTTGTACAGCAATGGGATCTGCGGGTTGTTCGGCTGGGCCAGTTCCAGGCTGCGCGCCTGCCAGTACCTCCAGCGGTTGCTGCTGGCCAGGTCCTGTGGCAGGCGCTTGGTCAGGTCGTAGGCGTCTTCCCAGCGGCCCAGGCGCAGCAGCAGGCGCAGGCGCCATTCGCTGACCGTGTTGTCGCGCAGCTCGGGGTCGTAGCGAGTCATCAGGTCAAGGGCGCGCGGGTCGTAACGGCGGGCCAGGGTCAGGCCGATCTCGCGGGCGATGGCGACCTTCTCGTCGCGGGAGAAATGCATGCGCTGGGCGTAGTCGTCGAGCATCTGCATGGCTCGATCGGGATCCTGCCTGGCCAGGCGGCGCAGGCCGAGGCTGACCACGTCGGCCATGGCCTCGTTGGCCGGGGTGAAGCGCGAAGGCTGGTTGAGCAGTTCGGGCTTCTGCGCCACGTCGATCAGCAAGCGGCCCTGCGGCCCGAGGGTGGTCAGGCCCTGCACCAAGCTGTTGGCCAGCGCGTAGTTGCGCGCCTGGGCCGCCAGCTTGGCGCGGTTCCAGCGCTTGGCCTCGGTCAGTTGGCCTTCCGCGGCCCACATGCCGAACAGGGTGTCGCAGGCAGCCGGTTGCGTTTTGCCGACGTTCCACAGCTTGTCAGCGCTGGCGAAGCCTTCGGCGCGCTGGCCATGGCTCAACTGGTACTGGCCATTGAGGCAGTCAAGCTCAGTGAAGTTGAGCTTGGGGTCGTAGTACTTGACGAAGGTATTCCACTCGCCGCGTTCGGCCAGCCAGCGCAGCCAGCGCAGTTTCATCCAGTTGGCCTGGGGCAGGTCGCCGTGCTTGGCCAGGAAACCTTCGATTTCCTCGTTGCTGGCACTCTTCAGGCGCGCGGTCAGTTCGTCGTACGCCAGGTACGGCGTGAGCGGGTAGTCGCGCAGCGCCTGGGCATAGCGCAGGTACGGGCCTTTGTCGCCCTTGGCCAGCGCACGCTTGGCCTCGTCGTAGTACTGGCGTTGCTGGGAAAGGTCGATGGCCTGCGCCGCACTGGCGGTGGCGGCGGTGAGCAGCAGGCAGGAAGCAATCTGTAACAGGCGGCTGCGCATGATACGTCCGGGCAGTTGAACCATGGGGAAGTGACGGCGAAGCCAGCACTGTTGAAATCTGATTGCCTTAGCTTAGCCGTTTGCCGGCGGCGGGTGATAGCGCTGTGCTTGTAACCGGGCGTTAACGCCGACCGGGCGTCGCCAAGCCCCTGTACGGCAGTCAACTTAATGCCGGAAGGGGCCAAGTCAGGTAGAATGCGCGCCCGCTTTCTGGAGACGAACATGACCCTGCTCAAATTCAGCGATGTGTCCCTCGCATTCGGCGCGATGCCGCTGCTGGACAAAGTGTCCTGGCAGATCGCCCGTGGCGAGCGGGTGTGCATCATCGGCCGCAACGGCACCGGCAAGTCGAGCATGCTGCGCCTGGTCAAGGGCGAGCAGAAGGGCGACGACGGCGAAATCTGGCGTGCCCCTGGCCTGAAGATCGGTGAGTTGCCGCAGGAGCTGCCGGTCGCCGACGAGCGCACGGTGTTCGACGTGGTCGCCGCTGGCCTGGATGGTGTTGGCGAGTTGCTGGCCGAGTTCCACCACCTGAGCCAGAACATCCAGGGCGATGAAGATCTGGAAAAGCTCATGCACGTCCAGCACGAGCTGGAAGCCCGCGATGGCTGGCGCTTGCAGCAGGTGGTGGAAAGCACCCTTAGCCGCCTGCAGCTGCCTGCCGACAAGACCCTGGCCGAGCTCTC
The DNA here is from genome assembly GCF_044749325.1 of Pseudomonas sp. NPDC089428. Lineage (NCBI taxonomy): Bacteria > Pseudomonadati > Pseudomonadota > Gammaproteobacteria > Pseudomonadales > Pseudomonadaceae > Pseudomonas > Pseudomonas sp. NPDC089428. The sequence continues at coordinate 21,128 of NZ_JBIVHT010000001.1, forward strand.
CGGTGGCTGGCGCCGCCGCGTGCTGCTGGCCCAGGCGCTGGTGTCGGAGCCTGATCTGCTGCTGCTTGACGAGCCGACCAACCACCTGGACATCGGTGCCATCGCCTGGCTCGAAGAAGCCCTGCGTGGCTTCAACGGCGCCGTGCTGTTCATCACCCACGACCGTTCCTTCCTGCAGAACCTCGCCACGCGCATCCTCGAACTGGACCGCGGCGGCCTGATCGACTGGAACGGCGACTACGCCAGCTTCCTGGTGCACAAGGAGGCCGCGCTGGCCGCCGAAGAGACTGCCAATGCGCTGTTCGACAAGCGCCTGGCCCAGGAAGAGGTGTGGATCCGCCAGGGCATCAAGGCCCGCCGCACCCGTAACGAAGGCCGTGTGCGTGCACTCAAGGCGCTGCGTGTCGAGCGCAGTGAACGTCGCGAGCGCCAGGGCAAGGCCAACATCCAGATCGAGGCAGCGGACAAGTCCGGCAAGCAGGTGATGGTGCTGGAGAACGTCAGCTTCCATCACGCCGATGGTCCACTGCTGGTCAAGGACTTCTCCATGGTCCTGCAGCGCCAGGACCGCATCGGCCTGCTGGGTGCCAACGGTACCGGCAAGACCACCCTGCTGAAGATGATGCTCGGTGACCTGGAGCCTACGGCCGGCAAGGTCGAGCGCGGTACCAAGCTGGAAGTGGCCTACTTCGACCAGATGCGCCACCAGCTCGACCTGGAAAAGACCGTCATCGACAACCTCGCCGAAGGCCGTGACTTCATCGAGATCGATGGCCAGAACCGCCATGTCCTGAGCTACCTCGGTGATTTCCTGTTCAGCCCGCAGCGTGCGCGCACGCCGGTCAAGGCGCTGTCCGGTGGCGAGCGTGCGCGCCTGCTGCTGGCCAAGCTGTTCAGCAAGCCGGCCAACCTGCTGGTGCTCGACGAACCGACCAACGACCTGGATGTGGAAACCCTCGAGCTGCTCGAAGAGGTGCTGTGCAACTACAAGGGTACCGTGCTGATGGTCAGCCACGACCGGGCCTTCCTCGACAACGTCGTCACCAGCACCCTGGTGTTCGAAGGCGAGGGCAAGGTGCGCGAGTACGTCGGTGGCTATGAGGACTGGATCCGCCAGGGTGGTTCGGCGAAGCTGCTCGGGGTGACCGAAAGCAAGGGTGGCAAGTCCGAGCTCAACAGTGCCGTGGTCGAAAAGCCGGTGGAAGTGGCCGCGCCTGCGCCAGCGGCGCCGGTGGCGGAGGCTTCGAAGAAGAAGCTCAGCTACAAGCTGCAGCGCGAGCTGGAAATGCTGCCGGGGCAGATCGACGAGGTCGAACAGCGCATGGCCGAGGCCCAGGAAGAAGTGAACGCAGCTGGCTTCTATCAGCGGCCGATTGCCGAGACTTCGGCGGTGCTGGCCAGGATCGAGAAGCTGCAAGCTGAGCTGGATGTGCTGGTAGAACGGTGGGCCGAGCTGGAAGGCTGATTAACCTTTATTGGCCTCTTCGCGGCGGTTCGGCGGCCCGACAAACCCGCTCCCACAAGGTTCAGTGATTACCTGTGGGAGCGGGCTTGTCGGGGCGCCGAACCGCCGCGAAGAGGCCGGTACAGGCCAAATCACTCTTTCTTCAGCAAGCGCACCGCCAGCACATCGCACGGCGCGCCATGCAGCACGTCATTGGCGGTAGAGCCCAGCAGCAGTGCCAGGCCATGCCGACCATGGCTGCCGACCACGATCAGGTCGCACTTCTGCTCCTTGGCCAGTTGGTGAATTTCCTGACGTGGCTGGCCGTAGGTCAGGTGCGAGTCGCCGCGGTTGATGTCGGGGTACTTGTTGAACAGGCGTTCCATGCGCTCCTTGGCCTGGTCGAACTGCTGCTGTTGCAGTTGCGACAGGTCCATCGGTACATCGCCGCCAAAGGCCATGGCCATCGGTTCGACGATATGCACCAGCGAGACCTTGGCATTCGACGGTGCCGCCAGCGCCATGGCACGTTTGATCACCGGGTCGCACTCTTCGGTGAGGTCGACGGCGACCAGAAGATGTTCGTAGGACATGAGCTGTACTCCTGACAATCGCGATAGTAGAAGTATGGTCGCTTTCCGGCAGGTCATCCGTGAAACCTGAGTAACCCGCTCATTTGCAACGCTTTATGGAATCTACAGATATGACGGTATGGCTGGTGGTGTCAATCCTTGCGCTGATTCTCAGCCCGCTTTCCTGGCTGCGGCTGTCGCGCAAGCAGGGGCAGCAGATGAGCCTGCGCCTGGAGGCGCGGCGCATGGGCCTGGCCATGCAGCTGGCACCGCAGCAGTGGCCGCACTGGCTGGAAAAGGAGCCGCCGAGCCCGTGCCCGCAGTACCACCGTGGGCGCCGTCGGGGGCACGAGGACAGCTGGTGCTACTGGCAGGTCAGCCCCGGCGTCTGGTGGAACCAGTGGAAGGAAGTGTGCGAAGAACCGCGCCTGAACGAGGTGTTCGCGCGCCTGCCAGAGACTGTCTACAAGGTCGAGGCCGACAAGCGCATGATCGCCCTGTACTGGAGCGAGCGCGGTGATGAATCTGTATTGCAGGATATTGCCCACGCCTTCGACACCCTCGCTTGATGGCCCAGAACGACAAAGCGGCAACCCGGTAGCTACCAGGTTGCCGCTTTGTCGTTTCTGCAGCGCAGAAAAGGCCAGGCAGGCCGGGAAATTCTTGAATCCAGTCGCAGTGTAGTCATTCTCCGGCCGGCTGCATGAAAAAAATGCAGTGCGGGCGGTTTCCTTGTGGTCAATCGCTGACATGAATGATCGGCAATCACTGTCATCATGTTTTGGCCCCCGGCGATACAAAATGACCGGAAAGTCGCGTTTTCACTCCGTTCGGGAGCATTTGACAACGCCGATCTTTTCGGAGAATGTGTGCATACCCAAATCAAACGGGCGTATGAATTGAGCGTTTGTATGTCATCCCGCTCATACAGAATCCCGACTAGCGCGCTGACGGGTGTGCCTGGGGCAGGGGCGGCAAAGCCAGCTCTTCCACCAGCGTTCGGCGTGTACAGTTCAGCTTCCATATCGTGGAGATCAGTTGATGATTTACGAAGGTAAAGCCATCACGGTTAAGGCTCTTGAAAGCGGCATTGTCGAACTGAAGTTCGACCTCAAGGGTGAGTCCGTCAACAAGTTCAATCGCCTGACCCTGGACGAGCTGCGCCAGGCCGTCGACGCCATCAAGGCCGACGCCTCGGTGAAAGGCGTGATCGTCAGCAGTGGCAAGGACGTGTTCATCGTCGGCGCCGACATCACCGAATTCGTCGATAACTTCAAGCTGCCCGAGGCCGAACTGGTTGCCGGCAACCTGGAAGCCAACCGCATCTTCAACGCTTTCGAAGACCTCGAAGTGCCGACCGTGGCGGCCATCAACGGCATCGCCCTGGGTGGCGGCCTGGAAATGTGCCTGGCAGCCGACTATCGGGTCATGTCCACCAGCGCCAAGATCGGCCTGCCTGAAGTCAAGCTGGGCATCTACCCAGGCTTCGGTGGCACCGTGCGTCTGCCGCGCCTGATCGGCTCGGACAACGCCATCGAGTGGATCGCCGCCGGCAAGGAAAACCGTGCCGAAGACGCCCTGAAAGTCGGCGCCGTCGATGCCGTGGTCGCCCCTGAACTGCTGCAGGCCGGTGCCCTGGACCTGATCAAGCGCGCCATCAGCGGCGAGCTGGACTACAAGGCCAAGCGTCAGCCCAAGCTGGAAAAGCTCAAGCTCAACGCCATCGAACAGATGATGGCCTTCGAGACCGCCAAGGGCTTCGTCGCTGGCCAGGCCGGCCCGAACTACCCGGCGCCGGTCGAAGCCATCAAGACTATCCAGAAAGCCGCCAACTTCGGCCGTGACAAGGCCCTGGAAGTGGAGGCCGCCGGCTTTGCCAAGCTGGCCAAGACCTCGGTTGCCGAAAGCCTGATCGGCCTGTTCCTGAATGACCAGGAGCTCAAGCGCAAGGCCAAGGCCCATGACGAGATCGCCCACGACGTGAAGCAGGCCGCCGTGCTCGGCGCCGGCATCATGGGTGGCGGCATCGCCTACCAATCGGCGGTAAAGGGCACCCCGATCCTGATGAAGGACATCCGCGAGGAAGCCATCCAGCTGGGCCTGAACGAGGCTTCCAAGCTGCTCGGCAACCGCGTCGAGAAAGGCCGCCTGACCCCGGCGAAAATGGCCGAGGCGCTCAACGCCATTCGCCCGACCCTGTCGTACGGCGACTTCGCCAATGTCGACATCGTCGTCGAAGCCGTGGTCGAGAACCCGAAGGTCAAGCAGGCCGTGCTGGCTGAAGTGGAAGGCCAGGTGAAAGAGGATGCGATCCTTGCTTCCAACACCTCGACCATCTCCATCAACCTGCTGGCCAAGGCGCTCAAGCGCCCGGAAAACTTCGTCGGCATGCATTTCTTCAACCCGGTGCACATGATGCCGCTGGTGGAAGTGATCCGTGGCGAGAAGTCCAGTGAAGTGGCGGTCGCCACCACTGTGGCCTACGCCAAGAAGATGGGCAAGAACCCGATCGTGGTCAACGACTGCCCGGGCTTCCTGGTCAACCGCGTGCTGTTCCCGTACTTCGGCGGTTTCGCCAAGCTGGTCAGCGCTGGCGTCGATTTCGTGCGCATCGACAAGGTCATGGAGAAGTTCGGCTGGCCGATGGGCCCGGCCTACCTGATGGACGTGGTCGGCATCGACACCGGCCACCACGGCCGCGACGTGATGGCCGAAGGCTTCCCGGACCGCATGAAGGACGAGCGCCGCTCGGCCGTCGACGCCCTTTACGAGGCAAACCGCCTGGGCCAGAAGAACGGCAAGGGCTTCTACGCCTACGAGACCGACAAGCGCGGCAAGCCGAAGAAAGTCTTCGATGCCACCGTGCTGGATGTGCTCAAGCCGATCGTCTTCGAGCAGCGTGAAGTGACCGACGAAGACATCATCAACTGGATGATGGTGCCGCTGTGCCTGGAGACCGTGCGCTGCCTGGAAGACGGCATCGTCGAAACCGCCGCCGAAGCCGACATGGGCCTGGTCTACGGCATTGGCTTCCCTCCCTTCCGGGGTGGTGCGCTGCGCTACATCGACTCGATCGGTGTGGCCGAATTCGTTGCCCTGGCCGATCAGTACGCCGACCTGGGGCCGCTGTACCACCCGACCGCGAAGCTGCGTGAAATGGCCAAGAACGGCCAGCGCTTCTTCAACTGAGTGGTCAACGAGCTAGAGCGAGAGATTTGATATGAGCCTGAATCCAAGAGACGTGGTGATTGTCGACTTCGGTCGCACCCCCATGGGCCGCTCCAAGGGTGGCATGCACCGCAACACCCGCGCCGAAGACATGTCCGCGCACCTGATCAGCAAGCTGCTGGAACGTAACGCCAAGGTCGACCCGAAAGAAGTCGAAGACGTGATCTGGGGCTGCGTCAACCAGACCCTGGAGCAGGGCTGGAACATCGCCCGCATGGCGTCGCTGATGACCCAGATTCCGCACACCTCGGCCGCCCAGACCGTCAGCCGCCTGTGCGGTTCGTCGATGAGCGCACTGCACACCGCTGCACAGGCGATCATGACCGGCAACGGTGACGTGTTCGTTGTCGGTGGCGTCGAGCACATGGGTCACGTCAGCATGATGCATGGTGTCGACCCTAACCCACACCTGTCCCTGCACGCTGCCAAGGCGTCCGGGATGATGGGCCTGACCGCCGAGATGCTGGGCAAGATGCATGGCATCAGCCGTGAGCAGCAGGACCTGTTCGGCCTGCGTTCGCACCAGCTCGCCCACAAGGCGACGGTCGAAGGCAAGTTCAAGGACGAGATCATCCCGATGCAGGGCTATGACGAGAAGGGTTTCCTGAAGGTCTTCGATTTCGACGAGACCATTCGCCCGGAAACCACCCTCGAGGGCCTGGCGTCGCTGAAGCCGGCGTTCAACCCGAAAGGCGGCACCGTGACTGCCGGTACTTCGTCGCAGATCACCGACGGCGCTTCGTGCATGATCGTCATGTCCGGTCAGCGTGCCATGGACCTGGGCATCCAGCCACTGGCAGTGATCCGCTCGATGGCGGTGGCCGGTGTCGACCCGGCGATCATGGGCTACGGCCCGGTGCCATCGACCCAGAAAGCCCTCAAGCGCGCCGGCCTGACCATGGCCGATATCGACTTCATCGAGCTCAACGAAGCCTTCGCCGCACAGGCCCTGCCAGTGCTCAAAGACTTGAAAGTGCTCGACAAGATGGATGAGAAGGTTAACCTGCACGGCGGCGCCATCGCTTTGGGCCACCCGTTCGGTTGCTCCGGTGCACGGATTTCCGGCACCCTGCTCAACGTCATGAAGCAGAATGGCGGCACCCTGGGGGTGGCGACCATGTGCGTCGGCCTTGGCCAAGGTATCACCACTGTCTTCGAGCGCGTCTGATCGCGTTGTGGGACAGCAACCGGGGCCTTGTGCCCCGGTTTTTGTTTTTTTCAGAATTTGTTTCAAGAGGAAGGGCGACATGCAGATACAACCAGGCGTATACCGGCATTACAAAGGGCCTGAGTACCGTGTCTTCAGTGTTGCACGGCACTCCGAGAACGAAGAGTGGATGGTCTTCTACCAATGTCTGTATGGTGATTACAGCTTCTGGGTGAGGCCGCTTGCGATGTTCCAGGAGTCCGTCGAGGTTGACGGCGAGCAGGTGCCGCGCTTTGCTTTGGTCACGGCCGAAGAAGGGCTGCCTGAGCTGTCTGGCAAGTCGCAAGCGTGATCGACCACGCTTGACCTCACTCTTTTGCCACTATATATAGCGGTGCCGCGTCCGGCACCTGACGCGTTTTTCATCTTCAGATTCAGGAATACTCCGATCCATGGGCAAATCGCTGGTCATTGTGGAATCCCCGGCCAAGGCCAAGACCATCAACAAGTACCTGGGCAACCAGTACGTGGTGAAGTCGAGTATCGGCCATATCCGAGACCTCCCCACCAGCGGTTCGGCCAGCGCAAGCAAAGAGCCGGCCGCCAAGCGTGGCAAGGCCGCTGCGGGTGAGGCTCCGGCGCTGTCGCCGAAAGAGAAGGCCCGTCGCCAGCTGGTGGCGCGCATGGGCGTCGACCCCGAGCACGGATGGAAGGCCAAGTACGAGATCCTTCCCGGCAAGGAGAAGGTGATCGAAGAGCTGCGCCGCCTGGCCAAGGATGCCGACACCATCTATCTCGCAACCGACTTGGACCGCGAAGGGGAAGCCATTGCCTGGCACCTGCGCGAAGCCATCGGTGGTGACGACACCCGCTACAAACGCGTGGTGTTCAACGAAATTACCAAGAAGGCGATCCAGGAAGCGTTCTCGCAGCCTGGCGAGCTGGACATCGACCGGGTCAACGCCCAGCAGGCGCGGCGTTTCCTCGACCGCGTGGTGGGCTACATGGTCTCGCCACTGCTGTGGGCCAAGATCGCCCGTGGCCTGTCTGCCGGCCGCGTGCAGTCGGTCGCGGTGAAGCTGGTGGTCGAGCGTGAGCGCGAGATCCGCGCCTTCGTGCCGGAAGAATACTGGGAAGTGCACGCCGATCTCGGTACTGCCAAGAACGCCAAGGTGCGCTTCGAAGTGGCGCGCGAGAAAGGCGAAGCCTTCAAACCGCTGAACGAAGCCCAGGCCATGGCCGCGCTGGAGAAGCTCAAGGCTTCGAGCTACAGCGTGATCAAGCGCGAAGACCGCCCGACCAGCAGCAAGCCGTCGGCCCCGTTCATCACCTCCACCCTGCAGCAGGCGGCGAGCAACCGCCTGGGCTTCGGGGTGAAGAAGACCATGATGATGGCCCAGCGTCTGTACGAAGCGGGTTACATCACCTACATGCGTACCGACTCGACCAACCTGTCGGCCGACGCCCTGGACATGGCGCGCAGCTACATCGAACGCGAGTTCGGCAAGCAGTACCTGCCGGAAGCCCCGCTGGTGTACGGCAGCAAGGAAGGTGCCCAGGAAGCGCACGAGGCGATTCGCCCGTCCGACGTCAACACGCACCCGACCAAGCTCAGTGGCATGGAGCGGGACGCAGAGCGCCTGTACGAACTGATCTGGCGCCAGTTCCTGGCTTGCCAGATGCCTCCGGCGCGGTACCTGTCCACCAGCGTCACCGTGGCAGCGGGCGACTTCGAGCTGCGCGCCAAGGGCCGCATCCTCAAGTTCGACGGTTACACCCGTGTGCTGCCACAGCAGAGCAAGCCGGGCGAAGACGACGTGCTGCCGGAAATGGCCCAGGGCGAAGCGCTCAAGCTGATCCAGCTCGACCCGAGCCAGCACTTCACCAAGCCGCCAGCGCGCTTCACCGAAGCCAGCCTGGTCAAGGAAATGGAAAAGCGCGGCATTGGCCGCCCGTCGACCTATGCGGCGATCATTTCCACCATCCAGGATCGCGGTTACGTCACCCTGCACAATCGCCGCTTCTACTCCGAGAAGATGGGTGACATCGTCACCGAGCGCCTGTCGGAAAGCTTCTCCAACCTGATGGACTACGGCTTCACCGCCGACATGGAAGAGAACCTCGACGACGTGGCCCAGGGTGAGCGTGACTGGAAAAACGTACTCGACGAGTTCTACGGCGACTTCAGCAAGAAACTGCTGACCGCAGAATCACCTGAAAGCGGCATGCGTGCCAACCAGCCGACCATGACCAACATTCCGTGCAAGGAATGTGGCCGACCGATGATGATCCGCACTGCATCCACCGGTGTGTTCCTGGGTTGCTCGGGTTACAGCCTGCCGCCGAAGGAACGCTGCAAGGCCACCGTGAACCTGGTGCCGGGTGACGAGATTGCTGCAGACGACGAGGGTGAATCGGAGTCGCGCGTGCTGCTGGGCAAGCACCGCTGCCCGATCTGCGCCACGGCGATGGATGCCTACCTGCTGGACGAGAAGCACAAGCTGCACATCTGCGGTAACAACCCGGATTGCGCCGGCTACGAGATCGAAGAGGGCAGCTACCGCATCAAGGGTTACGAAGGGCCGAGCCTGGAGTGCGACAAGTGCGGCAGCGAAATGCAGCTCAAGACCGGCCGTTTCGGCAAGTTCTTCGGCTGCACCAACCCTGCGTGCAAGAACACCCGCAAACTGCTCAAGAGCGGTGAGGCAGCGCCACCGAAGATGGACAAGGTGGATATGCCGGAGCTCAAGTGCGAGAAGGTCGATGATACCTATGTGCTGCGTGACGGCGCTTCGGGGTTGTTCCTGGCTGCCAGCCAGTTCCCGAAAAATCGCGAAACCCGTGCACCGCTCGTGTCGGAGATCGTGCCGCACAAGCACGAGATAGATCCGAAGTACCACTTCCTGTGCGATGCGCCGCAGAAGGACCCGGAAGGGCGCCCAGCAGTAATTCGTTACAGCCGCAAGACCAAGGAGCAGTACGTGCAGTCCGAGGTCGATGGCAAGCCGACCGGCTGGAAGGCGTTCTACGACGGTGGTGCTTGGAAGGTTGAAGACAAGCGCTGATCCCTCAGTGCTTTGATTGGGGCTGCTTTGCAGCCCATCGCCGGCAAGCCCGGCTCCCACAGGTACTGTGTAGTCTTCGGGCTTGATGCAACCTTGTGGGAGCCGGGCTTGCCGGCGATGGGCCGCAAAGCGGCCCTAATCATTTATGATGCAGCTATCCGCCTCGCAGCCTTACGGAGGGCACTGAAAATGGCCCAGGAACTCTACACCCGCACCAATCAAAAACTGTTCTTCGCCGGCCTCGCTCTCGAATCGATGGCCAAGGCCGAACAGAGCCAGGCCATGAACGCCCAGGGTCTGGTCCAGGCCGAGCGTGAGTCGGCGCTGTTCCACCTGTACGGCGCGCTGCTGGGGCTGTGTCATGAGATCGGTGGCTTCTACCGCTTGCCTGTGGTGGCTTCGGTCGAGCAGGCGCTCGCCGACGATGCCTTGAACAGCATCGCCATCCCTGAAGTTGCGGAAATGCTCGAGCTGATTCGCCAGCGTGAAACCTGGCTGGCGCAACTGCTCAGTGCTTATGCCGATTTGTTCCGACCACCGGTCGCGAAAAAAACGCCGAAAACCGACGTCACCCAGCCGCTCATTCAGGCCGTCAATCTCGATGAACCTGAGCATCCTGCGTTGTCGAGGGAAGAGTTGGAAAGCTGGCGCAACAACCTTAAAGGTTTGGTGAGACGTTTCCGCGACGCGTTGAGTGAGTGCTGATAGCTGCAGCGGCTGGTACACTAACGGCCTTTCGTGGAGAACTGCCCTATATGTCTACGTCGTTTCTGGAAATTGTCGAGTTGCCTGATGGCCGTATCGAGCTGCGTCGCGCCGAGGATGAAGGCTCCCTGGTAACCCTGGATTTCTCGGAAGACGCCAAGGCGTTCCTGCAGGGTCAACATGTCGAGGTCGCCAAGGCCATGCTGAGCGTTGGCGTGCAGATGGCAGGGCGCCTCATTGATGGCGAGCTGGATCGCGACGAAGGGCCGCGCGTACTTCACTAAAGCGTGTGCTTACCTGGCATCTCAGGCAAAGCCTGAACATCAGCCGAGGCGGATGTTCAGGCTTTGTGCATTTCCGGCACTGGCTGCGCGTACCAGTTGTTGGCGAGCGGTAGCATTGACGCTGCCAAGCCAGCTGACCACGGTGTGGCTGCGGCCGAGGCGTAGCGCTTCACAGGCCAGTTGCAGTGCGCTTTGATTACCGCCGGGATGCAGCAGCAGGATTCGTTCGCGGTTGAGCCCGGCATCACGCAGCCAGGCCTGGGTCAGGCTGGTGGGTGGAGCAATCAGCGTCAGCCAGCGGGCCTCTTCCTCTTCGCTCAGATCACGCAATACCGGGGCCAGCAGGCTATGGCAGTGTTCGGGGGCGCCACGCAGGGACAGTTCGCTGAACAGCTCTGGATGGCTGCTCTTGCGTGCCTGCTCGCTGGCCTTCAGGCCAGGCAGTACCGGCTGGGCGAGGAACGCTTCGAACAGCGGAAGCTGGACCTGCTGATGTGCTTGTATGGACTGCTGCATGACGCCTCCTGGATCAGCGGCGAATGACGCCGACACTCAAACCCTCGATCACCAGTTCCTGTTCTTTCAGGTCGACTTCGATGGGGGCGAACTCGGGGTTTTCAGCGATTAGCCAGACCTTGCTGCCTTCACGCTTGAAGCGCTTGACGGTCACTTCGTCGCCGATGCGGGCGACGACGATCTGGCCATTACGGGCCTCACGGCAGGTGTGCACTGCCAGCAGGTCGCCGTCGAAGATACCGACGTCCTTCATGCTCATGCCGTGCACGCGCAACAAATAGTCGGCGCGGGGGTGGAAGAAGGTCGGGTTGATGTTGCAGGATTGCTCGATGTGCTGCTCGGCGAGGATCGGTGCGCCTGCGGCGACCCGGCCAATGATCGGCAAGCCGTTTTCTTCGGCCTTGGCTTCAAAGCCAGGAATACGGATGCCACGGGAAGCGCCCGGGGTCATTTCGATGGCGCCTTTACGGGCGAGGGCCTTGAGGTGCTCCTCGGCGGCGTTCGGCGACTTGAAGCCCAGTTCCTGAGCGATTTCCGCACGCGTCGGTGGGAAGCCGTTGTCTTCGAGGCAGCGTTTGATGAAAGCCAGGATCTCGGCTTGGCGTGGCGTCAGTTTCAACATGGCAGGCGCTCTGTCTTTTTATACAGTGACTGGAATTATATACAGTACTGGATGCGCTGCAAGCACAAAGCAGCAGGAAATACCCAGGATGACGCTTGCAGCCTGCATCCTGGCGCTTTTAAATGGCGACCGCCCAGTCACCGAGTCTTGACAGATGCAGGTCTGAAACGTATGTTTCAAACACCTGTTTGTCTCTGTCTGGCGGAGTAGTAATGGCCCAATCTGAAACCGTTGAACGCATTCTCGATGCTGCCGAGCAGCTGTTCGCGGAAAGAGGCTTTGCGGAAACCTCGTTACGGCTGATCACCAGCAAGGCCGGGGTCAACCTCGCAGCGGTCAACTATCATTTCGGTTCGAAAAAGGCCCTGATCCAGGCGGTCTTCTCGCGCTTCCTCGGGCCGTTCTGCGCCAGCCTCGAGCGCGAGCTGGAGCGGCGTCAGGCCAAGCCAGAGCAGAAACCCAGCCTTGAAGAGCTGCTGGAAATGCTGGTGGAGCAGGCGTTGGCCGTGCAGCCGCGCAGCAACAACGACCTGTCGATCTTCATGCGCCTGCTGGGCCTGGCCTTCAGCCAGAGCCAGGGCCACCTGCGGCGCTATCTCGAGGACATGTACGGCAAGGTGTTCCGGCGCTACATGTTGCTGGTCAACGAAGCCGCACCGCGCATTCCACCACTTGAGCTGTTCTGGCGCGTGCACTTCATGCTCGGCGCTGCGGCGTTCAGCATGTCCGGGATCAAGGCGCTGCGCGCCATTGCCGAGACCGATTTCGGCATCAACACCTCGATCGAGCAGGTCATGCGCCTGATGGTGCCGTTCCTGGCTGCCGGCATGCGGGCCGACACTGGCGTCACCGACAACGCCATGGCCAGCGCCCAGTTGCGCCCACGCAGCAAGACCGGCAGCGCTACCGTCAAGGCCTGAAGGCTGGGCGGGGCAGGGCGCTTCGGCTAAGCTAGCGCCCATGCCTGACCTCGATTTCCTGCACATCTCCCTCGCCGACCAGCGCCTCTACGGCTTTGCCCAAGGGCAGCTGCGCGTGCGTCTTGCAGTATCCACCGCGCGCAATGGCGCAGGTGAGCGCAACGGTTCGGGTTGCACGCCACGCGGGCTCCACCAGGTGCGCGCGCGGATCGGCGCAGGCTTGCCAGTCAATGCCGTGCTGCAAGGGCGACGCTGGACGGGCGAGATCTGGTCGCCGGCGCTGCACGCGCAGCATCCCGGGCGAGACTGGATCCTGACCCGCATCCTCTGGCTCAGCGGCTGCGAGCCGGGCATCAATCGCCTGGGTAGCGTTGACACTTTTCGCCGCTATATCTATCTGCACGGCACGCCTGACACGGAACCCTTGGGCGCGCCGCTGTCCCATGGCTGCATACGTTTGCACAACACCGATCTGCTTGGCCTGTTCGAGTGTGTGCCGGCACATTGCCCGGTGCGCATCGACGAGGCTGCCTGCCCCCAGTGGGCTTCACTGAATCTGCAATGAAGGATTGCCTATGACCGCCAGCCTGCAAGGCTCCCTGATGGTGGATATCGCCGGTAAATGGCTGACTGCCGAGGATCGCCAGCTCCTGCGCCAGCCGGAAGTGGCCGGCCTGATCATCTTTGCCCGCAACATCGACAGCCCGCGCCAGGTGCGTGAACTGTGCGCCTCGATCCGCGCCATTCGCCCCGACCTGATCCTTGCGGTCGACCAGGAAGGCGGGCGGGTGCAGCGCCTGCGCCAGGGCTTCGTACGCCTGCCAGCGATGCGCGCCATCGCTGACAATGCCAATGCCGAGTACCTGGCCGAGCAGTGCGGCTGGCTGATGGCAACCGAAGTGCTGGCGGTCGGCCTGGACCTCAGCTTTGCCCCGGTGCTCGACCTCGATCACCAGCGCAGTGCGGTGGTTGGCAGCCGTGCCTTCGAAGGCGACCCGCAGCGCGCCACGCAGCTGGCCGGGGCCTTTATCCGGGGCATGAATGCAGCGGGCATGGCGGCTTGTGGCAAGCACTTCCCTGGGCATGGCTGGGCCGAGGCGGATTCGCATGTGGCGATTCCAACAGACGAGCGCAGCCTCGACCAGCTGCGCCAGGCGGACCTGTTGCCATTCTCCCGCCTGAGCGGGCAACTGGCGGCGGTAATGCCGGCGCATGTCATCTACCCACAGGTCGACAACCAGCCGGCTGGTTTTTCGCGGCGCTGGCTGCAAGATATTCTGCGCGGCGAGTTGGGTTTCGAGGGTGTGATCTTCAGCGACGATTTGTCGATGGCCGGGGCACATGTTGTCGGTGATGCAGCCAACCGCATCGAAGCCGCGTTGAGTGCGGGCTGTGATATGGGGCTGGTGTGCAACGACCGGGCGGCCGCGGAACTGGCCTTGAGTGCGGTACAGCGCCTTAAGGTCAGGCCCTCGCCAAGGGTCGCAAGCATGCGTGGTCAGGGTTTTGCGCGCACTGACTACCGCCAGCAGCCGCGTTGGCTGCATGCCTTGGGTGCGTTGAGGGACGCACAACTGATCGATTGACGCGCGCTGCAGACTCACTGGCAAAACTGCTTGATTGAGGTGGGGAGGTTGGGGGCATCGGGAACTGCTGCGCTATACCTCCTTCCAGGTTATGCCCTAGAGACTTGGGCAACGCACAGATGTCTGTGCTTGCCCGTAATGGGTATCTGCTTTCCCAATTGAGGTTTTTGTCATGACGGTTTGTATGCAGGGTGCTTTGATGGTTGACATCGAAGGCAAACGGCTGACACCTGAGGACCGACGGCTGCTGCTTCAGCCCGAAGTTGCAGGCTTGATCATTTTTGCTCGTAACATCGCGCACCCGCGCCAGGTGCGTGATTTGTGCCAATCGGTGCGAGCCATTCGCCCGGACCTGATCATCGCAGTCGATCAGGAGGGGGGGCGGGTGCAGCGTATCCGCGAAGGGTTGGTGAGGTTGCCGTCCATGGGGCAAATAGCCAGGAGCGACAATGCCGAGCGGTTGGCCGAGCATTGTGGTTGGTTGATGGCGACCGAAGTGTTAGCCATTGGTATAGACATTAGTTTCGCCCCCGTGCTTGACCTGGATCATGGGCGCAATGCTGTCATCGGAGAGCGCGCCTTTGGCAGTGATCCTGAGCGTGTCGCGTTGCTGGCGGGTGCATTTATCCGTGGGATGAATGCTGCGGGCATGGCCGCATGCGGCAAGCATTTCCCAGGGCATGGCTGGGTTGAGGCTGACTCGCATGTGGCTATCCCGACGGACACTCGCAGTCTTGAGGAACTGCGCAAGGCGGACTTGGTACCATTCTCCCGATTATCATCGCAGCTGTCGGCGATGATGCCTGCGCACATCATCTATTCAAAAGTCGACAATAAACCGGCTGGGTTTTCGAAGCGTTGGCTTCAAGAGATTCTCAGGGGGGAGCTTGGTTTCGACGGGCTGATCTTCACTGATGACCTGTCCATGGCAGGCGCTAGCGGGGTTGGCGACATTGCTGATCGCGTTGAGTCGGCGTTCCGTGCGGGGTGTGATGTGGCGCTGGTATGCAATGACCGTGCTTCGGCAGAGCTCGCGCTTGAGGCGGCGCAGCGCATGCAGGTCAAACCATCGCCGCGCCTTGCCCGGATGCGCGGCTTCAGCTTTGCACGAACCGATTATCGCCAGCAGCCGCGGTGGCTGGAGGCGCTCGGGGCGTTAAGGGAGGCGCAGCTGGTCGCTTGATTGCGCCGGCCTCTTTGCTTCGACCGCCGGGCAGAGGCCGGTACAGAAGCTGTTTAGCGGCCTCGCTTGCCCGGCAGTGGCGCAAACAGCGCGTCGATCTCCTCATCCCCCAGCCGCCACTGCCCTGCCTGCCCGCCATCGAGCAGGCTCGCCGCCAGCGCTGCCTTCTCCTGTTGCAGCGCCTGGATCTTCTCTTCCACCGTCCCTCGGGTAATCAGCTTGAACACGAACACCGGCTTGTCCTGGCCAATTCGGTAGGCGCGGTCGGTCGCCTGGTTCTCGCTGGCCGGGTTCCACCACGGGTCGAAGTGGATCACGGTATCTGCCGCAGTCAGGTTCAGCCCAACACCCCCAGCCTTCAGGCTGATCAGGAACACTTCGCTGTCACCCTGCTGGAACTGCTGTACCGGCGTGCGTCGATCGCGCGTGTCGCCGGTGAGCAGGCTGTAGCGGATCTTGCGCTTTTCCAGCTCCTGCTCGATCAGTGCCAGCATCGAGGTGAACTGCGAGAACAGCAGCACCCGGCGCCCCTCGCTGAGGAGCTCTTCGAGCATGTCCAGCAGCGCGCCAAGCTTGCCCTTGTCAGCCTGGTTGCCCTTGGTTTCGACCCCTTTGACCAGGCGCAGGTCGCAACACACCTGGCGCAACTTGAGCAGGGCGTCGAGGATCACGATCTGGCTGCGTGCCGCGCCATTGCGGGCGATCTCGTCGCGGACCTTCTTGTCCATGGCCACGCGCACCGCTTCATAGGTGTCGCGCTGGGCATCGCTGAGTTCGACCCAGTGCACCATTTCGGTCTTGGCCGGTAGCTCGGTAGCCACCTGTTCCTTGGTGCGGCGCAGCAGGAACGGGCGCACCCGGCTGACCAGGTGGGCCAGGCGCTCGACGTCGCCGTGGCGCTCGATGGGGGTGCGGTAATCCTGGTTGAAGCGTTTCACGTCACCCAGCCAGCCGGGCATGAGGAAGTGGAAGATCGACCACAGCTCGCCCAGGTTGTTTTCCATCGGCGTGCCGGTCAGGCACAGGCGCTGGTTGGCTTGCAGCTCGCAGACGGCGAGGGCGGCCTTGCTGGTGCTGCTCTTGATGTTCTGCGCCTCGTCCAGCACCAGCACATGCCAGGTTTGCGCGCGCAGGTGTTCCAGGTCGCGTGGTACCAGGGCATAGGTGCTGAGCACCAGGTCGTATTCATCCAGCTTGGCAAAGTGCTTGCTGCGGCCCGGGCCGTGCAGGGCCAGCACGCGCAGGCCGGGGGCGAAGCGTTGGGCTTCGTCGAGCCAGTTGGGCACCAGGCTGGTGGGCATCACCGCCAGTGCCGGGGCGGTCAGGCGCCCGGACTGTTTCTCCAGCAGCAGGTGGGCCAGGGCCTGCAGCGTCTTGCCCAGGCCCATGTCATCGCCAAGGATGCCGCCGGTGCCCATTTCGCGCAGCGCCTGCAGCCAGTTCAGACCTTGTTGCTGGTAGGGGCGCAGGGTGGCGTTGAGCCCGCTAGGCACTTCGACCTGCAGGTCGCGGGCATCGCGCAGGCGCCGGCCGAGGTCGCGCACATGGGCGCCACCCTCCCACTGCAGCGGCAGGTGTTCGATGTCGTTCAGGCGTGCGGCGTCGGCACGGTCCATGCGCAGGGCCGGGCCGGGCGTATCCTCGTGCAGGTACAGCTCGCCGAGGGTGCCCATCACCGCCTTGATGCGGCCGTAGGGCAGGGCGACGCGCAGCGCCGGGCTGTCCAGGCGGCCGCGGTTGAGGTCGATCAGCAGGTGTTCGTCGTCGCTGCGCCGTGCCAGCTCGCTGGGGCGCAACAGCTCAGGGTTGCTGCGCAGCAGTTGCAGCACGATCGGCAGCAGGCTGTGGCGCTGGCCCTCGACCACGATGCCCAGCTCCAGGTCGAACCATTCATGCCCAGGTGCTTCGTCGATGCTGGCGTACCAATCGTCCACCTCCTGCAGGTTGAAGGCGAAGTCGCGGTGGATGTCGATCTCCCAGCCGGCCTCGCGCAAGCGTGGCAGGCCGTCGCGGGCGAAGCGCAGCCAGGCCTCGTCGTCGGGCAGCTGGAGCATCTCGCCAGCACTGTCGGGCAGGGCCTTGCTCTGCCGGGTGGCGGGCTTGAAGCCGAAGTCGCGCAGCACCTTGCGCAGCGCCTGCTCGACCTGGGGCTGGCGGCGGATGCGCTGGCTGGTGGTGCCGATCAGGCGGGTCAGTGGCTTGTCGTCGCTGCCGCTGGCGCGCAGGCCGTCGTAGTCGAACGCCAGCGCGGCGCGGTGCTGCATCTGCCGTTGCATGCGGCCGGTCTTGGGCATGTAGGCACTGAATTCGAGGCTGCCGAGGGTCAGGTGCGGCCTGGGCTGCAGGTCGTCGATGAGCTGTTCGTCCAGCGTGGTCGGCGTAGGGAGTTGGTGGTTCAAGGCGTTGAGCTTGTGGCTGAGAGGCACGACGAGGTGTTCCGGAACGTCAGGAGCGATGGTCAGTTGCAGGGCAATGTGCGGATCAAGGCTGTGTTCGATCTTGCCCACCTCGCTGCGGGTGAAATCGAAGTAATAAAGTGGCAGTAGCGCAATCACGCAGTTCAGCGGTGTTTCGCCGTGATACCAGATGCCGCGATAGTGACCATTATCCAGCCGCACCCAGCGGAATTCGGCCGCAAGCGCAGCGCCTTCGCGCAGCAGGGGCTTGTTTTCGTCACAGAGCATGCGACCGGTATCCAGCGCGCGCTGGAACAGTTCGCCGCCTTCCCGGCCTTTGAGCGGGTAGCCGCGGTCCTGGCCACCGGCCTGGTTCAGTGCCGAAAGCAGGCGCAGGATGCGGATGTCTTCTTCCTTGACGAAGCGCGGGGGTTCGTAAAGGAATTCGTAGAGTGACTGCACGCGGCTATAGCGCAGGCCCTGCTCGTCACGTATGCCTTTGCGTACCCGCAGCGCACAGCCGGGTTCATCGGTCAGCCTGAGCTGGTAGCAGACCATGCGCCCGCGTTTGTCGTGGGTGTCGGCGGGCTCCTGGGCGGGCTGCTCAAGGCCTTTGAGCCAGCGCTGCAGGTCGGCCGGCAGTGCGTCACCGCTATTTTTCGCCGTTGCCTGCGGCTCGCTCAAGACGAACAGCACGGCGGCGCAATGCTTGCAATTTTGCCCCACCGGGCAGCTGCACTGGCCGCGTACATGGCAGCGGCCAGCCAGGGCGGTGAGGGTGATCTTCTGCCGATAAGGGCTGCCCTCGCTGCCGCGACAGCTGGCTTCAATGAGCGCGCCAGTGCAGCGTTCGATCTCTACCCGGTCTTCCCGGGCGTAACGCTCGCCGCGCTGCAGGACCGGCTCGGTGAACGACTGGGTCCAGTTCGGGTACTCGCGCAGCAGCTGCAGAGCGTCGCGGCTCATGGTGTCACTGCTCCATCATCTCCGGGTCCATCGCTGGCATCTTCGGTGTGCCAGGTGGAGTGACCTTCAGCAGCAGCGCCAGGTGGCCGCCATCGAGGAAGGTCAGCTGGCCGCCTTTCATGTTCTTGTTTTCCTGATTGAACTGCTCGCTTTGCAGCACGTTGCCATTGCCGTCGAGCTGGTTGACCCAGAAATTGGCCGTGACGGCAATGAAGCGGCCCGGGGTGATGCTCAGGTTGCCTTCGATCGGGAAGTGGCCGAACTGTTCCTTGCCGTCGCCCAGGGCGATGCGGCTGCCTTCGGCGTCGACTGGCTGCTGCCAGGCCTTGTGCAGCAGCACGGTGTAGCTCGGGGTTGCTTCCAGGCGGGTAACCTCGTCCTGCAGTGCCAACGGGCGTTCGGCATTCTGGTCCAGGCGCGGGGCACCGGCGCTCCAGTTTTCAGGCGCATATTGGCTGGTGAAGGCGGGCACGCTGTTCTGCCGCACCAGAATCATTTCTACCTGATACATGCCTTCGGCGAAGGCGGCTGGCGCGAACAGCGCGAGCAGCAGGGTCAGGCAACGGATGCTACGCATGGATCTTCCTTAGGCAGGCTGTGGGGTCAGGCGCTCGAACAGCGCCTCCAGGGTATTGAAGCGTTCTTCGGGGCGTTCCATCGGGACCAGGAAACGGAACTGTGTTGCGCCTTCGAACTTGTAGCGTTTGGGCTGGCCCTGGATCAGCTTGATCAGGGTCAGCGGGTCGACCGGGGTCTCGGCCTCGAATTCAAGCTTGCCGCCATTGGGGCCGGCGTCGACTTTCTTGATGCCGAGCGTTTCCGCCTGCAGCTTGAGCTGGGTCAGGCGCATCAGGTTCTTGGTCGGCTCGGGCAGCAGGCCGAAGCGGTCGATCATCTCCACTTGCAGGTCCTTGAGGCCTTCTTCGTCGGCCGCCGAGGCGATGCGCTTGTAGAGGATCAGGCGGGCATGCACATCGGGCAGGTAGTCCTCGGGGATCAGCGCCGGCAGGCGCAGGTTGATCTCAGGGCCACCGCCCAGCGGCTGCTCGAGGTTCGGTTGGGTGCCCTTGCGGATGGCCTTGACCGCGCGTTCGAGCATTTCCATGTAAAGGGTGAAACCCACCGCCTGGATCTGACCGCTCTGGCCTTCGCCAAGCAGCTCGCCGGCGCCGCGGATTTCCAGGTCGTTGGTGGCCAGCACGAAGCCGGCCCCGAGGTCCTGGGTGTTGGCGATGGCTTCCAGGCGCTTTTCGGCGTCGGCGCTGATCTTCTGCCGCTGCGGGGTCAGCAGGTAGGCGTAGGCCTGGTGGTGGCTGCGGCCAACACGGCCGCGCAGCTGGTGCAGCTGGGCCAGGCCGAACTTGTCGGCGCGCTCGATGACGATGGTGTTGGCGCTCGGCACGTCGATGCCGGTCTCGATGATGGTCGAGGCGATCAGCACGTTGAAGCGCTTGTGGTAGAAGTCGCTCATCACCTGTTCCAGTTCGCGCTCGCGCATCTGCCCGTGGCCGATGCCGATACGCGCTTCCGGGACCAGTTCGGCCAGTTCGGCCGCGCACTTCTCGATGGTCTTCACGTCGTTGTGCAGGTAGTACACCTGGCCGCCGCGCAACAGCTCACGCAGCAGCGCCTCCTTGACCGTGCTCTTGTTCTGCTCCATGACGAAGGTGCGCACCGACAGGCGTCGCGCTGGCGGGGTGGCGATGATCGACAGGTCGCGCATGCCCGCCACGGCCATGTTCAGCGTGCGCGGAATCGGCGTGGCGGTCAGGGTGAGGATGTCCACTTCGCTGCGCAGGGCCTTCAGCTGCTCTTTCTGGCGCACGCCGAAGCGGTGTTCCTCGTCGATGATCGCCAGGCCCAGGTCCTTGAAGCGCACGTCGTCCTGCAGCAGCTTGTGGGTGCCGATGAGGATGTCGATCTTGCCTTCGGCAAGGTCGGCGGCGGCGGCGGCCACTTCCTTGGCCGACTTGAAGCGACTCATCACCTCGACCTTTACCGGCCATTCGGCAAAGCGGTCGCGGAAGCTGTTGTAGTGCTGCTGGGCGAGCAGGGTGGTCGGCACCAGCACCGCCACCTGGCGGCCGCTGTGCACGGCGATGAAGGCTGCGCGCATGGCCACTTCGGTCTTGCCGAAGCCTACGTCGCCGCAGACCAGGCGGTCCATCGGCTTGGGCGCCAGCATGTCGACCCGCACCGCCTCGATGGCCGCTTGCTGGTCGGGGGTTTCCTCGAACGGGAAGCCCGCGCTGAACGTGGCGTAGTCGGCGGCCGGGTCGGCAAACGCATAGCCCTTGCGCGCGGCGCGACGGGCATAGATGTCGAGCAGCTCGGCAGCCACGTCGCGGACCTGCTCGGCGGCTTTGCGCTTGGCTTTCTGCCAGGCTTCGGAGCCCAGGCGGTGCAGCGGCGCCAGGGCGTCATCGCTGCCGGTGTAGCGGGCGATCAGGTGCAGGTTGGCTACCGGCACATACAGCTTGGCGCCCTCGGCGTATTCCAGGGTGAGGAATTCGGCGGCCTGGCCGTCGATTTCCAAGGTGGCCAGGCCCAGGTAGCGGCCCACACCATGGTCGATGTGCACCACCGGTGCGCCTTCGCGCAGCTCGGTGAGGTTCTTGATGACCGCGTCGTTGGCTGCCTCGCCGCGTTTTTCGCGGCGCCGGCGCTGCATCACGCGCTGGCCGAACAGTGGGCTCTCGGCGACCAGGGCGACGGCCGGGTCTTCCAGCAACAGGCCGTCGTCCAGCGGGGCGATGGTGATTGCCAGGCGCTCGCGGCCGGTAATGAAATCGGCCCAGCTGTCGACCGTCTGCGGGCGCAGCTTGAGGCGTTCGAGCAGTTCCAGCAGCACTTCGCGGCGGCCCGCCGATTCGGCGGTGAACAGCACGCGGCCGCTGAACTGGTCGAGGAATTCGGCCAGCGCCGCCAGCGGCTGGTTGGCCTTGGCCTCGATGGCCAGGTTGGGCAGGGCGCGCGCGGGGAAGCGCTCGCGGCCGGCGCCGGCTTCGATGTCGTCGGCGCTGACCACCACCCGTGGCCACTGCTTGAGCTGGGCGAAGCAGTCTTCGACGGGCAGGAACAGCTCGGCCGGCGGCAGCAGCGGGCGGGTCAGGTCGCCGCGGCGCTCTTCATAGCGCCCGCGCACGTCGTTCCAGAAATGCTCGGCCGCTTGCTCGACGCCCGGCAGCGAGAACACCTGGGTGTCGGCGGGCAGGTAGTCGAACAGGGTCGAGGTTTCTTCGAAGAACAGCGGCAGGTAGTACTCGATGCCGGCAGGGATGATGCCGCTGGCCAGGTCCTGGAAGATCGCGCTACGGCGGAAGTCGACATCGAAACGCTCGCGGAAACGCGCCTTGAAGCGGGTCACCTCTTCCTTCTGCATGGGGAACTCGCGCGCCGGCAGCAGGCGGATCGAGTCGACCTTGTCGATCGAACGCTGGGTCTCCGGATCGAAGGTGCGCAGGGTTTCGATCTCGTCATCGAACAGGTCGATGCGATAAGGCAGCTTGCTGCCCATCGGGAACAGGTCGATCAGTGCGCCACGCACGGCGAATTCACCATGCTCGTAGACCGTGTCGACGCAGCGGTAGCCAGTGGCTTCCAGGCGCGTGCGCATCTGCTCGACGTCGATGGTCTGGCCCACGTCCAGCACCAGGCTGCTGCCGAGCAGGAAGCGGGTCGGGGCCAGGCGGTGCAGGGCAGTGGTGATCGGCACGACCAGAATGCCGTGGCTCAGCTCCGGCAGCCGGTAGAGGCTGGCGATGCGCTGGGAAATGATGTCCTGGTGCGGCGAGAACAGGTCGTAGGGCAGGGTTTCCCAATCGGGGAACGGCAGCACCGGCAGGTCCGGGGCAAAGAAGCGAAGCTCTTGCTCCAGACGATCGGCGGCCTGGCTGTCGGCGGTCAGCAGCAGGGTGAAGCGGCCCGCGCTGCTGGCAGCCTCGGCGATGGCCAGGCTAAGGGCGGCACCGGGCAGGTTGCCCCAGGTTTGTTTGCCGGCCGTGGCCGACATTTGCGGTAGGCGCAGAACTGACACGGGAGATTGCACTCCAAGCGTTGCGGCAAAGAGATCGATTGTACCGGTGACAGTGCCTGCTGTCAGGCTCGACAGGCCATGAACAGCGGGCTTTGCCATCGGCGACAGGCGCTCATTGCCGGTTACGCGCAGGGGCGTCATAATGTAGCCCCTTTTTTCTGTCCCTACATGTGGAAGGTTCCCGTGACTCAGAAGCCCGACCAGTGTCTTGGTGAGTGGATCGATCGTGAAGCTCTGGCTGAAGCGATGATCCCGCTTATCGGTCAGCTCTACCGCAACAACAATGTGGTGAGCTCGATTTATGGCCGTAGCCTGATCAACCGTTCGGTTATCTCGATCCTCAAAGCCCACCGCTTTGCGCGTCACCGTCAAACTGACGAGACCGAACTGTCCGTACACGAGACATTCCCCCTGCTCAAGGCCATGAGCGAGCTGAAACTGGGCGCCGCTTCGGTCGACCTGGGCAAGCTGGCCAACAAGTTCAAGCAGGAAGGCAACGGCCGCACTGCCGAGCAGTTCGTCCGTGAAGAACTGGCCGACGTGGTTGGCCAGCAGAACGCTTCGGCCCGCAAGGGTACCGACGTCGTCCTGTACGGCTTCGGCCGCATCGGCCGCCTGCTGGCGCGCATCCTGATCGAGAAGACCGGTGGTGGCGACGGCCTGCGCCTGCGTGCAATCGTCGTGCGCAAAGGCGCCGAGAACGACCTGGTCAAGCGTGCCAGCCTGCTGCGCCGTGACTCGGTGCATGGCCCGTTCGATGGCACCATCACCATCGACGAAGCCAACAACACCCTCACCGCCAACGGCAACCTGATCCAGATCATCTACGCCAAGAGCCCGAGCGAAGTCGACTACACCCAGTACGGCATCGAAAACGCGCTGATCGTCGACAACACCGGCGTATGGCGTGACGCCGACGGCCTGGGCCAGCACCTGGCCTGCCCAGGCGCTGCCCGCGTGATCCTCACCGCACCTGGCAAGGGCGCGCTGAAGAACATCGTGCATGGCATCAACCACGGTGACATCACTGCCGATGACAAGATCATCTCGGCAGCCTCCTGCACCACCAACGCCATCGTGCCGGTGCTCAAGGCCATCAACGACCAGTACGGCATCGTCAACGGCCACGTCGAAACCGTTCACTCGTTCACCAACGACCAGAACCTGATCGACAACTTCCACAAGGGCAGCCGCCGTGGCCGTGCCGCGCCGCTGAACATGGTCATCACCGAAACCGGCGCCGCCACCGCTGCCGCCAAGGCACTGCCAGTGCTGAAAGGCAAGCTGACCGGCAACGCCATTCGCGTTCCGACGCCGAACGTTTCGATGGCCATTCTCAACCTGAACCTCGAGAAGCCGACCACCCGCGACGAGATCAACGAGTACCTGCGCCAGACCGCCATGCACTCGGAACTGCACAAGCAGATCGACTACGTCAGCTCGCAGGAAGTGGTTTCGACCGACTTCGTCGGTTCGCGTCACGCCGGTGTGGTGGATGCCGAGGCGACCATCGCCAACGACAACCGCGTTGTCCTGTACGTCTGGTACGACAACGAATTCGGTTACAGCTGCCAGGTGGTTCGCGTGATGGAAGAGATGTCGGGTGTGAACCCGCCAGCGTTTCCACGCTGATCCGCTTGTAAGCGCATGAAAAAACGGGAACCTTCGGGTTCCCGTTTTTTTTTGCCTGGCATTTGTTGTCGTTGTACCGGCCTTTTCGCGGCCAAGCCCGCTCCCACAGGGATATCACTGGTTTCAAGGCTTGTGATATCCCTGTGGGAGCGGGCTTGCCCGCGAAAAGGCCGGTACAGACGATCGAGACCTCGATATTGCGTGCACTTCTCTCAATCCTGCTGATGCTCCTGACCGCCTGCAACCAGGGCCCGACCCTGGAGCGCCTGGGCGGCCCGACCATGGGCAGCAGCTACAGTATCCAGTACGTCCGCGAGCCTGGCGGCCCGGCACCGGGCCAGGTCCAGGCGGCGGTCGAGACCATCCTCAACGACATCGACCAGCATTACTCGACCTATCGCGGCGATTCCACCATCAGCCAGTTCAACCTGCTGCCTGCCAACCAGTGCATGGTCTTGCCGCCTGACATGCTCGAACTGGTCGCCCTTGGCCAGCACCTGGCCGAACTGAGCGACGGCGCTTTCGACCTCACCGTCGAGCCGCTGCTCGACCTCTGGGGTTTCGGCCCGCAGGCTCGCCACGAGCAGGTGCCTGACCCGCAAGCCCTGGCCCAGGCCCGCCAGCGCGTCGGTTACCGCCACCTGCGCATCGATGGCCAGGCACTGTGCAAGGATGCCGCGGTGCAACTGGACTTCAACAGCATTGCTGCCGGCCACGCTGTCGACCTGATCGCCGAGCGCCTGCGCGCCATGGGTGTGAGCCGTTTCGTCGCCGAAGTCACCGGCGAGCTCAAGGCCGTGGGCCGCAAGCCAGACGGAAGCCCTTGGCGTATCGCTCTGGAGCTGCCGCGCGAGGACCGCCAGGTCGCCCGCCAGATCATCCCGGTCAATGGCCTGGGGGTTTCGACCTCGGGTGACTATCGCCACTATTTCGAGGAGAATGGCCGGCGCTATTCACACACCTTCGATGCCCGCCTAGGGCGCCCGGTCGACCACGACCTGGCCGCGGTCACCGTACTCGATCGCTCGGCACTTCAAGCCGATGGCTATTCGACCCTGCTGCTGATCCTGGGGCCGGAGCGCGCCTGGGATTTCGCCGTGGCCCATGATCTGGCTGCGGTTTTGGTGACTCGGGCCGAAGGTGGCTTCGTCTCCCGAGCTACCCCCGCATTCGAGCAGGCGGTGAAAGGCGATTGAAAGCGTTGGCAGGGATGATCGCCGCCAGGGATCGGTAAATGACATGTAGTGCAGGCAAAATTGGCCTACGACGCGACCAAGGGTTAATGTGCGCGGCGTTCACGCTTGATTAGACTGCACCCGAATTTTCTCATGACGCCCTGGCGGCATGATCGAGTCCCGCGGGTAACCGTAACCCCGGGCCAGTTCTGAAGGAGTACGCATGGCTGTCTACAACTACGACGTAGTGGTGCTGGGTTCCGGCCCGGCCGGTGAAGGTGCGGCAATGAACGCCGCCAAAGCGGGGCGCAAGGTGGCAATGGTCGACAGCCGCCGTCAGGTCGGCGGCAACTGCACCCACCTGGGCACCATCCCGTCCAAGGCGCTGCGTCACTCGGTGCGGCAGATCATGCAGTTCAACACCAACCCGATGTTCCGTGCCATCGGTGAGCCGCGCTGGTTCTCGTTCCCTGACGTGCTCAAGAGTGCCGAGCGGGTCATCGCCAAGCAGGTCGCTTCGCGTACCGGCTATTACGCCCGCAACCGCGTCGATGTGTTCTTCGGTACCGGCAGCTTCGCCGATGAGCAGACCGTCGAAGTGGTCTGCCCCAATGGCGTGGTCGAGAAGCTCAACGCCAAGCACATCATCATCGCCACCGGCTCGCGCCCGTACCGCCCGGCCGACATCGACTTCCACCACCCACGCGTCTACGACAGCGACACCATCCTCAGCCTCAGCCACACCCCGCGCAAGCTGATCGTCTATGGCGCCGGCGTGATCGGTTGCGAATACGCCTCGATCTTCAGTGGCCTTGGCGTGCTGGTGGAACTGGTCGACAACCGCGGCCAGCTGCTGAGCTTCCTGGACTCGGAAATTTCCCAGGCGCTGAGCTACCACTTCAGCAACAACAACATCACCGTACGCCACAACGAGGAGTACGAGCGGGTCGAGGGCCTGGACAACGGGGTGATCCTGCACCTGAAGTCGGGCAAGAAGATCAAGGCCGACGCCTTGCTGTGGTGCAACGGCCGTACCGGCAATACCGACAAGCTGGGCCTGGAAAACATCGGCATCAAGGTCAACAGCCGCGGCCAGATCGAGGTCGACGAGGCCTACCGCACGAGCGTGCCGAACATCTACGGTGCCGGTGACGTGATCGGCTGGCCAAGCCTGGCCAGCGCTGCCCACGACCAAGGCCGTTCGGCCGCTGGCAGCATCGTCGACAATGGCAGCTGGCGCTTCGTCAACGACGTGCCGACCGGCATCTACACCATCCCGGAGATCAGCTCGATCGGCAAGAACGAGCAGGAGCTGACCCAGGCCAAGGTGCCGTACGAAGTGGGCAAGGCGTTCTTCAAGAGCATGGCGCGTGCGCAGATCGCGGGTGAGCCGCAGGGCATGCTGAAGATCTTGTTCCACCGTGAAACCCTGGAAGTGCTCGGGGTGCACTGCTTCGGCTATCAGGCTTCGGAGATTGTGCACATCGGCCAGGCGGTGATGAACCAGCCAGGTGAGCAGAACAACCTGAAGTACTTCGTCAACACCACATTCAACTACCCGACCATGGCCGAAGCCTATCGGGTAGCTGCCTACGACGGCCTGAACCGGCTTTTTTGAGCGGCTCCGGCCGGTGGCCTGAGCCGGTCGGGGAGACCGATTTCAGCCCTACCCGAGGGTGGTCTTGGCCAAACCGGGAAAGTCTGTAATCAGGCTGTCCACGCCAAAGTCAGCGAGCCGGCGCATCAGTGCCGGTTCGTTGACCGTCCACACCGACACATGCAAGCCCTGACCCTGTGCTTTGAGCAGGCGCTCGGGGGTGCACAGCGTCCAGTTCAACGCCAGCAGCTCGCAGCTATAGTTCTGCGCGACCTTCAGCGGGTCGAGCCAGGCGTACTCGGCAACCAGCCCGCGTTTCACATCCGGTACCAGCTCCAGGGCAGCACCCAGCACTTCGCGTGAGCTCGAAGTGATGGTCACCTTGTCGAGCAGGCCGTACTGCTGCGCCAGTTCGCGGATCGCCAGTACGGTGGTGGCGGCGCGGGTGCGCGAGGCGCTCTTGACCTCCAGCTGCCAATGCTCGAAGGCGCACTTCTCGAACAGTTCTTCGAGTTTCGGAATGGGGCAGGGTTGCACGTGCCCAGGGCCGCCCTTGCGCGCATCGATCTTGACCAGTTCGGCGGCCGGGTGCTCGACCACCTTGCCACGGCGGCCGGTGGTGCGCTTGAGGGTGGGGTCGTGGATCACCATCAGCTCGTTGTCGGCCGACAAGTGCAGGTCCAGTTCGCAGCGGTTGACGCCGTGGGACAGGCACTGCTGAAAACTCTTCAGGGTATTTTCGGGGGCTTCGCCCTTGGCGCCGCGATGGCCGTAGATCAGGGTCACGTTCGTTCCTTCAAATCAGGGTGATAGGGCTCAGGAGGCGGGGCCGTCTTGTTCCAGCTGCTGGCGCCGTTGCTGCTGTTGGCGCTGCAGGATGTAGCGGGCCAGCAGTTGCCGTTGGGCATCGGTCATGTCGGTGAATTCCGTGCCGACCTCGTAATCGCCGCCCGGGCGCGGGTCGCAGTGGGTGACCTTGCCGCGCAGCAGCAGGCCGTGGGCGCGCGGCATCAGTACCATCTTCACCTTCACCCGGGTACCGGGGGCGATCTGCCGAGGTTGCGCGAACTCGATGCCACCTTCGGAAATGATCACCCGCTGTGGCTGGCCGATTTCACCGAGCAGGGTTTGCGCGACCACTGCACTGAGCAGGTCGAGGCGCTTGTTCTGCGCCCGCAGGAAGGCTGCCAGGGTGCGGTCCTTATCGCTCAGCTGGCGCAGCAGGTGCTGTGACTCGAAGTCGGACAGGTGCAGCTCGCTGAGCAGGTTGAACAGTGGCGAATCATCTTGCAACAGTTCTGCCTCAAGGGCTTCGGCCGCGCTGAGGGGGCTGATTTCCAGTGCGATCCGATCTTCGATGCGGTAGTATTCGCGGCGATCTTCTTCGTCTAATGTCGTCATGGCGAACCCATGGTTGCGGCGGTGGTCCGAGTGTAAAGCCGCCGTAGGCGCCTCGCCACAAGGACGTTCCCTTTCATCCGAACAAGCCCCGACATGTTCAGACCTCTTTTCGCATTCATCGGTACGCGTTACACCCGTGCCAAGCGCCGTAACCACTTCGTCTCGTTCATTTCCCTGACCTCGATGATCGGCCTCGCCCTGGGCGTGGTGGTGATGATCGTGGTGCTCTCGGTCATGAACGGTTTCGACCACGAGATGCGTACCCGCGTGCTGGGCATGATCCCCCACGCCACGCTGGAGAGCGGCCAGCCGATCAACGACTGGTCTGCCCTTGCCCAACAAGTAAAGCAGAATCCGCAGGTGCTGGCGGTCGCCCCGTACACGCAGATGCAGGGCCTGCTGACCCATGACGGCAAGGTGCAGAAGGTGTTGCTCAACGGCATCGACCCGGCGCGTGAGCGCGAGGTGTCGATCATCGACAACTTCATCCAGCAAGGCAGCCTCGACCAGCTGGCGCCAGGCGAGTGGGGCATCATGATCGGCGACAAGGCCGCGGCCAAGCTGGGCGTGGCCATCGGCGACAAGCTGACCTTCGTCGCTCCCGAGGTCAGCGTGACCCCGGCCGGCATGTTCCCGCGCATGAAACGCTTCACCGTGGTCGGCACCTTCCACGTCGGTGCCGGCGAGATCGACGGCTACCTGGGCCTGACCAACATCACCGACCTGTCCCGCCTGCACCGCTGGAAGCCGGACCAGGTACAGGGCCTGCGCCTGAAGTTCGACGACCTGTTCCAGGCGCCACGGGTGGCCTGGAGCATCGCCCAGCAGCTGGGCGACCAGGAATACTACAGCCGCGACTGGACCCGTACCCACGGCAACCTGTACCAGGCGATCCGCATGGAAAAGGCCATGATCGGCCTGTTGTTGCTGCTGATCGTGGCGGTGGCGGCGTTCAACATCATTTCCACCCTGGTGATGGTGGTCAACGACAAGCGCGGTGACATCGCCATCCTCCGTACCCTGGGCGCCACGCCCGGGCAGATCATGCTCATCTTCATGGTCCAGGGCACGGTGATCGGGGTGATCGGCACGCTGATCGGCGCCGTGGTCGGGATCGTCGCGGCGCTGAACGTCAGCGCCGCGATCGCCGGCATCGAGACGCTGATCGGGCACAAGTTCCTCAATGCCGATGTGTATTTCATCGATTACCTGCCGTCGCAGATCCAGGCCCAGGACGTCTACATGGTCTGCGGTGCGGCGCTGGTCCTGAGTTTCTTCGCCACCCTGTACCCGGCCTGGCGTGCGGCCCGCACCCAGCCTGCAGAGGCGCTACGTTATGAGTGAGTCGCGCATGAGTGATAAAGCCGTTCTGAGTTGCCGCAACCTGGGCAAGTCCTACGACGAGGGCCCGGAGTCGGTGCAGGTGCTGTCCGGGCTCAACCTGGAGCTGCACGCCGGTGAGCGCGTGGCCATCGTCGGTAGCTCCGGCTCCGGCAAGAGTACCTTGCTCAACCTGCTTGGCGGCCTCGACCGGCCCACCCAGGGCAGCGTGTGGCTGGCCGGCGAAGAGCTGTCGGCCCTCGGCGAGCGTGCCCGCGGCCTGCTGCGCAACCGCGAGTTGGGCTTCGTCTACCAGTTCCACCACCTGCTGCCAGAGTTCACCGCCATGGAGAACGTGTGCATGCCGCTGTTGATCGGCCGCACGGCCATCCCTGAAGCCCGTGAGCGTGCCGAGGCGCTGCTCAAGCGGGTCGGCCTGGGCCATCGCCTGCACCACAAGCCGGCCGAACTGTCCGGCGGTGAACGCCAGCGTGTGGCAATCGCCCGCGCCCTGGTCAATCGCCCGGGCCTGGTGATGCTCGACGAGCCGACCGGCAACCTCGACCACCACACCGCCCAGGGTATCCAGGAGCTGATGCAGGAATTGTCCAGCGCATCGCGTACCGCCTTCCTGGTGGTGACCCACGACCTCAACCTGGCGCGCCAGATGGACCGCGTGCTGAAGCTCGACGATGGCCACCTGGTGGCGATCTGACCGAGTGCACGGGGTGGCAGCGCCGCCCCGTTTTCCCGTTTAATTTGGGTGTTTCCTACATGTTCAGACCCTTGCCCATCTTCATCGGCGCGCGCTACACCCGGGCCAAGCGCCGCAACCACTTCATCTCGTTCATTTCGATGACCTCGATGATCGGCCTGTCGCTGGGCGTGCTGGCGATGATCGTGGTGCTGTCGGTGATGAACGGCTTCCAGCGCGAGATGAGTTCGCGCATTCTCGGCTTGGTGCCGCATGCCTCGATCCTTGGCGTGCAGCCGCTGGACGACTGGCACAAGGCGGCCGATGCCGCGTTGCAGAACCCGGCGGTGATGGCCGCAGCGCCGATCACCGAGATGGAAGGCATGCTCTCGTACAAGGGCGCGATGCAGCCGATCCAGGTCAGCGGCATCGACCCGGCCGAGGAGAGCAAGGTTTCCATCGTCGGCCAGCATATCGTCCAGGGCCGCCTGCAGGACCTGCAGCCGGGTGAGTACGGCGTGGTCATCGGCGAACTGACCGCGCGGCGCTTTCGCCTCAACACCGGTGACAAGCTGACCCTGATCGTGCCGGAAATCAGCAAGGAGCCCGGTGGCATCACCCCGCGCATGCAGCGCCTGACCGTGGTCGGCATCTTCAAGGTCGGTGCCGAACTGGATGGCTCGCAGGCCTACATGCACGTGGCCGATGCCGGCGAAATGCAGCGCTGGGCGCCAGGCCAGGTTCAGGGCGTGCGCCTGAAACTGCACGACCTGTATGCCGCGCCGCAGGTGTCCAAGGCAATTGCTGCCGGTTTGGGCGATGGCTACCGCGCCGATGACTGGTCGCACACCCAGGGCAGCCTGTTCAGTGCGATGAAGATGGAAAAGACCATGATCGGCCTGTTGCTGCTGATGATCATCGCGGTGGCGGCCTTCAACATCATCGCCACCCTGGTGATGGTGGTGAACGACAAGGGGCCGGACATTGCCATCCTGCGTACCCTGGGCGCCACGCCGGCGCAGATCATGGGCACGTTCATGGTCCAGGGCAGCCTGATCGGTATTGTCGGCACCTTGATCGGTGGTGTGCTCGGCGTGATCGCCGCGCTCAATGTCAGCCAGATCGTCGGCTGGCTGGAGCGGGTGAGCGGGCAACACATCTTCACCTCGGATGTTTACTTCGTCAGCAGCTTGCCGTCCGAGCTGCAGGGCGGGGATGTGCTGATGATCTGCGCGGCGGGGCTGGTGATGAGCTTCCTGGCGACCATCTACCCGGCGTACCGGGCGTCGCAGGTGCAGCCGGCGATTGGCCTGGCGGTCTGAGTCCTCCTGTCAGGGCCTTTTCGCGGGCAAGCCCGTTCCTAAAGGGGCAGCACAAGCCCTGAAGGCTGTGCAATACCTGTGGGAGCACCTGTGTTGCTCAATTTCTGGAATCTGGCGCGATCCCTGTGGGAGCGGGCTTGCCCGCGAAGGGCTGCAAAGCAGCCCCCATGTCACCGGACTTCAGGCAATTCGATCACGAAACGGGTCCAGCCATCCTGGCAATGCGCCTTAATGCTCCCGCCATGGGCCTGTATGATCGACCGGGTAATCGCCAAGCCCAGCCCCGCATGCTCGCTACTGCCTTCCCGCCGCGCCGGGTCGACCCGGTAGAAGCGATCGAACAAGCGCGGTAACGCTGACGGTTCAATTGCCGCCCCGGTATTGGCCACGCAAATCCGCAACCCCGGCTCCAGCGTCACCCGTATTCGCCCGCCTGGCGGGGTGAAGCGCAGGGCATTGTCGAGCAGGTTGGACAGCGCCCGTCGCAGCATAGGCCGGTCACCCTGCACGATCGCCTCGCCCTCGCGCAGCAATTGCACGTCATTATCCTCGGCCAACGGCGCGTAGTACTCCAGCAGCGCATCCACGTCTTCGTGCAGGGCCAGCGCCGTCTGCCCCGGTACCAACAGGCCGTGGTCTGCTTTGGCGAGGAACAGCATGTCGTTGATCATCTGCGCCATCCACTGCAGCTCCTCGAGGTTGCCATGCAGTGCCTCGCGGTACTCCTCCAGGCTGCGCGGGCGGGTGAGGGTGACCTGGGTGTGGGTCAGCAGGTTGGAAAGCGGCGTGCGCAGTTCGTGGGCGATGTCGGCGGAGAACGCCGACAGGCGTTGGAAGGCGTCGTCCAGGCGTTGCAGCATGGCGTTCACCGTGGTGGCCAGTTCGGCCAGCTCCTCCGGCATCTGCGCCACCGGCAGGCGAGTGGTCAGTGAGCGTGCCGACACGCTGGCAGCCACCTGGCCCATCTGGCGCAGGGGGCGCAGGCCACTGCGTGCGGCCCAGGCACCAAGCAGGGCAGTGGCCAGCGCCGATAGCCCGACGGTAAGCCAGATCAGGCGCTGCATGCCTTGCAGGAAGTGCTGGTGATGGGTGATATCGAGAAACAGCGTCAGCTGTGCAGACGTCTGATCGTCCGGGGGGACCGTGAGGCTTCGGTAATCGACGCCCTCGGCGTGCAGGGTCGTCAGCGTGGGTGTCGACGGCGTGCCTGGCAGGCCGTCGCGGCTGGCGAACCAGTGCGCACCGTCTGGGCCATCGATGCGCAGCGCCAGGTCAGCCTGGTGGCTGAGCTCGTCGCGCAGGGCTGGCAAGCGGCCTTGCAACTGGTCGGGGTGCTTCAGGCCGGCGAGCTGGCTGCGAAACAGGGAAAGGCGCGACTCCAGCAGTTGCTGGTCCAGTTCGACGAAATGCTGCTCACTGGCACGGTTGAACAGCAGCCCGGCGCCTAGCGACACGGCAGCGGTGCAGGCGGCAAACAGCAGTGCCAGGCGCGTGCCGAGGGACAGCCTGCGCATCAGTCGTGGCGCTCTTCGAGCACGTAGCCCATGCCGCGTACGGTATGGATCAGCTTGTTGGGGTGCGGGTCGTCGATCTTCAGGCGCAGGCGGCGCACGGCCACTTCGATGACGTTGGTGTCGCTGTCGAAGTTCATGTCCCACACTTGCGAGGCGATCAGCGATTTGGGCAGCACCTCGCCCTGGCGGCGTAGCAGCAGTTCGAGCAGGGCGAACTCCTTGGCCGTCAGGTCGATGCGCGTGCCGGCCCGTTCGGCGCGGCGGCGGATCAGGTCCAGGCGCAGGTCGGCGAGGGTCAGGGTGGTGTCCTGGCTGGGGCTGGTGCCGCGGCGCAGCAGGCTGCGCACCCGGGCCAGCAGCTCGGAGAAGGCGAACGGCTTGACCAGGTAATCGTCGGCGCCCAGTTCCAGGCCGTGCACCCGGTCCTCGACGGCGTCGCGGGCGGTCAGGAACAGCACCGGAGTGTCCAGCCCGGCAGTGCGCACGGCCTGCAGGATCTGCCAGCCGTCACGCCCGGGCAGCATCACGTCGAGGATCAGCAAGTCGTGGTCGCCGGTCAGGGCCAGGTACTGGCCGGTCTCGCCGTCGGTGGCCAGTTCGGTGGCGAAGCCGGCTTCGCTCAGGCCCTGGCTCAGGTACTGGCCGGTGCGGGCCTGGTCTTCGACGATCAGCAGTTTCATGCTCAATCCACAATCAGAGGGTTGACGCGGTTCCTTGTGGAAGCGGGTGAACCCGCCGCACAGGGATGATGGGATGGCTGAAATGATACGTGACTAACGCGAGCCTCGCCCAAGCTGACAAAGTTGTAATCTTCTTGTCAGCCAAGCGCCAGCCGCGCCTTTCTAGAGTGGTCCCATCCCGACGTGATCTTCGGAGTCATCATGAAACACCTGTTCATCGCCGCCGCCCTGGCCCTGGTCAGCCTGCCAACCCTGGCAGGCGAGGCGAAAACCTTCGCATTCGGCGAGCCAGCCCCGGCTGCCCCTGCCACCCGCACCGTTGAAGTGGTGCTCAAGGACATCGCCTTCGAGCCCAAGAGCCTGCACGTGAAGGCGGGCGAGACCGTGCGCTTCGTGCTGGTCAACGAAGGCAAGCTGCCCCATGAATTCAACCTGGGTGACAAGGCCATGCATGCCGAGCACCAGAAAGAAATGATCGCCATGCAGGGCAAGATGTTCAACGCCGCCATGCAGCATGAGGGCATGGACCACTCGCAGATGGG
The DNA here is from genome assembly GCF_044749325.1 of Pseudomonas sp. NPDC089428. Taxonomy (NCBI): domain Bacteria; kingdom Pseudomonadati; phylum Pseudomonadota; class Gammaproteobacteria; order Pseudomonadales; family Pseudomonadaceae; genus Pseudomonas; species Pseudomonas sp. NPDC089428. The sequence goes on from NZ_JBIVHT010000001.1 coordinate 55,675, forward strand.
CCACGCGCCCGCCAAACCGATGGACCATGCTGCCCATGGTCACGATGGCGGCAACACCGTGCTGGTGCAGCCCGGCCAGCGCGCCGAGCTGACCTGGACGTTCCGCAAGTCGGCGCCCATCGAGTTCGCCTGCAACGTACCGGGGCATTACCAGGCCGGCATGGTCGGGGTGCTGACCATCGAGTAAGCGGGCCTGCAAGGCGGGGTGCAAAACCGGTAGACTAAGGGCAATTTCGAACCTTCAGGTCAGTTTCCATGCATCCCGCCGCCGAACATTCCCCGCTGGGCAAATCCAGCGAATACATTGCCACCTACACGCCTTCGCTGTTGTTCCCGATCCCGCGCACGGCCAAGTGGGCCGAGCTGGGTGTGACCGCCCAGACCCTGCCGTGGCAGGGCGTGGACTACTGGAACTGCTTCGAGCTGTCGTGGCTGCTGCCCTCGGGCAAGCCGGTGGTGGCCATCGGCGAATTTGCCATACCGGCCGATTCGCCGAATATCATCGAGTCGAAGTCGTTCAAGCTCTACCTCAACTCGCTGAACCAGACCCAGTTCGCCTCGATCAACGATTTGCAGGCATGCCTGGTGAGCGATCTGTCGGCCGCCGCTGGCAAGCCGGTGGGCGTGCAAGTGCGTACCCTGGCGGAAGTTGAGGCGCAGGGCGTGGTGGCCTTGCCTGGACAGTGCATCGATGCGCTGGATGTGGCGATCGACAACTACGAGCAGCCGCAACCTGAACTGCTGAGTTGCAACCCTGAGCGCATTGTCGAAGAGACCGTGCACAGCCACCTGCTGAAATCAAACTGCCCGGTGACAGGCCAGCCGGACTGGGGCAGCGTGGTGGTGGAGTACAAGGGCAGGGCGCTGGACCATGCCAGCCTGCTGACCTATCTGATCAGCTTCCGCCAGCATGCCGACTTCCACGAACAGTGCGTGGAGCGGATCTACCTGGATTTGAAGAACCTGCTGCAACCGGAGCACCTGACCGTGTATGCGCGGTATGTGCGCCGCGGCGGGTTGGACATCAACCCATACCGCAGCACCGGGGCGATCAGCCCGGCGAACCTGCGACTGGTTCGCCAGTAAGTTCTGTGTAGTTGGGGCTGCTTTGCAGCCATCCCGGCAAGCGCCGCACCCTGTGGGAGCCGCGCTTGCCGGCGATGGGCCGCAAAGCGGCCCCGGCTGTTTCAGATCCCCATGCTGTGCAGCGAGTTGGCAATGCTGCGCAGGGTGGCGGTCAAGTCCGGGTGTTCGGCTTCGAAACGTTCGATCGCCAGGTTCACCCCGTCGACCACGTTGTTGTCCGGCGTGGCTTCCTCGAGCTTCAACTGCGCTTCGATCTGCCTGGCCTCTTCGTGCAGGGCGGCCAGTTCTTCATCCGAAAGCGGTACGTTGCGGTCCAGTTGCTCGCGCAGGCTGTTCAAGCGCTCTTGCAATTCGCGGGCAGGCATTGGCTGTTCTCCATCAATGGCTTGGCAAGGCATGGACCTCAGCGAAGCGGCAAAGGTTCTCGCCTGTTCCTAGCGTAATCCACTCGGTGGCGCTTTGCATGATCCGCATCAATGGGGCTGTGTCAGGGTTTTTCACCCTTGCTGCAGCGCAGGGCGATGTCGGCAAGGCAGGTGTCCAGTTCTTCGAGGTGGTCGATCACCGAATGCACGCCCAGGCTGAACAGGGCCAACGTGGCCTTGCCGCGGGCCAGTTCCTGTTCTTGCGAGGTCATGGCCTGCCACTGCGCGGACGTGCTTGCGCATGAGGGGTTGCAGGCCGCAAGCCCCACTGTCCACAGGCCGGCGTTGAGGCCTGATTGCAGCAGCTTTGGTTCACCGCTGACCAGCACGCAACCCTCCAGGCACTCGCTGTCCAGGCTCATCAATGCCTGCCAGCAGGCGTTCGGTGCCGGCCAGCGTACGCCGTTGACCGTGTGGCCCGGCAGCCAGTCCGGCAGCACGCTGGCCAGGCGCCTGCTCTGCAGGCTGCCCAGGTCGTCGAGCCAGATGCACGGCACCTGTGCGTGGCGCAGGCCTTCCAGCGTCTCGAGGGCACCAGGGGCGGGCAGGGGGTGGCCGTCGGTGGCCTGGACCAGGCAACCGCGCAGGCCGAACAGTACAGCGGTAATGGCGGGTGCAGCGAGCATGGTAACGTCCCTGAAATAGTCCGCAGGCTATTGGACGATTGTTACCGTGCTGTGACGGGCAACAGCTGTTCACAAATTATTGAGCAAAAATGTGTAAAGCTGTTTATCAGCGCCCAACGCTCTATACTGCCGCCGTACAGCAGCGCACCTGTTGCGCTTGCGGCCGAGAATTTCGATGGAGAAACATCTATGCGTAGGATCGGTGCCGGTGTGATCGAGCGAGTCACCCAGGCCTGTGTCTGCGCCAGCTTGCTGCTGGCGCCCGTGGCAGCCACCCATGCCGCCACCGAGGAAGATCCCTGGGAAGCGGTCAACCGCCCGATCTTCCGTTTCAACGATACGATCGACACCTATGGCCTCAAGCCATTGGCCAAGGGCTACCAGTGGGTCACCCCGCAGTTCTTGCAGGATGGCATCCACAACATGTTCAACAACGTCGGCGATGTCACCAACCTTGCCAACAACGTGCTGCAGCTCAAGCCGCATGCGGCGGGCGTGGATACGGCGCGGTTGATCGTCAACACCGTGTTCGGCCTTGGCGGCTTCTTCGATGTTGGCACCAAGATGGGCCTGCAGCGCAACGACGAAGACTTCGGCCAGACCCTGGGTCACTGGGGCGTGCCCAGCGGCCCGTACGTCGTGATCCCGCTGCTCGGCCCGAGCACCGTGCGTGACGGCCTGGCCAAGTACCCGGACAGCTACACCGAACCCTACCGTTACATCAACGATGTGCCGGTGCGTAACTCGATCTTCGCCCTCAACGTGGTTGACACCCGCGCCAGCCTGCTGTCGGCCGAGAAGCTGATTCAGGGTGACAAATACATCTTCATCCGCAATGCCTACCTGCAGAACCGCGAGTTCAAGGTTAACGATGGCGAAGTCGAAGACGACTTCTGATCCTTGCAGGCAAGAAAACGGCGACCTTCGGGTCGCCGTTTTTGTTACAGCTCAATGCATGGCCAGGATACGCAGGCCAAATTTTTGCTGGCCACCGGGCTGGTCGGCGATCCACACCACCTCGGTACTGGCATGCAGGCCCTTGAGTGCCGGGTGGTCGGAGTCGATGCGCACGTCCAGGTGGTCACCGACCTTGAATTGCTGCGGCGCCTGCACCTGCATGCCGCCGCTGGAAAGGTCCAGGCACACCGCGGCGATCACCTGTCCCTCGTGCAACAGGCTGACCTCGGTGTCGATGCGCATGCGGATGAAATCGCGTTTCTCGCTGTGATTGGAGGGCGTATGAGGCATGCTGCATCCTTCCCAATAGGTTGTACTGGTTGGCATTCTTATAACTCTCGGTGATTTGCCCTGTAAAGAGCAGCGAACTCGACCGACGTATGCTTGAAACGCCTGGCGGATGGGAGTACCGTCTGCGCCTTACGAGGTATCTCCGCTGGTTGCCTGGGCCGGGTTCTTGGCCTACAACTCAAGTAGAGCGTTACCACAGAGTATTCCAGCAGTTGGATGTCAGCCTTGCAGACGCCTCTGCACCAACCCAAATCGGCGCCGTTCGCCCACATGCAGAAAATCAGTGCAACGCTGCTGATCATCGATGATGACGACGTGGTCCGTGCGAGCCTCGCCGCCTATCTGGAAGACAGTGGCTTCAGCGTCCTCCAGGCCGGTAATGGCCAGCAGGGGCTCCAGGTCTTCGAAGAACACCAGCCCGACCTCGTGATCTGCGATCTGCGCATGCCGCAGATGGGCGGCCTCGAACTGATCCGCCAGATCAGCGAGCGCGCGCCGCAGTTACCGGTGATCGTGGTGTCGGGTGCCGGCGTGATGAGCGACGCGGTCGAGGCCTTGCGCCTGGGTGCCGCCGACTACCTGATCAAGCCGCTGGAAGACCTGGCCGTGCTCGAACACTCGGTGCGCCGGGCGCTCGACCGTTCGCGCCTGGTGCTGGAGAACCAGCGCTACCGCGACAAGCTGGAAGCGGCCAATCGCGAACTGGAGGCCAGCCTGCACCTGTTGCAGGAAGATCAGACCGCCGGTCGCCAGGTGCAGATGAACATGCTGCCAGAAAGCCCCTGGGCGCTTGGTGAGTTCACCTTCGAGCACCAGATCATTCCGTCGCTGTACCTGTCGGGCGACTTCGCCGACTACTTCCGCGTGGATGAGCGGCGCATTGCCTTCTACCTCGCCGATGTCTCCGGGCATGGCGCGTCGTCGGCATTCGTCACGGTGTTGCTGAAGTTCATGACCACGCGGCTGTTGTTCGAATTCAAGCGCAGCAGCAAGCTGCGCGAATTCAAGCCTTCGGAAGTGCTCAGCCACATCAACCGCGGCCTGATCAACTGCAAGCTGGGCAAGCACGTGACCATGGTCGGTGGCGTGATCGACGAAGAAACCGGCCTGCTGACCTACGCCGTGGGCGGCCACCTGCCGCTGCCGGTGCTGTATACCCCGGGCGAGGCCCGCTACCTTGAGGGCCGCGGCCTGCCGGTAGGGTTGTTCGACGAAGCGACCTACCAGGACCTGGTGATCGAGTTGCCGCCGCAGTTCAGCCTGAGCCTGATGTCCGATGGCATTCTGGACCTTTTGCCAGGGCATACGCTCAAAGATAAAGAAGCTGCCTTGCCGGATATCGTCAAGGCGGCGGGTGGTAGCCTGGATGGGCTGCGCCAACGATTCGGATTGGCTACGCTTGGGGAGATGCCGGATGATATCGCCCTATTGGTGTTGAGCAGGAACCTTCAATGAGTACCGGTAGAATCCAGTTCGCCGAGCAGAGCGGTACCTTTGTACTGAAATTCGTCGGTGAAGTGCGCTTGACCCTGTGTTCGGCGCTGGATGCGACGATCGAGAAGATTTTCACCGCGCTGAACTTCTCGGCCATTGTCATCGACTTGACCGAAACCGAAAGCATCGACAGCACCACGCTGGGCCTGCTGGCCAAGCTGTCGATCCTGTCGCGTCAGAAGGTGGGCCTGTTGCCGACCGTGGTCACCACCAACCCGGATATTTCGCGTCTGCTGCAATCCATGGGCTTCGATCAGGTGTTCAACATCGTCGACCGCCCGGTACCGCGCCCTGAGTGCCTGACCGACCTGCCGTCCCAGGATCAGAATGAAGATGTGGTGCGCTCCAAAGTGCTGGAGGCGCACAAGATTCTCATGGGCCTGAACGACTCCAATCGCGAAGCCTTCCATGACCTGGTGAATGCGCTGGAGCGGACCTGATCTTCAGCCTGTGCCGGCCTCTTCGCGGCTGAAGCCGCTCCCACAGGGATATCACTTCTCTTGAGGCCTGTGGTGTACCTGTGGGAGCGGCTTTAGCCGCGAAGAGGCCAGCAAGGCCTCCACAACTCCCCAGCCAAGTCACTCACGTTGCGCAAACTCGGCCGCTTCACTGCCATCCGCACTCAGCTGAAGCACCCGCGCCGGCCGCCCCTGCTCATCGAAGAACACCTGCCCCAACCCCGCCCCATTCCAAAGCCGCTCCCCGGCCTTGCTGCGGCTGGGCGTGCGTGGCACCACCTCCATCTGCCTGCGCTTGGTAAACCAGTTCAGCGGTGAGCGTGGCGAGTACAACCAGCGGTTGAGCCGGTCCAGTACATCCAGCAAGCGTCGCGGGAATTCGTTCTTGATCCCGCTGCTGGTCACTTGCCATAGATGCGGGCTGCGCTGGCGATGACGGATCAGCACCTCGTAGACGAACGAATAGTGCACGTCACCCGACAGAATCACGTAATGCCCCGGTGTGCGCGAATGGCGGAAGATGTTCAGGATCACCTGGGCCGCGCCACGGTGGGCCATCCAGTTCTCGGCATCCACCAGCAACGGGTAACCCAGCCAGCTGAACACCTTTTGTACGGTTTCGATCAGCTTCACGCCAAAGATCGGCGCCGGTGACACGATGATCGCCGAAGGGTGGTCCAGTAGTGCCTGCTGCAGCTCGCATAGCGCTTCCCAGTCGAGCAGGCCGGATGGCTTGCCCAGGTCGCTTTCGCTGCGCCAGCGGCGCGTGCGGGTGTCCAGCACCAGCAGCGGTGGCTCGCTCGGCAGGCTGTATTGCCAGCCCTGGAAGCGCAGCAGCTCAGCGATCAGCTGGTCCTGCTGGTGGGGCAGCGTCTGGCACTGCCCGATCAGGCTGTTGCAGGCATCCGGGTCATTGCCCCAGGCCTGGCACAACAGGTAGCCGAGCAGCGCATTGCCGATGATCCGCCGCGAGAACGGGTGGCCGTAGGCGGTTTCTTCCCACTGCGCGGAGAGGTTCCAGTCATCGGTGATGTCGTGGTCGTCGAAAATCATCAGGCAAGGCAGGTGGGCCATCACCCGCGCCACCTGGCCCAGGTTGGCAGCGAAGGCCTCGATCAGCGGCAGTTCCTCGTGGTAGCGCTGCTGGTGTCGAGGGCTCAGGCCTGCAGGCATGTTCAGGTCGATCAGGCGCCAGGGTTGTGGCGACCACACCAGCAGGTACATGGCCATGACCTCGGCGAAGGTCACCAGGTGGTTGTCGGCATTGCTGGAAGAGAAGATCGGCTTGCGCTTGCCGCCGAAGAAACGCTCACGCAGGGTTTCGTTGCGTGCCTGGGCAGGCAGCAGGTCGGCGCGATGGTAGTAGCTGGCGGGGTGGCGGTAGAGCGCCTGGCTGTCGCTGACCACCGCGCCGTCCAGCGTTTCGTCGAACAGGCCCAGGCGCTCGATCAGCACATGAATGGCGCGCAGCATCGGGCCGGCAACGTCATCAGCGTAAACCTGGTCGCCCGTCATCAACAGCACGGCAGGGCGCTCCTGCGGCGCCTGGCAGGCCTGCAGCAGGCGGTCGGCGCAGAGCAGGCCATCGGCGGCCGGGTGATGGGGTTTGCGGCAGGAGCCATGCAACAGCTGGTCCAGGCGGTCACGCAGCACCAGGCTTGGGCGCTGGCTGCCGGGGTAGAGCAGGTGCGGGGCCCAGCTGGCAATGCCCTGGCCGTTGATCAGCAGGTCGTAGTGGATGGCGGCGTTGCGCGGCAGCGGCTCGGCGAAGTGGATGTCCAGCAGGTGAATGAAGGCGTGCTGGCCGATCGCAACGACCTGGCAGCCCACCTTGGCGGTGCCGTCGAAGATGAATTCCGGTTGCAGGGGTTGGCTGCCAACCAGCCAGATGGCCAGCCTATGCGGTTCGAGGCGGCGCAGTACCGGGCCGGCGAGCACGAGGGGCAATGGGGATGAGGTCATTTTGCCTTTGAGTTCAGAACGCGTTCACAGCCCGCAGAAACAAAACGGGCGGAAAATGCTCAACATTTCCCGCCCGCCTGGCAAACCGTAGATGTATCAGGCTTTTTCCGCCATCAACTTCTCGAGTTTCTCCTGATCCCGGGCAAACTGGCGAATCCCTTCAGCCAGCTTCTCGGTGCCCATGGCATCCTCGTTCATCGCCCAGCGGAACTGGCTTTCGTTCAGCACCTGCTTGGCCTCGCCGGCATTGCCCGGTTGCAGGATGCGCGGCAGCTCGCCCTGGTCGCTGCTCAGCTTGTCCAGCAGGTCTGGGCTGATGGTCAGGCGATCGCAGCCGGCCAGTTGTTCGATCTGGCCGATATTGCGGAAGCTGGCGCCCATGACCACGGTGTTGTAGCCATTGGCCTTGTAGTAGTTGTAGATGCGAGTGACCGACTGCACGCCCGGGTCTTCGGCGCCGACGTACTCCTGGCCGGTGCTCTTCTTGTACCAGTCGTAGATACGGCCCACGAACGGCGAGATCAGGAACACGCCAGCATCGGCGCAGGCCTGGGCCTGGGCGAAGGAGAACAGCAGGGTCAGGTTGGTCTGGATGCCTTCCTTTTCCAGCTTCTCGGCGGCGCGGATACCTTCCCAGGTGGAGGCCAGCTTGATCAGCACGCGGTCTTTGGACACTCCAGCAGCTTCGTAAAGGTCGATCAGCTGGCGGGCCTTGTTCAGCAGCGCCGGCTCATCGAACGACAGGCGCGCATCCACTTCGGTGGAGATACGCCCCGGGATGACCTTGAGAATGCCCGCGCCCACGGCCACGGCGAACTTGTCGCAGGCCAGGTCGACATTGCCCTTGGCATCGGCCTTCACCTGCTTGAGCAGCTCGGCATAGCCCGGGATGGCGGCGGCCTTGAGCAGCAGCGACGGGTTGGTGGTGGCATCGACCGGCTTGAGACGGGTAATGGCATCCAGGTCCCCGGTGTCGGCGACTACGGTGGTGAACTGCTTGAGTTGTTCCAGCTTGGAGGTCATGGGCGTGCTCTGTCCTGTGCATTTACTCGACATTACCCGAGCCCCGACGGGCGCTCAAGAGGCGCGCGGGGCAGGGCAGAATTGCCGAAGGTGATGATTCGAGTCAGCAGCTGGCGCGAGGTTCCCTGTGAGGGAAAAACCATCTGTCGCCACGGCGCGCCCCCTGTGGGAGCGGGCTTGCCCGCGAACACGGGCGAAGCCCGTGCCATGCACCACGGTGCCGGCTTCGCGGGCAAGTCGGGGCGCCGAACCGACGCTCCCACAGCTATTGCGTTGTCTTGAGATTCGGCCTGGTTCCGGCTGGAATCAACCTATCGCCCCTGCATCAACTCCGCCGCCTGATCGAACACCTTCAGCGGCTCCGCCGCCTTGTGAATATCCGCCGACAGCAACTGCCGGAACCGCCGCGCCCCCGGGAACCCTTGGCCCAGCCCCAGAATATGCCGGGTGATGTGATGCATCGCGCCCCCGCTTTGCATGTGCGCCACGATATAAGGCCGCAGCTGCTCCAGTGCCTCGCTCCGGCTCACCACGGGCGCCTCGCTGCCAAACAGCTGCTGATCCACCTCGGCCAGCAGGTAAGGGTTGTGGTACGCCTCACGCCCCAACATCACCCCATCGAAAGTCTCAAGGTGCCCCTGGCACTCGGCCAAGGTCTTGATCCCGCCATTGAGCACGATCTCCAGGTCCGGGAAGTCCGCCTTCAGCTGCGCCGCCACGTCATAGCGCAGCGGCGGAATCTCGCGGTTCTCCTTCGGCGACAGCCCTTCCAGAATCGCGATCCGCGCATGCACGGTAAAGCTCCGGCACCCGGCCTCACGCACCTGACCGACGAAGTCGCACAGTTCGGCATAGCTGTCGCGGCCATTGATGCCGATGCGGTGCTTCACCGTCACCGGGGTGGACACCGCATCCTGCATGGCCTTCACGCAATCGGCCACCAGCGCCGGGTGGGCCATCAGGCAGGCACCTATCATGTTGTTCTGCACCCGGTCGCTCGGGCAGCCGACGTTGAGGTTGACCTCGTCGTAGCCGGCTTCCTCGGCCAGTTTGGCGCAGGCGGCCAGGTCGGCCGGCACGCTGCCGCCCAGCTGCAGCGCCAGCGGGTGCTCGGAGACGTCGTGGCGCAGGAAACGGTGGGCGTCGTTGTGCAGCAGGGCGCCGGTGGTGACCATTTCGGTGTAGAGCAGGGTGTGCTTGGAGAGCAGGCGCAGGAAGAAGCGGCAGTGGCGGTCTGTCCAGTCCATCATCGGCGCAACGCTGAAGCGGCGGGACGGCTCAGGGCGCGTGGTTTGTGGCTTTGCGCCTGATTTTGCAGTGATTTCGTTCAACGTGTTTCGTACCGATTTCGGGGGTTTTGGGGCGTTTTTACCAAGCGCTTGGTGCAATGTACCAATCGAATCAGGACGTGTACCAATTCTCATGGCAACGATCAGACCCCGCAAGAAGGCCGACGGCACCATCAGCTACACAGCTCAGATCCGCATCAACCGCGACAAGGTGACAGTCTACCAAGAGAGCCAGACGTTCGCCCGCAAACAGGCGGCGGTGGCCTGGGCGAAGCGACGAGAAACCGAGTTGGCGAAACCTGGTGCATTCGAGCGAGCGAGCCGGGTAGGGCACACGGTTAAGCAGATGATCGACCGCTACCTGGTCGAGGCCGAGAAAGCCCGGCCGTTGGGCGAGACGAAGCGCCGCACGTTGAATGCCATCAAGAACAGCTACTTGGGTGAGAAGGAGGATTCCGACCTCACTCAGCAAATGCTGGTGGACTACGCGCTGTGGCGCATGAGTCCTGAAGGAGGAGGCATCAAACCGCAGGCGGCCGGCAATGACATGGCGCACCTGGGGTCGGTGCTGTCCTTGGCCAGGGCGGCGTGGGGGTATGAGATTGATGCGCAAGCAATGCCAGATGCCCGCCTCGTGCTGAAGAAGTTTGGCTACAACCTGAAGAGTCGAGAGCGAGATCGGCGCCCTACACTGGATGAGATCGATAAGATGCTCGAGCACTTCTTCGAGATTCTGCAGCGGCGTCCGAGCGTCATCCACATGCCCAAGGTAGTAGCGTTTGCGATTTTTTCGACCCGCCGAATGGACGAGATCACACGCATACGGTGGGAAGATTTGGATGAGCACCGGCAGGCAGTGAAGGTGCGGGACATGAAAAACCCTGGCCAGAAGATCGGCAACGATGTCTGGTGTTACTTGCCGGATGAGGCATGGATCATCGTGCAGAGCATGCCTCGAGAGTGTCGCGAGATATTCCCGTACAACACGGACTCAATCGGCACAGCCTGGTCGAAGGCATGCAAGATGAAAGGGATAGAGGATCTGCACTTCCACGACTTGCGGCACGAAGGGGTTAGTCGCTTGTTTGAAATGGACTGGGACATACCGAGGGTCTCGAGCGTATCTGGTCACCGTGTCTGGAACTCGCTGCGGCGGTATACCCATTTGCGTGGGCGAGGGGATGGGTATAAAGGCTGGAAGTGGCTGGATCAGATCATTCAGGCACCGGTTAAACTCGGCGCCCGGGCTGAGTAGGCGGGTGGGTAGCGATGCTACCTCTATAAGCGCTTACTAGTAGTCAGGCATCGGCTTTGGGTCGATTGCGGTCAGTCGTGAACGGCTGCTTTCGTCCCAAAGCAGCCCTCCATGGATTTCCGCTATCGGCCAAAAGCGTACGGTTGCGTTATATTCACTCTAGAGGAGGCACGTGGAGGGTTATTCCCAACCTATTGATTCTCAGTCAGCTGGCGGATTCGCTGGCAGCCTACAGCAGTAGATCGTTGGCTCGCGGTGTCTTCATAGCCTTCCTTTGCAACAGCATTTGTGCGCTGGAAGGTGTAGCGCTTAGCAGAGGCAACTTTTAGCCACCGCTTGACAACTAACCATGAACGGAAAATTTCTTGGATAACTATATATGCCAACAGTAACCACATCAAGGCTCCCTGCCCCCACATCTTGGGACGAATTTGAAGATATTTGCAAAACTTCGTTTGGTCTCAGGTGGGGCAATCCTAATTTGTCGAGGCATGGCCGGCAAGGGCAGCAGCAAGATGGCGTAGATGTCTATGGGCACGATAGCGATAAACTATTTGTGGGTGTGCAATGCAAAAATACGACTAGGACAATTACCGAGCAACTTATTACAAGTGAGTGCTCGAAGGCGGAAAAGTTTACACCTACGATACAAACGCTTTACATTGCAACTACTGCGGAGCGCGATGTTCATATTCAAGCTTTTGCAAGAAAATTGTCCATCGAGAGGGTGGCGGATGAAAAGTTTCCTGTAGAAGTGGTCTTTTGGGCAGATGTAATATCCGATTTGGCAAAAGATGACACTGCGGTGCGCCAGCATTTTCCTCAGTTTTTTAATCAAAATACTGTAACGCAGGCAGATTTGATTCGCAGCAAGGATGTGTCAAATCTGATGGCCGTTCTCCAAGTGCTTGATTTGACCTCCATCGCGGATCATTTCCACTATGGGGCGAAATACATTCATTGCTCAGTTCTTGAGCAGTATAATCAACTCGTCGACGTACAAAGCAGAGCAACGTTTAAAGTTCACGATGAAACATTGTTTGCGGCACTGAAAAAGATGACGGAGGAGTGGCGGCAATTGAATGTGTTAATTCACAGTGCGCCTTATGATCTTATTCCTCAGCGCAATGAGCTTAGCTTCATTATGCCTTTGGATTTTTGCAGAAATAAGGAAGAAAATGATTTGTACGAAGAAATTGATCAGCAAATCAAAGGATTCTTAATCGCGGTAGGGGTATTTTGTCGGTTTGTTAACGAGACCTACCATGAGGTGAACTTGGATGAAACCAGCATGATCGCCAGACGTCTTTACAATTGAATGGTGGGTTTTTATTGTTGGGCCTGGACCGGGCACTGCAAATTATAAATTTTCAACGTTGTAGAGCTAAGAGGGGGCAAGTGGACATCAAGGCCAATCCTTGATTGGAAGACAGTGGCAGCTCCTTCCCCCAACAGCTCTCGATAGGGGCAGCTATGGGTCGTTAGCTGCCCTTGCCAAGGGCCGGTCCGGGTTGATCGTCGACGATGTCGACGGCCACCGGCACCTGGCCAGGCCAGGTGCAATCTCCCGGTTAGCCGGCCCGAAGCGTCTTGTTCAATTGCGCACACTCCTTGCGGGCAGCCTCCCGCTGCTGATCCAAGTACTGCGCCAGATCGGCAATATGAATGCCTCGTGCGCTCTTCTGGCTTGTTTCGAGCCTGGTGATAGGGAGCTTGATCTGTCCGGCAAGAACCTTCCGCTGAAACATGTCAGGGGTGAGGTGGGTGAAGTAGTCGGTGCACACCTGGGCGATTGGGATGATGGCGCGTCCGTTGTATTGCGCCATTAGCATGAATGCAGTGTTCATGGCTTGCGCCCTCGTATGATGATGAAGCCAGTTGCTTGACGGGTTTAGGAGCATTGGTCGTGATTGCCCTTCACGCGAGCCTTACCGCAGATGTCGCAAATGAACGACATGGCTGATCGCCCTGGCGACCCTGATGCTCGTGTGTGCCCTCGGTGCCCGGGCAGCCTGGGTGTGGCAGGCCAATGTCTATGGGAAGCAGCTCGCCGAACAAGCCGACGACTACGGCAGCCAGCTGGCTGAGAAGGACCGTCTGCACGGCCGTGAGCGTGAGGAGGCTGCTGCAGCTGCGCTCGACCAGCTGGCCGAGCAGCAGAATGCACGTCGCGCCCTGGAGGCTCGCCTGCAGGATCAGACCAAAACGCACTGGAAGGAAATGAACGATGCTCAACAAGCTCAGGCTCGCCTGCGTGGCCGGCTTGCTACCGCTGATCTGCGGCTGTCAGTCCTTGTCGACGCCGGAACCCTTGCCGCCTCGGGTTGTGATGGTGGGGTGCGAGAAGCCACCTGCACCGCAGGCGTGGTACATGGAGCCGTACGTGCCCAACTTGACCCAGCGCATGCTCAACGAATTGTTGCCATCACCAACGAAGGCGACCGAGGACTAATTGCGCTTCAGGCGTGTCAGAAATATGTTTCTGAGGTGCAAAAGTAAAAGCTCTACTTCAGGAGCTTATCAATTTTATATGGATTTTGAGGGCGGCGCGGATATATGGTTTTCGTGGCTCTGTCTTTTGCGAAAACGATTGCGCAGTTAAAAATTAACAGTATAAATGCGCTCGCGTAGGTTCTAAATAATTCACTCGGGGTGGCAGAGATTATTTCGGTTGTGTGGACCAGGTATAAACAGCCCATAGCTGCCCCGATACCAGTTCTTGATATTGTCAGAAAGCCTGTGCCAACTTCACCAATAATTTCATGAATGTATTCAAGTTTCTGGCGGCTTGAGTCATGGCTAAGTCGAACACCTATTTTAATTATTATGACTAGCGCGTATAGAAATAGGATATAGAAATAATATTTCATCAGCTGATTTCCAGCAAGTAACGCTTTTAGCATTTCATTTACGTCACTTTCCTTGTTGCTGAATATCACAACGGGGAGGGCGCCCAGAAAAATAGGGAGAGGTATTTCTGTTTTTAGTTTGCTTATAAGCTCAAAGAAATAGCTCTTTAGAACTGTTATATTATTTTTGACTAAATTTTCCATATGGCCCCTATGATCTAAGACTTAAAGGAGCGAGCCGAGAGGATGCGTCAACATCCGGCCCGGCCCGCCGAACCCGCAGGCCCTTCCTGCAAGTCCAGCCGTGGCTCCTGCCTTGTGCACAAAGCGCGGCGAGCCTATCACCTGTTTATCCATACAGTAAAGACTTGCATACCTATGACCTCTCCAATCATCCCCTGGATAGGTGGCAAACGCCGTCTGGCCGACCGTTTGATCCCCCTCTTTCCCCCTCACGAATGCTATGTCGAAGTCTTCGCTGGCGGTGCCGCGTTGTTCTTCATGCGTCCCCAGCCTGCTCCGGTGGAGGTGCTGAACGATCTGAACGGTGACCTGGTCACCCTTTACCGCGTTGTGCAGAACCACCTGGAAGAGTTCGTGCGTCAGTTCAAATGGGCGCTCAGCTCTCGCCAGATCTTCGAGTGGCAGAAGATGACACGCCCCGAAACCCTCACCGACATCCAGCGCGCTGCCCGGTTCTTCTACCTGCAGCAGCATGCCTTCGGTGGCAAGGTCACCGGGCAGACGTTCGGTACCGCCACTACCGGGCCGGTCATCAACCTGCTGCGCATCGAGGAAAATCTGTCCGCCGCCTGGCAGCGCCTCGCCGGTACCTACGTCGAGAACCTGTCCTGGCTCACCTGCGCAGAACGCTATGATCGAGCGCACACGTTCTTCTACATGGATCCGCCTTACTGGCAGACCGCCGGCTATGGCGTCAACTTCCCCTTTGAGGAGTACGAGCGCATGGCCGACTTCATGCGCCGGTGCAAGGGTAGGGTGATGATCAGCATCAACGATCACCCGGACATCCGGCGCGCCTTCGACGGCTTCCACTTCGAGTGCTTGGATATTCGCTACAGCAACACCAACCAGCGTCAAGGCAAGGCGGAGGTGACCGGAGAACTGGTGATTACAAACTGGGAGCCGGCATCTCTGGGCGGATTGTTCTGAGCATCATCCAGCTAAAGCTTCGCGAACCGTTCCATCCTGTCACAGAGTGCAGCACGCCCGGCGCTTAAACTAAGTACACTGGGCTGGCACTCAATATGCGGAGCTGAACCGATGAGCGAATCGAAGCGCGACCCGCTGCAAAAGTACCTGGTGGTTGATGGTCCCATTAAGGGGCGCATGTTTGATCATCCCGACGATCATTTCTACATGGCCCAAGTGAAGATCCCAGGCGATCGGACCGAGGCAGTCCAATCCATACCGCGTGTGTGCTATCACCTGCGCGAGCGTGATGGCGAGCTGGTGTGGAGCTGCGAAGCGCCGGAATGACTCAGCCGGCGCAGTGCCAGTGCCCTGCGCGTAAGTAGTGATGTGTTCAATGGAGGCCCCCGTTTCGCAAGAGGCGGGGGCCTTTCTTTTGAAAGCGTCACCCAAAACGACAAAAATGGGCGACCGAAACCGGTAAAATGATTTCGGCGCACTCCACCCCTCACATTCGCATGGAGCCAACCCGTTGGCTTAACCCCCCTGCAAGGAACCTGACCGATGACCACGATCTACCACGGCCCGAAAGACCTGGCTGAATCGCTGCAAGCGCTGGAAGACCTCGCGCTGCCCGCCGACCTGCAGAATCAATTGAGTGACGTCCTGCGTGCGCTGGACGGCGCGCAGGATGTGGCCAAGGTAAATCATTACCTGGATGTGGCCGGTGGGTTGGCTGCGGGGCTTCGAATGACCGACGGGGAGAGTGTCGAGCGAGCCAAGCGTGTCAACGCGATTTTTGAGGCGCAGGCCAGCCATGTGCGGCGGG
Source organism: Pseudomonas sp. NPDC089428 (assembly GCF_044749325.1). Lineage (NCBI taxonomy): Bacteria > Pseudomonadati > Pseudomonadota > Gammaproteobacteria > Pseudomonadales > Pseudomonadaceae > Pseudomonas > Pseudomonas sp. NPDC089428. Next base: position 71,371 of record NZ_JBIVHT010000001.1, read on the forward strand.
AGCTGATGAACTGATGGCCGCCGTGTCGCCAGCGACCCAGCGAAACGAGGAGCCGCGTTTTGCGTAACGATGAGTTTCTGCCCGGCCTGGTCCTGCCGGCCGGCTACCACGGGGTGCTGCGCCGGCGTCTGGCCGAGGTCGACAGCGCCGACATGGCGGTCAATTGCCTGATCGCCCAGGCCCGTGCCAAAGGGGATAGTGGAAGGCCTGGAGCTGGTCAAGGCACTGGACAGCGCGCGCATCGAGCGTCTGTATCAACTGGTGCTCGACGCCGCCACGGCGCGCCTGGCGGTGCTGCAGCGCGAGGGCGGCGCATGATCGGCCAGGCCGTCGACAGCAATACCCTGCGGGTGCTGGTCAGCACCCTCTAGGTACGCGGCCTGCTCTTCGAGCTTCGACCGGTAGGAGTGGGCTACAAAATTGACAAAGTGCGGCAATGTTGGGGCCGGTTTGTGAAAGGCAGTTACTGTCCTGATGATTTTTACGAAAAATATAGCGAGGCTAAGAGCATCTTTTTTCGAAAAACCGTTCCGCTGCTGCCAGGGCCCTCTTTTTAATCTCCTCAGATAACCATGGGATTTTACCTGCGACAACTATTATGACGGCCTTAAGGATCATCATAATTAATTCTTTATTTTCACAGATGGCATCTTTTGAAAGAGTGTTAATCTCGCCGGTATTTGCAGCGATGTAATCGTCCATTTCTTTGTTAATGGTTTTGATTTCCGCGTCTGATAGTTTCATGGGATGTCCTCGGTGCGCCAGGAATAGGAGGTAAGGTGGCTGGGCGCAAGCCATCATTTGTTCATTAGAGTTAAATCTAATGAGGTGTTGCGTGGTGCTTTTGTTGCAAGCGCAACAATTAGGTGTCGGCAATAATTTCGGATAGGGCGACGCCGGTTTCTAAAGAGATGGCAATATCGGTTCGTCGCTCAATTTCCTGTATGTCATCGATTTCGCCGTCATGTAGAACTTGGTCGGCGCTAGCGCTAAAAACTCTCTCCATGTTCTCGTCTCCAGTGCTTCTTACTATCTTCGGTCGAAAATCCGGACCGCTTGAGCCCCATGCTGATATCAGTTTCTTAACTGAACCTATCCGGACGCCAACATAAAGAATCATTGAATCTCGAATCGAGCAACCACCATCTCGACATGCATGATAAAACATTCGATCAGCTGCACGACGGCTACCGATGCCGCTACGGGCATCAATGCATGCCTGGTCGTGAACAAGTGCAGCTCTTCTGTAGTCACCTGTGAATGGGGACCCTATCAACGTCCAAAGCGGGCGCGGAATGGATGCTCCATCAGTTCTCATGTGGATAGGCGCTGTCCAGCGTTTTCCGTTACTATCTTCATACCAAAACTCATGAATAAGCGTCATGCCTTGGTCTGGGCCTACGTCAACAGTCCAAACGGTCTGAGGGTCTTCAGAGAATTTACCACTCATAGTGGGGCCTCATGTCGAAATAATTCAGCGAAACTCTTCTCTTGTATTCCTTAATCTAGATCAGCTGTTGAAGATGTAGCTTGCGCAATATAGATTATTTCTAACTTAACGCTATTCTGTTTTATTATAAATATTCACGTGGCGTGCGGGACCTCAAGTTCCCGTGTTTTTTGAGCTTGGGCGTCTTTCCAGTTGCTGGTCCAGCACAATTGCTTAGTGTTTAATCAAGATTGCGCTGAGATTCGGTGCGCTTGCGCCCTTGAAGAGTTTTCATTTTGGGATTGTTAGGGGCGGACCTAAATTATCCTCGCTGTCGCACTTTGATTTGAGTGCGTTTTGATCTCTTTCACAGCTTCAGGGCCGAGTACTTCGAGGGAGGTGGCCAAATAGGGGGGAGGCTCCAAAACCATAATTATTGATTTTACTTCGGGCGATTCTTCGCTAAGTGGCCGCTCATTGCTGTCGCTGATGGATAGACGTCCATGACGTTTTGTCTCTGTAACCGTTCTTCATTGTATGCGAGGTTATCCCCCCCCCCCCCCCCCCCCACACACACACACACACATCGTGGGGGTGGTTTTATAGTTGGTGCTTAATTTCCTGTAATCGAATAGCTAAGGTTCTGGTAGTGGAGTGCATGTATTAGAATGGCAGCGTTGTAAGTTTTCCGAAGTCAGGGTCGCTTATTGGGATCTTCCTCAAGAGTCCGGGCTTGGTTTTTATAACGATGTTAGCAGCGTTCGCTGACTCAAGCCATCCGAGGCTTTTTCCGCTTATAAATAGTTCTTCGCCGAGCTTTACGGGTTCTTTGTTAATTTCGAATGTGGTGGCGCCGAGTCTCTTGATAGGGGCGTCTAGAATTTCATCTAGCGAGACGTCAGGGTTTGAAGAACGAGATGATTCAAGTCGGGTGATGCGTCTAGATATGTCTTTTAGCGATTCTAGTATGACGCTGGTATCGTTTGAAAGCTCCACTTTTTGAGGTAGTGGGGCGGCACTTCTTCCTAATAGCTGGAGCATGGAGTTTACATCGTTACGGGCAGCTGCAGTTTCCTGTATTGAGTTCTGAATACTGGCTATGTCTGCAGTTACTTCATCGATCCTCAATGTGTGGCGATACTCAATGGTTCTGAGTCCTTGGATGTCGAAAATTCTTGGTGTTTTCTTATCCTTGATTAGCACTGTTGGAAGGTTGAATGCTTGTCGCACTCCCAGCTCATAAAGAACATTTGGATTTCTACCGCTGAGGTCGCAGATAACTATGTCGCTTTCGATAATCTTTTGCAGGATATCGATAATAATATAATTGCTTGATGCGACTACGTCGGCCCTGTGAGCCACATATCCAGCCTGCAAGCATGCGGGTTTTATCAGATGCTCATAAACTCTTGAGAAATGGCCATCATCATAATCGTCCATGTTTGCAATGGGCATAATGGTGAAGCAGGACTTAACAGGTCGCCCTTTGTCGTCATCATTAGACTGATCATTTTCAACAGGTTTTTGCGCTTTAGCTGTCGCAGCCATTAAATCTTCCATCCTCATATGCGGTACCAGCACCACAATGCGTGGCAGGTAGTTGAGTATAGGCGAAGATAGCAATTGGCCACGACCAAGGCAACGTGTTCCTAAAGCGGACAACCTTATCGTATAAAAAAATCGCTACGAAGCTATTTAGAGTGCCTTTGATGTCTCGATTTACGAGACGTTAAGGAAGAATGGGCCCACTCGATCATCGTGCATCGGTGGTGCCTGGCAAATCAGATGTTGTGAAGCCATCAGCTTGGCCTATCTATGCCAATGCTGAAAGGCAAAAAGGCGCTCAAGTCCCATTATTCGGGGCTTGGGCGCCTTTGCATGTTACTGCTCCAGCACAACCGGTAAATATTCGAATGCTCACGAACTCTGGATTTGCGCCGTCGGTATCAGTGTGTCCAGCTGCTGCCATCTTCACCGTCGGTATCAGCCGTATCCAGACTGACAGCTATA
>NZ_JBIVHT010000001.1:74906-75306 GCF_044749325.1 Pseudomonas sp. NPDC089428
ATCTGCGCCGTTGGTTTCATTGCCTCCAGCATGGCTGCCATCTGCGCCGTTGGTTTCATTGCCTCCAGCATGGCTGCCATCTGCGCCGTTGGTTTCATTGCCTCCAGCATGGCTGCCATCTGCGCCGTTGGTTTCAGTGCTTCCAGGTTGGCTGCCATCTGAGCTGATGGTTTCAATGCTTCCAGACTGGCTGCCAGCTGAGCCGATGGTTTCAATGCTTCCAGACTGGCTGCCAGCTGAGCTGATGGTTTCAATGCTTCCAGACTGGCTGCCAGCTGAGCTGATGGTTTCAATGCTTCCAGACTGGCTGCCATCTGCGCCGTTGGTTTCAGTGCTTCCAGGTTGGCTGCCATCTGAGCTGATGGTTTCAATGCTTCCAGACTGGCTGCCAGCTGAGCCC
>NZ_JBIVHT010000001.1:75404-640872 GCF_044749325.1 Pseudomonas sp. NPDC089428
ACTGGCTGCCATCTGCGCCGTTGGTTTCAGTGCTTCCAGGTTGGCTGCCATCTGAGCTGATGGTTTCAATGCTTCCAGACTGGCTGCCAGCTGAGCTGATGGTTTCAATGCTTCCAGACCGGCTGCCATCTGGGCCATCGGTTTCAGTGCTTCCAGACTGGCTGCCATCTGGGCCATCGGTTTCAGTGCTTCCAAACTGGCTATCATCTGGGCCGATGGCTTCATTGCTTTCAGACTGCTTGCTAACTCACCCATTGACGTAACTTTAGCCTGGCGCATAGCCTCGAAAATTGGTCTGGCTGAAACGCCATGGTTAGGCCCGAACCTGGATGGACTCACCCCAACTTCATATCGAGGCAGTAATTGAACATGACGGGCTGTAGGGCGGAATGCGTCAAGATGCATTAGACCTAGGGCTGCTGCTACGTACTGTGCTTTTCTCGCTGACAACCCCCAGTAGCGCGATAGGCGTAGTGAAATAGGAGCAATGAATTGATCGATTGCCAGCGGTTGACCGGAATAGATAGCCCCGTTTTGTTTGGCCTGCGAGCGCAGTTCTTCGTATCCACCATATCCCAATATCTGGGCAAAGATTTGCTGCACCAACGACCGCTTAGGCTTAACAGGCTGATCGGGATGATGCTTGGCAAGCTTGGAAACAGAGCTCTTGACGCGGCCACTCTCGAAGTCGGCCAATGTAACGGGAATACGAACCATGTAAACACCTCATACAGATGCACAAAATTTAAACAGCAGCTGGCGGGCCGTGGTGCACCTGATTAGGGTAAAGTTTCGTATCAAAATGAGGGGATGAAGCGGTTGTAGCAGGTTGGTCTCGTATCCAAAGAATTCGCGCAAGGCCAGCAGCACCGAACGAGACCAGTCCGGTTTGGCTAAAAATTTTAAAGGTCAAAGGAAAATTGTCAAGCTAAATTAGAGCTGCGCTTGCCTTCGCTGCACGTTGAATATGGCCCTGACAGTTTGTTGTTAACCCAAATTGATCTGGCGCCAGGGAGGTGGGAAAGACAGCTTTTGGCCGGAAACGGATGGTGTTGAAGTGATTCTGCTAGGAGAGGGTGGTACATAATTGGTACGAAGGGTTGGCCGAATGCTGGCAGGCCGCGGCAATCAAGGCTGTTAGATTAAGTAGCCCCAATCCATCATCGGCGCAACGCTGAAGCGCCGAGACGGCTCAGGCCTTGTGGTGCTTGGGTTCATGGTCTGTTCTACGGGCATTGGTGTCTAGGCAACGATCGAAACAAGGAAAAAGGCCGACGGCGCGGTCAGTGACCCCGCCGGATCGGCCTTCAGAAAAAGTTGCCCTGGTTTACCAAGAGTGGCTGGCGTGTGCCTGCCCGTTGCCAGGATGGCGACGCAACGTCGGTTTTATCTCAGCCCCGCAGCCACCCCGCCTTGATCGGCACCGCCATCAGGCTGCGATAGCAGCGTTGCGCCAGATCGGTGACAGGCTGGCCAATACGTCTCCAGACTGGCGAGAACCCGGCATAAACCAAAAGCGAAACCACCATCCCGCCCACCATGTCGAGTGGGAAGTGCACGCCCAGAAATACCCGCGCCCAGGCGACGCTCAATCCGGTCAGCAGAATGATCAGGCCCCACCCCGACAAACCATCCAGCAGCAGGGTAAAGCCGATGCAGGCGAACACGGTCATGTGATCGCTTGGGAATGACGAATCGGGTGCGTGCATCATCCACGTGTGGCCCAAGCCCATCATGAACGGCCGAGGATGTGGCCAAATGGCCCAGATGAGCTGGTTGGCGAGCAAGGCGATCACGGTGACCAACGTCGCTTTGAGCATCAGCCTGCGTTCCCCGGGGCTGCCCCATAACCAGAAGCCCAACAGCAGCACGGGCAGCAGGTAGATCAGGCCGGCAGCGATGCCGATGGCGAGCTGAATCAGCCAGTGCGGCGTGTCGCCGCCAGCGTTGATCAGCAGGAAAAAGCTGCGGTTGAGTGCTTCAAGTTCGCCCATGGTTTGCGTCCACGCAGGTGTTTCAAGTGCTGATAGATTCAATTAAAGCTGTTCGCTTTATTCGATCCGTAAATTAGGTATGAAGGTTGTTTCATCAGGCGGATGTACGAGCGGCAATGAAAAGGCCGATGGCGTGGTCAGTGACCTCGCCATCGGCCTTGGAACAGCCTCTTTTCCGATCGCTACTTCTGGGCGTTGGCAGCCGTTTCCTGCGTATGTTCCGCCTTGTCCTGCGGCAACAGGTCGAACTCATGCAGCCCATCCTTGCGGTACGGGTCGCCGATCCAGCGCGGTGCTGCGGCAAACTGCGCGTTCACCAGGCTCTTGGCCGGTTCGTACTTGTCGTAGCTCAAACCCGCCAGGTCCGACAGCGTGTGAATGAGGTGCGCGCTGCTGTAGGGGCGGTTGGCCATGGCCTGCAGGTCGCGCGGGTGCGCCGCCTGCCAGCTCGGCGAGGTCCACAGCAGGAACGGCACGGTGTACATCGGCCGGGTCGGCGCGCCTTCGTTGCGGCCCAGGCGGTCGTGGTTGCCGGAGCTGTACACGTCTTCACCGTGGTCGGACAGGTACAGCAGGAAGCCGTTCGGGGTGGTCGCCGCGTACTGCTTGATCAGGCTCGACACCACGAAGTCGTTGTAGCGCACGGCGTTGTCATAGAAGTTGTAGGTTTCCACCTGGTCATCGGTCAGCGCTTCTGGGGCACCCTTGCGATCGGTGAAGTGCTGATAGGCATCCGGGTACCGGTAGCGGTAGTCCATGTGCGTGCCCAGCAGGTGGACGATGATCAGCTTCTTCGGCGCCGGGTCTTTCAGGGCCTTCTCGAACGGTGGCAGCACTACTTCGTCGTACTGGCTGGCGTTCTGGTTGCGCTGGTTGTTCAGGTACACCTGCTCATCCGTCTGCTGCGAGAAGGTGGTGAGCATGGTGTTGCGCTTGGTCATGGTCTGCTGATTGGTGATCCAGAAGGTCTTGTAGCCCGCCTGTTTCATCAGGTTCATCAGCGACGGCTCGGTGAGGAAGCGGTCGGGGTGTTCTTCGTCGCCGAAGGTGAGGATCTGCTGCATCACCTCGATGGTGTAAGGGCGCGGGGTGACCACGTTCTGAAACACGGTCAGGCTCTTGTCGGCAGCGGCCAGGGCGTCCAGGTTGGGGGTGGTGTCGCGATTGTAGCCGTACAGGTGCATGTGTTCGCGGGTGGTCGACTCACCAAGCACCAGTACCAGGGTGCGCGGGGCTTCGCCGCTGCTGTCCTGGAGGTTCTGCAGCGGGGGCAGGGCGGCGTTCTGGGCCAGCAGGTTCTGCATGTTGTTCAGCTGTTGCAGGTATTGGCGGTAGCCGACCACCAGCTGCCAAGGCACGGCAGGCTCCATGCGTTGCTGCACTTTCTCTGCCGCGTCGGCGAAGTTGCGTTCCTGGGTGACCATCTGCTTGTAGAACGGCAGCACCAGGTTGGCGACCAGCAACAGCACCACGACCGGGATGCGGCTGCGCAGGCGCAGGGTAACCGGGCGAACTCGGGTCCACAGCAGCACTGCGCCCACGGTGTAGGCCAGCAGGCCGAGCATCAGGCCGATGCTGAAGTACTGGCTGAAGTACTCGCCCGCTTCGGCGGTGTTCGACTCGAACATCACGAAGATGACGCTTTGCGAGAATTCCTGATGGTAGATGCCGAAGTAGCTCAAACCCACCAGCGAGGCAGCCCACAACACCACGCCGATGATGGCGGCGAGGGTGCGGGTGAGGCGTGGCAGCAGCAGCACCGGGACGAACCACAGGGTACTGAGGAACAAGGCGTCGCGGAAACCGGCGAAACCGGTGGTGCCACTGAACAGAAGAAGCGCCTGGGTGACGCCGGAGAAATACCAGAAGAACAGCAAGAGCCAGCCCAGGCCGGCCCAGTCCACGCGCTTGGGCGCGGATGGGGATGCGGTGTTTGCCACGTGTGCCTCGTAAAACAATGGCGGCAGCCAGAAAAGGAGGCTGCCGGAAAGGCAGAGACGCTAGAGGGCGGGATGTGAAAATTGCGTTAACGAATTATCTAAAAAGTCTTAACAAATCATTACGGCGAGGTGGTTCCTACAAATCAAGAAACAGATTTTTCCTCTGGATTGTAGGACGCCTCTGAATCAGGCTTTGGGCCATTGCGGTGGGAAATCGAGCTCCCTAGGCTGGCGGTGCCGTTGCAAATTCAATGGCCAGGTCTGCAAGCCTGTAGGTTCACTAGAAATGCCACCGTCAGTTGATCGCGTTTCGCGTCCAGCTGCGCCTTATGGTGGCTACGTACGGGTGATCTTCGGATCAGCCGGGGTTTCTAGTTGACCTGGTCTTGCAGGCCTGTACGTAGCCGCCACCCAATCATCTGCAAGTGAGCAGGTGGCGATTTTTTCAATTCAGCTAGAGATTTTCGCCATGCTCAAAATGGTTCCCGATCCACCTTTTACCCCCGATGCATCCCACTACCTCGAAGACACCTTGGTCGAGGCCACCGAATACCTGCTCTGCGGCTTGGCCGTGGCCCAGCAGGCCGTCACCACGCTGCCCAAGTCACCCGCCACCGTCATGACCCTGTCGATGATCCATGAGATGGAGGCAGTGCGCACGTTGCTGGAGTCGGCGATTGCGCAGGTGCAGTTGAAGCGGCCCCGGCAGGTGCACACGCTGCATTGAGGCGCTGGCCCATTCGGCTGATGGCTCGGACAGGTGTGTTGCCTGGGCAATCGCATTCGCGGGTGAACCCGCTCCCACAGGGACCGCGCAAGGTCCGAAATTCTGCGCAAGGCTCAGGTCTGACAGAGTAGTTGTGGGAGCGGGTTCACCCGCGAAGAGGCCATCGGTTACATTGCAGCGCGCCGTCGCTCGATCAAAGCGCCCATTGTTCATCCGGCACTGCGGATTCACTTCACTGCTTGGCCGAGGTGCCGTTGGGCTAGCGGTGTAGGTGTTGGCTGGCGCACAGTGTTTCAGCAGCTTGCCTTGCTGGAGGCAGGCTGCGCTCCCCAACCTTTTTGTCATCTCGTTGAACTTGAAGCACTTTCTGCCCTGGCACGGTTGCTGCTCCGCTCCCTGGACTTTCTCAAGTCCTGCCAAGGAGCACCCTCATGAGCCAGCAACCGATCAAATTCGCCTACTGGGTCCCCAACGTCAGTGGTGGCCTGGTGGTCAGCACCATCGAGCAGCGCACCAGCTGGGACATCGACTACAACCGCAAGCTGGCGCAGATCGCCGAGCGGGCCGGTTTCGACTACGCCCTGTCGCAGATCCGCTTCACCGCTGGCTACGGTGCCGACAACCAGCACGAATCGGTCACCATCAGCCACGCGCTGCTGGCGGCCACCGAGAAGCTCAAGGTCATTGCCGCCATTCTGCCTGGCCCATGGAACCCGGCGCTGGCGGCCAAGCAACTGGCGAGCATCGACCAGTTCACCAATGGCCGAATCGCCATCAACGTGGTGTCGGGCTGGTTCAAGGGCGAATTCCATGCCATTGGCGAGCCTTGGCTGGACCACGACGAACGCTATCGCCGCTCCGAAGAGTTCATCCGGGCGCTCAAAGGCATCTGGACTGAGGACAACTTCACCTTCAACGGCGACTTCTATCGCTTTCGCAACTACAACCTCAAGCCCAAGCCGCTGCAGCAGCCGCACCCGGAAATCTTCCAGGGCGGCAGTTCGAGGGCGGCGCGGGACATGGCGGCGCGGGTGTCGGACTGGTACTTCACCAACGGCAATACGGTAGAAGGGATCAAGGCGCAGGTCGATGATATCCGTGCCAAGGCTGCTGCCAACGGGCATTCGGTGAAGATCGGGGTGAATGCGTTCATCATCGCCCGCGATACCGAGGAACAGGCCCGGGCGGTGTTGCAGGAGATCATCGACAAGGCCAACCCCGAGGCGGTGCAGGCTTTTGGCCATGAAGTGAAGCATGCCGGCTCCGCCAGCCCGGAAGGCGAGGGCAACTGGGCCAACTCCAGCTTCGAGGACCTGGTGCAGTACAACGACGGCTTCAAGACCAACCTGATTGGCACACCACGGCAGATTGCCGAGCGCATCGTGGCATTGAAGGCGGTGGGGGTGGACTTGATTCTGTCCGGGTTCCTGCATTTCCAGGAGGAAGTGGCGTACTTCGGCGAACAGGTGTTGCCATTGGTGAGGGCGCTGGAGGCTGAGAAGGCAGAGGTGCAGGCTGTCGCTTGATCGGTGCAGGGCCCCAGGGCCTTATCGCCGGCTAGCCGGCGGTGGGGCCAGTAAAGACAGCACAAACCCTCAGGTCGGTTTCAGGATGCGCCTGGTCGCTCGCATGCAACCCCTCGGCGCCACAAGTGCCATGCTTGTGGGATGCCCATGAGCCCAGTGCGCGCAGACGCACGGCCATCGGCAAGGAGGCCCCCGTGCCCACGCCACCGTGTCGTGGCCGGTGTGCCGCAGCAGAACACGCCGGATACCTGCCCCTCATAACAAATCAGGCAGGGTCCGTGATGCCGAGGTCCGCTGTATGCCTGATGATTTGCTTTACCTGCCCGCTATCCAGAGCATCCTGACCCGCAAGAAGGATACCCCCGGCGCGCTGTTGCCGATCCTTCACGCCATCCAGGACGCCGTTGGTTTCATCCCCGAAGCTGCAGTTCCTGAAATCGCCCACGCCCTCAACCTCAGCCTCGCCGAAGTGCGCGGGGTGATCAGCTTCTATCACGACTTCCGCACCACACCGCCGGCCCGTCACACGCTGCGCCTGTGCCGCGCCGAATCGTGCCAGAGCCGTGGCAGCGAAGCCCTGGCCGCGCAGTTGCGCGAACAGCTGGCGCTGGATGATCACGGCACCAGCGCCGACGGGGCCATCAGCCTGCGCCCGGTGTATTGCCTGGGCGCCTGCGCCTGTTCACCGGCGCTGGAGCTGGATGGCCAGCTGCATGCACGGCTTACTCCCGAGCGCTTGCGGGCCCTGGTGAACGGTTGCCTGGAGGGCGAAACATGCTGAAGCTGTTCATCTCCTGTGATTCGGTGGCGCGCGCGGTCGGCGCCGACCAGGTAGCCAGCGCCATTCAGGCGGAAGCCGAGCGGCGCCAACTGCCGGTCGAGATCCAGCGCACCAGCTCACGCGGCCTGTACTGGCTGGAGCCGCTGGTGGAATGCGAAACCCCGCAAGGGCGGCAAGGCTTCGGCCCGGTCAGCCCGGAAGACGTAGCGTCGCTGCTCGACGCCCTGGCTGGAGAACCTGGCGGTCATTCTCTGGCGCTGGGCGCGGTCGAAGAGCTGGCCTACCTGAAAACCCAGCAACGCCTGCTGTTCGCCCGCGCCGGCATCACCCGCCCATTGTCGCTGGACGACTACCGTGCCCACGGCGGTTTCAAGGGCCTGGAGAAGGCCGTGGCGCTGGACGGCGCCGCGGTGGTCGCTGCCGTGCTCGATTCCGGCCTGCGCGGCCGGGGCGGCGCGGCGTTCCCGGCTGGTATCAAGTGGCGCACCGTGCGCGAGGCCACGCCTGTGCAGAAGTATGTGGTGTGCAACGCCGACGAAGGCGACTCCGGCACCTTCGCCGACCGCATGCTGATGGAGGGCGACCCCTTCCTGCTGATCGAAGGCATGATCATCGCCGGCCTCGCCGTCGGGGCCGACCAAGGCTACATCTATGTGCGCTCGGAATACCCGGACGCCATCGGTGTGCTCAACCAGGCGCTCGCCATCGCCCGCGATGCCGGTTACCTCGGCAGTGACGTGGCCGGCAGCGGCCAGGCCTTCGACCTGGAGGTGCGGGTGGGTGCCGGTGCCTATATCTGCGGCGAGGAAACGGCGCTGCTCGAATCCATCGAAGGCAAGCGCGGCATCGTGCGCGCCAAGCCGCCGCTGCCCGCACTCGAAGGCCTGTTCGGCCTGCCGACGCTGGTGCACAACGTGCTCACCCTGGCGTCGGTGCCGGTCATCCTGGCCGAGGGCGCGGCGTTCTACCGCGATTTCGGCATGGGCCGTTCGCTGGGCACCATGCCGTTCCAGCTGGCCGGCAATATCCGCCACGGCGGCCTGGTGGAACGCGCCTTCGGCCTGACCCTGCGCGAGCTGGTGGAAGGCTATGGCGGCGGCACCGCCAGCGGTCGCCCGCTCAAGGCCGCGCAGGTCGGCGGGCCGCTCGGCGCCTGGGTACCGCCCAGCCACTTCGATACCCCGCTGGACTACGAGGCGTTCGCCGCCATGGGCGCGATGCTCGGCCACGGCGGCGTGGTGGTGGCCGACGACACCCTGAACATGGCCAGCATGGCGCGTTTCGCCTTGCAGTTCTGCGCCGAGGAATCCTGTGGCAAGTGCACCCCATGTCGGATCGGCTCGACCCGCGGCATGGAGGTGGTCGACCGGCTGATCGCGACCAGCGACTTCAGCGAGCGCCATGACCAGGCCCTGCTGCTGCGCGACCTGTGCGACACCATGCAGTACGGCTCGCTGTGCGCCATGGGCGGCATGACCGCCTACCCGGTGGCCAGCGCCCTCAAGTACTTTCCCGCCGATTTCGGGCTGACCACCACGGAGGCCGCACAGTGATCAATTACTTTGACCCCGGGGCTGATACCAACATCGATCTGGGCACGCCAGCCCGCGACAGCGACGTACAGATCAGCCTGAACATCGATGGCCGCAGCATCAGCGTGCCGGCCGGCACCTCGGTGATGCGCGCCGCCGCCATGCTCGGCACCAGCATCCCCAAACTGTGCGCCACCGACAGCCTCGAAGCGTTCGGTTCGTGCCGCATGTGCATGGTGGAAATCGAAGGCATGCGTGGCTACCCGGCCTCGTGCACCACGCCGGTTGCCGAGGGCATGGTGGTGCGCACGCAAACCTCACGCCTGGCCGACCTGCGCCGCAACGTGATGGAGCTGTACATTTCCGACCACCCGTTGGACTGCCTGACCTGCTCGGCCAACGGCAACTGCGAGCTGCAGACCGTCGCCGGCCAGGTCGGCCTGCGCGAGGTGCGCTACGGCTATGACGGCGCCAACCACCTGGCGGAGAAGAAGGATACGTCCAACCCGTATTTCGATTACGAGCCGAGCAAGTGCATCGTCTGCAGCCGCTGCGTGCGTGCCTGCGAAGATATCCAGGGCACCTACGCCCTGACCATCACCGGGCGCGGTTTCGAATCACGGGTGGCGGCGGCCGGCGGCGACAACTTCCTCGCTTCCGAATGCGTGTCGTGCGGCGCCTGCGTGCAGGCCTGCCCGACGGCGACGCTCACCGAGAAGAGCCTGGTCCAGCTTGGCCAGCCCGAGCGTGCGGTGATCACCACCTGCGCCTACTGCGGCGTTGGCTGCTCGTTCCGCGCCGAGATGAAGGGCGACCAGCTGGTGCGCATGGTCCCGGACAAGAACGGCGGCGCCAACCATGGCCACGCCTGCGTCAAGGGCCGTTTCGCCTGGGGTTACGCCACCCACCCCGACCGCATCACCAAACCGATGATCCGCAAGCGCCTGGAAGACCCGTGGCAGGAAGTCAGCTGGGACGAGGCGGTGACCTACGCTGCCAGCGAGTTGCGCCGCATCCAGCTCAAGTACGGGCGCGACTCGATCGGTGGCATCACCTCCAGCCGCTGCACCAACGAAGAAGCCTACCTGGTGCAGAAACTGGTGCGTACGGCGTTTGGCAACAACAACGTCGACACCTGCGCACGGGTTTGCCACTCGCCGACCGGCTATGGCCTGAAGCAGACGCTGGGTGAGTCCGCCGGCACCCAGAGCTTCGACTCGGTGATGCAGGCCGACGTGATCCTGGTGATTGGCGCCAACCCCACCGACGCCCACCCGGTATTCGGCTCGCAGCTCAAGCGCCGCCTGCGCCAGGGCGCGCGGCTGATCGTCATCGACCCACGGCGCATCGACCTGGTCGACTCGCCCCACGCCCGTGCCGAACTGCACCTGCAACTGCGCCCCGGTACCAACGTGGCCATGCTTAATGCCCTGGCCCATGTGATCGTCAGCGAGGGCCTGCTGGCCCAGCGTTTCATCGACGCCCGCTGCGAAACCGAAGACTTCGCCCGCTGGCGCGACTTCGTCAGCCTGCCGGAAAACGCTCCGGAAGCCCTGGGCCCGGTCTGTGGCGTGCCTGCCGAGCAGATCCGCGCCGCCGCCCGGCTGTACGCCACCGGCGGCAACGCGGCGATCTACTACGGCCTGGGTGTGACCGAGCACAGCCAGGGCAGTACTGCGGTGATGGGCATCGCCAACCTGGCCATGGCCACCGGCAACATCGGCCGCGAAGGGGTAGGGGTGAACCCGCTGCGTGGGCAGAACAACGTGCAGGGCTCCTGCGACATGGGGTCGTTCCCCCACGAGCTGCCCGGTTACCGGCACATCTCCAACGAAGGCGTGCGCGCCGAGTTCGAGCAGGCCTGGGGCGTGACCCTGCAGCCCGACCCGGGCCTGCGCATCCCCAACATGTTCGAGGCGGCGCTGGACGGCAGCTTCAAGGCGCTGTACTGCCAGGGCGAGGACATCGCCCAGAGCGACCCCAACACCCAGCACGTCACCGCCGCCCTGCTGGCGATGGAGTGCGTGGTGGTGCAGGACATCTTCCTCAACGAGACGGCCAAGTTCGCCCACGTGTTCCTGCCGGGCAGCTCGTTCCTCGAGAAGGACGGCACCTTCACCAACGCCGAGCGGCGCATCTCGCGGGTGCGCAAGGTGATGGAGCCGCTGGCCGGCAAGGCCGACTGGGAAGCCACCATGGCCCTGGCCAATGCCCTGGGCTACCCGATGAATTACCGCCACCCGGCCGAGATCATGGACGAGATCGCCCGCCTGACGCCGAGCTTCCACCGCGTCAGCTATGCCGAGCTCGACCGCCACGGCAGCCTGCAATGGCCGTGCAACGACGCCGCCCCGGACGGCACCCCGACCATGCATATCGACCAGTTCGTGCGGGGCAAGGGGCGCTTCATGCTGACCGGTTATGTGCCCACCGACGAGAAGGTCAACAGCCGCTACCCGCTGCTGCTGACCACCGGGCGCATTCTCAGCCAGTACAACGTCGGCGCCCAGACCCGACGTACCAGCAACACTGCCTGGCACGACGCCGACCGGCTGGAAATCCACCCCAGCGATGCCGAAAGCCGTGGCATCCACGACGGCGACTGGGTGGGCATCGGCAGCCGTGCGGGGCAGACCGTGCTGCGCGCCAAGGTCAGTGCACGGGTGGCGCCGGGGGTGGTGTATACCACCTTCCACTTCCCCGAGTCCGGCGCCAACGTGATCACCACAGACAACTCCGACTGGGCCACCAACTGCCCGGAATACAAGGTCACCGCGGTGGAGGTGGTGAAGGTGTTCCACCCGTCGGAATGGCAGAAGCGCTACCAGGACTTCAGTGACGAACAGCGGCGCCTGCTCAAGGAACGCCGCACTGCGGAAAAAGCCGAGGTGCGCCGATGAGCAGCGACAACCTGGTCAAGATGGCCAACCAGATCGCCCACTACTTCGACAGCGAGCCGAACCGGCAGTTGGCGGTGCAAGGGGTGAGGCAGCACCTGCAGAGCTTCTGGACGCCAGCGATGCGCCGGCAGCTGGGGGAGTGGATTGCTGCCCATGGGCAGGAAGGGCTGGATGCCAAGGTGGTGGAGGCCTTGGCCTAGCGCTCGCCTGTGCCGGCCCTTTCGCGGGCAAGCCCGCGAGGGGGCCGGAACAGGGAAAATGAAATGTCCGTCATTTATGCAAGACGAATCCCACTGCGATGCTACGCTCGCGGAAACTCTCGTCACGGATATTCCCTATGGACATGAACTGGCACCAGGCCCTGCAAGAGAGCCTGAGCTGGCTTGCAATCGCCTCGTTCATCACCCTCATCGGCTTCACCGCCGCTGCCTCCCTGGCCGTGCGTTACACGCGCTGGGGCAGACAGTTCTGGCAGCTGGCGGGGCCTTACTTCACCTTCCGGCGCAGCTGGCGCCCGCTGCTGGTGTTCGGCCTGCTACTGGTACTGACGCTCTTCTCGGTGCGCCTGAACGTGCTGTTCTCGTTCTGGTACAACGGCTTCTACAGCGCCCTGCAGGCCCTCGACCAGACCGCCTTCTGGTACCTGCTGGGGGTGTTTGCGGTGCTGGCCACCATCCATGTGCTGCGTTCGCTGTTCACCTTCTACGTGACCCAGGCGTTCAGCATCCAGTGGCGGGTGTGGCTGACCGAGCGCCTGACGGGTGACTGGATGAAGGGCGATGCCTACTACCGCGGCCGCTTCCTCGCCGAGCCGGTGGACAACCCCGACCAGCGTATCGAGCTGGACGTCAGCGCGTTCGTCAGCAACTCCGTGTCGCTGGCCCTGGGCGCGGTCAGCGCGCTGGTTTCGCTGGTGGCCTTTACCGGCATCCTCTGGGGCCTTTCGGCGCCGCTGACGGTGGCAGGGTACGAGATTCCCCGGGCGATGGTGTTCGCGGTGTACGTCTATGTGCTGATCGCCACCTGGGTTGCCTTCCGCCTCGGCCAGCCGCTGATCCGCCTGAACTTCCTCAACGAAAAGCTCACGGCGAACTTCCGTTATGCGCTGATGCGCCTGCGTGAGAACGCCGAGAACATTGCCTTCTACCAAGGCGCGCCGGTCGAACGGGCGACTTTGCTGGGGCGCTTCGGCGCGCTGATCGTCAATGTCTGGGCCCTGGTGTTCCGGAACCTCAAGTTCAGCGGCTTCAACCTCGGTGTCAGCCAGGTGGCGGTGGTGTTCCCGTTCATCCTCCAGGCGCCGCGTTTCTTCAGCGGGGCGATCAAGCTGGGTGACGTGATGCAGACTTCCCAGGCGTTCGGCCAGGTGCAGGATTCGCTGTCGTTCTTCCGTGAGTCCTACGACACCTTCGCCCAGTACCGCGCCACCCTCGACCGTTTGACCGGCTTCCTCGATGCCAATGACCAGGCCAGCGCACTGCCACGGGTGCAGACCAAAGACCAGCCGCGGGCGCTGGATATCATCGGCCTGCAAGTGCTGCGCCCGGATGGGCATGCGCTGATCGCCGACCTCGACCTGCGCCTGCACGGTGGCCAGGCGCTGCTGATCAAAGGGCCGTCGGGCAGTGGCAAGACCACCTTGCTGCGTGCCCTGGCGGGCCTGTGGCCGTATTCCGAGGGTGAGGTTCGGCGGCCGCTGGGTACCCAGGCGTTGTTCCTGTCGCAGCGGCCTTACCTGCCCCTGGGCGACCTGCGCACCGCCATTGCCTACCCGGCCGACAGCCAACCGGGGGATGAAGCACGCATGCAGCAGGCCCTGCGCGAGGTCAACCTGGCGCACCTGGCCGAGCGGCTGGCGGTCAATTGCGACTGGTCGAACATTCTGTCGGTCGGTGAGCAGCAGCGCCTGGCGTTTGCCCGGGTGCTGTTCAACCGGCCGCAGGTGGTGTTCCTCGACGAGTCCACTTCGGCGATGGATGAAGGGCTGGAGCATGCGATGTATGCGTTGTTGCGCAAGGAAATGCCCGAGACCTTGCTGGTGAGTGTGGGGCATCGCAGCACCTTGGCCGACTTCCATACCCATCGGCTGGAAGTGGATGGGCAGGGCGGTTGGTCGCTGCGCCAGCAGGAGGTCCTGGCTTAACCTTCGGCAGTTCGGCTGCCAGTGCCGGCCTCTTCGCGGGTAAACCCGCTCCCACAGGGACCGCACAGGTCCTGAGCATTGTGCAGTCCCTGTGGGAGCGGGCTTGCCCGCGAAGAGGCCGCCACTGGCAATAAAGATTCAGGGCTGATGCGCGGCATCGAGCATCACAATCAGCTCAGCCCCTTCGTTGCGCACATTCCCCACTTCCTTGCCCACCGCAAACCATTCGAACGCCTCCACCGGCAAGCACTGCTCCCGCGCCAGTCGCTCGGCTTCTTCGGCAGGTACGTCTGGGTCGATCCACGCCCGGGCATGCTCCGGGCTCAGCACCAAAGGCCGGCGGTCATGGATATCGACCATTCCCGCATCGCTGGCAGCAGTGATGATGACGAAGCCATCCCCCTCGTTCGGCTCCAGCCCCGCATGCACCTCGGCCAGCGCCGCCATGAACATCGGCGCCTGGCTCTTCAGGCGGATGAAATAGGGTTGCTTGCGCTTGGGGTCCTGCGGGTCGGCCACCCATTCGTACCAGCCGTCGGCCATCACCAAGGCCCGCCCTTGCGGCCAGAGGGCCTTGAAGAACTTGCCGGTGGTCACCGTCTCTACCCGCGCGTTGATTGGTGCCGGCCGTTTGCCCGTGGCCCAGAACGGTGCCCATCCCCAATGGCAAGGGTCGATGCGCAGGCCATCGGCAGCCTGATGCAGGATCAGCACGCGGCTGCCGGGGGCGACGTTGTAGCGGCCGATCGGCTGGTTGTCGTAGCCGCTGATCACGTCCTGTTCGGCGTCCAGTTCACGCAGGTAGTCGGCCAGGCCCTGGTACTGGGCGAAGCGTCCGCACATGGCATGTACCCCCACTTGTCGAAATATCCTACGGCGAAATTGACCGGATACTCGCTACCGCGTTTACTGTATATGCATACAGCCAATTATCAAGGCCGTCTCATGACTTCCATCCTGGGTCCCATCACGGGCGGCAGTGCTGCCGTGCCGCGCTATCTGTTCCGTGTTCCGGCGGGCTTTCCGTCGCCAGCCGCCGACCACATGGAGCAGCCTATCTCGCTGGACGAACTGCTCAACCTGCGCGCACCGCACATCTATCTGGTCAGGATAGACGGCGACAGCATGCAAGGCGCCGGTATCTTCGATGGCGACCTGGTGCTGGTCGACCGCTCGATCGAGGCGCGCCATGGCCATATCGTGATTGCCGCAGTCAACGGCGAGCCATTGTGCAAGCGCCTGCAGCACGTTGCCGGGCAAGTGCTGCTGCGTTCGGAAAACCCCCGCTATGCGCCACGCTACATCATGGAGGGTGACGACTTCATGATCTGGGGGGTGGTGACCTTCAGTGTGCGCAGCCACGACCCGGCCGCCTGAGCGGGCTCAGCGCAACAGCGTCACGCCCAGCAGCGTGGCACCGGCAAACCCCGCCCCGACCAGGAAGGTCGCCTGGAACCCGGCGCCATCCCACAGCAGCCCGGCCACCACGCTGGCGACCAGCAGCGCCACCCCGGTCAGCAGGTTGAACAGGCCGAATGCCGTGCCGCGCAGGTTGGCCGGTGCGCTGTCGGCGATCAGCGCGGCGAAGATGCCCTGGGTGAAGCCCAGGTGCAGGCCCCAGGCCGCCACGCCCAGTGCCAGCCCGGCCCAGCCTGGCAGCAGGGCCAGCAACAGGTCGGCGGCAACCAGCAGGCCCAGCCCGATCATCAGCACGCCCCGGCGGCCCACGCGGTCCGACAGCGCACCGGCGGGGTAGGCTGACAGCGAATAGGCCAGAGCCATGAGCACCAGCACCGCTGGCGCCCACAACGGCGCCAGGCCCATGTCCTGGGCGCGCAGCAGCAGGAACGCCTCGCTGAAACGGGCCAGGGTGAACACCATGGCCAGGCCGATCAGCCGCCAGTAGGCCGGGCCCAGGCGCGCCAGTTCATGCAGCGCCAGGGGCGAGCGCAGCGGCCGCGCACCGGGCGATACCTCGGGTTCGCGCACGAAGGCGACGAGAATGTACACGGCGATGAATGCCGGGATCACCGCCGCCCAGAATACCGTCTGGAAATGGCTCGCCGTCAGCCACATCAGCACGATAGCCAGCAGCGGGCCGAGAAAAGCGCCGACGGTGTCCAGCGCCTGGCGCAGGCCGAATGCCGCGCCACGCAGCTCGGGCGGGGTCACATCAGCCACCAGCGCATCGCGGGGGGCGCCGCGGATGCCCTTGCCGATACGGTCGACGAAGCGCGCCGCCGTCAGCCACTCCAGCCCGGAGGCCATGGGGAACACCGGCTTGGTCAGCGCGCCCAGGCCATAGCCCACCACCGTCAGCAGCTTGCGCTTGCCGAGGCGGTCGCTGAGCGCCCCGGAGAACACCTTGGTGACCGCCGCAGTGGCCTCCGCGATGCCCTCGATGAAGCCGACGGCGACCACCGAAGTACCGAGTACGGTGACCATGTACAGCGGCAGCAGGGCGTGGATCATCTCCGAGGAAATATCCATGAACAGCGACACGAAGCCCAGCGCCCAGACGCTGCGAGGCATCTTCGGCAGGGCCTTGGCGGCGGTGCCTTGCTCGGTCTTTTCGGCGCTGCGCATCGGGAGCCTCGGCGGGTTGCCACAATTCGAAACTGTAGGAGCCCGTGGGCAGGATGCAAATCGGATGAGTGGCTGCAGGCTTCGGCAGGATGTTGTGATTAACTGTATATAAATACAGTACTGTTGATGCTGCCCGATGAAACCCACACCTGTTTTTGCCCTGATCGACTGCAACAGCTTCTACGCCAGCTGCGAGCGGGTGTTTCGCCCCGACCTGCAGCGCACGCCCATCGTCGTGCTCAGCAACAATGATGGCTGCATCGTCGCCCGCAGTGCCGAGGCCAAGCCGTTGGTGAAGATGGGCCAGCCGTACTTCCAGGTGAAAGACCTGCTGCGCCGTCACGGCGTGGTAGCGTTTTCCTCCAACTATGCGCTGTATGGCGACATGAGCCAGCGGGTGATGACGGTGATCGAAGGCATGGTCCCGGCGCTGGAGGTGTACTCCATCGACGAAGCCTTTGCCGACCTGGCCGGCATGCCTGGCGACCTGGAGCGCCTTGGCCGCGACATCCGCGCGCGGGTGTTCAAGCACACTGGCATTCCGGTCGGGGTCGGTATCGCTGGCACCAAGACCCTGGCCAAGCTGGCCAACCACGCGGCCAAGCGCTGGTCGGTACAGAGCGGTTGGGTAGTCGATCTGCGGGATCCGACAAAGCGCGAATGGGTGCTGAAAAAGTGCGATGTGTCGGAAGTCTGGGGCATCGGCAAGCGCCTTACCGCACACCTGCAGGAAATGGGCATCCGCACCGCCTGGGACCTGTCCCGTGCCAACCCCGGCCTGCTGCGCAAGACCTTCAGCGTGGTGGTGGAAAAGACCGCCCGCGAACTGGCCGGCATACCTTGCCTGCAACTGGAAGAGGTCGACCCGCCACGCCAGGAAATCTGCTGCAGCCGCATGTTCGGCCAGCGCCTGACCGCGCTCGCACCGCTCAAGGAAGCGGTGGCCACCTACGTGATGCGCGCGGCGCAAAAGCTGCGCAAGCAGCGCTCGCTGGCGCAGCGCATGCGGGTGAGCATCCGCACCGGCATGTTCAACCCCGATGAGCCGCGCTACGCCAACGGCGTGGTGGTGCAGTTGCCGTACCCGACCGACGACGAGCGGCTGCTTACACGCCTGGCGCTGGAGGCGGTGGAGCGGGTGTATCGCGAGGGGTTTCGCTACAGCAAGGCCGAGGTGCTGCTGATGGAGTTGTGCCAGCGCGGGGAGGTGACGGGCGATCTGTTTGCGCCGACGCAGAGCGTGAAGGCCGAGCGGGTCATGCAGGTGATCGACGGCGTCAACGGGCGCTGGGGGAGGGGGACACTGCGCAGCGCGGCGGTGCCGGCGGCGGCGCAGTGGGCGATGCGGCGGGAGTTGATGAGTGCGGGGTATACCACGCAGATGGCGGGGCTGTGGCGCGTCAATCCTTGAGGCCGTTGGTCCTGCTACGCGGGTGCTGATTCAGGACATTGCGCTGGTCGAGCCACGCTTCGAAGCAGGTGAAGGTGTCGACGGCGGCCTGTACCGTGATGGCCTGTGCCGGCGCTGCCGCCGATGCCTGGCCAAGCCGTTCGAGGAAGCTTCGCCAGTAGCTGCCGGTCAGCTCGCCGTACACGTCGAGGAAGGCGGCACCGCTGTCGTGGCCGATGCCCAGGCGCTCGGCCATTGCCCGCTTGAGCACCTGGCCACCCAGCGTCGAGCCTTCCAGCACGTACATCACGCCCAGCGCGCTGGCCTCGTCGCGGATGGCCGGCAATGCCTGGCACTGTGGCAGGGCGGCGATGTCGGCTTCACTCAGGTTCAGCGCCAGCAGGTCGCGGGCCAAGGTCGCGGTCTTGCGGCGTTCTGGTCCCTGATACTCGCTCAGGTGATGTTCCAGGGGGGCATGGAAACCGTAATAGGCCTGCAGCAGGCGGCGGTAGGCGGCGCTGTCGAAGCCAGGGCTGAAGAAGGGCAGGCGCGCCTCCAGTGCCTTGTGGCAGTCACGGGTGCCTTCGCGCAGGGCGAGCAGCAAGGGGCTGGGGGTAGTGATGGGCATTGGTCTGGCTCTGCTGGCATTTCGCCTGATTTGGAGTGGCGATGCTAACCCGGCGTTCCGCCTTGGCGTGACTTTGTTGCAGTAAAAATGTGGCCGGCGTGTTAAACCAGTCGGCCTGACCCTCAGTGAAGAACGCCCCTGGTGAAAGCCGTACGCCTGACCTTGCTCTGCCATGCCCTGACCCAGGCCCAGAAGAACGGGCGCCTGGCACACCCCGACGACGGCATCTTGCCTTTGGCCGTGGAGCCTTGGGTGAGCACTCCCGACACGCAGCTGCTGGCTGCGCCGGAGCGGCGTGCAGCACAGACGGCGGCGTGGCTCTCGCCGCAGGTGCAGATTGAGCCGGCGTTGGCCGATTGCGCCCTTGGCCATTGGCAGGGCTTGCCGCTCAAGCAACTGCAGGCCGAGCAGCCGCAGGCGTTGGCGCAGTGGCTTGAGGATCCGCTCAGCGCGCTCCATGGCGGCGAGTCGTTCGCGCAGCTGTGCAAACGCGTTGGGGCATGGTTGATGGCCTTCGACAGGCCCGGTGAATGGCTGGCGGTGACTCACCCGTGGGTGATTCGCGCTGCGCTGGTGACGGTGCTGGAGTGCCCGCTGGCGGCCGCGCAGCGGATCGATGTGCTGCCGTTGTCGCGGGTGGAGCTGAGCTTTACCGGGCAATGGCGCTTGCGTCTGGGCTGAGCAAGCGCCGTTTGCGTGGTCAGAACGCCAACTTGTAGCCGATCAGCAGCAACATGGTGGCCAGGCAAGGGCGCAGCACGCGGTCGGAGATGCGCCCGGTGAGGTGGCTGCCCAGGTAGATGCCTGGCAGCGAGCCCAGCAGCAGGTAGCCCAGCAGCGACCAGTCCATGTTGCCCATGCCGGCGTGGCCGATACCGGCGACCAGGGTCAGGGGTACGGCGTGGGCGATTTCGGTGCCGACCAGGCGGCGGGTGGCCAGGAACGGGTAGAGCAGGAACAGCGCCACGGTGCCCAAGGCACCGGCACCAATGGAGGTCAGGGTGACCATGATGCCCAGCACCACACCGGTCAGCACGGTGAGGATGTTCAGGCTGCGGTCGCTGAGGTGGTAGTGGTCACCGGCGTGGCGACTGGCGAACGCCTGCAGGCGCGATTTGAACAGAATCGCCAGCGCGGTGAGGATCAGAACCACCGCCAGGCCCTGCTTGATGATTGCGTTAAGCGCCGTGGTGTCGGTGTGCAGGGTGCTGAGGAACCACAGGGTCAGCGCCGCCGCCGGCACGCTGCCGAGGCTGAGCAGGCCGGTGATCTTCCAGTCGATGTTCTTGTTGCGGGCATGCACCCAGACGCCACTGCCCTTGGTGATGGCGGCATACAGCAGGTCAGTGCCCACGGCAGTTGCCGGGTTGATACCGAACCACAGCAGGATCGGGGTCATCAGCGAGCCGCCGCCGACGCCGGTCATGCCGACGATGAAACCCACAACCAGTCCGGCAATGGTGAAACCGAAAGATCCTACATCCATACGCTACTCGACTGCCCAGCTTTGCCCGTTATCGGATGGGTGCCAGCATATAGGGAGTTTTTATAGCCAAATAGACTTGTTCGTTATTAGGTTATAACCGAGGTTGGGGTGGGGGTGCCTGGCTGGAGGTTTCTGGCGCCTGTGAAATCGAGCGCCGCCCGCGCGGCGCATCGCGGATGAAATCCGCTCCTACTTTTGTTGCAACGTGGCCATGCCTGTCAGGCCAGGGTTGTCAGCCGGTTTGCACGACTCAAGACATGCACCAAGGCTGGCAACCATGGCGTAACAGGTTCGGCACGTTGCAACAAATGTGGGAGCGGATTTCATCCGCGATGCGCCGCGCGGGCGGCGCTCGATCTTCGCCCCAACACAAAACCCCAGCCCTACACCGAGGCCTCACGCCCAGGCCTCACCCCCAGGCCTCAGATACGGAAACTGCCCACCAGCTGCTTCAGGCGCCCAGCCTGCTGAGCCAGCGCGTCGCAATGCTGCAGGGTCTGGTTGAGGTTCTCCACCCCTTGCTGGTTCAGCGCGTTGATCTGGGTGATGTCCAGGTTCAGGCTATCCACCACTGCGGTCTGCTCTTCGGTAGCCGTGGCCACCGACTGGTTCATGCCGTCGATTTCGCCGATGCGCTGGGTCACGCTGGCCAGGCGTTCGCCAGCCTGGTTGGCCACCTGCACGGTCTGTTCGCTCGATACCTGGCTGGTGTTCATGGTGTGCACCGCCTCGCGTGAACCCACCTGCAGGCTGGTGATCATGCGGTGGATCTCTTCGGCCGATTCCTGGGTCCGATGGGCCAGGTTGCGTACCTCGTCGGCGACCACGGCAAAGCCGCGCCCAGCCTCACCGGCACGGGCGGCCTCGATGGCGGCGTTGAGGGCCAGCAGGTTGGTCTGCTGGGAAATGCCCTTGATCACGTCGAGGATCTTGCCGATCTCGTCGGTGCTGGCATTGAGGGTTTCGATCTGTTCGCACGACTCGCTGATGCGCTGCGACAGCGCGGTCATGGCGCTGATCGCCTGCTCGACCACTTCACGGCCGCCATGGGCCTGCTCGCTGGCGCCGCTGGCGTGTTGCGAGGCATCGGCCGCGTTGCGGGCGATTTCCTGAGTGGCGGCGCCCAGCTGGTTGATCGCCGCCGCCACACTGTTGGTGCGCATGCTCTGCTCTTCGGAACCGATGATCGAGGCATTGGACGCGTTGACCACTTTTTCCGACAGGTCGTGCACCAGGCGGGTGGCCGAGGACACTTCGCTGATCGAGCTGTGGATGCGTTCGACGAAGCGGTTGAACGAGCTGGCCAGTTCGCCGAATTCGTCCTTGTGCTGCACGTCGAGGCGGCGGGTCAGGTCGCCTTCACCTTCGGCGATGTCGCGCATGGCGCGGCCCATGGTGGTCAGCGGGCGCATCAGCACCGGAATCAGCAGGCCGAGCAGCCCGGCGATGGCGGCCACGGCGATGAGCATGGCGATGATCGCCGAGGTGCGGAACTGGCTGAGTGCGGCGTAGGCCTTGGCCTTGTCGATCGACAGGCCGATGTACCACTGTGCCGACGGCAGGCCGGCGACCGGGGCGAACGAGATCAGCCGGTCCTCGCCGTTGAGGGTGACATCCTGCATGCCCGTGGTCACGCGCAGGCCGCTGCCGGGGTAGATGTCCTTGAGGTTCTTCATCAGCTGGCCCTTGTCCGGGCTGACGATCACCTGGCCGCTGCTGTCGGCGAGGAAGGCGTGGCCGATGCCACCGAAGTCGACCGAGTTGATGATCTCGACCAGGGTGTCGAGGGTCAGGTCGCCGCCGACCACGCCGATCAGCTCGCCGCTGTGCTTGCTTTTCACCGGTACCGCGATGGTCACCATCAGGCCGCCGACTGCGCCTTGGTAGGGTGCAGTGAGCACGGTCTGGCCGGCGCTGGCCGCGCTGCTGTACCACGGTCGCTGGCGTGGATCGTAACCGGCCGGCATCTGGGTATCAGGGCGCTGGGTGAACACGCCGTTGGCTTGGCCAAGGTAGGTGAACAGGAAATTTCGCGTATAGGAAGGCTGCTCGATCAGCCCGCCGAGGGTGCCTCCTGCCCCTTGTTCGGCAATGTCCTGCGCCAGGTTTTCAAGCACCAGAATGCGCCCGCTCATCCAGTTCTGCACGCTGCTGGCGGTTAGCGCGCCGGCTTGCTGCACGGAAGATTCGATGTTCTGGCGAAGGGTGTTGCGTTGCAGATAGTCGTTGTAGAGCGTGAACAGCGCAAAGGCCAGCACCACGACACCGCAGGCGCTGAGGAGGATTTTGTGGCGAAATTTCAGGTTCATGTTTCGAGACCTTGAGCCATTGAGGGGAGGGCGCCAGGCGCTTGTGGCGCGATGGCGGGTCCTGTCCTCTGGGATATCGGCGCGGCCGGTAAAAGGTTGAAACACTTACTTATTTTCTTTGCCTCAGGTCGACGGACGGTGGGCTAGCCGGTGGCTAGCAGGTCGATCAGCAGGCGTGCGCCCTGGCGCAGCGGTTGCTGCTTGCGCCACAAGGCATGGATCGGCAGCTGCAGTTCGTTGCGGGTGTTGCGAAATTGCAGGCGCACCAGGCGCCCGGCATCGACCAGCGGCGCCACGCGGGCCAGTGGCAGGTCACCCCAGCCGAGGCCGGCTTCGACCATTTGCAAGGCCAGGTCGAAACTGTCGGTGGACCAGTGCGTGGCGCCGATCAGCGGGCGCGGGTCGAGCAGCGGCAGGTCGCGGCTGCGGACCAGGATCTGGCGCACATTGACCAGGTCCTCGAGGTAGTGGATACGGCCTTCGAGCAGGGCCGGGTGGGCCGGCGACAAGGTGGCCACCAGCGACTCCATGCCGACGTGCTGGAAGCTGCGGCGGGCATCGACCTGCAGGCCGGCGAAGGCCAGGCACAGGTCGGCGCGGCCAATGTCGAGCAGGTGCAGGGCTTCTTCCTGAGGGGCGCTGAGCAGCTGGATGTCGAGCAGCGGGTAGCGTGCGCCGAGGCTGGCAATGGCCGCCAGCAGCGGACGATGGTCGATATCGGGGACCACGGCCAGGGTCAGGTTGCTTTCCAGGCCTTGGGACAGCTCCAGCGCGTGCACTTGCAGCAAGCCCAGCTGTTCGGCGATCAGCCGCGCATGGGGTTCCAGGGCCAGGGCCTGGGCGGTGGCGCGGACTTCGCGTGGGCCGCGCTCGAACAGGGGGTAGCCCAGTTCGGCTTCAAGGTTGCCGATGCCCATGCTGACTGCCGAGGGTACGCGCTGCAGGGCGCGGGCGGCGGCGGAAAACGAACCGCGGTCGAGCACGGCGAGAAACAGCTGGATGTTGTCGCTGGAAAAATTCATGGCAGCCTCCTGTCAGTCAATCTGAAAGCTGCTGACTTTTCCTGTCAAGCGGATTGAACCATCCTTGCGCCTCATTGTATTGCGACACATGAGGTAACCCGTGCAGGGCATCAAACGCAAACTGGTCTACGTGACCTTTTATGAACTGATCGGCCTGTGCATGTCGACGCTGGGGCTGGCCTACCTGTCGGACACCCAGGCGTCGCACACCGGGCCGCTGGCAGTGATGATCACCTCCATCGCCATGCTCTGGAACCTGATCTACAACAGCCTCTTCGAGTACTGGGAGAGCCGTCAGGCCACACGTGGACGCAGCGTGGCACGGCGGGTGGCGCATGCTGTCGGCTTCCAGCTGACCTTGGTGGTGTATTTGATTCCGCTGATCGCCTGGTGGTTGGACATGAGCCTGGTGGAGGCGTTTCTGGTGGACCTGGCGTTCATCATTCTGATCCCGTGCTACACCTTTGCCTACAACTGGGCGTTCGACCGGATCTTTGGCCTGCCGACTTCGGCCATGGCCACTGCCTGATGCTGGTAGGTCTGGCCTCTTCGCGGCTAAAGCCGCTCCAACAGGAACTGCGCAGGCCCTTGTTGCAGTGGCAATCCTGTGGGAGCGGCTTTAGCCGAGAAGAGGCCGGTGCAGGAGACTAAGGCAGGCGAATCAGCAAGGGTTCCTGTGGTGCTGGCGCTTGGCGCTGTTGCGCCTGCTGCTCGATGGACGGCTGTGGTGCGGTGGCCAGCAGGCTATCCTCGACCTGCCCTGACAAGTAGTACACCCCCGCCAGCGCGCCGCTCTGGCGGTTCTCCATCAGCTCCTGCCATTCCTGGTTGAGTGCGACGTTGAGGATGACCCGCAATTGCTCGACCATCTCTGGCTGGTCACGGTTATGGGTCATGATCCCGTAGCCGGTCGCTGCAATCGAGATCATCGCCCCGGCCACCTTGCCCACCGCGCTGGCCACGGCGCTGGCGATACCGCGCGGCGCCAGGGTGGCACCGAGTTTTTCACTGGCATTGTTCGCTACGGACGACAAGCTCACATCCGTTTTCCCGGGGCCTTTGCTGGCCTGCTTGTGCAAGTGCTCGCGCAACGCCAGCCAGGCCGGCTGCTGCTCCAGCGACTTGGCCCGCAGCAACTGATAGAGCGTGGCATTGCGGGCGGATGGTGGTCCCAGGTTGATCGCCGGGATGCGGTTCAGGCGCTGGCTGAATTCTTCGGGCGCGGCATGGTAGCGCTGGATGATGGCCGGCAGTTGCTGGCCGAGCAGTTGCACGTACAGCTCGCAGGCCCGATCGCGGATGCCCTCGGGGTTGATCTGTTCGGCCACCGGTTCGATCACTCGATCGTGGTACTGCTCCTGCAGGTACAGCGCCAGCCGCTTTTCTGCAGGCTCGCGGCCCTCGCCGCTGTCGAGCTTGTACCAGGCCACTTTCATGGTCAGCCATTGTTGGGTCCAGTAGCCGGTGAACCAGGGGATGAAGTCCTGTTCGGTACGTTGCTGCACCTGCTCCTTCCACACCCGCATCGAACGCCGGGCATAGTCGTTGGCAGAGCCGGCGGCGCCGACCGACGCCTCGATCAGTTCCTGGTCGATGCGCTGCCAGGTGGCGGGATCGAGCACCGCTGGAGGCGGCGGGGGAGGCGAGCGTTTGCCGGCGCAGCCGGTGATGGCCAGCAAAAGGCACAGCACAATCAATAGGCGTGGGCTCACTCGGCTGCCTCCCTGGGGTAGAGGCTGGGTGGTTATCCGAGTATAGGGCGGTGGTCATGGGGCTGCTGTGCAGCCCATCGCCGGCAAGCGCGGCTCCTACAGGTGCCGCGCGATGCTCGGGTTCAGCGCAGTACCTGTGGGAGATCACCCAGCCCTGTGGGAGCGGCCCCCAGTCATTCGAGGTCGAGCTTGTCTTCCAGGCGGTCGAGATGATCATGCATCAACGCCAGCGCTGACCCCCCATCACCGGCTTCCACGGCATCGATGATCGCCGCATGCTCCTCCCAGGCGCAGTGGTCGCAGCAAGGCGACTCATAGCGGGCGATGATCAATGAGGTCATCGGCACCAGGCCGTTGAGAAAGCGCGCCAGCGGTGCATTGGCCGCGACCTGGGCGAGCTTGAGGTGAAACTCGCCCCCCAGGCGGATGGCGGCGCAGCGTTCGCCGCGTTCGTGGTGCTGGCGCTCGCGCTCGACCAGCTGGCGCAGCTGGCGGATCTGCGCCGGCCGGGCGCGCTGGGCGGCCAGGCTGATCAGGGTGGTTTCGGCCAGGCGCCGGGCGCTGAGCACCTGGCGTGCCTGCTCAGGGTCAGGGGCGGCCAGGTGGGCGGTGTGGCTGGGCCGCTGTACCACCACTTGCTGGTCCGACAGGCGCCCGAGCACCCGGCGGATCACCGTGCGGCTGACCCCGAAGGCATTGCCCAGGGCCTGTTCGGGCAACAGGCTGCCGGGTGGCAGGCGCTGTTCGAGGATCGCGTCGAACAGGCGCGGGTAGATCTGCTCGGCCGACAGGCGGGTCTCGCCGGCGGCGAGCAGGGCAGGCAGGCGGGGGGCGGCGTGGGCGCAGGCGGTCATGGTCGCTCTCCTGGGGTCATTGGCCGGGCTGGTCGTCCGGGATGTTGAGTTGAATGCCCATGCGCTGGCCCTCGGCGAGGATGTGCTGGCGCATCTGGGCGCTGGCCAGGGCGCTGTTGCGCTCGCGAATGGCGCGCACCACGGCTTCGTTTTCCTTGAGCCGTGCGGCCAGGTGCTCGGGCGAGTTGCGCAGCATGCTGGCGCTCTGCTTGAGCGCGTTGCCGGTCTGCTGCACCACGCTCTGGAAGATCGGGTTGGTGGTCAGGGCGAACAGTGCCTCGTGGAACGCGATGTAGGCCTTGACCCCGGCTTCGCTGTCATCGGCTTCCAGGGCCTCGCGCATGTCCATCAGGGTCAGGCGCAGCTGGCCGATGTCCTGGTTGTTGGCCGATTGCGCGACCAGGCCGACGATGAACGGTTCGAGGGTGTAGCGCAGCTCCAGCACATCGGCCAGGCTCGCAGCTGCGGCGCTTTCGCTGGTCGGGTCCTGGGTCGCTGCCTCGGCATCCAGCACCAGCACCCCCTTGCCTGGCAGCGCACGCACCAGGCCCAGGGTTTCCAGCACGGTCACGGCTTCGCGCAGGCTGGGGCGGCTGATGCCCAGTTGCTCGGCCAGTTCGCGCTGGCCGGGCAGCATGTCGCCGGAGCGCCACTGGCCACGGGCCAGGGCCTGGCGCAGTTTTTCCACCACTGAGTTGACGACGGTCGATGAGCTGATCACGGTTCGCTCCTGGAAGGGCCGGCGTCAGCGCCGGCCACATGGGCTCAGAATTCCTGTTGATGGGGGGTGGCTTGCTTGCGTGGCGCAGGGGCGAAGCCGGGTTTGCCATCGAGCACGTTCTGCGCACGTTCCAGGTCGATGTCCTTTTCCCAGCGGGCAATGGCCACGGTGGCCACGCAGTTGCCGATCAGGTTGGTCAGTGCCCGGCCAATGCCCATGAACCAGTCCACCGCCAGCACCAGCACCAGGCCCACCACCGGGATCGCCGGCACGGCGGTCAGGGTTGCAGCAAGGATCACCAGCGCCGAGCCTGGGATGCCGTGAGCGCCCTTGGAGGTCACCAGCGATACCAGCAGGATGGTCAGCAGGTCGGTCATTTCCAGTGGCGTGCCGGTGGCGTTGGCGATGAACACGATGGCCAGGGTCAGGTAAATGGAGAAACCATCGAGGTTGAACGAGTAGCCGGTGGGGATCACCAGGCCGACGGTGGAGCTGCCGATGCCCAGGTGTTCCAGCTTGCGCATGATCTGCGGCAGCACCGCGTCGGATGACGCGGTACCGAGCACGATGGTCAGCTCTTCACGCAGGTACTTGATGAACGGCAGCAGTTTCAGGCCCGACACGCGCATCACGGTGCCCAGGACGATCAGCACGAAGCCGGCGCAGGTCAGGTAGAACAGTGCCACCAGGCCACCCAGGTGCTGCAGCGACTCCAGGCCGTACTTGCTGGTGGTGAAGGCGATGGCACCGAATACACCGATCGGTGCCAGGCGCACGATCATGCCCATGATGCGGAAGATCACGTGGCTCAGCTCGTTGATCAGCCGCGAGATGCCGGCGGCCGACTCGCCCACCAGGTTCAGGGCGCTGCCGAACAGCACCGAGAACAGCAGCACCTGGAGGATGTTGTTGTCGGCGAAGGCACCGATCACCGAGGTCGGGATCAGGTCCATGAAGAACGCCGTGGCGCCATGGATGTGCTGGCCGCGCTCGGCCAGGCTGCTGGCGTCGGCGCTGGACAGCTGGTCGAGGTGGATGTTGGCGCCGCTGCCGATGCCGCTGCTGAAGGCGAACACCAGGCCGATGACCAGGGCGATGGTGGTCAGCACTTCGAAGTAGATCACCGATTTCAGGCCGATGCGCCCGACCTTCTTCAGGTCGCCGGCGCCGGAAATGCCGCTGACCACCACGCAGAACACGATCAGGCCGATGAGCATCTTGATCAGCTTGATGAAGCCGTCGCCGAGGGGTTTGAGCTGCAGGGAAAGGTCGGGGAAGCTGAGGCCGCAGGCGATGCCGAGGGCAAGGCCAAGCACGACTTGCAGGAAGATCGAACGCGAGCACCATTTGAGCATGGGAGGGATCTCAGATCGGTGTCCTTGCTTCGGTGCCGCACGGGGCGAAAGAGCGCAGGACTTAATTATTGTGGTCTTACCGGTTTGTTCAGCGCCGGATCATAAAACCGCGAAAAATCCGACATTGCAAGGGATTTTGGCCTTACCGGTCTGACCAGTTATGGGGCAAGGTGAGCGCTTCGGCTCTAGTACGGTGCAGGCCGTCGATTCGCCGCTTTGTCTAAGACCTGAGGAAATCGCACTGGCCGCCCCGCCCCGGTGGATGACTTGCAAGCTGCTTGCCAGGGGCGTGTCGAGGGCGGGGCTGGTCCGGCGGGTGCAGCCCGCGCCGGGCGCGGGCTGGCTTCGTCAGGTCATTCGGCGTTTGGGGAGAATGCCTGCGGGTTGGCTTCGCTGAGGGTGCGGGTCAATTGCTGCATCAATTGCTGCAACGCTTGGTCACGGCTGTTTTTCAGCAGATCGGCTGCTCGCTGGTACCGGGCGCTGTCGCTGGACAAGTCAATGCGTTGCAGTACGCCCTGCTGGCGCCAGTTGATCTCTGCCAGCTCGGCTTCCAGCAGGGCGATGTAGCGCTCAGGCACCGCTGGCCCGCTGTAGGCACCCGCAGGTGCCGCCTCGTTCAGTGTATCGAAGTACTCTGCGGCACCTTCCCATTCCAGCTCGAAAGCCTGGAACGCTTGCGGGCGCAAGCGGCGCAGCCAGCGCGGCCAGAAGTGCTGTGCAGCCAGCCATGGATCCAGCTGAGGGGCTGCACCTGCGGACCACACGCTCTGTTCCAGGCGCTGGAGCGTGGCATCGCTCAGGCGAGCGAGGTATTCAAACTGCATCCCGTCAGGTTGCGCCGGGAGGCGCAGCCGCTGCTGCAGGCGGATGCGGGCGTACAGCGCCATTTCCAGCTCGTCCAGCAGGAAGTCGGGCTCGCACAGTCGCGCGTCGGCGAGGTCGTCGAGTGCTGAAAGGGCAGGGGCCGCCGCGCGCTGGGCCGGGCTGCGGGCATTGGCCAGGGCGGTGCGCCTGGCCCTGCGGGCGTTGTACAGGTCGCCGATGTGGGCGTCGAGCAACTGCTGGCGATAGACACCGGCCAAGGTTTCCAGCGCAGCCTGTTCGTCATTCGCATCAGCTGCGGCCCGGGATACCGACTGCCACAGGGTGACTTCGGTTTCCACCTGCTGGAACAGCAGGCTGGCCTGGTCGACGCATTGCGTGGCGGCGTCGTGCAGCAGGTCGTTGATCTGTTGCTGGAGTTCGGCAAAACCGTTACCTGCCGCCTGCTCGCCGGCTCCGGTGACCAAGGTCTGCAACACCTGACGCATGCGCAAGTCCATCGCGGCCCTGTGGTGCTGATATTCGGCCGTGCCGGGCAGGCGCTGGTAGAGGTCGAACAGCGGCTGCCAGTTTTCGTCCATCCACAGCTGCGCCAAATGGGCACGCAACGCACCGGGCCAGCCGGTGGACCAATCCTCGTCTTCCGAGTCGTTGAGCAGCGCGGGCAGCCCGGCCTCGTCAAGCCGCTGCAGGGCTTGCTCGGAGAATGGGTTGTCATCGAAGGAGTAAGTCATTTCAGCGTGGCCTTCCCGTACACGCCGGGCGAAGGCTGTGTCGCGCAGTTGGGGAGCATCGCTCAGCTCGTTGAGGCTCAGGTCGATCGCCCTCAGGTTCAGTGGCTGCTGATCCATCAGTGTGGTCAACCCCGCAGGCCAGTCGGCGATCGACGTGCGCTCCAGGTCGAGCTGTTCGAGCGCCGTCCAGCCGGTAATGTCTGGTGCCAGTTCCAGCGGGTTGTAGCGCAGCGAGAGCATGCGCAGCCGGTCAAGGCCGGCCAGCGCACCGCGGCTTGCTTCGCTCAGGGCAATTTCGTTGCAGCCCAGTTCGAGGTGGGTCAGGCTCGGCCAGCGTTGCAACGCCTGGAAGTGTTCTGCGCCGAAGGCCAGGGTATTGAGGTCGGCTTGGAAGAAGCTCAGCTGAGGCAGGCTGGCCAGGCGCTCGAGGGTACTGACAGCCAGTTGTTGCAGGCTGCTGGACAGGTTCAGGCGCTGGAGCTGGGTCAGGCGCGTGAGGATATCCAGATCGGCCTGCCGGGACAGGTCAAGCTGGTTGTGGGACAAGTCGAGCGATTGTATTTCACCGAGCTCGGCCAATGCCGGTGGCAAGGCCTGCAGGGCATTCTGTTCAAGGTCGAGATGGCGAACCCGGGGGAAGGCGCGCAGAAAGCCATCGAGTTGGGCGTCGGCGTGCTCGGCCAGCCCGCTGATATGCAAGTCGCGCACGTGCGGCAGCGTCACGCTCAGGTTTGGCAGGGAATGGACCTGCGCCGCCTCGATTTCGAGTATGACGAAGTCAATGGCGCCTGTCGGGGCTTCGGGGCTTTCCCTGCGCCACGCTCGGCGTATGCGCTGGGCCAGTTGGTCGTGCGCGGTACGTTGCTCGGCGTGGGCGCTGTCGACCCAGGCCTGAAGCTCGTGATCCAGCTGTCGATATTCGCTGCGCAGGCGTTCCAGCATGGCGTGGAAACCGCCCGGCACCTGGCGTGCCTCGTGCTGCAGGCGCTGGCGCAACAGTTGGCGTTCCTCAAGGTTGCCGGCCGGATACAACTGGTCGAACACTTCGTCGGCAGTCAGCCAGCCCCGGCCCCGGCCACTGAGGGGGTAGCCCAGGCGCTGGCTGCCCGGTAGCCGCGCGGGTGGGTTGTACATCCGTCGCAGCGGCGCCATGCCCAGGTCCCTGGCGGTTGCTTCGCGGTCCTTGCAGGCCAGCGCGAACAGCGCATCGCGCAGGCCTGTCGCGTCATGGATGTTCAGCTTGAGGGCATTGCGCTCGCTGTCGGGCAGGGCACGCAGCACCGTGGCCAGCAAGGCATCGCGATTGCCGAGGATTTCGCCGTTTGCATCGCTCGGCTCGTAGCCACCGGCGCTGCGCAGCACCCGTTTGGTAGTTGCGCCCTGCGCATTGGCCAGCTCGATCAGGCGGCCGTCTTCAACCAGCTCCAGCCTTATGTCGCCCGACCAGCCAGGCAGGCGCGGCAGGTTGGCGAATACCAGGCGGTCGCGGTCGACGTTGGCCGTCCCTTGCTGCAAGTCCCGCAGCGCGCGATTCAGGCGGCCCTCGCGCAGATACAGGCGCGCCTGTTCTGCCATGCGCAGTGGCAGGCGACCGCTTTGCCTGAGCCTGGCCAGGTCCGGCGCCGATGCTGTTGCGAGAATTTCACTGCGCGCCCGTGGGCTAAGTGAGGGGAAGTCCCTGGCCAGCACCGCAGTGTCACCTGCTGCAACCGGGGCAATGGCGCTGGCGCCGAAGGCCTCCAGGTGATCCAGCAGCAGAGCCGGCAGCGGGCTGTGATCGTGCAGCAACCGGCGCAGCGCGCCGTCATCGTAGCCGCTGCTGCGCATTGCCTGGGCCAGGGTGCTGTCGTCCAGGCCGGCGCTCGCCTGGCCAAGGCGTCGGGCCAGCACCGGGCTTCGCCAGGCAAGCGGCCGCTCGTGCTCCAGCACCCAGGTGCCCTGGCCGTTGCCCAGCAGTTTGGGCTGATGGCGCATGCCAGTGGCGGATGCCAGGCGCCAGCCTCCCTTGGGTTCGGCTTGCAGCGCGAAGGCCTGGCCTTCGTGTAGCCACCAGTGGCGGCCCTGCCATGCATACAGGCCGCTGGCACCGGGTAGCGTGTCTGCAGGCCATGGGCGCGGCTGGGCAAACGGCTGCAGGCCGCCATGCCACAGGCGCTCGGCAGCGCCATGGCCAACCCGCTGCCATTGGTGCAGGGCCCCAGGTGGTTCGACAAAATGCCCGGCAGCCCCCAGTGCCGCCAGCTGCGCCAGGTTTTCGAAGACCTCGAACAGGTGGGCGATGGCGGCGTCGGTTTCGCCCTCGTTGGCGGCCTCCACACCTTCGAGAAACTCATCGATCAGTTGCGCAGCGCCAACCACCAGCATCGCTTCTGCCAGGCCCGGGACAAAGAAGCTGGCAAGGTTGAGCAGGTTCAGCCCGGCCTGCAGCCAGCCTTCAAGGCTGTTCCACAGGGCTTGAGCATCGCGCTGCGCGGTGGGTACGACGATGCTGGCGGCATCCTGGCGCTTGCGCTCAAGTGCGGTGCGTGCCCGCTCGGCAAAGCAGTCCCGGGACCAGGGGGTGGCGCTCCAGTTCAGCCGTGCGTTCTTGTCCAGGGTTGCCTGCCACAGCTGGCGAGGGCCGGGAAACACGCGGCTGAGCCAGCTGACCTGCTGGCCTTTTTCAAGCTCTGGCGTGCCTGCCTGTAACGTGTCATAGGGAAAACGGGGCAGGAGGGTTTCGCGCAGGCGCCTGGCGAAATGCAGCTGCTGATCATGGCTGACATAACGCAGGAAAAACCGTCGTTGTTCGTCGTGCCAGAGCATCTGCGTCAGCGCCTGACCCAGCGCCGCCAAGGAAGGATACTGGCGCAGGGCCTTGGCGGGATGCCCTGGCAGGTAAAGCAGGCAGGTCTCCTTGGTGGCTTGTGGTTGCAGGCGAACCACCAGCGGTCCGTTCAAGCGGCAATCGAACAGCGACAGGTAATTGCATTCCACGGGGCGAGCAGGCACTGGGCTATCCGCCAACAGCGCCTCGCCCAGGGCCTCACCGCGCTGGTCGAGCCTGCCCTGCAGGCTCGCCAGGCTGAGTTCGGCGGCAAAGGCCGCGCGGTCCTGGTCCCGGTGTAGCGCGCGGGCGGCGGCGGTATCGAGCAGGGCGGCCAGGTGATCCTGGTAGCGCCGGCCGAGGTCGAGGTTGCGGACCCCTTTGACGAAGCGCTCGGCGTCGAGGTTGGTTGCTGCCGGTGCATCCTTGCTCAGGTATAGCTTCACCGAGTCGTTTTCGTCGAAATTCAGCATGGCAGCTTCCAGCCATGACATGTCGCGGTGCTGGGCCGCATGCCACAGCCAGCCCCGATCGACATCGGGCAGTTCGCGGTCGGCAAACCAGTGGGCCAGGGCGTCTTCCAATGGCCCACGGCAAAACGCTTCGGGGGCTTGCAGCGTTGCCAGATGCTGGCGCAGTCGATGGGTGGCGCGATGGCTGTCGCGCAGGCGCTTCTCCAGTTGCTTGCGTTGTGCCGGGGTGCTCGCTGTCAGCCAGGCGGGCATGCGCTGTTGTATGAATGCCAGGTGGGGCGAGGGGGCGTGGGGCATGGCCGTTCTCCAGGTTTGGGGAGCGGCGAGCCTAGGTGTGCAGCCCGCGTGCCGAGGGCTATCGGGTTACTGCCCGGTCTGCGGCGCCATGCACTTGATTGACGCCAGCTCGGGATGTGCCACCAGTTTGTCGATGTGCAGTGCGTCGTCGTTCATCCAGCTTTCGCTCAGCACCCGATAGTGCTCCATATCGCGGCAGCGCAGGCGCAGGCTGTAGTCGAAGTGGCCGCTGATCAGCTGGCATTCGTAGACTTGCGGGCAGGCCAGCATGGTCGCTTCGAAGGCTTTTTGCGCGGCACGCCCGCTTTGGTTGGACAGCGCCACCAGTACCAGCAACGACAGGCCGGGGGCGAGCTTCTGCAGGTCGATGATCGCGCCGTAGCCGCGAATTACGCCACGTCGTTCAAGCTTGCGCACGCGCTCCAGGCAGGGGCGTGGCGTGAGATGGACCAGGGTCGAGAGCTTTTCGAAGGTGATGCGGCCATCGTGACGCAGCACCTCGATGATGGCCTCATCGATGCGGTCCAGAGGTTGGGCATTGGCGTCCTTGGTGTCCATGCGCGGGGCTTCTTTCGAGAGTGGGCATGGACAGGGTAGGCGTAATCCGGGGCCGCTGCGCGGCCCCGAGGTGCATCAGGCGCAGGCAGTGTCTGCCTTGCGCATCGACCGTACGCCAACCACGCGTGGTTGTAGCAGCGAATACAGGTCTTTCGGGTCTTCCAGCTTCGGCACCAGCGCGATGTCCTGACCAATGCCGAGCATGCGTGCGGTGTCCAGCACATAGCGCAAGGCCGAGTAGTCCTCCAGGGCAAATCCGACCGAGTCGAACAAGGTCACTTGCCGCGCATCCTCACGGCCTCGAACAAGCCCCGCGACCACCTGCCAGAATTCGACCACCGGTGAATCGTCAGGCATCTGCTGGATCTCGCCCTCGACACGGCTTTGCGGCTCGTATTCGACGACCACCCGTGCCTGTTCGACGATGTCACGGTGCAGTTCGGTCTTGCCTGGGCAGTCGCCACCCACGGCGTTCAGGTGCATGCCCGGCTCGATCATTTCCGGCGTGAGGATGGTTGCGTAGGCCTTGTCGGCCGTCACTGTGGTGACGATATCGGCGCCGCGCACCGCTTCGGCAACCGAGCCGGCGACGATCAACTTCAGGCCAGGGCGGCCGGCCAGGTTGGCCACCAGCTTGGCCGTGGCGGCCGGGTCGATGTCGTACAGACGGATCTCGTCGATGCCCACCAGGGTATTGAAGGCGATTGCCTGGAATTCGCTCTGCGAGCCGTTGCCGATCAGCGCCATGCTGCGGCTGTCCTCGCGTGCCAGGTAGCGGGCTGCCAGTGCCGAAGTGGCCGCGGTGCGGATCGCCGTGGTCAGGGTCATCTCGCTAAGCAGCAGCGGGGTGCCGGTGTCGACATCGGCCAGGGTGCCGAAAGCCATTACCGTGGGCAGGCCGTGCTGAGTGTTTTTCGGGTGCCCATTGACGTACTTGAAGGCGTACAGGCTGGCATCGGACACCGGCATCAGCTCGATGACGCCGCCGGGGGAGTGGTTGGCCACCCGTGCGCACTTCTCGAAGGCCTGCCAGCGCAGGTAGTCCTGGCGGATGTACTCGGCCATCTCCACCAGGCAGGTGGGCAGGCCTTTGCGGTTGACCAGGCGGGCGAGGTCTTGCACATCGATATAGCGGGTCATGATGGGTCTCCTTGCGGCGACGCTTCCAGTGTGGGCTCTGGAGATATTGTCGGGCGCGGAGCGTTGCGATGCTGGCTGAAGCGGGGGCTGGCGGCAGCGGGGGCGGCTGATTTCACGCAGGAGACAGCCGAATCGGCTGTGGCCAGGGACGGAAGCTGTGGCAGATGGCGAGGCGTTTCAGGCAAAAAAAACGGCACCTGCCAGAGGTGCCGCTTTCAGGTCACGCCGTCTTACTTGTGCAGCTCTTCAGCTGCATACAGCGTGTTCTCCAGCAGGCAAGCACGGGTCATCGGCCCGACGCCACCTGGAACTGGCGTGATCCAGCCAGCGCGCGGCAGGGCGGTCTCGTAGACCACATCACCCACCAGCTTGCCATCTTCCTGGCGGTTGATGCCGACGTCGATGACGATGGCGCCTTCCTTGATCCACTCACCCTTGACCAGGCCCGGCTTGCCGGCGGCCACGACCACCAGGTCGGCGCGGCCGACGTGGCCTGCCAGGTCCTTGGTGAAGCGGTGGCAGACGGTCACGGTGCAGCCGCCCAGCAGCAGCTCCATGGCCATCGGGCGGCCAACGATGTTGGACGCGCCGACGATGACCGCGTTCATGCCGTACAGGTCCTGACCGGTGCTTTCCAGCAGGGTCATGATGCCTTTGGGCGTGCACGGGCGCAGCAGTGGAATGCGCTGGGCCAGGCGGCCGATGTTGTATGGGTGGAAGCCGTCGACGTCTTTGTCGGGGCGGATGCGCTCGAGCAGCAGCGAGGCGTCCAGGTGCGCCGGCAGCGGCAGTTGCAGCAGGATGCCATCGACGGCCGGGTCGTCGTTGAGGCGGTCGATCAGCTCGGTCAGCGCTTGCTGCGTGGTCTCGCTGGGCAGGTCGAATGCCTGGGAGATGAAGCCGACCTCTTCGCAGTCCTTGCGCTTGTGCGAGACATAGACTTGGGAGGCGGGGTCGGTGCCGACCAGGATCACCGCCAGGCCCGGCGTGCGCAGGCCTTGCTGGCGACGCTCCTCGACACGTTGAGCGATCTGCTTGCGCAGGTTGGCGGCGATCGCCTTGCCATCGATTAGGTGTGCAGTCATAGACGCGTGATTAACCATCGAGAAAGGAACAATAAAGAGGGCGCATTCTCGCACGACATCGCCCAAGGGCAAAGGCGGGTGGTCGGGCAAATCCCCTAACCCCTTAAATAATTTAAATTTTTTGGAGAAAGGTGTTGACGCCCCGGAGGCTCGCCTATAAGATTCGCCGCACTTGTCGGGCACAGCCTAGCACTGGTTGGCGAAGTCGGGCAGAATGAGTGGTTTAGCAGTTACCTGTTAAAGCCTCGTTCAGTTAGGCTTAAAGCTTAAGCGCCCGTAGCTCAGCTGGATAGAGCATCCGCCTTCTAAGCGGATGGTCGCAGGTTCGAGTCCTGCCGGGTGCGCCATTTAGGCAGCTTGGGCAAGCAAGTAAGGCTGTAATGCAATATGGTGGGCGTAGCTCAGTTGGTAGAGCGCTGGATTGTGATTCCAGTTGTCGTGGGTTCGATTCCCATCGTCCACCCCATATTCGACGAAGGCGCCTTTGATTGAACAATCTGGCGCCTTTGTTTTAAGCGTTACGCGGACGTGGTGAAATTGGTAGACACACTGGATTTAGGTTCCAGCGGCGCAAGCTGTAAGAGTTCGAGTCTCTTCGTCCGCACCATGCTTCTGTAAGGCTGTATCGCAACACTGCAACACCGCAATATGGTGGGCGTAGCTCAGTTGGTAGAGCGCTGGATTGTGATTCCAGTTGTCGTGGGTTCGATTCCCATCGTCCACCCCATATTTTTCGAGGGCGCCTTGGTCGTGAGACCGGGCGCCTTTGTTGTTTCTGCTGGGGTCATGGCTTGGGTCATGTGTTGGCATTGAGATCGAGCGCCGCCCGCGCGGCGCTCGATCTGGCAGGCGCCCAAAGGCTCAAGCCAGAAACTTCGCAGCCACAACTCAATCCCCCCTTGCAATCCTCTGGTGGCACCCCAATAAAAGCTGTTAGATTTCAGCCGGTTGAAACACCGGCCCAGTTGGCCGGCAGAGGAACAGCCTGATGATTGCAAAAGAAGCCCGCCAGGCCCTGGCGCTGCAGCGCTTCGCTGAGGCCAATCCGCAACTGCTCGAGGAGATCCGCGAGCTGGATCCGCGTGAGCAGGCCCAGCAGATCGAGTGGGCCTTCGAGGATGCCGCCGATGAGCAGGGGGTTCAGCCCTGGGAGCTGGCCTTGCAGTTGATCGCCGAAAGCCCCGAGCAGCTTCAGGCCATGCGCCTGGAGACCCATCGCGAAGTGGCCGAGGCGCTGGGTATGGAGTGGGAAGAGTACTGCCAGTTCAACGAGATCGAACCCGAATAAGACGGCGTCGCTTTCGTACCGGCAGTTGTTTGACAAGGTATTTCGGCTGCGGGGCGCCAGTGGGCGTTGCGTTGCCTTCTATATAAAGAGGCCTGGCACTTCAGCGTGCGGGCCATGCAAGTTAATCGACCGGCGTGGATTCCCGTCGTCCCGGGTGGGGTGACTTCTGGTGCGTGACTCACTAGAATGTTTGCCCTTGATTCTGGAGTCGGGCTATCGCCGGCTAACGTCTGTGCAACGAGGAATATCCATGCAAGTTTCTGTTGAAAACACTTCCGCTCTCGAGCGCCGCATGACCATCGCCGTTCCGGCCGAGCGCGTCGAGAACGAAGTCAACAAGCGTCTGCAACAGACTGCCAAGCGCGCCAAGGTCGCGGGCTTCCGCCCAGGCAAGGTGCCGATGAGCGTGATCCGTCAGCGTTTTGAGGCCGATGCCCGTCAAGAGGCTTTCGGTGACCTGGTCCAGGCTTCCTTCTACGAAGCCATCGTCGAGCAGAAGCTGAACCCGGCTGGCGCTCCGGCCGTTGAGCCGAAGTCCTTCGAGAAGGGCAAGGACCTGGAATTCGTTGCCATCTTCGAAGTGTTCCCGGAGTTCACCGTTGCCGGCTTCGACTCGATCAACGTCGAGCGCCTGAGCGCCGAAGTGGCCGACGCCGACCTGGACAACATGCTGGAAGTCCTGCGCAAGCAGAACACCCGTTTCGAGGCTGTCGAGCGCGCCGCGCAGAACGACGACCAGGTCAACATCGATTTCGTCGGCAAGGTCGACGGTGAAGTGTTCGCCGGCGGTTCCGCCAAGGGCACCCAGCTGGTACTGGGTTCCGGTCGCATGATCCCTGGCTTCGAAGACGGCCTGGTTGGCGCCAAGGCGGGTGAAGAGCGCGTTGTCAACGTGACCTTCCCAGAGGATTACCAGAACCTGGACCTGGCCGGCAAGGCCGCCGAGTTCACCATCACCGTCAACAGTGTTTCCGCACCTGTGCTGCCAGAGCTGAACGAAGAGTTCTTCGCCCAGTTCGGCATCAAAGAGTCGACCCTGGAAGGCTTCCGCACCGAAGTTCGCAAGAACATGGAGCGTGAACTGCGCCAGGCGATCAAGACCAAGGTCAAGAACCAGGTCATGGACGGTCTGCTGGCTGCCAACCCGATCGAAGTGCCGAAGGCGCTGCTGGAAAACGAAGTCAACCGTCTGCGCGTGCAGGCTGTTCAGCAGTTCGGTGGCAACATCAAGCCTGAGCAGCTGCCAGCCGAGCTGTTCGAAGAGCAAGCCAAGCGCCGTGTGGTCCTGGGCCTGATCGTCGCTGAAGTGGTCAAGCAGTTCGAGCTGAAGCCGGACGAAGGCAAGGTTCGCGAAATGATCGAAGAAATGGCCTCGGCTTACCAAGAGCCTGAGCAGGTCATCTCCTGGTACTACAAGAACGACCAACAACTGAACGAAGTCCGTTCGGTTGTGCTGGAAGAACAAGTTGTAGATACTGTTCTGCAGAAAGCGACTGTGACCGACAAGTCGGTCTCGTACGAAGATGCCGTTAAGCCAGCACAGGCTCCTGCCGCCGCTGAGTAACAGGCTTCTCTCGTAGGAACCCCCACAAGCCAGCCTTCGAGCTGGCTTGTGCGTTATCAAGCCATGACTATTTGGGAGTGAGCGCAGGACATGTCCCGCAATTCTTATATTCAGCAGAGCTCTGACATCCAGGCCGCAGGCGGCCTGGTCCCGATGGTTATCGAGCAGTCCGCCCGTGGCGAACGTGCCTACGACATCTACTCGCGCCTGTTGAAGGAGCGAGTGATTTTCCTGGTTGGCCCGGTAGAGGATTACATGGCCAACCTGGTAGTGGCGCAGCTGCTGTTCCTTGAAGCGGAAAACCCGGACAAGGATATCCATCTGTACATCAACTCCCCAGGCGGCTCGGTGACTGCAGGCATGTCGATCTACGACACCATGCAATTCATCAAGCCGGACGTCTCGACTATCTGCATCGGCCAGGCCTGCAGCATGGGTGCATTCCTGCTGGCCGCGGGTGCCAAGGGCAAGCGTCACTGCCTGCCGAACTCGCGCGTGATGATTCACCAGCCACTGGGCGGTTTCCAGGGGCAGGCCACCGATATCGAGATCCACGCCCAGGAAATCCTCAATATCAAGGCGCGCCTGAACGAGCTGCTGGCCTACCATACTGGCCAGGAACTCGAGACCATCAAGCGTGACACCGAGCGTGACAATTTCATGAGCGCCTCGCGCGCGGCCGAGTACGGCCTGATCGACTCGGTGTACGACAAGCGGCAACTGGCCTCCTGAACCCAGGTGCCAGAGCAGGTAGGTGCGCAAAGCGCCTACCTGCGGACTTGAAAAAGCCCGCAATTGCCTTCATCTTG
Source organism: Pseudomonas sp. NPDC089428 (assembly GCF_044749325.1). Classification (NCBI taxonomy): domain Bacteria; kingdom Pseudomonadati; phylum Pseudomonadota; class Gammaproteobacteria; order Pseudomonadales; family Pseudomonadaceae; genus Pseudomonas; species Pseudomonas sp. NPDC089428. Next base: position 114,590 of record NZ_JBIVHT010000001.1, read on the forward strand.
TGTTGCAAGCCTACCGGATTGGATCGATCGAATGACTGACACCCGTAACGGCGAGGACAGCGGCAAATTGCTTTATTGCTCCTTCTGCGGCAAAAGCCAGCACGAAGTGCGCAAACTGATTGCCGGGCCCTCGGTATTTATCTGCGACGAGTGCGTCGACCTGTGCAACGACATCATCCGTGAGGAGGTGCAGGAAGCCCAGGCCGAGAGCAGCGCGCACAAATTGCCTTCGCCGAAAGAAATCAGCGGCATCCTGGACCAGTACGTCATCGGTCAGGAGCGCGCGAAGAAGGTGCTGTCGGTAGCGGTGTATAACCACTACAAGCGCCTGAATCAGCGTGACAAGAAGGGCGACGAAGTCGAACTCGGCAAGAGCAACATCCTGCTTATCGGGCCTACCGGCTCGGGCAAGACCCTGCTCGCCGAAACCCTTGCACGTCTGTTGAACGTACCGTTCACCATTGCTGACGCCACCACCCTGACCGAAGCCGGTTACGTGGGTGAGGACGTCGAGAACATCATTCAGAAGCTGTTGCAGAAGTGCGACTACGACGTGGAAAAGGCCCAGATGGGCATTGTCTACATCGACGAGATCGACAAGATCTCGCGCAAGTCGGACAACCCGTCCATTACCCGTGACGTTTCGGGTGAAGGCGTGCAGCAGGCACTGCTGAAGCTGATCGAAGGCACCGTTGCTTCGGTTCCGCCTCAGGGCGGCCGCAAGCACCCGCAACAGGAATTCCTGCAGGTTGATACCCGCAACATCCTGTTCATCTGCGGTGGCGCCTTCTCCGGCCTGGAAAAGGTCATCCAGAACCGCTCCACCAAGGGTGGCATCGGTTTTGGCGCCGAAGTACGCAGCAAGGAAGAGGGCAAGAAGGTCGGCGAATCGCTGCGCGAAGTCGAGCCGGACGATCTGGTCAAGTTTGGCCTGATCCCTGAGTTCGTCGGTCGTCTGCCAGTGCTGGCGACCCTCGACGAGCTGGACGAGGCTGCGCTGATGCAGATCCTCACCGAGCCGAAGAATGCCCTGACCAAGCAGTACGCCAAGCTGTTCGAGATGGAGAGCGTGGACCTCGAGTTCCGCACCGACGCCCTCAAGGCAGTCGCGCGCAAAGCCCTGGAGCGCAAGACTGGCGCCCGTGGCCTGCGTTCGATCCTCGAAGGCGTGCTGCTCGACACCATGTACGAGATTCCTTCGCAGAAGGATGTCAGCAAGGTGGTGATCGACGAGAGCGTCATCGAAGGCACCTCGCAGCCGTTGATGATCTATGAGAACAGCGAGCCGCAAGCCAAGGCCGCGCCCGACGCCTGATTCCAGGTAGATGCCGGGTGATGGCAGCAAGCAAGAAAGGGGCCTACGGGCCCCTTTCTGCTTTTCCTATGCAAGCGCTTGTAATTTCCCAAGCGTGCCCCCACATTAGGTCCAGGCATCATTTCCACCGGTTTCCGGCCATAAGGCCGCTGTAGAGGCGAAATCATGAAGACCACCCTCGACTTGCCTCTTTTGCCATTGCGCGATGTCGTCGTCTATCCGCACATGGTCATCCCACTGTTCGTGGGGCGTGAGAAGTCTATCGAAGCCCTCGAGGCCGCGATGACGGGCGAGAAGCAAATTCTGCTGCTGGCCCAGAAGAACCCAGCCGATGACGATCCAGGCGAAGACGCCCTGTATCGGGTCGGTACCGTCGCTACCGTATTGCAACTGCTGAAACTGCCCGATGGCACTGTCAAGGTGCTGGTCGAGGGCGAGCAGCGTGGCGCGGTCGAGCGTTTCACCGAAGTAGAAGGGCACATCCGTGCCGAAGTTTCCCTGATCGACGAAACCGACGCTGCCGAGCGCGAGTCGGAGGTCTTCGTGCGCACGCTGCTGTCGCAATTCGAGCAGTACGTGCAGCTGGGCAAGAAAGTCCCTGCCGAAGTATTGTCGTCGCTGAACAGCATTGAAGAGCCCGGTCGCCTGGTCGATACCATGGCCGCGCACATGGCGCTGAAGATCGAGCAGAAGCAGGAAATCCTCGAGATCGTCGACCTGTCGACCCGGGTCGAGCACGTACTGGCACTGCTGGATGCCGAAATCGATCTGCTGCAGGTCGAGAAGCGTATCCGTGGCCGGGTCAAGAAGCAGATGGAGCGCAGCCAGCGCGAGTACTACCTGAATGAGCAGATGAAGGCCATTCAGAAGGAGCTCGGCGATGGTGACGAAGGCCACAACGAAGTCGAAGAGCTGAAAAAGCGCATCGAAGCCGCTGGCCTGCCGAAAGACGCCCTGACCAAGGCTCAGGCCGAGCTGAACAAGCTCAAGCAGATGTCGCCGATGTCCGCCGAGGCTACCGTGGTGCGGTCCTACCTCGACTGGCTGGTGCAGGTGCCGTGGAAGGCCCAGAGCAAGGTGCGCCTGGACCTGGCCAAGGCCGAAGAGATTCTCGATGCCGACCACTATGGCCTGGAAGAGGTCAAGGAACGCATTCTCGAGTACCTCGCCGTGCAGAAGCGGGTGAAGAAGATCCGTGGCCCGGTACTGTGCCTGGTTGGCCCACCTGGCGTCGGCAAGACCTCGCTGGCCGAGTCGATCGCTGCCGCGACCAACCGCAAGTTCGTGCGCATGGCCCTGGGCGGCGTGCGTGACGAAGCCGAGATTCGTGGTCACCGTCGTACCTACATCGGTTCGATGCCTGGCCGCCTGATCCAGAAGATGACCAAAGTGGGTGTGCGCAACCCGCTGTTCCTGCTCGACGAGATCGACAAGATGGGCAGCGACATGCGTGGCGACCCGGCCTCGGCGCTGCTGGAGGTGCTCGACCCCGAGCAGAACCACAACTTCAATGACCACTACCTGGAAGTCGATTACGACCTCTCGGACGTGATGTTCCTGTGTACCTCGAACTCGATGAACATTCCGCCGGCGCTGCTTGACCGCATGGAAGTCATCCGCCTGCCGGGCTACACCGAGGACGAGAAGATCAACATCGCGGTCAAGTACCTGACGCCGAAACAGGTCAAGGCCAACGGTTTGAAGGCCGAAGAGCTGGACATCGACGTCTCGGCGATTCGCGACATCATTCGTTACTACACCCGCGAAGCTGGTGTGCGGGGTCTGGAGCGCCAGATCGCCAAGGTCTGCCGCAAGGTGGTCAAGGAACATACCGGGCAGAAAAAGGTCAAGGTCAAGGTCACCAGCGAGCAGCTCGAGCACTTGCTCGGCGTGCGCAAGTTCCGCTACGGCCTGGCCGAGCAGCAGGATCAGATCGGCCAGGTCACCGGCCTTGCCTGGACCCAGGTGGGCGGCGAACTGCTGACTATCGAATCGGTGGTCATCCCTGGCAAGGGCCAGCTGATCAAGACCGGCTCGCTGGGTGATGTCATGGTCGAGTCGATCACTGCCGCGCAGACCGTGGTCCGCAGCCGCGCCCGCAGCCTGGGGATTGCCGCCGACTTCCACGAGAAGCACGACGTGCATATCCACATGCCCGAAGGCGCCACGCCGAAGGACGGCCCGAGCGCCGGTATCGGCATGTGCACCGCGCTGGTGTCGGCGCTGACGCAGATCCCGGTGCGTGCCGATGTGGCCATGACCGGTGAAATCACCCTGCGTGGCCAGGTATTGGCCATCGGCGGGTTGAAGGAAAAACTGCTGGCTGCACACCGTGGCGGGATCAAGACGGTGATCATTCCCGAGGAGAATGTTCGCGATCTGAAGGAAATTCCGGAAAATATCAAACAGGATCTGCAGATCAAACCGGTCAAATGGATTGACGAAGTCCTGCAAATTGCGCTGCAATACGCCCCGGAGCCCTTGCCAGATGTGGCTCCGGAGATTGTCGCGAAAGATGACAAACGCGACGGCGATGCTAAGGAAAGAATCAGCACGCATTAGTAGTTTTTGGCTGGGGGGCTTTCCTTGACAGTTTTTTCGGGGCCTTGCTATAAAGCGGCACGCTATTGTCAAGCTGCCACCCGGCGCACGTTTCATAAGCTTTTCATTACATACTTAGAAACAAACTCAATAGAGAAATAAGGGGACTTAGAGTGAACAAGTCGGAACTGATTGACGCTATCGCCGCATCTGCTGACATCCCGAAAGCTGTAGCCGGCCGCGCGCTGGACGCAGTCATTGACTCCGTTACCGGTGCCCTGAAGCAAGGTGACGATGTGGTACTGGTTGGCTTCGGTACCTTCTCGGTCAAGGAGCGCGCCGAGCGCACCGGCCGCAACCCGCAAACCGGCAAGGCGATCAAGATCGCGGCCGCCAAGGTTCCAGGCTTCAAGGCTGGCAAAGGCCTGAAAGACGCCGTCAACTAAGTCGTCTCTTTCAGCCGGACCTGGCCTGGCCAGGTCCGAGCACGCTGATGGCGGGCCGCAAACGTTCCCGCCTGACACGTTTGCTAAGAAAAGGCGCATCCTCGGATGCGCCTTTCTTTTATCAGGATTCTACCCACGCTCCGCGGTTGTCGACGCAGTGGTACAGCCGTTTCTGGGGGACGCATGCTGCAAAATATCAGGGACAATTCACAAGGTTGGATTGCCAAGACCATCATCGGCCTTATCGTCATGTTGATGGCGTTGACCGGCTTCGAAGCTATTTTCAAGGCCGCCACCCACAGCCAGGACGCGGCCAAGGTAAACGGCCACACCATCAGCCAGAACGAGCTGAGCCAGGCCGCCGACATGCAGCGCCGCCAGCTGATGCAACAGTTGGGCAAGGATTTTGACCCGGCGCTGCTGGATGAAAAGCTGCTGCGTGACGCTGCGCTCAAAGGCCTGATCGATCGCAAACTGCTGCTGCAGGGTGCCGAAGACGCCAAGTTCGCCTTCTCTGAAGCCGCGCTGGATCAGGTGATTCTGCAGACGCCGGAATTCCAGGTCGATGGCAAGTTCAGCGCCGATCGTTTCGACCAGGTCATCCGTCAGATGGGCTATGGCCGCATGCAATTCCGCGACATGCTTGCCGAAGAGATGCTGATCGGCCAGCTGCGTACCGGTATTGCCGGCAGCAGCTTCGTCACCGACCAGCAGGTCGACGCCTTTGCCCGTCTGGAAAACCAGACCCGCGATTTCGCTGCGATGACCTTCAAGGCCAACCCGGCTGCGGTCAAGGTCAGCGATGACGAAGTCAAGGCGCACTACGACCAGCACGCCAAGGAGTTCATGACCCCGGACCAGGTGGTCATCGACTACATCGAGCTGAAGAAGTCGGCGTTCTTCGACCAGGTCAAGGTCACCGACGAAGAGCTCAAGGCCCAGTACGAGAAGGAAATCGCCAACCTCGCCGAGCAGCGCCATGCCGCGCATATCCTCATCGAGGTCAACGACAAGGTCACCGACGCTCAGGCCAAGGCCCGTGCCGAAGAGATCGAACAGCGCCTGGCCAAGGGTGAAGATTTCGCCAAGCTGGCCAAGGAGTTCTCCCAGGATCCGGGTTCGGCCAGCAATGGCGGCGACCTCGGCTTCGCGGGCCCGGGTGTGTATGACCCGGCCTTCGAAGACGCCCTGTACAAGCTCAACGACGGCCAGGTCTCGGCCCCGGTGCGCACCGAGTTCGGCTACCACCTGATCAAGCTGCTGGGCAAGCAGGCGCCGGAAGTGCCGAGCTTCGCCAGCCTGAAGGACAAGCTGACCCGCGACCTGAAGACCCCGCTGGTCGAACAGCGCTACGTCGATGCCAGCAAGCAGCTGCAGGATGCTGCCTACGAGGCTTCCGACCTGGCCCAGCCGGCCCAGGACCTGAACCTCAAGGTGCAGACCTCCGCAGCGTTCGGCCGCGAAGGCGGCGAGGGCATCACGGCCAACCGTGGTGTGATCCAGGCGGCGTTCTCCGAAGAGGTGATGGATGAAGGTGCCAACAGCACCGCCATCGAGCTCGACCCGGAAACCACCGTGGTGCTGCGCGTCAAGGAGCACCGCAAGCCGGAGCAACTGCCGCTGCAAGCCGTGGCCAAGAACATCAGCGAACACCTGGCCAAGGAGAAGGCGACCGCCGAACTCAAGGCCAAGGCGGACAAGCTGATTGCCGGCCTGCGTGATGGTTCCATCGCTGCTGCTGGCGCTCACGACGGCCAGGAGTGGAAGGCGCGCGAGGCTGTGACCCGTGGTCAGGACGGTATCGACCCGGCCGAGTTGCAGGCGCTGTTCCGCCTGCCCAAGCCGCAAGCCAAGGACAAGCCGGTCTACGGCAGTGTGGTCCTGGCTGACGGCAGCCTGGTCGTGCTGCAGCTCAAGGGCGTCAATGAAGGCGCCGCCGCCAGCGACGAAGAGAAGCAGCAGATCCGCCGCTACCTCGCATCGCGTGCTGGCCAGCAGGACTTCGCGGCCTACCGCAAGCAACTGGAAAGCACTGCCGACATCACCCGCTACTGAGTGATGCATGCATGATGAAACAGGCCGCTCGATGCGGCCTGTTTCATTTCAGCCGCCTGTGCCGGCACCTAGCGTTTCTCGCCTTCGTAGTTATCCAGCGTGTCCCGCGCAATCTCCCGCCCCAGGGCAATCAGCTCCGGCGCCTTGTAGAACTCGAAGAACCGGCATACCCGCTTGGGCACGTTGATCAGCACATCCGGCGGATACCCGGCAATCTTGTACTGCGCCAGCGACGTCTGCATCACCTCGAAGCTCTGGTTGATCAGGTCGAGCAGCGAGGCCGGCCCGACGTTGTCGATGATGAACGAGCCGGTTGCCGACTTCGGCGCACCTTCCCGCTCGGGCGCCGCAGCGGGTTGCTGGGCCTCGGGGTCGGCCGTGTCGGCCAGCCACGGGTTGGGGGGCGCCAGCCCTTCGGCGACGATCTCCTGCTCGATGCGAATCAGCTCTTCGGCAGGCTTGCGCCGAAACGGCAGGCGCGAGCCGAGTGAGCTGAGCAGGGCGTCGAAGCGCATCTTGAAGGCTGCCGGGCGTTCGATCACGGGCAACTGGTATTGCTTCTGGTTGGTGGCGTTGAGGTTGACCGCGATGATCAGGTCACAGTGGCTGGACACCACAGGAACGATCGGCAGGGGGTTGAGGATGCCGCCATCGACCAGCATGCGGTTACCCTGCATCACCGGTGTGAACAAGCTTGGAATCGCCGCCGAAGCACGCATGGCCTGATGCAGGCAGCCTTCCTGGAACCAGATTTCCTGCTGGTTGGTGAGGTCGGCCGCGACTGCCGTGTAGGGGATTCGCAACTGCTCGATGTTTATGTCGCCGACGATCTTGCGAATCTGGCCGAACACCTTGTCACCGCGGATCGCGCCAAGGCGAAAGCTGACGTCGACCAGGCGCAGCACATCCAGGTAGTCCAGGCTTTCGATCCAGTTACGGTATTCGTCAAGCTTACCTGCCGCGTAGATACCGCCAATCACCGCGCCCATGGAGCAGCCAGCGATGCAGGCGATGTCGTAGCCGCGCCGTTCGATTTCCTCGATCACGCCGATATGGGCATACCCACGAGCGCCTCCCGATCCCAACACCAATGCCACACGTTTGCTCATGAGCTTTCCCCGGCTGGTACAACCCTGGCCCTACAATGCACTCATCGCCGCCTGTGCTTCAATCCAGAGCGTGCTGAACTACTCTAAGCAAAGCACATCGTGCCGGGCACTTTTCAATCGCACCGGCGTCGAACAGCCACTCTTTTGACCTTTGAGGTATTACTGATGAAAGCCTGGATCTGCCTTCCACTGATCGCCCTGGCCCTTGCTGGCTGCGCGGGCAAGACGGCCTACCGCGAGAGCTGCGCGACTCAGCTGGATGCCGCCTGGAAGGAGCTGGACCTGGCCAAGGCCGAAGGTTTTGCCGGTACCGTCAGCTATTCCAAGGCCCTGTCGCTGCTGACCGGTGCCAAGACGCAGCAGCAATTCGAAGGGTACGAAGGGTGCACCCACAAAGCCGAAAAAGCCCGCTTCTACATTCGTGAGTCGCGCGCCGGGCGCTGACCAAGGAGCGACACATGTCCGCCATGCTCGATCATGTCGTTGCCCAGCTGCTGGCCTTGCAGGTGCGCCTGCTGGCCTGTCGCGAGCGCCTGGCTGCCGATACCGACAGCGAGGCCCTGCACGACCTGCGCATCAACCTGCGGCGCCTGCGCAGCCTGTTGCGGCCCTTGCAGGGCCTGCCTGGGATCGAGCAGCTGGAGGCGGCGGCCAAGTCATTGGGTACCTTGACCACGCCCCTGCGTGATCGCGAGGTACTGGCGGTTGAGCTGATCAGGCGCGGTCATGCCGAGGCCGGGCAGCGGCGTCTGGCAGGGCGGGACAGGACATTCGCCAGCATTGCCGACAGCCCGCAGCTGACCCGGGTGCTGGCGATTGTCGATGCGTTCCCGCTGTTTTTGCGTGCGGCGGATCGCGAGGGGCTGGCCAGGTCGCTGGGCAAGCGCATCGACAAGCGCCTGGTCAAGCAGTGGCACAAGTTGCGCAAGGCCCTGCAGGACCCCGCCCATGATCGCCACCGATTGCGCCTGCTGATCAAGCGCGCGCGCTACGGTGACGAGGCCTATCCGCAACTCGATCATGCCGGCAAGAAACTGCAGCGCCTGCTGAAGAGGGCCCAGAGCGATCTGGGAGAGTGGCATGACCGCTTGCAGTGGTTGCTGCAGGCCAAGGAGCATGCCGACCTGGCACCTTCTACAGCCGCCTGGCAACAGGAGCTGCTCGAGGCCGAGCGCAAGTCCGATCTCACCCTGGACGCGCTGCAGGCGGCGCTCAAGCAGCGTTAGCCCGGCAAATGACCGATTTGCGGGCTGATTGGGCGAAGTTTGCTGGCTAGTATGGGCGGACCGTTCGCCATACAGCCAGGAGCCGGCCGATGAATTTCAACCAACTGCTCGACGCCGTGCGGGAAACCCCCGACGCGGTCAGCATTCCGCCCACCTGGGCCCAGGGGCGTGCCGTGTTCGGTGGCCTGATGGCGGCCATGGTTCATGAACGCATGCGCATGAAGCTCTCCGATGATCGCCCGGTGCGCTCGCTGGCCATCACCTTCGTCAGCCCGGCTGCGGCGGATGTGCCCATTCGTTTCGAAGTCGAAGTCCTGCGCGAGGGCAAGGCGGTCAGCACGCTGCTGGGGCGGGCCATTCAGGAAGGCCAGGTGGTGACGCTGGTGCAGGGCAGCTTCGGTGCCGGCCGATCATCGGCGGTCGATGTTGCAGCTGCACCTGCGGCGGAGATGAAACCACTTGAACACGCGGCGCCGGAGTTGCCCTACATCAAGGGCGTCACCCCGGAGTTCATGCGCCATGTCGCCTTGCGCTGGGCGGTGGGGGGGCTGCCGTTCAGTGGCAATCAGTCGCGCCACATGGGCGGCTGGGTACGTTTGCGCGATGTGGCCGAAGAGCAGGTCAACGAGGCGCACCTGCTGGCGCTGGTGGATGCCTGGCCACCGAGCCTGATGCCGTTCCTCAAGCAACCGGCGGCGGGCAGCACGCTGACCTGGACCATCGAGTTCATCCAGCCGACGGCGAAACTGTCGACGCTGGACTGGTGCCGTTACCGTGTCGAAACCGAGTATGCCCGTGATGGCTACGGGCATGCGGCGGCAGCACTATGGAGTGCGCAAGGGGAGTTGCTGGCCTTGAGCCGGCAGACGGTGACGGTGTTCGCCTGATCATCACCGCCGGTGCTTGTGCCGTTCGCGCCAGGCCTTCCACCAGGCACCGCTGAGAACGAAACGCGGGAAGGTGACGAACTGCTCGGTCAGCAGCCGCTGCACGGCATCCTTGCGGTTGGCGAACGGTTCGGGTTGTTCGGCTTCCAGGCGATGCCCGTGACGCTGCAGGCCCAGGCCGGCGATCAGGGCAATGACGCCGACGGCGATCTGCCCCAGGTCCAGGGCGAACAGGCCGGACAGCACCAGCAGGGCTCCGAGGATGAACAGCGGTACGGCGATCAGGTGCAACACCAGGTTGGTCGGGTGCCGGTGATTGTGGTGGTAGCCACGCCATTGCCAGGCGTGCAGGTTGGGCAGTCGTTTGCTCATGGGCGGTTCCTCGCGCGCTTCGTTGCGCGCTTCGTTGCAATCATGCCCAAAGCTTAGTGCGGCCCCGTGGGCGGGGCCAATCGAGGCTGGCTATGGCGACTATAGCTTGAGCTGGCCAATGGCCTTGCTCAACTCGCCGGCAAGGGTCGCCAACTGGCTGCTGGTGGTGGCTGAGCCGACGGTCTGCTGCACAGTCTCTTCGGTGACATCGCGGATGCTCACCACCGCGCGGTTCATTTCTTCGGCCACCTGGCTTTGCTGCTCGGCGGCGACGGCAATCTGCGTGTTGCTCTCGCGCATCTGCGCGACTGCGCCGGTAATCTCCGCCAGTGCCGCGCCGGCCTCTTGGGCCTGCCGGACACAATCGTCGGCCTTGTACGAACTCTCCTGCATGAACTCCACGGCATCGCGGGTACCGGCTTGCAGGTCGGCGACCATGCGGGTGATTTCATCGGTGGACGTCTGTACGCGCTTGGCCAGGTTGCGCACCTCGTCGGCGACCACGGCAAAGCCCCGGCCCAGATCCCCTGCGCGCGCGGCTTCGATGGCGGCGTTGAGTGCCAGCAGGTTGGTCTGTTCGGCAATACTGTGAATGACCCCGACCACGCTGTTGATCTTCTGGCTGTCGTCGGCGAGCTGGCGAATCATTTCGGCAGTTTGCTGTACGCCGCTGGAGAGCCCGGCGATGGAATCCTGCACCCGGCTGACCACTTCCTTGCCGCTGCCGGCGAGGGTGTCGGCGGTCTGCGACAAGTCCCGGGTGGCGCCGGCATGCTGGGCGATATGGTGCACGGTGGCTGACATTTCATTGATCGCCGTGGCGGCCTGATCGGTCTCGCTCTGTTGGCCGAGCATGCCATGGCGCACTTCGTTCATGCTCGCGGCCAGGCGCGCGGCACCCGAGTCCAGTTGCGCGGCGGTGTGGGCGACGGTGCTGACCACGCGGTGGTAGGTGGCCTGCATGGCGTTGAAGGCACCGGCCATCTGGCCGACTTCGTCGCCGCAGGCCAGGGGGACGCGGGCCGACAGGTCGCCGGTCTTTTCCACGTGCAGCATCACGTCCTTGAGGGTATTGAGCTGGCTCAGCAGGAAGCGGATCAGCAGCTGCGAGGCAGCAAGCATTGCCAACATCAGGATCAGCACGCAGACCGCGTAGTTGCTGAAGCGGTCGAGAAAGACCTGGCGCAGGCTCGGTGCGGCTGCCAGCACGGCCAGCTGCTGGTCGCCATGGTGCAGCACCTGGGCACCGCGCAGCGGGTTGTTGCCGAGGACCCAGGCCGCCGGTAGCGTGACCCAGCCTTGCCCGTTGGCCAGGGCTTCGAGGTTTTCACCCGCGTAGGTCGGGGTCTGCCCGGGCTGCCAGGTAATCAGGTTGGCCTGGCGCGGCAGGGGCTGCCCGGCGGGCCAGGCGGCCAGCAGCTCGGCCTGGGCTTGCGCCTGGGCCTGCGCGGCATCGGCGCGGGCGCGTTGCTCCAGGTGCACTGCATAAAGCACCAGCAGCAAGGTCGTGACGAAGGCCACTGCGTTGACGGCCCAGAATTTGTACTTCAGGGAAATATTGCTAAGCCAGGCACCCATGGGTAGGTCTTCTCTGAGTTGAGCGGAAACATTATTGGCAAGGTGCCATCATTGTGCCCGCTCACTCGAGCGACGCTCATGACATGTGTCAAGGAAGCTGGAAGAAAGCTTTGGCCGTGGCGCTGGTGTGCTGGGCACAGTGCTCGAGGCTTTCGTTGCGATGCTGGGCCACTTCGCGCAGCACTTCGGTCAGGAATGCCGGCTCGTTACGGCCGTTTTTCGGCTTCGGCCGCAGGCTGCGTGGCAGCAGGTACGGCGCATCGCTCTCCAGCATCAGCCGGCCCTCGGCAATGTTGCCCACCAGCGGGTGCAGGTGGGTGCCGCGACGCTCGTCACAGATCCAGCCGGTGATGCCGATGTGCAGGTCCATGTCCAGGTAGGCGTACAAGGCGTCGCGCTCACCCGTGAAGCAATGCACCACGGCGGCTGGCAGGTGGTCGCGGTAATCCTTGAGGATGGCCAGCAGGCGCCCGCTGGCATCGCGTTCGTGCAGGAACACTGGCAGGCACAGTTCGGCCGCCAGTGCCAGCTGGGCTTCCAGGGCTTTTTCCTGCAGTGGGCGAGGGGAGAAGTCACGGTTGAAATCCAGCCCGCATTCCCCGACAGCGCGCACGCGTGCTTCAGCCAACAGCTGGCGCAGTCGCCGCTCGCTGTTGCCATCCCATGACTTGGCATCATGTGGGTGCACGCCAGCCGTGGCGAACAGGTGTTGGCCTTCGCCATCGAGCTGCTGGCACAGCTCCAGTGCCTGTTCGCTGACCTCAAGACTGGTGCCGGTCAGGACCATCTGCACAACGCCGGCCTCGATGGCGCGCTCGACGATGGCGGCCTGTTGGTCGTGGAAACTGCTGTTGGTCAGGTTGACGCCGATATCGATCAGTTGCATGGTGCTACCTCGTGCCGCGGGGCGGCCAGCATAGCAAAAAGCGTGATATTCGGAAAAAACCAAGAACTTCAGGCGCTTGCCGTGGTCTTTTAGCGTCATTTCTCTAGATCGCGCGTATCACCATGGCTGCCGCCCACCGACCACGGACACGATTTCGCATGCTGCGATACCTGCTGACCCTGTTGCTGATGCTCGGGCTGACCACGGTCGGCCCGGCCTACGCGCGGCTGCCGGGGCCACAGCAGAACGTACCGGCGAACACCTCTCGTGACCTGCAGCAGATTCGCAGCAGCAAGGTGCTGCGGGTGCTGGTCAACCAGAGTCGCAACAGTTCGGGTGAGATCAAGGGCGAGCCGGTGGGGATCGAGTATTACCGCCTGCGCGGGCTGGAGCATTACCTCAATGCCCGGGCCGGGGATGGCCAGCAGATCCGTCTGAAGATCATTCCGCGGGCCAAGGAACAACTGCTGGGCGCCCTGCAGCGCGGTGAGGGTGACCTGGCCGCGCCGGGCGAGCTGCTGGACCCGGCGGTGACAGGCGGAGTCAACAGCAGTGCGCCGGTACTGGACCAGGTGCCGCTGTTGCTGGTCGGGCGCAAGGGCGAACGCAGCTTCACCCACGCCGAGCAGCTGTCCGGGCGTACGGTGGCATTGACCAGTGCCAGCGCGGCAGGGGCGGTGATCCAGCAGATCAACCAGCAACTGGCGCTGCGCAAGCGGCCGCCGATCAAGATCGAATGGGTCGATTCGACCCTGGCTGTGGAAGATGTGCTGGAGATGGTCCAGGCCGGCATCTATCCATTGACCATGGTGGAGCGCCCGATCGCCCAGCGCTGGGCCAGGGTCATGCCGAACTTGCGCCTGGACAGCCGGGTGCAACTGGGGCAAGCGCAGGCCATGCGTTGGTATGTGCGGCGCGATGCGACGGTGCTGCTGGCCACGGTCGATCGCTTTCTTCAGGGGTATCGTGCACCGGAAAACCAGGATGCGGCCTTCGAGCGCATCTACCGGCGCCAGTATCGCGTGCACAACCCCTTGGCGCGCAAGGACCGTCAACGCTTGAATGCACTGCGCCCGGTGTTGCAGAAGCATGGCGAGGCGCAGCAGATCGACTGGCTGAACCTGGCTGCCCTGGCCTTCAAGGAATCGACCCTGAACCCTGCGGCGCGCGGTAGCGGTGGGGCACACGGCCTGATGCAGATCACCCCGTCGGCTGCGCAACGGGTGGGTGTCAGCGACACCGGTTCGGTCGATGGCAATGTTCAGGCCAGTGCGCGCTACCTGGCGCTGATCCGCCGCAAGTTCTTCGCCAGCCCGCAGATCAACGAGCGCGAACGCATGGCGTTTGTGCTGGCGGCCTACAACCTGGGCCCGGAGCGGGTGCAGGCCATGCGCGCCGAGGCTCGCAAGCGCGGCCTCAATGGTAACCAGTGGTTCTTCCAGACCGAGCGCATCGCCATGGAGCAGGTCGGCATGGGGCCGGTCAACTTCGTCAACAGCGTCAACAAGTACTTCCTGGCGTTCAATCGCGAACGCACGGCACTGGAGCGGGTGGTCGTTCGCTGACAAATCAATTTTGTCGATTGTTATGTTGGGTTTTTTGCGATTTTCATATCTATTTAATTGATTATGATGGCGCCCATCCCAACACAACATCCCGCTTTCAAGGACGCTTCGAAATGAACAACGCAATCAGCAAACTGCTCTCCACCCGCGCTGGCCTGGGCCTGAGCGTGATCCGCATCCTGGTCGGTGTGATCTTCATGGCGCATGGGGCGCAAAAACTGTTCGGCCTGTTCGGTGGCTACGGCCTGGAAGGCACCGGCCAATGGATGGAAAGCATCGGCCTGGCGCCGGGCTACCTGATGGCGTTGCTGTCCGGTAGCGCTGAGTTCTTCGGCGGCCTGGCCCTGGTGATCGGCCTGCTGGCCCGCCCGGCCGCACTGGCACTGACGGTGACCCTGGCCGTGGCGATCTTCTCGGTACACATCAACAACGGCCTGTTCATGTCGAACAACGGCTATGAGTTCGCCCTGGCGCTGCTGGCCGGCACCGTGGCGGTACTGATCGAAGGCGCGGGCCGCCTGTCCCTGGACCGCCTGATCGCCCGCTGACAGGTCGCGAGCCGCAAGCTGCAAGCCCCAAGCCGAACGCATTTCAGCTTGGGGCTTGCAGCTTGCGGCTTGTCGCTCTAGCATACCGCCTGCGCCGATTTAAACAGCTACTTGCGGGGCGCAGGACTGGCCCCTCTCCGGGTTATCCGAAATACCGCTAAAGCGCTGGTTCGGTGACGCCTCCCACCGCTGCCCAGCGGGATTCGCGAGGCGGAGAGAAGCTCCATGAGTTGTCCACGTACCAGTGTCTGTTTGAGCCCATTGCCTGCCAACCAGGCTTCCCGCACACCGCGCATCCTGCTCGGTGGCCAGCATCAGCCCACACTCTTGCGTCATCTTGAAGGGTTGTCCCGCCGCAAGGGGCAGGCTCGTGCCTTTCTTATCCAGTTCGCCGACGATGCGTGCCGCCTGGAGCAGTTCGGCAACGACCGCTTCGACCTGGCGGTGATCCAGGCGCCAGCCCGCGAAGACGCCGCCCAAGTCATTGGCGCGCTTACCCGCATTGCGCGCCAGGGCCTGATTACCCGACGCTGAGGAGCGCGCCGTTGAGCACCAACATCATCACCACGGAAGGTCACGAGGCCCTGAAGAAGGAGCTGGACCATCTGTGGCGGGTGTACCGCCCGGAAATCACCCAGAAAGTGACCTGGGCCGCTTCGCTGGGCGATCGTAGCGAGAACGCCGACTACCAGTACAATAAGAAGCTGCTGCGTGAGATCGACCGCCGGGTCCGCTATCTGCGCAAGCGCCTTGAAGACGTGAAGGTGGTCGCCTACTCGCCGCAGCAGGAAGGCAAGGTGTTCTTCGGTGCCTGGGTCGAGATCGAGAACGATGATGGCGAGACCCTGAAGTTTCGCATTGTCGGGTATGACGAGATCTATGGTCGCAACGACTACATCTCGATCGACTCGCCGATGGCCCGGGCCCTGCTCAAGAAGGAGGAGGGTGATGAAGTGGTGGTGAATACGCCGACCGGTCAAGCGACCTGGTATGTGAACAGCATCCACTACGGGCAATGAATTGGGAGTGCCTGTGCCGGCCAGTTCGCGGGGCCGGTACAGGCAACCATCAACCTTCCCGCAGCACCGCCAGCGGGCTGGCATTCAGTGCTCGCCGTGTTCCCAATACCCCCGCCCCACCCACCAGCAGCGCCCCAACCACGGGCAGCACCAGCAACCACGGATGCGGGCTCCACTGCAGGTCGAACGCATAGCGATACAGCACCAGGGTGATCAGCTCGCACCCCAGTGCCGCCAAGGCCCCACTGGCCGCCCCCAGCAAACCGAACTCGATGCGCCGGGCCCTGACCAGCAAGGGGCGCGCGGCCCCCAGTGCGCGCAGCAAGGCGCCTTGGCGAATCCGCTCGTCCAGTGTCGCCTGCAGCCCGGCGAACAACACCGCAAGCCCCGCCGCCAGCACGAACAGCAAGACATACTCGACCGCCAGCGTGACCTGAGCGAGGATGCTGCGGAGTTGTTCGAGCAAGGCATCGACCTGCAGGATGGTCACCGCCGGGAACGCCCGCGACAGTGCGACCACGTCCAGGTCATGGCCTGGGGCCAGGTAGAAGCTGGTCAGGTAGGTGGTTGGCAGCCCCTGCAGGGTGCCCGGCTGGAAGATCATGTAGAAGTTCGGCTGGAAGCTGTCCCAGTGCACCCGGCGCAGGCTGCTGACCCGCGCCTGCCGCTGCTCGCCGCCGATGTCGAAGGTCAGCAGGTCGCCCAGTTGCAGCTTGAGGCTGGCAGCCAGCTCGGCCTCGACCGACACGCCGGGGATTTCATTGCCGCCAGGCAGCGCCTGCCACCAGTTGCCTGCGCTCAGCGTATTGCCCTCAGGCAGGTCGGCGGCCCAGGTCAGGCTGAGGTCGCGTTGTACCGCCCGCTCGCCGGCGGAGTCCTTGCTGACGACCTGCTGCACCGGTTCATCGTTGATCTGAATCAGCCGGCCGGGTGTCACCGGGTAGAGCGGTGCCGAGCTGGCATTCACCTCGCGCAGGCGCTGGGCGAACGGTTCGCGGTCAGCGGGCAGGATGTTCAGGGCAAAGTGGTTGGGCGCGTCCTTGGGCAGTTGTGCCTGCCAGGTGTCGAGCAACTCTGCCCGCAGCAGCGCAACCAAGGCCATGGCCAGCAGGATTAGGCCGAACGCCAGGGCTTGCCCGGCTGCAGCCATCGGGTGGCGCAGCAACTGGCCAAGACCCAGACGCCAGGTCAGCGGTGCGCCAGCGAGTGCCTTGCGCAGGCTTTGCAAGCCGAGCAACAGCAGCCCGCCCAGCAGCAGCGCGGCGATCAGGCCGCCACCGAGCAGGGCGAAGGTCAGCAGCAGGTCAAGGCTCAGGCGCCACATGATCAGACCCAGGGCGAGCAGGGCGGCGCCATACACCAGCCAGCTGCTCGGTGGCACGGGCAGCAGATCGCGGCGCAGCACGCGCAACGGTGGTACCTGGCCCAGCGCGGCGAGCGGCGGCAAGGCAAAACCGGCCAGGGCCACCAGGCCGGTGGCGATGCCGGCCAGTGCCGGAAGCATGCCCCCGGCTGGCACCACGCTGGGCAGCAGGCCGTGCAGCAGGTGGAACAGGCCCAGTTGCGCGAGCCAGCCGAGCAGGGCGCCGGCCAGGGCGGCGACCAGCCCGAGCATCGCCAGTTGCAGGCAATACAAGCCCAGCGCTTGGTGCCGCGACAGCCCCAGGCAGCGCAGCAAGGCGCTGGCATCCAGGCGGCGTGCGGCGTAGCGGCTGGCCGAGAGCGCCACGGCCACGCCTGCCAGCAGCACTGCGACCAGGCTGGCCATGTTCAGGTAGCGCTCGGCTTTGCCCAGGGCGCCGCCGATCTGCCGGTTGCCATCGCGGGTGTCGAGCAGGCGCTGGCTGGCGGCAAGGTTGTTTTCCACGGCCTTGCGATAGTGCTCGAGGGCTTCGGCATCGCCCCGCCACAAGTCGCGGTAGGAAACCCGGCTGCCTGGCTGGATGACACCGGTGGCCGGCAGGTCAGCCAGGTTCATCATCACCCGGGGCGTCAGGCTATAGAAGTTGTTGGCGCGATCGGGTTCGTAGGTCAGCACGCGGCTCATGCGCAAGGTTTTCATGCCGACGTCGATGCTGTCGCCGACTTCAAGCCCCAGGGCCGCGAGTAGGCGAGGTTCGACCCAGGCCTCCCCGGGGGCCGGGCCGCCTCCTGGGGTTTCTTCGCCATAGGGTGCGGCGGCACTGCGCACCTGGCCGCGCAATGGGTAGGCGCCATCGACCGCCTTGATGCTCGATAGCTGGATGCCAGCATCGCCACCCACCACGCTGGTGAATTCAACCACCTGGGCATGCCGCAGCCCAAGTGCCTGACCGGCGCCGAGCTGCTCGTCACGGGCCGGTGCGCTGCCTTGCAATACCAGGTCGGCACCGAGGAACTCGCTGGCGCGTAGCTGCATCGCGCCATTCAGGCGAGCACCGAAATAGCCGATGGCGGTACTCGCGGCGACCGCCACCAGCAGGGCAAAGAACAGCACGCGCACTTCGCTGGCGCGGATATCGCGCAGCAGCTGGCGCAAGGCCAGGCCGCACAGGCGGGACAGCGGCATGTGCTTCATCAGGCCTCCACCGGCGCCACCAGGCGGCCCGCTTCCAGGCGTATCTGGCGCCGGCAGCGGCGGGCCAGGCGCTCATCATGGGTAACCAGTACCAGGGTAGTGCCGCGCTCCTTGTTCAGCTCGAACAGCAGGTCGCTGATGCGCTCGCCTGTGTGGCTGTCGAGGTTGCCGGTGGGTTCGTCGGCAAAAAGTACGGCGGGTTGTGCGGCGAAGGCGCGGGCGATGGCGACCCGTTGCTGCTCGCCACCGGAAAGCTGGCGCGGGGTGTGGGCCAGGCGCTTGCCCAGGCCGACCCGCTCAAGCAGGTTGCGGGCCTGCTCGCGGGCGTCGCGCCGACCGTCCAGCTCCAGTGGCAGCATTACGTTTTCCAGGGCGTTGAGGCTGTCGAGCAGCTGGAACGACTGAAAGACGAAACCGACATGCTCGGCGCGCACCCTGGCGCGCTGGTCCTCGTCCAGTGGGCCGAGGTCGTGCCCGGCGAGGATGACCTGGCCGGCGCTGGGGCGGTCGAGGCCGGCGAGCAGGCCAAGCAGGGTCGATTTGCCCGAACCCGAGGCGCCGACGATGGCCAGGCTGTCGCCCTGGGCAAGGTCGAGGGAGAGGGCATGCAGGATGGTCAGATCACCTTCCGCGCTGGGGACCACTTTGCTAAGGTTCTGAGCAACGAGAATGCTGGGGCCCATGGAGAATCCAATGCGAGTGTGGTGGTTGAGTGCCGGTCTGGCCCTGTATTGCCTGGCTCAGAGCGCGGCGGCGGGAACACTGCTGGTCGTCGGCGATAGTATCAGCGCCGGTGCTGGCCTGGATATCCGCCAGGGTTGGGTCTCTCTGCTGCAGACCCGGCTCAAGGACGAAGGTTTCGACGATCAGGTGGTCAATGCGTCGATCAGTGGTGACACCAGTGCGGGTGGCCAGGCGCGGCTGCCGGCGCTGCTTGCAGCACACAAGCCGAGCCTGGTGGTGCTGGAGCTTGGGGGCAACGACGGGCTGCGTGGGCAGCCTCCGCAACAATTGCAACAAAATCTTGCCTCGATGATCGAAAGTGCTCGCAAGGCGGGGGCCAAGGTGGTGCTGCTAGGCATGCGCCTGCCGCCGAACTATGGCGTGCGTTACAACACCGCCTTCGCCAACGTCTATGCACAGCTGGCAACGGAAAAGCAGGTGGCGCTGGTGCCGTTTTTCCTCGAGGGGGTTGGCGGTGTGCCGGGGATGATGCAGGCCGATGGCATCCATCCGGCACAGGTGGCTCAACAAAGGTTGCTGGAAAATGCCTGGCCGGCGATAAAACCCTTGCTGTGACGCTTTAAACGGGGGCGGCTTTCGGCTAATGTTGCGCCCCCCGTTTCGAGAGCCCCCGATGCCGCGCCCTGCCTGGTCCTTGTTTGCCTATCAACTGATCGAGCCCGATGAGCAGCTCGACCTGTTCGCTTGCCAGGAAATCCGCGTTCACCTCGTCGCCCGTCAGCTTGAGCTTGGCGTGCCGGTCGATCGCACCTTGTGCGGCGGCCTGCTGCCTGCGCAGCCGCGTTGGTCCGGTGTGCCTCGCAGCATCTACCGTGACGGGCGCCTGTGTGACCTGTGCCGGGCGATCCTCGATGCCCAGCGCCGCGGCATGCGGCCGGTCTGGCCCGAGCTCTGAAGTGAATTACCGGCGCCCATCTGCGCGCACCTTTCATCAACTGAAACGCTTGCAAGACGCCAATGCCTCCCGCTTGCAGCGAGGCGGGTGTACAATCGTGCTTCTTGACCACCTTTCGAAGGATTTACCGGATGTTGCCGCGCTTTCCCGCCGTCACCCGTTGCCTGTCCCTGGCCGCCCTGCTGGTAGCGGGTCGCGCTGTTGCGCTGGAACTGCCACTGCCACCGCCCGGTGAAGACGTCGTTGGCCAGGTCCAGACCATCAAGGCCAAGTACGAAGACACCTTCGCCGACATCGGCACCGCCAACGACCTTGGCTACCTGGAAATGATCGCCGCCAACCCGGGCGTCGACCCATGGCTGCCGGGCGCTGGCACCGAGATCGTCCTGCCGACCCGTTACATCCTCCCACCGGGGCCGCGAGAAGGCATCGTCATCAACCTGGCCGAGTACCGCATGTACTACTTCCCGAAAGGGCAGAACGTGGTGCATACCTTCCCGCTGGGTATTGGTCGTGAGGGCTGGGGTTCGCCGATTGCCTTGACCAAGATCACCGCGAAGACACCGAACCCGACCTGGACGCCGCCTGCCTCGATTCGTGCCGAGCACGCCGCGGACGGTGACATACTGCCGAGCGTTGTACCTGCCGGCCCGGACAACCCGCTGGGGCCGTTCAAGTTCACCCTGGGTGTGCCGGGCTACCTGATCCATGGCTCGAACAAGAAGTTCGGTATCGGCATGCGCACCAGCCATGGTTGCTTCCGCATGCTCAACAACAACGTGCTGGAACTGTCGAAGATGGTCCCGGTAGGAACGCCGGTGCGCATCATCAACGAACCGTACAAGTTCGGCAGAAGTGGGGGCAAGGTGTATCTGGAGGCGCATACGCCGCTGGACGATCATGGCAACCCTTCTGTGGTCGACAAGCACACGGCGGTCATCAATGCCTTGCTCAAGCGTGAAGACCTGGCCAACAACCTGCGCATGAACTGGGACATGGTGCGCGATGTGGTAGCCGCGGAAGACGGTATGCCAGTGGAAATTGCCGTGCCCACCAATAACCAGGGCGCCGCACCAATGGTTACCAGCATTCCGCCCGAACTCCAGTAACGGTTTTGCTGCACTCCGGGGCCCGCTCAGGTTAACAACCTGCTGCGGGCCTCTTCGTTTCTGGTGGGGGCTTTCGTCCAGGCAATAAAAAAGCCGACCCACAAGTGGGTCGGCTTCTCAACAATCCGTGAGGATTATTACTTGCGGCTGGCTTTGTCCAGCATACGCAGAGCGCGCTCGTTGGCTTCGTCAGCGGTCTGCTGAGCCTTCTGAGCGGCTGCCAGAGCGTCGTCAGCCTTACGGTAGGCTTCGTCAGCACGGGCTTGAGCGCGAGCTGCTGCGTCTTCAGTCGCAGTCAGACGAGCTTCGGTTTCTTTGGATACGCTGCTGCAACCGGTAGCCAGAACTGCGGCCAGAGCCAGAGCAGAGAATTTCAGAACGTTGTTCATCGTGTTCCCCTTCAAGGACTTTCTATTAAATAGCCATCTCTCGGAAAAGAGAAACTGGCCGGCGTACATAGTACCCATTACTTGTAGTAAGTAAACTGACAGAGCGCAAGAACTGCAAAAAAAATGTTGCTGGGGGGGGCGCCGACAAGATTTGCGGGGTTTTTGTGAAAAAACCGTATAGCGGGCGCAAGCGGTTGTAGTACAGGAACTTTTTTGTTGAACTAACGGTGACTTTAACTGTCCATGAGCGTCTTACGCACAACAACATCCGGTTGCTGTTGCGGGGCGTGCCTGGGCGAGGTCCCGGCACGGGTTCCTGCTACTTTTTAACGCAGGCCACCTTGAGCAATCCCGCTGGCGGCGCCTACTATTTGGGAGTGCCAGGCCCGGTCGAACGATTGCTGTTGGCCTAGGGTCCAAGGGGCAAGAGTGGCGTAGAGGTTCCTCCGCCGGATAAACCACATCGGTTAAGGTAAGGGTCTGCCAGAAAGGCCTGCGAGGAGTAGTGATGAGTGAAGCGCTGACCATCCACCATGACCAGGCCGGTCATCAGTTCGAAACCAACGTGGACGGTCATCGTGCCTACCTGACGTACATGGACCTGGGTAAGCAGACGCTGGATATCTATCGCACCTTCGTGCCCAACGCCCTGCGTGGCCGTGGGATCGCAGCAGCGCTGACCGAGAAGGCCCTGGAGTACGCCGACCAGATGGGTTATACGGTGATCCCTTCCTGCTCGTACGTGGAACGCTACATGGAGCGTCAGCAACGCCATTCGAGCAAGGTCTGACGCGGGCGTCTGCACGCCAGATACGAAAACGCCGGGCATTGCCCGGCGTTTTTCATTGCGGCAAGGTTCAGCCGCGCTTGCGCTGTGGCAGCACATCCTTGAGCTTGGCGTGCATGCTGCGCAGGGTCTTCTCGGTGGTTGACCAGTCGATGCAGGCATCGGTGATCGACACGCCGTACTGCAGTTCGTCGAGGTTTTTCGGGATCGACTGGCAGCCCCAGTTCAGGTGGCTTTCGACCATCAGGCCGATGATCGACTGGTTGCCTTCGAGGATCTGGTTGGCGACGTTCTCCATGACCAGTGGCTGCAGGGCCGGGTCCTTGTTGGAGTTGGCGTGGCTGCAGTCAACCATGATGTTCGCCTTGATCTTGGCCTTGGCCAGGTCCTGTTCGCACAGGGCGACGCTGACCGAATCGTAGTTCGGCTTGCCGTTGCCACCGCGCAGCACCACGTGGCCATACGGGTTGCCCTTGGTGGTGACGATCGACACGCCGCCTTCCTGGTTGATACCGAGGAAACGGTGCGGCTTGGACACCGACTGCAGGGCGTTGATGGCCACGGTCAGGCCGCCATCGGTGCCGTTCTTGAAGCCAACCGCCGAGGACAGGCCCGAGGCCATTTCGCGGTGAGTCTGCGATTCGGTGGTGCGCGCGCCGATGGCCGACCAGCTGATCAGGTCCTGCAGGTACTGCGGGGAGATCGGGTCGAGCGCTTCGGTGGCAGTCGGCAGGCCCATTTCCGCCAGGTCCAGCAGCAGCTGACGACCGATGTGCAGGCCGTCCTGGATCTTGAACGAGTCATCCAGGTACGGGTCGTTGATCAGGCCTTTCCAGCCAACGGTGGTGCGTGGCTTTTCAAAGTACACGCGCATGACCAGGTACAGCGTATCGGACACTTCCGCGGCCAGCACCTTGAGGCGCTCGGCGTACTCGTGGGCGGCCTTGATGTCATGGATGGAGCAGGGGCCGACCACCACGAACAGGCGATGGTCCTTGCCGTCGAGGATATTGCGCACCACTTCGCGGCCGGCAGTCACGGTCTGCAGGGCCTTGGCGCTGAGGGGGATTTCCTTCTTGAGCTGATCAGGGGTGATCAAGGTCTCGTTGGAAGCAACGTTAAGGTCGTCGATCGGTAAATCAGCCATCGTGTTACTCGTCAGGTCACGGGTGCCGGCCGCCAGCAATCCCCGTGCGGCCCAGCAGCAATAATGTTCGCAGCGGGGAGCCGAACCTTAGCGCGTTACAGGGGGCGCGACAATGGGATTTGGCGCGGGTTGACACACTTGTGTGTGCCCGTGGGGCCTCGAAGGTGTAAAAAAGCGGATCAACCTACAAGGAGATTTTCATGGCTTCTCGCAACCCACGCATCGGCATCATCGGCAGCGGTGCTATCGGTGGCTTCTACGGACTGATGCTGGCGCGCGCCGGTTTCGATGTGCATTTCCTGCTGCGCAGCGAATATGACGTGGTGCGCGAACAGGGTCTGAAGCTCGACCATGCCGTGCATGGCGCGTTACAGATGCCGGTCAATGCCTACGCCAGGGCTGCCGACATGCCTCCCTGCGACTGGCTGCTGGTGGGGGCCAAGGCGACCAGCAATGCCGAACTCGCACCGTTGATCGTCCAGGCCGCTGCTGCCGATGCCAAGGTGGTGCTGTTGCAGAATGGGCTCGGCGTAGAGGAGCAGTTGAGGGCGACCCTGCCGGGCAACCTGCACCTGCTCGGCGGCCTGTGCTTCATCTGCGTCAATCGCCAGGCCCCAGGGGTAATTCGCCATCAGGCGCTGGGTGCGGTCAACCTCGGCTATCACAGCGGGCCGGCTGCAGATGGCGGTGCGGCGATCGTCGAAGCGGGTGCCGGGTTGTTCCGTGCGGCGGGCATCGACTCCCAGGCCATGGCCAACCTTGGTCAGGCGCGCTGGCAGAAACTGGTGTGGAACGTGCCTTACAACGGCCTTTCGGTGTTGCTGGGGGCCAGTACCACGCCGCTGATGGCCGATGCCGACAGTCGCGCGCTGATCCAGGCGCTGATGGCTGAAGTGGTGCAGGGCGCAGCCGCGTGCGGGCACCAGTTGCCCGCTGGCTACGCCGAGCAGTTGTTCCGCATGACCGAACAGATGCCCGATTACTGGCCGAGCATGTACCACGACCATGCCCAGAAACGCCCGCTGGAACTGCAGGCGATCTATGCCGAGCCGATTGCCCGCGCCCAGGCGGCCGGCTGCAGCCTGCCGCGGATGCACATGCTGCATCAGGCCCTGGCCTTCATCGATCGCGCCAACCGGGCTGGCTGAATCCTCTGCAGGCCGCATCAGTAGTGCGCCGGACGGCAAAGCGTGGGGCCGGCGCACTGCTAAGCTGAAGCTTGCTCTGCCGCAACGGCAGTCGAGGAGGTCGAATGATCCGCTCCATGCTGTACGCCACCGACCTCGGTGTCTACGCCCCTTTTGTCATGCAGCACGCCCTGACCCTGGCTCGCGCCTTCAGCGCAGAGCTCTACGTGATCCACGCGGTGGAGCCCATGGGGCAGTTCGCCGAGTCCCTGCTGCAGAGTTACCTCGATGAGCAGACGCTGGATGAATTGCACAGCGAAGGCGTCAATACGGTGATGGCCAATATCGAGCAGCGGGTGTTGGAAAACTTTCGTGAAGAATTGGGCGAGGACGCTGATCTGGCACTGATCAAGGCGGTGCGGGTGCGTCAGGGTGATCCGGCGCAGGTCATCCTCGATCAAGCGCAGCGGCTGAGCGTCGACTTGCTGATCTTCGGCAGCCACAGTGCCGGTGCCGGGGTGGATGTGCCGATTGGTCGGACGGCGGTGCGCTTGCTGCAACTGTCGCCGGTGCCAGTGTATATGGTGCCGCTCTCGCAGCACCTTGGACGTAGGAAATCGTGAAGCAAGCGGTAGGCTGATTCGGAGGCGCGTGTAACAAAATAGTTCTAGTTTTATTTCGAGAACCACTAATATAGTTATATCTCGTCGCTGCCTGCTGCCGCTGACTTACCGCCGATTCGAGGGAAACCTATGAAGCTTCAACAACTGCGCTACATCTGGGAAGTGGCGCACCATGACCTCAACGTCTCCGCGACGGCGCAAAGCCTGTACACCTCGCAGCCGGGGATCAGCAAGCAGATCCGCCTGCTCGAGGACGAACTGGGAGTTGAAGTCTTTGCCCGCAGCGGCAAGCACCTGACCCGCGTGACCCCGGCCGGTGAGCGCATCATCAACACCGCTGGCGAGATCCTGCGCAAGGTCGAAAGCATCAAGCAGATCGCCCAGGAATTCTCCAACGAGAAAAAGGGTACGCTGTCCATCGCCACCACCCATACCCAGGCCCGCTATGCGCTGCCACCGGTGATCAGCAACTTCATCAAGCAGTACCCGGAAGTGGCGTTGCACATGCATCAGGGCTCACCCATGCAAATCGCGGAAATGGCCGCCGACGGCACCGTCGATTTCGCCATCGCCACCGAGGCGCTGGAGCTGTTCGGCGACCTGATCATGATGCCGTGCTACAAGTGGAACCGCTGCGTGGTGGTGCCGCAAGGTCACCCGCTGACCAAGCTGCCGAAGCTGACCCTGGAAGCGGTCGCCGAATACCCGATCGTCACTTATGTGTTCGGTTTCACCGGCCGTTCGAAGCTGGATGAAGCCTTCAACCACCGTGGCCTGACACCAAAAGTGGTGTTCACCGCCGCTGACGCCGACGTGATCAAGACTTATGTACGCCTGGGTCTGGGCGTGGGCATCGTGGCCAAGATGGCGGTCGACACCAAGCTCGACAGCGACCTGGTGGCCCTGGATGCCAGCGAGCTGTTCGAAGCCAGCATCACCAAGATCGGCTTCCGCCGTGGCACCTTCCTGCGCGGTTTCATGTGCGACTTCATCGAGAAGTTCGCGCCGCACCTGACCCGTGAAGTGATGGCCAAGGCCATCCAGTGCCATAACAAGCAGGAGCTCGAAGAGCTGTTCGAAGGCGTCGAGCTGCCGGTGCACTGAGTGCGCCGGCGCTGATGTGCGGTTAAATAAAAACCGGCCCTTGGGCCGGTTTTTCATGCCTGCGATTCAGGCCTTGCTGATCAGGTTGCCGGCGTGCAGCCCGCATTCCTTCTGGGTTGACTCCTCCCACCACCAGCGGCCTTCGCGTTCGTGCTGGTTTGGCAGCACCGGGCGCGTGCAAGGCTCGCAACCGATGCTGATGAAGCCACGTTCGTGCAGGCTGTTGTACGGCAGCTCGAGCATGCGGATGTAACCCCACACTTCCTCGCTGGTCATCTGCGCCAGCGGGTTGAACTTGTACAGGGTGCGCTCGGGCGTGGAGAAGGCACCGTCGATTTCCAGTGCCGCCACCTGGCTGCGGGTGCCTGGGCTCTGGTCGCGGCGCTGGCCTGTGGCCCAGGCGCTGACGGTGGCGAGCTTGCGCCGCAGCGGTTCGATCTTGCGGATGCCGCAGCATTCGCCGTGGCCGTCCTTGTAGAAGCTGAACAGGCCTTTTTCCTTGACGAACGGGTCGAGCTTGGCGCGATCCGGGCTGAGGATTTCGATCGGCAGGTTGTAATGTTCGCGCACCTGGTCGATGAAACGGTAGGTTTCCGGGTGCAGGCGGCCGGTATCGAGGCTGAACACCTTGACCTGCTTGTTCAGCTTCCAGGCCATGTCGACCAGCACCACATCCTCGGCGCCGCTGAAGGAGATCCACAGGTCATCACCGAAGTGCTCGAAGGCAAGCTTGAGGATGTCCTGCGGGGACTTGTTGGCATAGGTCGCGGCCAGGGCGGCGACGTCGAAGGGTTGGCTCATCAGGCGGTTTCCATCTTGGCTGTGGCGCTGTGCGCTCGTAATGGGGTGATGGTAACAAAAAATGGCGAGGTAGACGGGCTGATATCGGCATCGCCCGCGAAGCAGGCGACGCCGATCACAAGCCTTGCAAGGTCTCCATCAGCACCCGCACCTTGGCAATCGATTCCTCGTATTCGGCCTGCCAGTTAGAGTCGGACACCACTGCGCCGCCGCCCCAGCAACTGACCTGGCCATCCTTGACCAGCAGGCTGCGAATGGCGATGGAGCTGTCCATCTCGCCGCGCACGTCCACGTACAGCAAAGATCCGCAGTACAGCGCGCGACGGGCAGGTTCCAGCTCGTCGATGATCTGCATGGCGCGAATCTTCGGTGCGCCGGTGATCGAGCCGCCGGGGAAACTGTCACCAATCAGGTCCAGGGCATCCTTGTCGCGGGCCAGCTTGCCGGTGATGCTACTGACCAGATGATGGACGTTGGGGTAGCTTTCCAGGCTGAACAGCTCCGGCACCTTCACCGAACCGATCTCGCAGGTGCGCCCCAGGTCATTGCGCAGCAGGTCGACGATCATCAGGTTTTCCGAGCGGTCCTTGGGGCTGTGGCGCAGCTCTTCGGCATTGCGGGCGTCTTCGGCCGGGTCGGCCGAGCGCGGGCGGGTGCCCTTGATCGGACGGGTTTCCACCTGGCCCCGGCTGACGCGGATGAAGCGCTCCGGGGAAAAGCTCAACAGCGCGCTGCCGTCAGCCAGTTGCTGGTAGCCGGAAAACGGTGTCGGGCAGGCTTGGCGCAGGGCCTGGTAGGCGTGCCACGGGTCGCCCTGGCAGGGGGCGCGAAAACGCTGGGTAAGGTTGATCTGGTAGCAGTCGCCGGCCTGGATGTAACGCTGCACCTGGTCGAAGGCTGACTTGTACTGTTCTGGCTGCAGGTCGCCGTGCATCGGGGCGAGTAGCTGGAAACTGCCGTGCGTCGAAGTGTCGACAGTCTCGAACAGTGCCGTCAGCCGTGCCCGCTCTGCCTGCGCCAGGCTTGGGTGGAACACCAATTGACTGGTGCCAAGCTTATGGTCGGTCACCACTGCCCAGGCGTAGAGGCCTAGCTGTGCATCGGGCAACCCCAGGTCGTCGCATGACAGGCTGGGCAGCTGTTCCAGGCGGCGGCCGAAGTCGTAGCTCAGGTAGCCGATCAGGCCGCCGGCGAAGGGCAGTTCGATGCCGGCGGGCAGCTGCGCTTCACCCAGTTGCGTCAGGCTGGCGCGCAGGCGTTCGAGGAAGGCACGGCCGCTCTCGTCGGGCTGGGCCTGCAGGTGTTGCACGGGCCAGGCGCTGAACAGGTCGAAGCGGCCGCGTTCGGCACCGGGGCGCGCGCTGTCGAGCAGGGTCGCGCCGGGGGCTTGGCGCAGGCGGGCGAAATAAGCAGCGGGGTCGGGCTGGTAGGGCAGGGGGTGAAGCGTACAGGTCGGCATCAGTGTGGACGGCGATGTAAAAGCGAGGAGGGCGATTGTAGACCTGTGCAGGAAATGCGCCTAGCTTTGGCGCGACATTAAACTCCCTGTTTTCCCCGGGGCCGCTTTGCGGCCCATTCGCGGGCTTGCCCGTGAATGGGCCGGGACAGGCTTACCGCGGGTGCACGTGCCCGAACAGGTTCTGGGTCACCCGCACGCGCTGCTCGGCGTCTTCGGTGATCCCTTCCTTGGCCAGTGCTTCGATGTGCGCTTCGATGGCATGGGTGCGCTGGGTCAGGCCGGTGTCGTTGGCGATCTGGATGTTCAGGCCGGGGCGGGCGTTGAGTTCGAGAATCAGTGGGCCCTTGTCCTGGTCCAGCACCATGTCCACGCCGATGTAGCCCAGCCCGCACAGCTCGTAGCAGCCGGCGGCCAGCTTCATGAAACCATCCCAGTTCGGCAACTGCACGCCGTCCACCGCGTTGGTGGTGTCCGGGTGCTTGCTGATGATGTTGTTCAGCCAGGTGCCGCGCAGGGTCACGCCGGTGGCCAGGTCCACGCCCACGCCGATGGCGCCCTGGTGCAGGTTGGCCTTGCCGCCGGACTGGCGGGTCGGCAGGCGCAGCATGGCCATTACCGGGTAGCCCATCAGCACGATGATGCGGATGTCCGGCACGCCCTCGTAGCTGATGCTCTTGAAGATCTGGTCCGGGGTCACCCGGTATTCGATCAGTGCACGGTCGCGGTGGCCGCCGAGCGAGTACAGGCCGGTGAGGATGCTCGACACCTGGTGCTCGATTTCCTCGTGGCTGATGATCTTGCCCGACACCGTGCGGTAGCGGTCCTCGAAGCGGTCGGCGATCACCAGGATGCCGTCACCGCCAGCGCCTTGCGCCGGCTTGATGACGAAGTCGTTGCGCCCGCCGATGATCTCGTGAAGCTTTTCGATCTGCTTCTCGGTCTCGATGATGCCGTACATCTCCGGCACATGGATGCCGGCGGCCAGGGCGCGCTCCTTGGTGATGATCTTGTCGTCGACGATCGGGTACAGGTGGCGCTTGTTGTACTTCAACACGTAGTCCGCGTTGCGCCGGTTGATCCCCATGATGCCCCGGGCCTCCAGGGCTTTCCACGTCTTGATCAGGCCAAACATCAGGCGTCAGCCTTCTTCAGGAATGCCTTGAAGCGCACGAGCTCGGTCAGGCGGTAGCCGCGGTAGCGACCCATCGCCAGCATGAAGCCCACCAGGATCAACAGCACGGCCGGGAAGGTGAAGACGAAGTACACCAGCTCCGGCACCATCATCAGCAGGTGCGCCAGGGAGGCGGCGAACAGGGTGCCGATTGCCACTTTCATGGCATGGCCACCGCCGCGCTCTTCCCAGGTGATCGACAGGCGCTCGATGGTCATGGTCAGGATCACCATCGGGAACAGCGCCACCGACAGGCCGCGCTCCAGGCCCAGCTTGTGGCTGAACAGGCTGATGGCGGCGATCAACACCACGACGAAGGTCAGCACCACCGACAGCCGTGGCAGCATCTGCAGCTTCAGGTGTTCCAGGTACGAGCGTAGCGACAGGCCCAGCGCGGTGATCACCGTGAACAGCACGATGCCGAAGCCCAGCTGGGTCTCGCGGAAGGCCAGGGCGATCAGTACCGGGGTGAAGGTACCCAGGGTCTGGATGCCGATCAGGTTGCGCAGGATCAGGATCACCAGCACGCCGATCGGGATCATCACCATGATCATGAAGGTCTGCTGGGTCTGCAATGGCAAGCCGTACAGCGAGTATTCGAGGAAGTCGGCGTCGGTGTTCTCGTCGGTCAGCTTGGCCAGGCGGATGGCGTTCATCTCGCTGTTGTTCATGCTGAAGGTGACGTTGGCCTTCTTGCCGCCATCGACGGTGATCAGGTTGTCGTCGCCGGTCCACCACAGCAGGCGATCGGCCGGCAGGCCCTGCTCGCCGGTGTCCGGGTTGAAGTACAGCCAGTCGTTGCCGTTGAAGCTGCGCAGCCACAATTCAGGCGTTTGCGGGGTGTCGGCCACCAGGCGGATGGTGTGGACCTTTTCCATCGGCACGTGGGCGATCGACAGCAGCAGGTCGATGACCTGGGCCTTTTTCATCGGCGAGGTGTCGCCGGCCAGCAGCAGCTTGACGTTGTCGTCGTTGAGGTTGTTGACCCGCTTGATGGTCTCGCTGACGAAGGTCTCGACGTCGGCAGAGTGCTGGCGGATCGGTGCCATCAGGGCTTCGGCAGCGATCTTTTCCGGGCCGTCGATGGCCAGGCTGTCACGGAAGGTCGGGCCCTTGATGGCGGACTTTTCATTGCTGTAACGCTTGGTCAGGACCAGGCGGTAGTAGAGGGTCTGGTTGCCGGTGACGCGGCGCGCCGACCAGGTCACCTTGCGGTTGCCGTCGACGCGGTTGACGCTCACCCCATAGTTGTTGGAGATGAAGCTCTCGTTGAGGCTGACATAGTCACGGTTCAGCGGCGGCACGAACATCTGGATCTTGACCGGGTCCTTGGAGCTGGCGACGAACTCGACCTTGGCGTCGATGTTCCACAGGTCGTCGGTCTCGTCTTCGGTCACCGGGATGCCGAGCACGAAGATCTGATAGGCCGTGACCGCCACGCCGAGCAACACCAGCACGGTGATCAGGACTTTCAGATGGAGGGTAAGAGAGCGCATCGGGATTACTCTGCTTTGGGAGCGTCGGTGGCACAGGCAGGTTTGCCGGCCGCGTATTTAAGGCTTGGGTCGACCAGCGCGTCGAAGTGCTTGAGCGCCTCGGAGCCGATCAGCAGCGGGAACTGGAAGGCGCTGCGGTCGGTGAGGTTGACTTCGATGGTGCGCCGGGCCTGGCCCATGCAGATTTCAAGTTCGATGACCGGGCGGGCGGTGTAGGCCTTGCCGGATTCCGCATCATAGTCGCCGGCGCGGCGCTTGATCTTGCTCACGCGCGCCAGGGGGCGTTCGATGGGGTGCGAATGGGCGGCGTCGATGGCCAGGTAGAAGCGCACCCAGTTTTCGCCGTTGCGCTTGAAACGCTTGATGTCGCGGGCGCTGAGCGACGCGGTCTTGGCCCCGGTGTCGAGCTTGGCGGCCACTTCCAGGTCAAGGTCGCCGAGCCGGGCGTATTCGTTCAGACCGTACACGGTCTTGCCCGCCGCCTGACCAAGGGCCGGCAGCAGGGTGAGGCATAGCAGCAATAATACGGGTGTAAGTCTCATAATCCTGGCGCGGTGCTGAGCTGTGCGGGGTTCGGGGCAAAGGTGACTGGCAACGCCTGCACAAGCTTCCTCGTTCGTCTGTCAACAACATGAATTGATGACAAACACACTATCGGTACTCCGTTGGAGGCGCGGCATTCTATCACGCCGACGTCTTGACGCCAGCGTGCCGCGATCTGACAACGCCATCACTGGCTAAGTTCGTTCTTAGACGATTGTCGACAATATTGATTTTGTCTTTGACTGTGCGCCTCTGATTCGCTAGTTTCTGCTCAAGCGATTAGCAAGGTGTCGACAATATGCTGGACCTCACCACCCCAAGCCCTGCCGAGACAGACGAAACGGAAACCTTGTCCGAGAATGTCTTCCGGCGCATCCAGGCGGCGATCGTCAAGGGCGACATCGCCCCGGGCAGCAAGATCTCCGAACCGGAGCTGGCGCGTACCTATGGCATCAGCCGCGGCCCGCTGCGCGAGGCCATCCATCGGCTGGAGGGGCAGCGTCTGCTGGTGCGCGTGCCGCATGTCGGCGCGCGGGTGGTGTCGCTCAATCACGCCGAGCTGATCGAGCTGTACGAAATCCGCGAATCGCTGGAAGGCATGGCCTGCCGCCTGGCGGCCGAGCGCATGAGCCAGGCCGACATCGACGAGCTGCGCCGGGTGCTCGATACCCATGAGCGTGATGCCGCGTTCCAGGCCGGGCTTGGCTATTACCAGCAGGAAGGCGACTACGACTTCCACTACCGGATCATCCAGGGCAGCGGCAACCAGACCCTGGTCAAGATGCTCTGCGGCGAGCTGTATCAACTGGTGCGCATGTACCGCATCCAGTTTTCCGCCACGCCCAACCGGCCGCGCCAGGCCTTTGCCGAACACCACCGCATTCTCGATGCCATTGCCGACCGTGACGGCGAACTGGCCGAACTCCTGATGCGCCGCCACATCGGCGCGTCCAAGCGCAATATCGAGCGTCACTACCTGGACGCCAACAACAACAGCCCACGAGGTGAGAAATGACTGTGAAGAGCACCCCCGGTCAGCGTTTCCGCGACGCCGTTGCCGCCGAACATCCCTTGCAAGTGGTCGGCGCGATCAACGCCAACCATGCATTGCTGGCCAAGCGTGCCGGTTTCAAGGCCATCTACCTGTCCGGTGGCGGCGTTGCTGCTGGCTCCCTAGGCCTGCCTGACCTGGGCATCAGTGGCCTGGATGACGTGCTGACCGATGTGCGCCGCATCACCGACGTCTGCGACCTGCCCCTGCTGGTGGATGTCGACACCGGCTTCGGCGCTTCGGCCTTCAACGTCGCCCGCACCGTGCGCTCGATGTGCAAGTTCGGTGCGGCAGCGATCCACATCGAGGACCAGGTCGGCGCCAAGCGCTGTGGCCACCGCCCGAACAAGGAAATCGTCACCCAGCAGGAGATGGTCGATCGTATCAAGGCCGCCGTGGATGCCCGCACCGATGACAGCTTCGTGATCATGGCGCGCACCGACGCCCTGGCGGTGGAAGGCCTGAACGCTGCCCTGGACCGGGCTGCCGCCTGTGTCGAGGCGGGTGCCGACATGATCTTCCCGGAGGCCATCACCGAGCTTTCGATGTACAAGACCTTCGCCGACCGGGTAAAGGCACCGATCCTGGCCAACATCACCGAATTCGGCGCCACGCCGCTGTACACCACCGAAGAACTGGCCTCGGTCGATGTGTCGCTGGTGCTGTACCCGCTGTCGGCGTTCCGCGCCATGAACAAGGCGGCGGAGAACGTCTATACCGCATTGCGCCGCGACGGCACGCAGAAGAACGTGATCGACACCATGCAAACCCGCATGGAGCTCTACGATGCCATTGGTTACCACGCCTTCGAGCAGAGCCTCGATGCGTTGTTCGCGCAGAAGAAAGGTTGAGCGAACCGCTCCCGAATTAGCCAGAACGCTTCCTATAACAAGTTCAAGAAAGGAGAAACACCATGGCCGAAGCAAAAGTACTCAGTGGCGCTGGCCTGCGTGGCCAGGTGGCCGGCCAGACCGCACTGTCGACCGTGGGCCAGGCCGGTGCCGGCCTGACCTACCGTGGCTATGACGTGCGTGACCTGGCAGCCGGTGCCGAGTTCGAAGAAGTCGCCTACCTGCTGCTGTACGGCGAGCTGCCCAGCAAGGCCGAACTTGCCGAGTACAAGCGCAAGCTCAAGGGCCTGCGTGACCTGCCGCAAGCACTGAAGGAAGTGCTCGAGCGCATCCCGCGCGATGCCCACCCGATGGACGTGATGCGCACCGGTTGCTCGGTGCTGGGTACCTTGGAGCCGGAGCTGACCTTCGAAGCCCAGCGCGAGAAGACCGACCGCCTGCTGGCGCTGTTCCCGGCGGTGATGTGCTACTGGTACCGCTTCACCCACGACGGCGTACGCATCGACTGCACCAGCGACGAGGACACCCTCGGCGGCCACTTCCTGCACCTGCTGCATGGCAAGAAGCCGAGCGAGCTGCACGTCAAGGTGATGAACGTGTCGCTGATCCTCTATGCCGAGCACGAGTTCAACGCCTCGACCTTCACCGCGCGGGTCTGCGCATCGACCCTGT
Organism: Pseudomonas sp. NPDC089428; assembly: GCF_044749325.1. Classification (NCBI taxonomy): domain Bacteria; kingdom Pseudomonadati; phylum Pseudomonadota; class Gammaproteobacteria; order Pseudomonadales; family Pseudomonadaceae; genus Pseudomonas; species Pseudomonas sp. NPDC089428. Next base: position 148,663 of record NZ_JBIVHT010000001.1, read on the forward strand.
CCGACCTGTATTCCTGCATCACCGCCGCCATCGGCTCGCTGCGCGGCCCGCTGCACGGGGGTGCCAACGAAGCGGCGATGGAACTGATCGAGCGCTTCCAGAGCCCGCAGGAGGCCACCGCCGAACTGCTACGCATGCTTGAGCGCAAGGACAAGATCATGGGCTTCGGCCATGCCATCTACAAAGAGTCCGACCCGCGTAACGAGGTGATCAAGGGCTGGTCGAAGCAGCTTGCCGACCAGGTCGGTGACACGGTCCTGTACCCGGTTTCCGAAGCCATCGACAAGACCATGTGGGAGCAGAAGCGCCTGTTCCCCAACGCCGACTTCTACCATGCCTCGGCGTATCACTTCATGGGCATCCCGACCAAGCTGTTCACCCCGATCTTCGTCTGCTCGCGCCTGACCGGCTGGGCCGCGCACGTATTCGAACAGCGCGCCAACAACCGCATCATCCGCCCGAGCGCCGAGTATGTCGGCGTCGAACAGCGCCAGTTCGTGCCGATCGAACAGCGCTGAAATAGATAAAGAGAGGCAACCCGTTTCCCCTGTGGGGGCGGGCTTGCCCGCGAATGCGCCCGACCGGCAACCGTTGTGCACCTGCTGACGCATTCGCGGGCAAGCCCGCTCCCACAGGGACGGTGGAGCCTTCCGAATCCTGTGACCGAGCCTGAATGATGAACACTGCATACCGCAAAGCCCTGCCAGGCACAGCCCTGGACTATTTCGATGCCCGCGCCGCCGTCGAGGCCATCAAGCCCGGTGCCTACGACCGCCTGCCTTATACCTCCCGCGTACTGGCCGAAAACCTCGTGCGCCGCTGCGACCCGGCCACCCTCGACGCCTCGCTGGGCCAGCTGATCGAGCGCAAGCGCGACCTCGACTTCCCGTGGTTCCCGGCCCGCGTGGTGTGCCATGACATCCTCGGCCAGACTGCCCTGGTCGACCTCGCCGGCCTGCGCGATGCCATCGCCGACAAAGGCGGCGACCCGGCCCAGGTCAACCCGGTGGTGCCGGTGCAGCTGATCGTCGACCACTCCCTGGCCGTGGAGTGCGGTGGCTTCGACCCGCAGGCGTTCGAGAAGAACCGCGCCATCGAAGACCGCCGTAACGAAGACCGCTTCCATTTCATCAACTGGACCAAGAAGGCGTTCAAGAACGTCGACGTGATCCAGCCCGGCAACGGCATCATGCACCAGATCAACCTGGAGAAGATGTCGCCGGTCATCCACAGCGACCGCGGCGTGGCCTACCCGGACACCTGTGTCGGCACCGACAGCCACACTCCGCATGTCGACGCCCTGGGCGTGATCGCCATTGGTGTCGGCGGCCTGGAAGCCGAAAACGTCATGCTTGGCCGTGCCTCGTGGATGCGCCTGCCGGAAATCGTCGGCGTCGAGCTGACCGGCAAGCTGGCGCCGAACATCACCGCCACCGACCTGGTGCTGGCCCTCACCGAGTTCCTGCGCAAGCAGAAAGTGGTCGGCGCCTACCTCGAGTTCCACGGCGAAGGTGCGCGTGCGCTGACCTTGGGCGACCGTGCCACCATCTCCAACATGGCCCCGGAATACGGCGCCACCGCCGCGATGTTCGCCATCGACCAGCAGACCATCGACTACCTCAAGCTGACCGGCCGCGATGACCAGCAGGTGCAGTTGGTGGAGACCTACGCCAAGGTCGCCGGCCTGTGGGCCGACAGCCTGGCCAAGGCCGAATACGAGCGTACCCTGAGCTTCGACCTGTCGAGCGTGGTGCGCAACATGGCCGGCCCGTCCAACCCCCACGCCCGCGTCGCCACCAGCGACCTGGCGGCCAAGGGCATTGCCGGTGCCTGGGAGGAAGTGCCGGGGCAGATGCCCGACGGCGCGGTGATCATCGCTGCCATCACCAGCTGCACCAATACCAGCAACCCGCGTAACGTGATTGCCGCCGGCCTCCTGGCGCGCAATGCCAACAAGCTCGGCCTCAGCCGCAAGCCGTGGGTCAAGTCGTCGCTGGCACCAGGCTCCAAGGCCGTGCAGCTGTACCTGGAAGAGGCGGGGCTGGAAAAGGAACTGGAGCAGCTGGGCTTCGGCATCGTCGCCTTCGCCTGCACCACCTGCAACGGCATGTCCGGTGCACTGGACCCGGTGATCCAGCAGGAAATCATCGACCGCGACCTGTACGCCACCGCCGTGCTGTCGGGTAACCGCAACTTCGACGGGCGTATCCACCCGTACGCCAAGCAGGCGTTCCTCGCGTCGCCGCCGCTGGTGGTGGCCTACGCAATTGCCGGCACCATCCGCTTCGACATCGAAAAAGATGTGCTGGGCGTGGTCGATGGCAAGGAAATCCGCCTCAAGGACATCTGGCCGAGCGATGAGGAAATCGACGCGGTGGTGCGTGCGGCGGTCAAGCCGGAGCAGTTCCGCAAGGTCTATATCCCGATGTTCGCCATCGAGGAAGACCGCGGGCCGAAAGTCGCGCCGCTGTACGACTGGCGCCCGATGAGTACCTATATCCGCCGCCCGCCTTACTGGGAAGGTGCCCTGGCCGGCGAACGCACCCTGCGTGGCATGCGCCCGCTGGCGGTGCTGCCGGACAACATCACCACCGACCACCTGTCGCCGTCCAACGCCATCCTGCTCGACAGCGCCGCCGGCGAATACCTGGCCAAGATGGGCCTGCCGGAAGAGGACTTCAACTCCTATGCCACCCACCGCGGTGACCACCTCACCGCCCAGCGCGCCACCTTCGCCAACCCCAAGCTCTTCAACGAAATGGTGCGCAAGGAAGACGGTAGCGTGAAGCAGGGTTCGCTGGCGCGCATCGAGCCGGAAGGCAAGGTGACGCGCATGTGGGAGGCCATCGAGACCTACATGGAGCGCAAGCAGCCGCTGATCATCATTGCCGGTGGCGATTATGGCCAGGGCTCGTCCCGCGACTGGGCGGCCAAGGGCGTGCGACTGGCCGGTGTCGAAGCGATCGTCGCCGAGGGCTTTGAGCGCATTCACCGCACCAACCTGGTGGGCATGGGCGTGTTGCCGCTGGAGTTCAAGCCGGGCACCGACCGCAAGACCCTGGGCCTGGATGGCAGCGAGACCTACGACGTGCTCGGCGAGCGCAAGCCGCGGGCGACGCTGACCTTGGTGGTCACGCGGCGTAATGGCGAGCGTGTCGAAGTGCCGGTGACCTGCCGCCTGGACACTGCCGAAGAAGTGTCGATCTATGAGGCGGGTGGGGTGCTGCAGCGCTTTGCCCAGGACTTCCTCGAAGCGACCGCGTAGTTGCAGGGGGGGCTGCACAGCAGCCCCCTGGGTTTCAAGCATTTCAGACAGGACAGTACAGCAATGGCACATGCACCTCAGATCAAGATTCCCGCCACCTACATCCGTGGCGGCACCAGCAAAGGCGTGTTCTTCCGCCTGCAAGACCTGCCGGAAACGGCCCAGGTCCCAGGGCCGGCCCGTGACGCCCTGCTGTTGCGGGTAATCGGCAGCCCCGATCCTTACGCCAAGCAGATCGACGGCATGGGCGGCGCCACGTCGAGCACCAGCAAGACGGTCATCCTGTCGAGGAGCATCAAGCCCGGGCACGATGTCGACTACCTGTTCGGCCAGGTCGCCATCGACAAGGCGTTCGTCGACTGGAGCGGCAATTGCGGCAACCTCTCTGCCGCAGTGGGTTCGTTCGCCATCAGCAATGGCCTGGTCGACCCGGCGCAGATTCCGCACACCGGCATGGCCACTGTGCGCATCTGGCAGGCCAACATCGGCAAGACCATCATTGCCCATGTGCCGATCACTGAAGGTGAAGTGCAGGAAACCGGCGACTTCGAGCTCGATGGCGTAACCTTCCCGGCCGCTGAAGTGCAACTTGAGTTCCTCGACCCGGCCGCCGACGAGGACGGCGAAGGTGGCGCGATGTTCCCCACGGGTAACCTCGTGGATGACCTGGAAGTGCCGGGCATCGGCACCTTCAAGGCGACCATGATCAATGCCGGTATCCCGACTGTGTTCGTCAATGCCGCCGACATCGGTTACACCGGCACTGAACTGCAGGACGCGATCAACGGCGACCCTCAAGCGCTGCAGCGCTTCGAAACCATTCGCGCCTACGGCGCCGTGCGCATGGGCCTGATCGAGCATGTCGACCAGGCTGCCGGGCGTCAGCACACGCCGAAGGTGGCTTTCGTTGCGCCGCCGAGCACCTACACTGCGTCCAGTGGCAAGGTGGTTGCGGCCACTGACATCGACCTGCTGGTGCGTGCGTTGTCCATGGGCAAGCTGCACCACGCGATGATGGGGACCGCAGCCGTGGCCATCGGCACCGCTGCAGCCATTCCCGGCACCCTGGTCAACCTCGCCGCAGGCGGGGGCGAGCGCAGTGCCGTGCGTTTCGGTCATCCGTCCGGCACCTTGCGAGTCGGGGCCGAGGCGCGGCAGGTGGATGGCGAGTGGGCGGTGACCAAGGCAATCATGAGCCGCAGTGCTCGCGTGCTGATGGAGGGCTGGGTGCGCGTACCTGGCGATAGCTTCTAACGCACCACTGGCGCTCGGCTTGGGATGAGTAGGGCCGCTTTGCGGCCCTTCGCGGGGCAAGCCCGCTCCCACAGGTACTCCACAGCACTGAAGAACTGTGGTGATCCTGTGGGAGCGGGCTTGCCCCGCGAAGGGCTGCAAGGCAGCCCCAACTTCACAGGAGCTGGCTATGAGCGCCAACGTGGACCTGAACGACCGCCCGGACTACGACCGGGTCCTGCAAACCCTCGCCGACTATGCCCTCGGCTACCGGGTCGAATCCGCTGAAGCCCTGGACACCGCGCGCAACTGCCTGATGGACACCCTCGGTTGCGGCTTGTTGGCCCTGCGCTTTCCCGAATGCACCAAGCTCCTCGGCCCGCTGGTGGAAGGCACCGTGGTGCCCAATGGCGCCCGCGTCCCCGGTACCGCCTACCGCCTCGACCCGGTCAAGGCGGCTTGGGACATCGGCTGCACCGTGCGCTGGCTGGATTACAACGACACCTGGCTGGCCGCCGAGTGGGCGCACCCCTCGGACAACCTGGGCGGCATCCTGGCAGTTGCCGATCACCTGTCACAGAAGCGTGTGGCCAGCGGCGAAGCGCCGCTGCTGATGCGCGACGTGCTCGAAGCCATGGTCATGGCCCACGAGATCCAGGGCGTGCTGGCGCTGGAGAACGCCTTCAATCGCGTCGGCCTCGATCACGTGATACTGGTCAAGGTGGCCTCGACCGCCGTGTGCGCCCGGCTGATGGGGGCCAATCGCGAGCAGATGCTCTCTGCCTTGTCCCATGCTTTTGTCGATGGCCAGGCCTTGCGCACTTACCGCCATGCGCCCAATGCCGGTTCGCGCAAGTCCTGGGCGGCCGGCGATGCCTCCAGCCGTGGCGTGCGCCTGGCCGATATCGCGCTGCGTGGCGAAATGGGCGTGCCAGGGGTGCTGACGGCGCCGCAGTGGGGGTTCCATGAGGTCTCGTTCAGCCACACCAACAAGGACCTGGCGGTAAAGCCGGCCGGCCAGTACGAACTGCGCCTGCCGCAACCCTTGGCCAGCTATGTGATGGAGAACGTGCTGTTCAAGGTCAGCTTCCCCGCCGAGTTCCACGCCCAGACGGCATGCGAGGCGGCGGTGACCCTGCACCCGCTGGTGCGTAACCGCCTGCATGAGATCGACCGCATCGTCATTACCACCCAGGAGTCGGCGATCCGCATCATTTCCAAGCAAGGCCCGCTGGCCAACGCCGCCGACCGCGACCACTGCCTGCAGTACATGGTGGCGGTGCCGCTGATCTTCGGCCACCTGGTGGCCGAGCATTACGAAGATGCCTTCCATGCCAATCATCCGAGCATCGATCGCCTGCGCGAGAAGATGGAGGTGGTCGAAGACCCACGTTTCAGCCGCGAGTACCTGGAGGCGGACAAGCGCTCGATTGCCAATGCCGTGCAGGTGTTCTTCAAGGATGGCAGCAGCACCGATCAGGTGCTGGTGGAGTACCCGATCGGGCATCGGCGGCGGCGCGAGGAGGGGATACCCTTGCTGGAGGCCAAGTTCAGGGGCAACCTGGCGACGCGCTTTGTGCGACAGCGCTGTGAGCAGATCTTCGAGCTGTGCAAGGACCAGCAGAAACTGGAGCAGATGGCGGTGCACAGGTTTGTGGATCTATTCGTGATTTGAGCTTGCCTGTGCCGGCCTCTTCGCGGGCAAGCCCGCTCCCACAGGACTTCCACAAGTCTTGAAAACTGTGAGGTCCCTGTGGGAGCGGGTTTACCTGCGAAAAGGCCGGAACAGGTTGAAATAAAAAGCCCCGGCATTTCTGCCGGGGCTTTCTTTTACACCTTACAACTCAGCTTACGCCTGAACCACCGGGATCTTGGCGTTGGCAGCCGCTTCACGGAACTCGGCGATCTGGTCGAAGCTCAGGTAGCGGTAGACGTCGGCAGCCATGCTGTCGATGTCCTTGGCGTACTGCATGTACTCTTCGACGGTCGGCAGCTTGCCGATGATCGAAGCGACCGCAGCCAGCTCGGCCGAGGCCAGGTACACATTGGTGGCGTCGCCCAGACGGTTCGGGAAGTTACGGGTCGAAGTCGAGACCACGGTCGAACCGGTCTGCACACGTGCCTGGTTACCCATGCACAGCGAGCAGCCTGGCATTTCCATGCGCGCGCCGGCCTTGCCGTAGATGCCGTAGTAGCCTTCTTCGGTCAGCTGGTGGGCGTCCATCTTGGTTGGCGGAGCCAGCCACAGACGGGTCGGGATACCGCCCTTGACCTTGTCCAGCAGCTTGCCGGCCGCACGGAAGTGACCGATGTTGGTCATGCACGAACCGATGAACACTTCGTCGATCTTCTCGCCCTGTACCGAGGACAGCAGGCGGGCATCGTCCGGGTCGTTCGGCGCGCAGAGCACAGGCTCCTTGACGTCGGCCAGGTCGATTTCGATGATTTCGGCGTATTCGGCATCGGCGTCGGCCGACAGCAGCTCAGGCTTGGCCAGCCAGGCTTCCATGGCCTGGGCGCGGCGCTCCAGGGTGCGGGCATCGCCGTAGCCTTCGCCGATCATCCAGCGCAGCAGGGTGATGTTGGACTGCAGGTACTCGGCGATGGCCTTTTCCGGCAGCTTGATGGTGCAGCCCGCAGCGGAACGCTCGGCCGAGGCGTCGGACAGCTCGAACGCTTGCTCGACGGTCAGGTCGTTCAGGCCTTCGATTTCCAGGATGCGGCCGGAGAAGGCGTTCTTCTTGCCTTTCTTCTCGACGGTCAGCAGGCCCTTCTGGATGGCGTAGTAAGGGATGGCATGAACCAGGTCACGCAGGGTGATGCCAGGTTGCAGTTTGCCCTTGAAGCGCACCAGGATCGACTCTGGCATGTCCAGCGGCATGACGCCGGTGGCGGCGGCGAAGGCCACCAGGCCGGAACCGGCCGGGAACGAGATGCCGATCGGGAAGCGGGTGTGCGAGTCGCCACCGGTACCCACGGTGTCAGGCATCAGCATGCGGTTCAGCCAGCTGTGGATGATGCCGTCGCCTGGGCGCAGCGACACGCCGCCACGGGTGCGGATGAAGTCTGGCAGGGTGTGGTGGGTGGTGACGTCGATCGGCTTTGGATAGGCCGCGGTGTGGCAGAACGACTGCATCACCAGGTCAGCGGAGAAGCCCAGGCACGCCAGGTCTTTCAGCTCGTCGCGGGTCATCGGGCCAGTGGTGTCCTGGGAACCGACGGTGGTCATCTTCGGCTCGCAGTAGGCACCTGGGCGCACGCCCTGGCCTTCTGGCAGGCCGCAGGCACGGCCGACCATTTTCTGAGCCAGGGTGAAGCCCTTGCCGGAATCGGCAGGCTGCTCTGGCTTCTTGAACAGGTCGGAAGTACCCAGGCCCAGTTCGGCGCGGGCTTTTTCGGTCAGGCCACGGCCGACGATCAGCGGGATACGGCCGCCAGCGCGGACTTCGTCCAGCAGGACTTCGGTTTTCAGCGCGAAGGTGGTGACCAGCTCGTCGCTGCCGTGACGGCGTACTTCACCTTTGAATGGGTAAACGTCGATGACGTCGCCCATGGCCAGGTTGGTGCAGTCGAATTCGATCGGCAGGGCGCCGGCGTCTTCCATGGTGTTGTAGAAGATCGGGGCGATCTTGGTGCCGAAGCAGAAGCCACCGGCGCGCTTGTTCGGCACGTACGGGATATCGTCGCCGAAGAACCACAGCACCGAGTTGGTGGCGGATTTACGCGAGGAACCGGTACCGACCACGTCACCGACGTAGGCAACCGGGAAGCCTTTGGCCTTGACCGCTTCGATCTGCGCCAGCGGGCCGACCGAACCAGGCTGCTGCGGCTCGATGCCGTCGCGGGCCATTTTCAGCATGGCCAGGGCGTGCAGCGGGATGTCAGGGCGCGACCAGGCGTCCGGAGCAGGGGACAGGTCGTCGGTGTTGGTTTCGCCAGGCACCTTGAACACGGTCAGGGTGTACTTGTCGGCGATGGCCGGACGCGAGGTGAACCACTCGCCGGCAGCCCAGGATTCCAGCACGGCCTTGGCGTGAACATTGCCGGCCTTGGCCTTTTCGGCCACGTCGTGGAAGGCATCGAACATCAGCAGGGTGTGCTTGAGCTGTTCGGCCGCGACGGCGCCCAGTTCGGCGTCGTCGAGCAGCGCGACCAGCGTTTCGATGTTGTAGCCGCCCTGCATGGTGCCCAGCAGTTCAGCAGCGTGCTTGCGGTCGATCAGTGGCGACTTGGCTTCGCCCTTGGCCACGGCGGAGAGGAAAGCGGCCTTGACGTAGGCAGCTTCGTCGACCCCTGGTGGAACGCGGTTGGTGATCAGGTCTACGAGGAAGGCTTCTTCGCCGGCCGGCGGGTTTTTCAGCAGCTCGACCAGGCCTGCAGTTTGTTCGGCGTTCAGCGGCTGGGGCACGATACCCAGGGCGGCACGCTCTTCGATGTGTTTGCGGTAGGCTTCAAGCACAGTTATTACCCTCATCAGTGGTCCCTAAAGGGAGTCCGGGACGCTCATCCAGCATTCGATGCACCCATGCGCTGCCACGGCTTTGTGGGCCGCCCAGCCAGAGTCGCAAAGAATCCTTACAGAAGCTGCTTTCAAAGTTTTACGCCTGCAGAACGGGAGCTGATGAGGGCTGGCGCGGGCATGCAGGGGTGCATGGCCCGGGCCAACGCCGTTCTACCGGATGAACTGTGCTCGTGACGCTTTGAAAACAGCTTCCAACGGACATTGTTGCCTTGAAAAGGCGGGATGATTCTACGGTAAAAAAAGCCTGAAGGTAAGGCAGCGATCATGACTTTAACGGGTGACCCTGGTTAGACAAAGGGCTAACATGACCCGGTGTTCCACCGCCAAGCCGTTGTTTTCAATGTCCAACCAGTCCATCAAGACCCCTTGCGTCGGCCTCTGCTCCACGGTTTACGGAGACACGGTGTGCCGTGGCTGCAAGCGTTTCCACCACGAAGTGATCAACTGGAACGGGTACGACGACGAGCAGAAGCGCGCCGTCTGGCTGCGCCTGGAGCAACTGCTGGTACAGGTGATGATGGCCAAGCTGGAAGTGTTCGACAAAGGCCTGCTGCGCCAGCAGCTGCAGCAGCGCTCGATCCGCTTCGTCGAACAGCAGTCGGAATATTGCTGGGCGTATCAGCTGATCGCTCGCGGGGCGCGGATGATCCGCGATCTGGAGGCTTACGGCATGGTCCTGCTGCCGGAGTTTCGCGACTGGGAACTGCCGCAACTGCGCGATGCCATCGACCGCGAGTTCTTCCTGCTCTCGGAGGCCCATTACCAGCGCTACATCGCCCCCAGCTTCCTGCGCGATGCCATGGGCAGTGAGCAGCAAGGCTGAAACCTTGTGTTGAGTGTGCTGGCCTCTTCGCGGGCTTGCCCGCGAAAAGGCCAGCGAAAAACCTGGATCAGTCGCCGGTGTATTCGCAACCGCTGGTGCAGGTTTCGTGGATGCGCACTTTCGACAGCTCCGGCATCAACGGCTTGACCTGATCCCAGATCCACTTGGCGATCACTTCGCTGGTAGGGTTTTCCAGGCCCGGGATGTCGTTCAGGTAGTTGTGGTCCAACTGCTCGTAGATCGGCTTGAAGATCGCCTTGACCTCGGCAAAGTCGCGGATCCAGCCGGTGTGCGGGTCGAGCGGGCCGGTCAGGTGCAGGCCGACCTTGAACGAGTGGCCATGCAGGCGGCCGCATTTGTGGCCTTCCGGGACGTGGGGCAGGCGGTGGGCAGACTCGAAGGTGAACTCTTTGAAAATTTCCACTGGTGGACCTGTATAGCTGGTGGGATAAGGGCTTGAGCGGAAATTGGTGTTTCAATGTACTGCTCAATGTACTGATTGGTCTTCGCTGGGGTCGAAAGAGGTCATCCACTGGGTGATGTCCGACTGGCGCCAGGCGACCGAATTGGGTCCTATCTTAACCTGTTTTGGGAAGGTGCCCTCCCTGATTCTGCGATAGACGGTGTTCCGGCCGATGCCAGTCACGTGCAGCACCTCGTCGAGGCGCAGGAAGCGGTCGATGTTCTCTGCGGTGCGCATGAGTTTCTCCTTTATATAGCAGGGTCAGGCCAAGAAGTTGTGCCCGACCTTCGCCGCCCGGGCGGCTTCCTCGGTGCGGAACATGAGATGTGTTTTGCTGGTGCGGCCATAGGCCTCGTATTCGGCGTCGACCCACCAGGCGCCGAACTTGCGGTACGGCTCGCCGAGGATCTTCGTGACGTAGCAGTCGATCAGGTTCATGATGGTCTCCACGCCGCCGGTGGCGGCAGGTTGGTGGTCAGGTCGTGGCCTGGGCGATGGTCTGCTCGAAGCGCGACGCCAGCTCGGCATTGACCTCGGCCTTTGCCTGGCTGTCGGCGGTGCCCTTGGCCCGGTGCAGGGTTTCGTACTTGCGCAGCTGGGCGGCGGCGTCGATTAGATCGCCCAGAAGCAGGGGCGCCGCGGCGATCAGCTTGGCGTTGGCCTTGGTCTGTTCGCCGTTGAACCATTCACCCGAGTCGCTCTCGGCATCCTCATCAATGACCATCACATTGCAGATGCCGATCTGCTCGTGACGATCAACCGGCGAGACGTAGATAGGCGTCTTGTCGCTGGACTCAACGAACCATGGGCCTGGGGTGTGCTTGTGTTTCGTCATGGCAATAGCTCTCCATGCCCGCGCATGTAGGCGGGCTTGAGTTGTAGGGGAAGGGTTAGGCTTCTGGCTCGAAGCAGCGCTTGTAGCGGGACCGGTACTCGTCTCGGTCAAGGTTGTCGTGCAGTTCTTGCTCACGGCCAGCGGCCCACATCTGGTTATGGCGCTTGTTACAGGTGAAGCCGGTGTCGGATTCGCTCTCGCCATCCACCCACTCCAGCCATTTGCAGGTGTTGCAGTTCTTGCTCATCGCGGCGCCTTCCATACCAGATAGGCCATGTACATCAGGGGCAGGATCATTCGCATAGCTCCTTCGGCACCTGGACGGTATCGCCGAACTTGTGGTTAACGAGACCGCGGCAGAAGGCGATCAGGGCGGTTGGCCCGTAGCACCAGATTCCGGCGCCGGCTGGGCCGCCGGCATAGCACACGTCATCAGGCAGGCCATTGATGTGTTGCGATGTTCCTCTGTGCTCATCGATCAACAATCCGCCCTGGCTCCAGTCCTTCGACGGCTGATAGAGGTTCGTCCAGCAGCCGCCTTCGGGCGTGTCGTAGATGCAGATGACGCCATGCTCACCGATTGCGATCTCGGCTGCGTCAGTTGCCATGGCCACCGCCCAGTCCAACGGCGCACCGATCAACCTGGCCGTCTTCACTTCGATCAGGTCGGTCATGGCTTCACCTGCATCGGGTAGGGCGGCTGGGTTGAGATGGACAACGAGCCGATCAACGGAAGTCGTGCCCAGGCACCGAAGTGGCCATTGCCGACGCGGTACTTGGTGCCGGCAGCCATCGAGGGCCCGAAGGCCGGAAGGCACAGCGCCTTCTTTGGCTTTTGCCACCAGACCGCCCAGCGCCAGTAGCCACATTTCAGCGCCCAGCTGGCGACAACGGCCTCATCTTTGCTGCCGTAGCACCATTTCAGTCCGAGGAAGAGTTTTCCAATCTTCACAGCTGATACCTCTCATCAATCCAGCGCCCAGGCGCCATTGCGGGTGTAGGTTCGGGTTGTGTTTCGTGCGGGGAGAGCTGGCGCTGGTTGCCGGCCTGCAGCTGGCTGTCGGGGATGCAGCTGATGCCGACCCCGTTGAGCAGGTAGCAGGTGACGCCGCGCTGGCTGTCGTGCTGCACGTCGATGACGTTCTCGGTTGCGCTGGCGCCGGTGGCCAGCAGCAGGATGCAGAGGGCGAGGCGGGTCACAGCAGCACCCCGCTGGCCTTGGCCAGGCGCACGTCTTCCTCGGTAACGGTGTGCAGTGCCATCTTCTCGATGGTGAAAAAGTTGGGTTGGCAGAACTTGCGGGCCCAAGCCTGCAGCGGCTCCAGCGCCTTCCCGAGAGCTGCTGTCGCCTCGTCGTCGAGGTCAGGGTAGTTGTCGACCCATTCCCCCGCGTCGCTTCCGGCGGCGGCCTCGAACATGTGGTTGAGCAGGTCATCAGTATCGGGGAGGAACCCGGCAGGGTCGGCTTTGCAGACGGTGCCGGTGTGTACGGTGTCGCCCACTTTGAGGCCGTTGCCCCTGCCTGGGCCGAAGCTTGTGCCATCCGCCTCGCTGCCGAAGTTGTCGCGGATCAGAGCGGTAAGGTTCGGGTAGTCCCACGATCCGTCATCGCCATTCACTGACCAGGCTTCCTCGGTCTTTCGCCTCGCCCAGCTAACGCAAGGGCCATCCTCTGTATCGAAGATCCCGAGCAGGAACCATTCAGGCCCGGGGCTTTCCGGCTCCCAGCCGAGGCAGTGGCACGCGCCGTCGTCGTAAGGGTGGTGTTCGCCAATATCCGAGTCCATGTGCCACTGCTTCAGCTCCAGGCCCTGCTGTACAAGCCAGGCTTTGAAGGCGGCATAGTCTTCGTCGAAGTCCGGCTCGTCGGGGTGACTCCACCAGCCGTCTTGATCGCGCTCGACGGCCACACGTTGGATCAGCTTGATTTCTTCAGGCATGACGATTCCTTGGCCGCCATATCGCGGCAGTGAATTGATTCAGTGGTTAGGAAATAGATAGCTATTGCATGGCGTTGCTGTAGCCTGAGATGACAATTCATCACTACTAGGCCCAGCCATGCGTAATCGCGGTACGGTTTACTGGGAATGGGCCAATCCGGAGTTGCACTTCCGCAACTACGACGAGCGCCTGTCCTGCGGCACCCTCATCAACATTCAGGTGCGCGTCTCCAAAGAGAACGTCACCCAGCTTTTCCTCGGCGTCTACGGCGAGAAAGGGTTGATGCTTCTTGAAGAAAACCACCCAGCTTGCCAGGGGCAGACGATGACTGCCGCCATGGCCTGGGCCCTCCATCGTGTCAACGACTGGGTAGCAGGTCAGCGCCTCAGCTCTCGCTGAGTGAATAGAGGGGAGAGGAATGCCGATTGTCCGATTCAGCTCACAGACTGGTCGGCAGATTTGCGTAAAACTAGGTGTTCGCTATGGTGGCAATACAGCACCTAACTACAACTAAAGTCGTAGGAGAGCTTCATGAGAATTCGAGGTGATGTTTTCTGGGCCTGGGCAGACCCGACGCTCCATCACCGCACTCATGACGAGACACTCGACGATGGGACATACATCGATGTTCAGGTGCGACTGTCGCGGACAGGCAACACGCAGATGTTCATCGGGGTATATGCACCGGGGGGAATGGCCATACATGAAGAGGCCTTTGACTCTCGACCTGGTGAGTCGATGACCAGGGCGTTGGCCTGGGGCGTGGGCCGCGCCCGCCGCGTTGCCACCGACGCCATCCCTCAGTTCGACCAGTTCGCCTGCTCGAAATAGAGGAGAGAGGTATTACGTCTGAGCGGAGTACAAATGTGCTCCAGGCATTAGGTCGATTCGCGGGTGGTGTTGGGCTGAATCGCGAGACCCCTGACGGCTTCGCTGTAGATGCACTTGATCTTGTCCCACGGGATGATGTGGCGCTGGCCGTATTCACCCTCACCGTCGCATATCTCGCAGCCTTCTACCGGCTCATCCAGTTCGCGGCATTCCGGGCATTCCTGGGTGACCTCCAGCTTAAACTCACCGAGCAGCAGTGCTTTGGCGCCGTTCTCGGCCGTGAGCCGCTTGGGCATCAGGCAGTATTCGTCAGGGATGGATGGCAGCGGCCCAACAGGGACAATCGGCAAGCCAGAGGACGCCGCATCCCTCTCTGCCTCTTCTTTGGTCCACCAGAAGGCAGTACCAACCATCCACGCTATCGGCTCGGCGTTGGGCTGCGGTGCTGTCTGGGCGGTGATCTTGCGCAACTCAGCAGGGAGGCTGGCCCAAGCGCCGGCGGCAACCGCGCCCGTGCCATTTGCCAGCAAGTCTTCGATGGCCGATGCGGCCTGGCTGATCAGTTCGGTGTTGCTGGATCGGTTTTCTGTGGGCATGGGGATACCTCAATCCTTGGCTATGATGTCGGCCTCTGCCATTTCGCAGAAGAACGAGCAGGAGGGGATCTTCTCGTTGCGACGCACTGGGCCATCGCCGAGGTCGCGTAGGGAGAAGCGGACGTTGGTGGTTCGGTTGCGGAACAGGTAGGAGCCTTCGCCCAGGTCGTCCTGGATGGCGCACAGCGCCTCGAATTGCGCCGGGAAGTCCTGGCGGATCGCCCGGAAGTAGCCTTCGCCTCCCTTTACACAGCCGATGCAGTTGGCGTTCTCGTAGCCCATCCGGTACATCAGCGGCAGCTCGATGCCAGCGCGCAGGAGGATGGCCTTGCAATCGTCTTTGCCCAGGCCTCTGTCGATCAGCGGGGCGATCACTGGGCGGTCGGGATTTCGCTCCCTGAAGTCTTCCAGGCGGTCGGCCTCCTCGGCGGTGTAGCCGAACACCATCACGTCGCCAGGCTGTTTCCACGTGTCCAGCAAGCGCCGCTTCAGGATCTTGGTGCACGGGGCGCCGGTTCGACCCTTCATGTAGCGCTCCCGGCGGAACACCTCATGAGCGTCGGCGCCGTACTTCTCATCTCGCAGGACGGTGATCGGCTGGCCGAACCAGGCCTCGCAGTCCTGGGCGAACCGGCGGTTGTCGGCTTCCTCGTTGGCAAGGAAAGCGTTGATTATCTGCACGTCGTGCGTGCTGCCGTACTCGGCCAGGGCCAGCTTGGTGGCCACCGCCGAAGCGGCGCCGCAACTGAACTGGCAGACGATTCGATTGGACATGGTGGATCCTCGCCGGGGAGGCGTTATCGTTGAATAGGGGAAGGCGCCGCGTGGCGCTCGTGATTCAGGTGGGCTATCACTTCATGGGTTGCTCGACCTGGTGGAGGTCGCCATGACACTGAAAAGCGATACTGAGGCCCTTGCCTCGATCGAGGAAGAAGCCCAGGAAATGCTCAGAAAGATCGGGCTGCCAGATGACCAGCTGAAGAAGGACATGGTCATCTGCCTGCGCCAGATCATTGCGATTGCCCGCTACCGGAAAGGCCTGAGCGCCGACCCTGTCGTTGAATAGGGGAAGGCGTTGGCGGGCAGCGCTGGAGACACAACTTCTAAAACGATTATTCTGGTTGTGCGTGATGGAGTAAAAAAGAGATACCGGCATTGGGCCGAGCTAAGGAGATTCGTGTGGCGACCGATTTCAGCAAAGGGCGGTATAACGTGTTTAAGGGGCGCATTCCCGGACAGTTGCCGATTGGCAGAATTGACGAAGACGAGTTCGTGCGCTCGTTCTCAGGCCAAGATCTTCTCTACCGCGTTGACGGTGACGAGTTCTATGACCTGAAGGGTAATTATGTGGGTGCGATATTGGAGACCGGTTCAGGTAGCGCAATGGTCATGGATAACAATAACAACTGCCTATTCGTGATCGACCCCGAGTAAGGCTTGCTCGCGGCCAAGGCGAAGCGCTTGTGCCGCGCTGAACTGCTGAAGCTTCCGCGCCACAGCCGGTGACACTGTGATTTCGTGGCGCGGAGGCTCCAGCAGCGGCAGCGCGCCGCTCGGGCCCAAGCCATGCAGGCGATGAATCATCAGTGTCATCGCCTCTCCCTGTTCCTCGATACCGGCCCACTCCATCAGTTCCAGCAGGGCCTGCTTAGTCCCTGGTCGAACCTTCAAACGCAGGTCTTCTTCCTGCAGCCTGGCGGCTTTGGCGCGGCGCTTCTCGTCGCGCGCCTGCTGTGACATCGCCATACGGCACCTCCTTGATTCCGCTGGGCGGGATGTGTAAATGCAGCTGGCGGCGACGCTGCTGCGTGAGCTTCTGGATGCGTCTCATGGGTAGCACACCTCAATGGGCGTTTTCTTCGTCGAGCCAGACGGCATGACTACCAGTAGGCGCTTGTTTCCTCGGTACACGCCCCAAGGCTGACCAGTGGATCTGGCCATGGCCGCCGCGTACTTCACGGCGGGCACAGGCTGAGACATGGTGGCGATCATTCGCCCGCCAGGTGGTGTAGCGGGGCGAACGGGATGTCGTCGTCGAAGCTTTCGTAATCGGGGCCGTTCGTGCCTTGCTGGCTCTGCTGCTGGGCAGCCGGGCGCTGCTGGGTGCGCTGTTGCTGCTGGCGTGGCTGCTGCGCGGGCTGGTTGCCCTGGGCTTGCTGAGGCGGCCCGCCGGCGAACTTGATGATGATCACCCGGCCGGTGAGCTTCACGCCTTGTGAGTTGTCCGACTTGGTGTAGGTCTCGACGTGTGCGTCGTCGATGGTGAAGTGCACCTGCTGGCCTTTGACCAGGTACTGGGCCATGGCCTCGGCCTGCTTGCCCCACAGAGTGGCGTCGACCCATTGGGTGGGACGCTTCCCGTCGTTGCCTTTGCGGCCGTATTCACAGGCGATGACTATATTGCACACCGGGTCGCCGTTGGGGGTGTAGCGCAGTTCAGCGTCGCGGCCAATTCGGCCGATATCGGTAAGAGTAGGCATCGTGATTCCTTGGGTTATGCGGCCGCGCCGAGCACCTTGTTCATGCGCTCGTCGAGGATTTCGTAGAAGGTTTTCACCCGTTCGGTGAGCTTGCGGATCATCACTTCGTCGCGGTACACGCGCTTGACGAAGAGGGGCATGCCCGGCCAGTAGCTGATGAAGTCCAGCCACTCGCGTTCGGATACCCATAGACCGCCCTGGCACTGGGCGATGTGTTCCTTGGGCACTTCACCGTTCAAGATGACGCTGACCTGGAACTTGGGGAGCTTGGTCTTGATCTCCGTAAGGCCCTGATCGCCGACCAAGGCGTCGGGCGAGTAACCGATGCCGTGGTTGAGGATGATGCCAACCGATCGGGTCTTCACGCTTTCGCGATCCTCATACAGGCCGCGCGCGACGCCCTCCAGTTCGTGCCCACGGATAGTGGCCACGGTCTTGAAGGGAATTTCAGCAGCCTCCTCGGTGATCCGCTCGCCGATCAGTTGGTCCATGTAGGTGAATGCCGCGACGCCAAATCCGGCCTCGCCCTTGCCGGCAACCAGCAGGCAGTCCAGCTCCGAGCAGGTAACGATGCCCAGGCGCAGTGCAAGCCATTCAGGTGTTCCCTGCTCGATATCAGTGATGATCTGCATCTTGTGCCTCCTGCGGGGCTGATTCGTGCTGTTTGACTGACTTGCTGAGCATGCCCAGCACCTGGTCGAAAGCCGCTTTCTCCACGGCAGATGGCGTGCCATGGATGCTGGCGAACGCCTTCTTGGCTTTGTCGCTGCAGCGCTCCAGCAGCATGGCCAGCTGGGTGGCCTGCACCGAGGTAACTCGAGGTGTGATCACGGCGCCGTTGCCGTCGTCGTCTTCGCCAGTCGTTGTGAAGTTGAGCAGGGCGCCGGCGGTGTAGCGCTTGCCATAGCTGACACTGGAAGCCACGGCTTGAACGCCGTTCTTGCTGCCGCTGGTGTCTGCCGGCAGAACAAGCGAGGTGGTTTCACGGTGGCCGGCCCGGTGGCTCAGGACTCCCTCGACCTCGATGCCGCGCTCGTTGCGTGGCGTGCGGAAGGAGAGGGCGAAGCCGTGGCGGGCGAGCACGGGCTTGATCATCTCGTTGATGTCCTCCCAGAGTGCGTAGGTGCTTTGGACTCGCCCGTTCCTGTCCTTGATACCACCGCGCTCGCCGATCACCGGCATCTCTTCCTGCATCGCGGCCAGGGCCTCGTCGTATTGCTGCTTGGCCTGCAGCGCCTGGATGTTCTGGTGCATGACCATCAAGCGCTCCATCTTGTCGATGTCAGCGTTGGGGGACATGGCGACCTGCTGGATGATCTGCAGGACGGTGACCGACTCGGCGGCGATGACCGGCGGCTGCGATTGTGTTTCAACCCTGGCTACATGGCTCATGGCGACCTCAGTATTGAATGGTGATGTTGGGGATCTTGCGCTGGGCGATCAGGGTGATGGCCTGCTTGGCGCATTCCTCGGTCATGCCGCCGGCGACGAAGGCTTCCAGGGCGGCGCAGTTGATGCTGGCGCGGTGCGCCTTGTCGCGCTCGCGGGCTTCTTGCTGACGGAGGATCTCAGCGGCAGCGGCATCAGCGCGGCGGCGCTCGTCTTGGCGAGCCTGTTCGGCGGCTTCCTCTTCCCGGCGGGCGGCTGCCTGGCGCTCCTGCTCCATCCGTTGCTCAGTGGCAACTCGGTCAGCCTCAGCCTGAACCCGGGCCCGTTCGGCCTGCTCGGCTTGCAACTTGAGCTGCAGGCGCTGGTTCTCGGCTTCGCGCTCTTGTGCTGCGGCCTGGTCAATCAGCTCCTGCTCGCGTCGGGCTGCGGCCTCGCGTGCTGCCTGCTGCTCCTGGGCCACGCGCTGGCGCTCAGCCTCGACAGCGGCTGCCTGCGCTGCACGGATACGGTCTTGCTCGGCGCGCTCTTCTTCTGCTCGGCGCAGGCGGGCCAGTTCGGCCTGCTCGGCGTCATACTTCTGGCGGGCGAGCAGGGCGGACTGCACAGCATTCAGCGAGCTCTCTTTGGCCCGGGCAGCCTCGGCCTCGAATTCCTCCCAGGCATCGCCCAGGACGAAAGCGGAAAGCTCGGTGATGCGCGCCTGCAGCTGCTCGGCGTCCAACGAGCCCAGTTCCAGAGCCAGGTCCTTCATGTGGGTGATGGCGTCGTTGTGGCGGTCGATGCGCGCATCCTCGGCGGCTTCCCACTCGGTGAGCGGCCGGCGCGTTTCATCCCGCAGCGTGTCCATCTTGGTCACGAAGTCGCGCAGCTCAGCCTCGACCACCTTCGGCATTTCCTTGAGCCGGCGAAGATAGTCGCGGCCAGGCTTTTCGACCGCGGTCTTCGACTTGCTGACCTTGGCGGCCAGGCTGGCGATGCGCTCGCGGCCCTTGCGGGTGGTCAGATCGGGCACTTCGCCCTCGATCTCCCCCTTCACCAGATTGATGAATTGCTGAAGGCCGCCGGCCACGTAGATGGCCGGGGCGTTCGCCTCGCTGATCTCTTCGATCTTGATCAGTTGCTGTTGTGCGGACATTGGTACACCTCGCGCCAAGCCGGCGCCGTCAGTAGGAAGAGGGGAAATGCCAGGTCACGCCCGTGATGTAAGGCCGAACGCCCTGGCTGCCGGTGATGGTTGCGCGCTCTTGCCGGCTTACGCTCCCTTGCGGGCACGGTTATCCCCCGAAGGGGCCCGCCGTACTCGGGCGTCTTGCGTCAGGAGGTAATGCAGCCAGCAAGGGCGCTGGCGAGCATGAAGAAGGTGCAGGCGAAGAGCATGGAGAATGAGCCGCGCAGCATGTAAACGCGCTTGGCCTTTTGGTAGCTGGTCATGGTCGTGGCCTGGCGCTTATTGGCCGGCGCTTCAACCAGTCAGCCTTGATCGGGTAGGGCAGGTCTGCGACACGCATCCCGACCGGGAATTGGACGGTACCGCGTACCTGAGCGGCCTTTGCCTCTTCGACCTGCTCGTCGAGCAGCGATTTAACGATTGGCGTGGTCATGCAACCTCCTTGCGCCCATCAACGATCTTGTTGAGGCGCCCGCAGTAGTGGTTGAACTCTTCGATGGTGATGCGCTGGTCGGCCAGCATTTCGGTGAGGAGCTTGAGGACCATGGACTGCCACGACAGGGGAGTCGCTGGGTCGGCCATGGCGTCGAGCTCGTTGTCGATCAGGACGTGAGGGCTCATGGCTCGTTCGCCAGGTCAGCGTCGTGCTGCACGCCTTGCTCGGCGTACCCCTCAAGCATCGACTCGGCGATCTCGAAGAGCTTGCCGTTGACGTGGTCGCTCGGGCCAAGGATGTCAGGGACCATGCTTTTCACTGGGCCGCCGGCCTGCGCCTGGAGCAGCAGCAGGGCCAGGGCGTTGATGTCGTCCTGCTCAGCCTCCTGCAGGGCGCGAAGGTGCTCGGCCAGCTTGGCCACAAACTGGTCCTGACTCACGCCAACCGGCCCACCGAAGCGCTGCGGGATCAGAACGTCGCAGCCGCCAACCAGGCTTTCCGCGTTGCTCTCGATCCACTGCTGCGCCGCTTCCTGATAGGCCGAGTCGTCGGCTGGCTCGGCGTTGTCGTGCCGCCATTGTGCTGCTCGAAGTGCGCCCATGGTCGCCTCCAGGTTGGTTGTGCGGCCGCATTGGCCAGGAGCCAGGCGAAGGTGACCAAACCCACCGTGAAAGGTGGCCTGGCGCCTGCCAATGCGGTCGAAAGTGAATGGAAAGGGATGCGGGATGCATCGGGGTGTGATCTGGCCGGCGCTGATCTCCGGCTTGCGTGAGAAGTGCCAGGTTCTACCGAGCCGGTCAGCTTTCGCCCACCGGCGCCGCGCTTGTGAGCCTGCGTCGCTGCGCATCAGCCTGCGCATTCAGATCACACTCCGATGCAGCCTGCGATGGGGAGCAGGGCCTCGGGTGGGTGTACCGGGTTCGTCCTGACCACCCAGGACCTCAACCATCACCGGTATAGGGCAGTTAACGTCAGGCGGACGTGGCGCTTTCAGCCTTGGCCGTGGCGCTTGCTTGCTGCTCTACCAGTTTGCCAATCAGCACTTTCCGGTCTTCAAGAGAAAGGCTCCAGGCTGCGTAGTAGATGCCTTCGTCGATAGTTCCGTCGTACTCCATGGTGGAGTTCGTATCCCAGAGCTTGTACTTGATCCTGTTGGTTGGCCGCTTCGCCATCGTCTTGCCCTCCAGGGCGGTTGATTTCCCGTCTGGCCCTGTCGCCAAGGCCAGCCAGTGAAATCGTCAGCCCTCTCGGCTCATTTGCTCGTGGCTGGCGTGCTCTTCGCTGCAAAACGGCAGGTTCTCGCTCATGGATGCCCGCCTGCCACGGTCAAAACCGATGAAGTGGATGGTCCGGTAGATCGGCTTCTCTACCGGCTGGTAGCAGCGGGCGCATTTCACTTGTGCTTGGGGTTGTTGAGTCATGACAGTCCTCCGGTTGATTTCCCAGCAGCCACTCGTGGGAATGGCTGCGAGTGAAATCACCAGGAGCGTGGGCGGTGCATCAACTCAAGGATCAGGGCCTTCTCGTAGCCAGGCACGAGACAGTTGCAGGTGTTGTTCAGGCGGTCGGACTTCACGGCGACGCGGGCTTTGCGGAATTGCTTGCGGTTCATGCTGTGTTCCTCCAGTGGATTCCCAAAGCACCCGGTCGCCCAGGTGCTTCAGTGAATCTCGTGTCCGTACGCCTCAGCCCGCTACTGGCGGCCGCATCGGCGTTTCATCTGTCAAAGAACTTGGTTCCAGTCGGTCCCGCTTTACGGGGCTGGGAGATCATTTCGCTGATCCCGTGCTATCTGGCGGCTTCACCAGTCGTGTGTGGCCTTGAGGGCCTCCCGAGGGGCTGTGTAGCGCCTCGATGGAGTGAACATTAGGCATTCCTTCTTTTTCAGTCAATAGGTATTCCTAACTTTTTTCATGCGGGCGCAAAAAAGCCCGCCGAGGCGGGCCTTTTTGAACGGGTTCAACTCATGCGCTGGAGGTGTCCCAGTCAAACCACTGAGCCGTGGTGCGCTTGAACCATCCAAGCTTGCTGACGTACTTGTCGGCCTCTTCCTTTGGGTACATGGATCGGATCACATCGTCCCGTGCAAGAAGCTCAAGAGCTGGAAGCGTAGGGGGCTCGTCCGCTTCGATCTTGCGAATTCTACTCTTCATTGCCCGTAGCGTTTCCGCTTGGGTTCCTGGGCCAGATGCCAGCAATTCTGCCTCGATATCGAGATATCTCTTCCGAAGGTCATTATGCAGCCAGGCTCTTTGACCAGTGCCCACAACCAAGTCAATGGAGGATGCCAAGGTCACAAGAAGGGCAGCCCCACCGGTCATGACTGGTGAGGTTCCAGCGATCAGAGATGTTACGGTAGCGGATCCGAAAATCACCCCGACAAAGGCCGTAAAGCGGCCCCAACGGAGAAAAAACGCACCGCGGCGCATGTGGTAGCGGACATTGCGCTGAACATAGAATTCAAGCTCATGGATCTCTTCGGCAATGTCTGTATCGCTCATGCTTTAAGGGTCCCTTTTCGGCCTCGGCGGTACGGGGCGACTTTCTGAAATGGTGTTCGGGCCTCGACTACCATTACCGTTGTCTTTTCTTCCCCAGCCGTCTTGGGTTGGGGTCGGTCGAGGCGGTGATTGTCTTGGCGGTTGTGGCTTCGGTTTGTCAGTCACTTTAGCACAGCTCCATTTCTATAATTGTGGGTATGTGACGCAATCAGCAGTAGTCAGAGGAGAACGGAATACCAAAAAACCTTCCCCAATATTCTGATGTTCTTCTCGGTCAGATCATCCGCTGAGTACTCTTCATCCGGATGTTCGTCCTGGTTGAAGCTGCGGAAGCGCAGACCGCCGCCGGGCATCCGGTAAAGCGTCTTAACGCGCAGCTCGCCGCCGTGGTCGATCGCGTACATCTTCCCGTCCTTCACCGCTGTCGACGACCTGTCGACCCCCACGGTGCTGCCGTCCGGTAGAACCGGCTCCATGCTGTTGCCGTGCACGGTGACGCACACGGCTTGGTCAAACTGCACGCCTTGGTTGCGTAGGGTCTGCTTGCCGAAGCGGAGCTTTCTGCTGGTCGACTTCTCAATAACGGTACGTCCCGATCCAGCGGACAGTTCAACTTCCTTGAGGAACGGCACGTAGACCTCGTCGTCGTCCAGCGGTGTTTCATCGTCCCAGACGGAGATCGGGCCGAGCATAGTGGCATTCGCGACTGGCGCAGCTGCAGGGCCTGCTTTTCGCATCGCGCCCTTTCCCGTCGCCAGCCACATGGGCGTTACCTTCAAAAATTCGGCAGCGCGAAGCAGATTCTGCCCTTCAATGGTCTTGGTTTTTCCAGAAAGCCAATCATTCACGGACGGCGGCCTGATGCCGCACGCCCGAGCCAAAGCAGCCTGGGAGATTTTCGGAGGCCCAGCCATTACTTGCCGTAAACGTTCTTGTAGTGTGCTCATTAGGCCAGCCTAACACTGCGCATCTAAGGTATTCCTATTGACCTGAATAAAAGGTATGCCTAATATCTCTACCTAAGATTCCAGCCGGAGAGACCAGGCATGAACCCCAGCGCAATTATCGAAGCTCTGGGCGGGACATTTCGCGTAGCCGAGCTGTGCGAGGTACGCCCGCCATCGGTGAGCGATTGGAAAAAGCACGGCATTCCTCGTGCCCGAATGATGTTTCTGCGCGTGGCTCGCCCAGACGTCTTCAAGGCCCTGGAGGAAGAAGCCAAGGAAGACGCTTCCCAGTCCAGCGCCATTACCAAGAAAACCGCTGCTTAACCACTTTCAACCACAAAGGAACCCACCGTGTCGTACTTCGACCCCGACCACCTGCACAACAAGCCCACCAAGGTTCGCTTGGATGAGGCTGCCGACGACTTGCTTTCGGCGATGGCTCGTTTCAAGCGCACGCAGAAGGCTGTGCTCGCCAGGGAGATTCTGGAGCGCGGTCTCGACCAGATGATGCAAGAGCTTAACGCGAACACTGATGTGGCCTGAAGTGGCCGAGGAGGCCCTGTGCCAGAAAGCAAAGAGCTGGAGATCCAGCTCGACGGGAAGGGCAATTCGGATCTGGCGTATCTCGCCAGACAGAAGGGCTTAACCCCTGAGCAACTGGCGGCACAAATCATCAATGAGGCTCTCGACCGGATGACGAGAACAGAGCCTGGCCGAAGCAACGTTCGGTCGTTTCGCAAGGGCTTATAAGCCCCTGAGGGACTCATGAGGAACTGCCGTTGAAAGAAATACCACCCAAAACGCAGGCGCAAAAAAACCGGGTGGCCGCCCGGTTCTTTGTACTGCATTCGTAACACATGTGCGAGGCAATCATATATGCACCTTGGTAGCCAAATCAATACCGTGGCCCTCGCGCCACAAAATGCGAACCACGATTTCGTGGCGCGCACGATGTCGTCGCGTGAGATCGCCAGCTTGACTGGCAAGCGTCACGCCAACGTCAAGCGTGACATTGTGGCCATGCTGGCCGAACTCAAAGCAGATGTACTCAGTTTTGAGCACATCTACTTGGACGGTCAGAACCGCGAGCAGGTCGAGTATCTGCTTGATCGCGAGCACACTGACTGCCTCCTGACCGGCTACAGCGCCGGACTGCGCATGAAGGTGATTCGCCGCTGGCGTGAGCTGGAAGGCCAGTCCGAGGCGCGACAGGCGGTGATGGCCAACGGCACCAAGGTCATTGGCGAAATCGCCATCATGGAGTGCTTCACGCGCCTACTGAAGCCGGCCGCATCTTGCCAGGTGCAGATGCTCGCCAAGATCGCCGAGAGCAACGGGCTCGACCCGAAGTTCCTGCCCAGCTATGCGGTAGATGCTCCGGCTGACGCGGCTGGCGGGAGTTCGTTGCCGACCAAAGCGCTGACAGCATTGCTCAAGGATAACGGCATCCGCATGTCGCCCGCGTCGTTCAACAAGGCCCTGCAGCAAGTCGGCATGCTCAAGGTTATGCAGCGCAAGAATTCCAAGCAGGAGATGGTCGATTTCTGGTCGATCACCGACAAGGGGCTTCGCTACGGCAAGAACCTCACCAGCCCCCAGTGCCCGCGAGAAACGCAACCTCACTGGTACGTGGATCGTTTCCCTGAACTGGCCGAGATGGTCAGGAAGGGGCGCCCATGAAATACGTGACCCTTGTTGTAGAAGACACTGCCGAGACGATTCACCTGGGCATGGCGCTGGCTGGAGGACGCGTTACTGCGGCTGGCATCGGTGACTATTCCCTGTATTGCGACTTGATGGAGGCCGCCAAGGAGCTCGTGCTGCTGCTTGAGGGCGGCATCCCGCCGGGGCACGACTCTATCGACGCTGCAGCGCGCACTGCCCGCGAGATCATCACCAGGCTGGACGATGCTGGGGATGGTATCCAGTCCGAGCACGAAGCCCTGCGCACGGACGCCAAGCGGTATCGCTACATGCGCGACTTCCCCTACAACAACTGCGCCCGGGCGGTAGGGATAACCGATGGGCGCCATTTCTGGCTTCAATCGGATGCTGCCGACCAGGCCATTGATAAGGCGATGGCTGATGACGCCGAGCTTCTTGCGTGCATGGCCAGGGAGCATGGCCAATGAGCATGGAGCTGATGGTCAAGGCCATGAAGACCAAGGTCGGCAATCCGCTGCGCAAGCTTGTGCTCATCAAGCTGGCCGACAACGCCAACGACATGGGTGAGTGCTGGCCGTCGTATCAGCACATCGCTGATCAGTGCGAGATCGGCCGATCTACGGTAAAGGTTCACATCCGTGAACTGGAAAAGTCCGGCCTGCTGCGCCGTGAGTTTCGCCGCAAGGGGGAGCTGAACCAGTCGAACGTGTTTCACCTGGCGTTGGAGAGTGGGGCAGCTCCTGCCCTAGGGGGTGGGGCAGGAGATAACCCACCTGGGGCAGGAGATAACCCAGGGGGTGGGGCAGGAGCTGCCCCCAGAACCAGTCACTCTTTTGAACCAGTCACTGAACCAGTAGCGCAGACGGTCGCTGCCGCTCCCTCGGCGAAGAAGAAGGCCCCGAAGTTTGACCCTATGACCTGCAAGCCTGCCAACGTGAGCGAGCAGACCTGGGCCGACTGGTGCCAGCACCGAAAAGAGATCCGCAAGCCGCTGACCGCCACAACCTGCGCGAAGCAGGCCAAGACCCTGGCGGGCCACCACGCGCCAGACGCCGTGATCAACCAGTCGATCAGCAACGGCTGGACCGGCCTGTTCCCGGAGAAGGTGCTGCCTGGTGCGCAGCAGGGCCTCACTGTTCGCAATGGCCCCGACTTCAACGACACCAGCTGGGCTGATGACCTGGGGGGCTTATGACCGCACAACCGAAACTGCGCAGCGTGACGCAGATCATGGCCACGGCTCGCAACCTGCCAGCCGATGTCCAGGCCCCAGCCAAGCAGCTGGACCCAGGCACCACCGAAGTGGTCAACGCCCTGTTCAAGGAGCTGCAGGCCATATTCCCGGCGTGGAAGCAGGCCTGGCCGGATGATGAGGCACTGAAGGCTGCCAAGCGCAGCTGGATCAAGTCGTTCGTTGCGGCGGGCATCAACACGCTCGAGCAGATCCGCTTTGGCATCCAGAAGTGCCGGGTGCTGGGTACCGACTTCGCCCCGAGCAGCGGCAAGTTCATCAAGCTGTGCCAGCCGACGCCGGAAGAGATGGGCATTCCGCCGCTTGCGAGGGCCCTGGCAGAGGCGCTGGAGAACTTCCACCCCAGCAGGGCAGGGTCACGCGTTTGGACGCACGCAGCGGTGCGCCACGCGGCCCTGCAGTGTGAGGCGCAGAACCTGGGGTCGATGGAGGTGGAGCGGGCCGAGAAGGTATTCGCCAGGGCCTACGACATCACGATCCGCATGCTGGTCGCTGGTGAGCCCCTGGGCGACATCGCCACCGGCATCGGCCACGACAGCCAGAAGAGCGCCGCCCAGCTGGCCGACGAATACGCCTCCCAGCGCCAGGTACGCCTGCTGGAGATCCAGCAGATCCCAACCAGCGTCGCCGCCTGCCGCGCACACCTGCTGGCCAAGTTGAACATCAAGCGCGCCGGGCAGCCGGCCGGGGAGGGGGTGTGATGGACGCCAACAAGATGCGCGAGGAGTTCGAGCAGTGGGCCAAGGATCGATACAGCTGGCACCTGCACGACGATGCACGCGATCCAGAAGATCGGACCTTGGCCAGCTGGAATGGCGAGACTTACGGAAACCGGATCGTCGAGGGTATGTGGCAAGCCTGGCAGGCCTCCCGCGAGGCCGTGGCTGTCGTGCTGCCTGATGAGGAGCCGGGGTACATGTACTACGCCCCGGATGTGCTGGCTGCCATCGAGGCCCAGGGCCTGAAGGTGGCGCCATGACCGAGTTCCTGATGCGAGGTATGGGCGACGTCAACATGCTGCTGGGCCGCCTGCAGGCCCAGGACTTCACTAAGCCGAAGCTGATCGTGATCCGAGACGAGAAGCGCCCCGACGTCTGCAACCGGAAGATGTGGGCCATGCTCCGCGACGTCTCCCAGCAAGTGGAGTGGTACGGCCGCAAGCTCACCGACGAGGATTGGAAGCACATCTTCAGCGCAGCAGTGCAGAAGCAGGACGCGGTGCCGGGTATCGACGGTGGCTTCGTTGTCCTTGGCGTCTCGACCCGCAAGCAGTCGCAGAAGTGGTTCAGCGACTTGTTCGAAGTGATGCATGCCTTCGGCGCCGAACATGGCGTGCGCTGGACTGAGCCGGATCGCTGGGGAGGGCGCTACTGATGCGCGTCGTATCCAAGAAGGTGCGCGAGAGCGCCCGCGGCCAGGACTGCACCGTCCGCATCCCTGGCATCTGCAACTTCAACCCGGAAACCACCGTGCTGGCCCACCTGCCTTGCGGGCAGAAGGGCATGGGCATGAAGGGCTTCGACACCGTGGCGGTCTACGCCTGCAGCGCCTGCCACGACGTGCTCGACGGCCGCGGTAAGGGCGAAGTGGACTGGTCCGACATGCCTCGGGCCATCGCTGAGACTCATGAGGCCCTGATCCGGGCAGGCATTCTGACAATCAAGGGGGCCGCATGAAAAACGCACTCCTCACATTCGGCGTGTTCGCAGCCGTGATGCTTCTTGGCCTGGCGATATCGCTTGCGGGACTGGCCTCATGAACCTGGTGATCTTGCCGTGGCCGCCGGCCGAGTGCAGCCCGAACGCCAGGGTGCACTGGACGAAGAAGAGCAGGGCGGCAAAGTCCTACCGGGCAGCCTGCCACCTGCTGGCGAAGCAGGCCGGCATCAAGGCGCCTGATGGTGCCGCGCTGCTCCTGCTCGAGTTCGTGCCGCCGGATCGCCGCCGGCGCGACGACGACAACCTGCTGGCGATGTTCAAGGCTGGCCGTGACGGCCTGGCAGATGCCCTGGGCATCGACGACAACGTGTTTGCCACCCAGATCAGGGTGAGCAAGGAAACGACCAAGGGCGGCGCTGTTCGCGTCCGCATACAGGCACAGGGGGAAGCAGCATGAACTGGACACCAACCGACAGCGGCCAGCTGCTTATCCTGGCCATGGTTATTTTCGGCGTCTACGCAGTTGTGCGTGGCATTGCCATCTCGAATCGCCGCAAGAAGGAGCAGGGGCAATGAAATACCAAAGCGTGTTGGCTGCAGTAATCCGCGCCCTGGCGGCAGAAACCATGAGCGGTGTAGGCGGTGGCGACTTCGAACCGAAGGTCCAGGCCTCGAAGCTGAAGGGTGAGATCACCGGGAAGGACGCGGCAATGCTCGTGGACTGCTGGGTGCACGCCCGCCTGCACAGCAAGCTGATCCCGCGGCACTGGAATGCACTGACAGCCAGGTTCTCGACCCACAAGGCCAAGAAGGTGGATGCGATCGGAAAACTGGTTCCGCTGATCGCCACCCAGGCACCGAGCCTGTTCCGGTACAAAGCGGTCACCGCCTGGGCCATCCCGCCTGTGAAGGGCGTGCAGGCGCAGTCTGGGAATGAGGTGGCCAGTCGGTCCGCCCGTGAGCGTGCAGAGCTCGATTCGCTGCAGGCCGGCGTGCTCAAGCACCTGGCGGGCGGCGAGATGCCCGAGGACGCCGGCCAGGCGCGCCGCGAGCAGTATGTTAAGCGCTCCACCGACATGATCGTGCTGCCTGCCGAGTTCTACGACATCAACACGTGGGACGGCCAGGGCCTGAATCGGACCACCTACTGGCGCTGGAAGAAAGGCATCGAGAAGGTGCTCGACGAGATGGTGGCCGAGGCGCTGGAAGCGTCTAGCAAGATACTTCAGGAGGAAGGCGTTTTGATGGCAGATGCCGCTTGACACCCATGCAACGATGCAACATTATTTGTTCATCCTGTCATTCCTGCGTGTGTTGAGGATTGACGAACAGAACCCGGCCACTGCGCCGGGTTTTTTATTGCCCATTGAGGCCCTCAAGAGTCCCTGGAGGCTCAGTGACGCGATCGGCTTGCTGGAGCCTGCTGGCCCTCGGGCTGGCCGTGCTCAACTACGTGATGCACCGCGACATCAGTACGAACATCTTCTTCGCCACGTTCATCTTCATCCAGGCCCTTAAAAGGCCTGCCGAGGAAGATCACCTGGTCACGGGCAGGATGGTCGAATTCGCGGCATGCGCAGGCGCTGCCCTGCTGACCTTTGCGATTTTCTCAAGGCTGCTCGGTATCGAATGGAGCCCGCCGGCCTCATGGTAGGCCTGGCAGCCGCGCAATCATCCCGCCAGGAGGACTCATGAGCGCAGATGGAATTTCAGGCGCCATAGTCATTGGTGCAGCAACTGGCTCGGGTGTGGCAGCAGCGGCTCAGATCCCCATCGACCACGTCGTGATCATGGGTGCCATCGGTGGCTGCTGCGCCTTCCTTGCCTCCACCGCTGAACTCAGGTGGGGCTCCAAGATCCTATACGCCGTGTTCTCATTCATCGCCGGCTACCTTGCCGGGCTACTGGTGCTTGAGTACTACCCATACAACGTCGTGGCCGCCTTCATCGCATTGCTGATATCCGGTTTGGCCTCTGGCATGTTCGGATCACTCAAGGCGTGGTCGGAAGGTGGTCCAAAGCCCGGCTGGGTTGCCTGGATCGAGCGATTCATTCCTTCCGCGCTTCTGCGAGGTAAGCGTGATGAGGGATGACACTGGAATCTACGCCGCCATAGGCCATTGGGTGCAGGCGTTCGGGGAGTGGGCCCAGGCCTTCGGTCCCGAGGCGATGCTGTCCACCCGTGCACTGTGCCACTTCGCCATATTCCTGGTGATAGCGGGGTATCGGAAGAAGACGGACCACCACCGCCGCGTCGTCGGGCTGATGGCTGGCCTGCTCGCTGGTGCCAACCTGGCCGAGGCCTACCGCATCACCGTCAACTTCAGCTCATTCGCCGCGCTGACCCAGTACCCGCTCACGGTAGTGATGATCGGCTTCCTGTTCTTCGTGATCTACTCGCGAGGGAACGTGGCCAAGCTGATCCCACCGCGGCTTGATCGAATTCTCAGGTAATCCACCACTCAGCCTGTGCGCAGGCCGGAGAAACCCATGAAGACCGAATACCAAGTTCGCCCGGTTACCCGCTACATCGTGAGCCGCTATGCCACTGATGCTGACAGCGCTTCATCCTCGATGGTCGGAGAATTCCCCAGCGGCCAGCAGGCCGACCTGGTTGCTGACGCAATGGTGGCAAAGGATCAGGCGGATGGTATCGAGTCCAGCCGTTCGCGCCACGGGCTGAGCCTGGGCGAGGTCATATCCGGCCAGCGGATTGGTGAGTCGGCATGAGCAGCGTCACCCGCATACGCCATGAGCTGCCAGTTAGCATGGATATCGCCCATGCGGTGGCCGATCTCGATGCCGCCCTTGTGAAAGCCATTGATGCAGCGAAGGATGCCGGGCTTCCACAGGGGCTGCTGGTTGGTCTGCTGCATGGACATGCCCACGCCCAGACGCACAAGATGGTATGCAAGTGAGTGGGGCGACAGCCAGGCCCATGCCGCCACTTGCATTGCTGGAGCTGACCGAGCTGTCCATGCTCGGCATCAGGCTTCAGCCGGCACCGGAGGTAGGCGACTGGGTTCAGGCTGCTGTCCTCAGTGAGGGTGGCGAGCTGCACAACCCTGACCATGCACACCTGATCGACGCCCCGCTGCGCTTCCTGTGGGCATCTGCATGCTTCGAGAAGCAAGGTCGGACAGTGGTAGGCCAGGCCGAGGCAGTCATGTTTCGGGCTGGCGGATGGCAGAAGGCCCGACAAGAGCAACAGATGATCGAGTGGTTCGGCGAGGTGCCGGGCTTCGTCATCACCTTGGCTGCGGATTACTGCTCCCAGTGCTCTGACACCGAGTTCTGCGCCCTAGTCGAACACGAGCTTTACCACATTGCCCAGAAGCTCGATCAGTACGGCGCGCCCAAGTTCACCCAGGACGGCCTGCCCAGCCTGACGCTCCGCGGGCACGATGTGGAAGAGTTCGTCGGGGTGGTTCGCCGGTATGGGCCAAGCCACGACGTACAGCAGCTGATCGACGCTGCAAGCCGGCCGCCTGAGGTGGCCAAGATCAACATTTCAAGAGCCTGTGGTACATGCCTGCTCAAGCTGGCCTGATGTGACACTGGCGTGATACGGAATCCGTCCTATGGCCATCCTCACCGCTGAAGTCAAAGGCTTCATCGTGCAGGCCTTGGCGTGCTTCGATACCCCGACGCAGGTTGCTGAGGCCGTAAAGAAAGAATTCAACATCGAGATCACCCGCCAGCAGGTGGCTCAGCACGACCCTACCAAGAGCACAGGGGCCAACCTGGCTGCCAAGTGGCGAGTGTTGTTTGAAGACACCCGCAAGAAGTTTCGCGAGGACACTGCTGACATCCCGATCGCCAACAGAGCGTACCGGCTGCGAATGCTGGACAGAATGGCTTCCCGCGCCGAGGGCATGAAGAACATGGCCCTTGCTGCCCAGCTGCTCGAACAGGCCGCCAAGGAGTCGGGCAACGTCTACACGAACAAGCACAAGCATGAGCTTGCAGGCCCTGGAGGGGCGCCACTCATGACGCCATCCCTGACCGATGACCAGCTGACCGAACTGGCAAGGAAGATCAACGACGAGGTGTAGCGATGACCGCCGCAGCAGAAGAGCGCTACGCGGCGATCCAGCTTGCTCGGGCTGACTTCTACTTCTTCTCCCGCTGGATGTTCCTTCAGCGAAAAGGCTTCAAGTGGATGCGCGCTCCGCATCACAAGATGGTCTGTGATGCACTGATGCGGGTGTTCCGTGGTGAGTGCAAGCGCCTGGTGATCAACATCCCACCGCGCTACTCGAAGACGGAGCTGGCGGTGATCAACTGGATGTCCTGGTGCCTGGGCAAGGTGCCCGACGCCGAGTTCATCCATACCAGCTACGCAGCCCAGCTAGCGTCGAACAACGCATGGCAGGCCCGGGAAATGGTCGCCCATGAGGCGTACCGCGAGATTTTCCCCGAAACACAGCTGCGCTCGGACAGTTCGGCCAAGCACGAATGGCGGACAACCCAGAACGGCATCGTTTACGCGACTGGCTCAGGCGGCACCATCACAGGCTACGGCGCTGGCAAGCACAGGCCTGGCTTTGGCGGCGCAATCATCATTGACGACCCGCACAAGGCCGACGAAGCGAACAGCGACGTGATCCGCCAGGGCGTGCTGGACTGGTTCCAGAACACCCTTGAGTCGCGGAAGAACGACCCGCACAACACGCCGATCATCGTGATCATGCAGCGCCTGCACGAGAAGGACCTGGCTGGGTGGTTGCTGGGTGGCGGCAACGGCGAGGAATGGGAGCTGCTGTCCCTATCGGCGCTGGACGAATCCACGGGCCAGCCACTGTGGCCAGAGAAGCACACGGTCGAGATGCTCGAAAAGATGCGAGCAGCCAACCCCTACGTGTTCTCCGGCCAGTACCAGCAGCGGCCAAGCCCGCTCGGCGGCGGCATCATCAAGGGCGCCTGGATGCAGCGCTACAAGCAGCTGCCAGTGCTCAACTATCGCAAGATCTTCGCGGACACCGCGCAGAAAACCAAGGAACACAACGACTACAGCGTCTTCGAATGCTGGGGGCAGGGTGAGGATGGCAAGGCTTACCTGCTGGACATGATCAGAGGCAAGTGGGAAGCGCCAGAGCTGAAGCGGCGCGCCGTGGAGTTTTGGAACAAGCACCTGGCCTTCGATACCCATCAGTTCGGCTCTCTCCGAGCAATGGCAGTCGAGGACAAGGCCAGCGGCACCGGCCTGATTCAAGACATCCGTCTCACCTGCAGCATCCCGATCCTCCCCATCGAGCGCCAGAAGGACAAGCTGACGCGCGTGCTCGACGTTGTCGGGTACATCGAGGCCGGCAGGGTTTGCATCCCAGAAGACGCGCCATTCACCAGTGACTTCGTTGCTGAGTGCGAGGCATTCACCCCGAACGACACTCATGCGCACGACGACCAGATCGATCCGATGTGCGATGCAATCAACGACATGGTTGCCTCGGGCAACGCCATCGAAGTCTGGAGAAGGTTGGCAGGATGAGCAAACGACATCAGACCAAGGCGCGAGCCGCGAAGGTTATCGCCGCGACCGATGCCGCCCGCAAGTCGTTCATGACTGGCGACAGCTTCGAGAACTTCGCCGCGCGCGTCGGGCTCCAGGCGAACAACCAGAACGCCGCGTCGCACTACACCTTTGACCTGGTCAGCCGCAACCGCATCCAGATGGAGGCTGTGTATCGCTCCAGCTGGATCGCCGGCATGGCGGTGGACCTGGTGGCTCAGGACATGACCCGAGCCGGCATCGAGATCGTCTCGGACATGGAGCCCGAGGAAAAGGACAAGCTGAACCAGGCCATGGAGCGCCTGCAGATCTGGAACCAGCTGTCGGACAACGTGAAGTGGTCCCGGCTCTACGGTGGCTCCATCGCCGTGATGCTGATCGATGGGCAGAACGTCAGCACCCCGCTCAAGCTCGATTCCATCGCGCCGGGTCAGTTCAAGGGCCTGCTGGTCCTCGATCGCTGGCTGATTCAGCCGTCGCTGGAGAACCTGGTCACCGAGTACGGACCTCATCTGGGCAAGCCCAAGTACTACACCGTCGTGGCCGACGCCCAAGCGCTGGTCAACCAGAAGATTCACTACTCCCGGGTCATCCGGCTGGAAGGCGTGCCGCTCCCATACTGGCAGCGCATTGCCGAAAACGGATGGGGCCAGTCGGTGCTGGAACGCCTGTGGGATCGCCTGATCGCGTTCGACAGCACCAGTGCCGGCACTGCCCAGCTGGTCTACAAGGCCCACTTGCGCACCTACAAGGTCGAGAAGCTACGCGAGCTGATCGCCATGGGAGGCAAGGCCTTCGAAGCGTTCGTGAAGCAGATGGACCTGATCCGCCTGTACCAGTCGAACGAAGGCATGACCATCATGGATGCCTCGGACGATTTCGAGGCGCACCAGTACAGCTTCTCCGGCCTGGCCGAAGTGCTTCTGAGCTTCGGCGAGCAGATCTCGGGCGCCCTGCAAATCCCGCTGGTTCGCCTGTTCGGCCAGTCGCCAGGCGGCATGAACAGCACGGGCGACAGCGACCTGCGCACCTACTACGACAACGTGGCCGCCTGGCAGGACCGCGACCTTCGCCCAGGCGTGACCACGCTGCTGGAGGTGATTGCGCGCTCGGTGCTGGGCAAGCCCATGGAAGACGGCTGGGACTTCAAGTTCAACCCGCTGTGGCAGCTCACCGACACCGAGAAGGCCGAGATCGGCGCCAAGGACACCAACTCGGTGGTTCAGGCATTCGATTCCGGCATTGTCAGCCGCGTGACCGCCCTGAAGGAGCTGCGCCAGTCCAGCCAAACCACCGGCCTCTGGTCGAACATCACCGACGAGGACATCAAGGAGGCGGAGAACGACCCGCCACCTGGTGTCGAGGGCCTGGAGCTGCCGAATGCGGACCCTGGACAAGAAGAAGCGCCGAAACCCGGTGAGAACGAGCCGGGCGGAGCGAGAGTACCAGCGTAGCCTGACCCAGGTAGCCAGGCAGGTGGGGGCGATCATCAACGGCTTCCCGCCAGGTGATCCAGCCGCCGACCCGACCATCACGCAGATCCTGCGCCGGTATTCGGACCTGCTCAACGACTGGGCGGTATCCACGGCCAGCCGAATGATCGCCGACGTCAACCAGGATTACCGCAAGGCCTGGGTGCAAAGGTCGGCGGAGATGTCCAAGGCCCTGCGCGATGAGATCCTCAATGCCGACACAGGGGCTGCCATGCGCAGCCTGCTGGCGGAACAGGTGACGCTCATCAAGAGCATCCCCACTGAGGCCGCCCAGCGCGTGCACGACCTTACCCTCAAGGGAATCGAGGACGGCACCAGGGCCAACGAGATCGCGAAAGAGATTCGCCGATCTGGCGAGGTAGCCGAGAGCCGTGCGCAGCTGATCGCGCGGACCGAGGTATCCCGCACCGCTGCCACCCTCACCGAGGCGCGCGCCAAGGCTACCGGCAGCACCGGCTACATCTGGCGGACATCCCACGACGGCGACGTGCGTTCCTCGCACAAGGCCATGGAAGGAAAATTCGTTCCCTGGAGCGACCCGCCAACGCTCGACAAGCTGACCGGCCACGCCGGATGCCTACCCAACTGCAGGTGCTGGCCTGAGCCAGTAATTCCAGAGTGACAACCATGAAAGCACGTACCCAGGACGAGGCCGGGCGCTGGTTCGCGCCTGAGCGCTTGAGCGCCCGGCAGAGCGTGACCCCTGAAGGGTTTCTGCTGTGCGAGGCAGTCCCCATCGCCCGCATCGGCACGCTGCTCTACGACGAGAGCGAACTGGTCAACGAAGACGGCCCGCTGATCGAGGGTGGTTCTGGTGGCCTGGTCGCCATCGAGCGAAACGCCGACGAGGTGTTCCGCGCCGAGACCATCGCCAGCTTCGAGGGCAAGCCGGTCACCCTGGCCCATCCCGAAGACTTCGTGAACCCAAGCAACTGGCGCGAGCTGAGCATGGGCATCACCCAGAACGTCCGGCGCGGTGACGGGATCGAGAACGACCTGATGCTGGCCGACCTGCTGATCACCGACGCCCAAGCCATCGAGGATGTGCGCAACGGCCTTCGGCAGGTGTCCTGCGGCTACGACGCCGAATACGAACAACTGGCAGTCGGTCGCGGCCGCCAGACCAACATCGTGGGCAACCACGTAGCACTGGTAGAGCGTGGCCGCTGTGGCCCGCGATGCGCAATCGGAGACTCCGACACCATGAGCAAGAAAAAGCAGCTGAGCTTCGCCGATCGCCTCCGCCGGGCGTTCATGTCCAAGGATGCCGAAGCGGCCGAGGCCCTGGCCAAGGAAGCGGAAACCGCCGACGAGGAAGAGGAAGAAGAGGACAAGGGCAAAGCCAAAACCGGCGATGCTGCTACCGACCTGATCCTCAAGGAAATCCGCGCCCTGTCGGCCCGCGTTGGCGACATGGAAGGCAAGATGGACGACCTGACCAAGGATGACGACAAGGAAGACGAGGCCAAGACCAAGGACACCGTCCTGGAGGCCGAGGAAGCTGAGTCGAACAGCGAGGCCTCTGGCAAGGCCTACACCGGCGACGCGGCAGTCATGACCGACCTGCGCTCCCGTGCCGAGATCCTGGCCCCGGGCATCACCTTCGCCACCCGCGATGCCAAGGTGAAGACCACCGACCACATCTGCGCCTGCCAGCGTCAGGCGCTGGGCAAGGCCATGGACACCGAAGGTGGCAAGGCCATCGTCGAGCCGTTCCTGATGGGCCGAGCGCTGGACCAGATGACCGCCGACCAGGTGTCTGCCGCGTTCACCGGGGCAAGTGAGCTGGCCAAGCTGAGCAACAACAGCCAGGGCACGCGCACCTCGACCAACACCAAAGACTTCGGCCGCACCCGGTCGATCGCCGATATCAACGCCGCCAACAAGGCCTTCTGGAAACACTGAGGGGATCCCCGATGAGCAACGCATTTCTCTACCGCATGCCCGCGGGCATCCCTGGCGATGTCACCCGTGCCAGCCAATCCACCATCGAGCCGGTTTTCCTGAACCCGTCGCTGCCGTTCGCCGGCTTCGGCCTGTTCGGCAAGATCGCCAGCGACAAGTTCGTGCCGTTCGGTGCTGGCGACACTGCTGGCGCTGAATACGGCCTGCTGGTTCGCCCGTACCCAATCACCGGTGGCTCGGGTTCCGACCCGCTGGGCACCTCGACCCCGCCAACCAAGGGCGTGGCCGACGTCCTGCGTCGTGGCTACATGACCGTGAAGCTGAACGCTGGCACCGCTGCCAAAGACGGCACCGTCTACGTGCGCGTGGCTGCTGCAGCTGCTGGCAAGCCCATCGGCGGCATCGAGGCGGCAGCCGACAGCACCAACACGGTGGCCATCACCACCGCGACCTTCATGGGCGCTGCCGATGCATCTGGCAACGTCGAAATCGCCTACAACATCTAAGGGGAACGCTAGATGAGCAACCTGATTCTGCCGCGCTCGATCAAGCGCGCCCACACCCGCGACGGTCTGATGACCTTCGACGCGGCCACCATCGACTCCACTGGCGTGTTCCTGATCGGTGAACTGGAGCGCCTGGACCAGACCCTGCACGGCCCGCTGGCTTCGGTCACCTGGTCGCGCGACATCGAGCTGCGCGAGGACGTCTCGATCGCTGACGAGATCTCCAGCTTCACCAACAGCACCTTCGCTGCGGTGGGCGGTACCAGCCCGAACGGCAAGGCCTGGATCGGCAAAGACTCCAGCTCGATCGCCTCGCTGGCCCTGGACATCGGCAAGACGCCGAAGCCGCTGACCCTGTGGGGCATGGAGCTGTCCTGGACCCTGCCAGAGCTGGCCTCGGCTCAACAGCTGGGCCGCCCGGTCGACTCGCAGAAGTTCACCGGCATGCAGCTCAAACACAACATGGACATCGACGAGCAGGTCTACATCGGCGATACCGACCTGGGCGAAACCGGCCTGGTCAACTCGTCGTCGGTTACCAACGTCAGCAACGCCATCACCGGCAGCTGGGCGACCGCCACCCCGGCGCAGATCCTGGCCGACGTGAACGACCTGCTGAACAGCGTGTGGGCTGCATCGGCATTCGCCATCTGCCCGCGTGAGCTGCGCCTGCCGCCAGTAGCGTACAGCCAGCTGGTCAGCCGCATCGTGTCCGACGCCGGTAACATCTCGGTGCTGGAATTCCTGCGCGTCAACAGCCTGTCGAACTCCATCAACGGCACGCCGCTGAACATCCAGCCGCTGAAGTGGCTGACCAACCGTGGCACCAGCAACACCAACCGCATGATGGCGTACACCAACGAGAAGGACCGCGTCCGCTTCCCGATGGTGCCGCTGCAGCGCACCCCGCTGGAATACCGCGGCATCCGTCAGATCACCACCTACTACGGCCGCCTGGGCGTGGTGGAGGTGGTCTACCCGGAAACCATCGGCTACCGTGACGGCATCTGAGGGCTTCATCATGGCAAAGCGCAATGTGATCAAGCCCTTCAAGCTGAACACCCCGGACGGTGTGATCGACTTCGCGGCCGGCACCCAGGTGATCGACGACAAGCACGTCGATCACTGGTTCGTGCAGGCCCACTTGGAGCCCGAGGTTGTCGATGAAAGCGAGGAGGAGGAGAAAAAGCGCCTCATCGCTGACCTGGCAGCCAAGGGCATCACCGTCGGCCAGAACATCAGGCTCGAAACCCTGCGCGAGCGCGTGGCAAAGGCCAACGCCAGCGCCTGATACAGGACTGAACCATGGATGCTGCCAAGTTCCGCGAAGACTTCCCCGAGTTCGCTGATACCACCAGGTATCCGGACTCGGCGGTAAATCTCTGGATGGGCCTGGCGGTCAATGTCCTGCCGCCTGATCGCTGGTGCGATTACCTCAACATCGGCATCGAGCTGTTCGTGGCCCACAACCTGACCGTAGCCGCCGGCAACCAGCAGACCGCTGCTGCCGGTGGCGCTGGCGGCCAGGTGAAAGGGCCGGTGAACAGCAAGTCGGTGGACAAGGTCAGCGTCGGCTATGACAGCGGCGCGGTATCGCTCGAGGATGGTGGGTTCTTCAACCTGACCACCTACGGCATCCAGCTGCTGCAACTGGTCCGCATGATCGGCACCGGAGGGTTCCAGCTGTGAGCCTGAAGGTCACCAAAGACAACGTCGCCAAGGTGCTGCATGCCATCCAGAAGCTAGCCGGCCAGGAGGTTCTGGTCGGCATCCCGGCAACGGAAGCAGAGCGCAACGATGACGAGCCAGGCGCGCCGCTCAACAATGCCCAGCTTGGGTACATTCACGAATACGGATCGCCCAAGGCCAATATCCCTGCGCGGCCGTTTCTGGAGCCAGGGGTGGAGGAGCAGCGGGCCAGCATCACCAATCACCTGCAGACGGCCACCAAGGCTGCGCTGAACGGGCAGGACGAGAAGGTCGACCAGTCGCTTAACGCGGCCGGCCTGATTGCCTCGACCGGAGCGCGCAACAAGCTCAACTCAGGCGAATTCGCGCCGCTTGCGCCAAGCACCATCCGCAACCGGCACAAAAGCCGTGGAACGGCCTCCATGCGCTCCTCCGAAAAGCGCTACCTGGAACTGATCGCCTCGGGCTCATCCCCAGAGCAGGCCCAGGCTGAGGCTGGCATTCAACCGTTGGTCAACACCGGCCAGCTGCGCAACTCCATCACCTACGTCATCCGCAAGAAGGAATAGCCATGGCCCTGCTTGATGTCACAGAGGTCCTGCTTGATCCGGACTTCATGGACATGGGCCTGGTCTGTAAGCGCTCAACCCAAACCGTCGGCGACAATGGCCGCGCTACCAACGCGCAGTCATCGATGCCATTCGCCGGGGTAGTCACCAGCGACAAGGGTGACATCCTCGAGCGAATTGCCGGCGGCGAGCGCAAGAAGGGCTCCATCACCATTCACACCCTGTTCCGGCTCACGGCCGGCGACGGCGAAGACATCATTGCCGATGTCGTGACCTGGCAAGGCCGGGACTACACCGTGGCTAACGTCAACGACTACAGCCATTTCGGGCGCGGTTTCGTAGCGGCCTCCTGCGACCTTCTACCCCTGGCGGGATAACCCATGGCGAATACCTCTGCAACCGGTGGCTACCTGGCACCGGAAGGCGCCCCTACGCCTACAGATGAGTCACTTGAAGACGATCTGCAGGCGATGGTGGCGGGTGTCACTGGCATTCCCGGCAAGTACGTCAGGCCGCGCTGGCAGCCGGGCAACCCAAAGCAGCCAGAGCCAAACGTCGATTGGTGCGCAATTGGCGTGATGAGCACGAAGCAGGACGCCAACTCGGCGATCGAGCACATCGGCATCGAAGACGGCCATGACACCTACCAGCGTCACCAGGAAATCATCCTGCTGGCCACGTTCTACGGTCCCAATGCTCAGTCCTATGGCCAGATCCTCAGTGACGGCATGTACGTCCCGCAGAACAGCGAGGCGCTCAAGGCCAAGGACATGGCCTTCGTAGAAGCCGGCGAGCTCATTGCCGCGCCGGAGCTGATCAACCAGCAGTGGGTGCGCCGCTACGACCTGCGAATCCGGCTTCGCCGGAAGATCAACCGCACCTACCAGGTGCTCAACATTCTGTCCGCCGAAGTCACGGTCACCCCCGGCTGACCACTCCAGGAGAAATCAATGCCAACTCTTGCCGTTTCGGGCGTCGTCAACGTCCAGGTCGTCATGTCTCCACTGGCGGCCGCTACCCGCGATTTCGGCGCGCTGCTCATTCTGGGGGCGTCCAGTGTCATCGACACCAATGAACGCATCCGCCAGTATTCGTCGCTCACTGCAGTGGCTGCCGATTTCGGCACCTCCGCGCCTGAATACCTGGCCGCCAGCCTGTTCTTCAGTCAGTCGCCCCAGCCGGCGATCCTGTATGTCGGCCGCTGGGCCAAGGCTGCATCTTCGGCTCGCCTGAACGGTGGTGCGCTTTCGACCGCCCAGCAAGCGATGTCGAACTTCACCAGCATCACTACCGGGTCGATGAAGATCACCGTTGATGGAACGGTGAAAACGCTGTCGGCCCTGAACTTCAGCGCTGCGGCCAACCTGAATGCCGTTGCCTCGATCATCACCACGGCCCTGGCTGGCGCCGTATGCGTCTGGAACGCCAACTACTCGCGGTTCGAGATCACCAGCCCAACCACTGGTGCGACGTCTACCCTGACCTACGCAAGCTCCACCGGATCCGGCACCGATGTTTCGGCCCTGCTCGGCCTGGTAACCGGCGTGGCGTCGGCGCCGGTCAACGGCATCGTCGCCGAGACCCTGCTGGCATGCGTTACCGCGCTGGCCAGCCAGTCGGCCAACTGGTACGGCCTGCTGGTCGCAGACACCAGCCCGACCGACGCCGATCTTCTGGGCGTGTCTGCCTTCATCGAAGGGGCGTCGCCGTCTCGGATTTTCGGCATCACCACGCAGAACCCGCTGGCACTGGATGGCACCAGCACCACCGATATCGCCGCCAAACTCAAGGCCGCGCTGTACAAGCGCAGCTTCTGCCAGTACTCCAGCTCCAGTGCCTACGCTGCCGCATCGATCTTCGGCCGGGCTTTCACGGTGAACTTCCAGGGTAACAACACCACCATCACCCTGAAGTTCAAGCAGGAGCCTGGCGTTGCCGCCGAGGGCTTGAACACCACGCAGGCTGCCGCACTGAAGGCGAAAAACTGCAACGTCTTTGTCAAATACGACAACGACACCGCCATCATCCAGGAAGGCGTGATGTCGAACGGGTACTTCTTCGACGAGGTGCACGGCCTGGACTGGCTGCAGAACGACGTGCAGACCGCCGTCTACAACCTGCTCTACACCAGCACCACCAAGATCCCGCAGACCGACGCCGGCATCAACCGGATCGTCACCACGGTCAACGAGCGGCTGGAGCAGGCGGTGGCCAATGGCCTCGTCGCGCCAGGGCAATGGAATGGCCCAGCATTCGGGGCGCTGACCTCCGGGCAGTACCTGTCGACCGGCTACTACTCTTACGCTCCGCCCGTTGCCTCCCAGTCCCAGGCAGACCGCGAAGCCCGCAAGGCCCCAGTTATCCAGTCGGCGATAAAGCTGGCCGGTGCCGTCCACTTCGTCGACGTCATCATCAACGTCAACCGCTGATCGGAGCTGATCATCCATGGCAACCTATTCGTTCCTCGATGTAAACGCCACGCTGGTGGGCGCCGGCGCGGTGATCGACCTCGGGTCCGGCGCCGCGAACGCCGAAGAAGGTATTTCGATTGTCGCGGCCAACGACAAGAACACCATGACCATCGGCGCGGACGGCGAGGGCATGCACTCGCTGCACGCCGACAAGTCCGGCCAGGTCACGGTTCGTCTGCTCAAGACCTCCCCTAAGAACGCCCAGCTGATGGCGCTCTATGACGCTCAGTCGTTCAGTTCGTCGCTCTGGGGCCAGAACATCATCACCATCACCAACTCGTCGAGTGGCGACACCACGGTGGCCCGGTCCTGCGCCTTCAAAAAGCGCCCGGACCTGAACTACCGGAAAGACGGCGATATCGTCGAATGGGTGTTCGACTCCGTGAAAATTGACGGCCTGCTGGGTACCTACTGATGACCGAGTTCGAGATCAACGGAATCACCTACCGCATCGGCAAGATGACCGTGTTCCAGCAATTTCACCTGGAGCGCAAAGTCGCGCCGCTGATTCCAAAGCTGGTGCCGGTGTTCCTGAAGCTGCAGGGCGCCGCCCAGGAAGGAAAAAGCGCCAATCCTCTCACTGGCGACCTGTCGGCAACCGTGGACATGCTTTCTCCGTTCATGGATGCCATCGCCAGCATGGAAGACGACCAGGCCGAATTCATCCTTGGCACCTCTCTGTCGGTGGTCAGCCGCAAGCAGGGTGAAGTGTGGTCGCCGGTCTGGAGCTCGCGCGGCAACGTCGCCATGTTCGACGACATCGACATGAACGACATGCTCAAGATGACCTACCGCGTGATCCTGGAGGCGCTCGGCCCTTTTATCAAAGGGATGCTTACCGGCCCGAAAGCTCCCACGAAGGTGTAACGGTCGAGCTGGCAACGCTGCCAAGCGGCGAAGACTGGCTTCTGCTCCCTGTGATGGAGGGCATGTGCCGGTACGAGTCGTTGATCGACGGAACCCTTGACCTGGCCGACATCGCCAAGATGAACGACGCGCTGCTGGTGCGCGCTGAAAACAAAGAGCGCATGCGCCTCGCCGCGGAGAGAAAGAATGGCTGATCAGGACGTCATGAAGGAGTTCCTCGTCTCCCTTGGTTTCAAGGTGGACAAGCAGGGCATGAAGTCCTTCACCGATGGCGTGGACGGCGCAACCAAGGTCGTGAAAAACCTGGTGACTGCCATCACCGGTGCTTCGCTCGCTGTCGCGGCGGGTGTGTCAGCATTCGCATCGAATCTGGAGGGCCTCTATTTCGCATCGCAGCGCATAGGTGCTGCGGCGACCAGCATCAAGTCGGCTGAATACGCAGCTCGGGATCTTGGCGCCTCGGCGTCAGAGGCTCGCGGCTCGCTGGAGTCCATGGCGCGCTTTCTGCGCGAGAACCCGGGCGGCGAGAGTTTCCTGAAAGGCATAGGCGTGCAGACGCGGGATGCCAATGGCGAACTGCGCGACACCGCCGATCTGATGGTTAGCCTGGGAAACCGCCTGCGCAGCATGCCTTGGTACCAGGCCAAGCAGTATGCCGGGATCCTGGGCATTGACGACAACACACTGCGGGCAATCGTCAGCGGCGAGTTCGGCAGGAAGCTGGAGGAGAACCGCAAGCGCCTGGCAGGGAGCGGGTTGGACAAGGCCACCAAGGACGCCCATGCGTTCATGGAGGCGCTGCGTGGGCTGCTGATTCAGTTTGAAAGCTTTACGGTGAGGCTCCAAGCATCCTTGATGCAAAAGCTTGGGCCAGAGCTTCAGCGCTTTTCGGACTGGTTCGAGAAAAACTCTCCGATGATCGCTGATCGCCTGGCTGACATCGTCGCAAAACTGCTTGATCTCGCAGAGAAGGCTGGACCGTATCTCAAGCAAATCTGGCAGTTCTTCGTGGACCTTGATGCTGCAACTGATGGCTGGAGCACCAGACTTCTGATTTTGATCGGTCTCCTGAATACCATCGGCGCCTTTGGAGTGGTGACGGGAATCTCGAATCTTGCAACTGCATTCTTGAGGCTCGGAAGCGCTATCGGCGGAGCAGGCACTGCGGCAGCCGGAGCTGGAGCCTTAGGGAGCCTTGCTGCAGGCCTAGGTGCGGCACTCTACTCACCATCTCTCAATGATGGCGAGGACGATATCGTAAGACGTAGACGCGCTGCTGAGGACGCTGCTGCCGGGGAGATCAATGGCGGCACCGACATGGGCAACATGATCCTGCAGTTTTTCCAAGGCCTGGGATGGACCAGGGAGCAGTCTGCCGGGATCGTTGCCAACCTGTCGGTGGAAAGCGGGTTTGATCCTGCAGCCGTCGGCGACAATGGCAAGGCATACGGGATTGCGCAATGGCATCCTGATCGACAAGCAAATTTCAAGGCCTGGGCCGGGAAGGACATACGGCAATCCACACTTGAGGATCAGCTTAATTTCATCCAGTACGAGCTGACTGAGGGTGCTGAAGTCGCTGCTGGCAAGTTACTACGAGCTGCAAACAGCTCAAGCGATGCCGGGTCGATCGTGTCTCGCTATTACGAGCGGCCAGGTAGCGGGAATACTCCAGCAGAGCGTGAGGCGGCGCGAGCCAGGGAGGCGGCGAATCGAGGAGCCATTGCTGCGGGGATCACGCAAAGCACGACGATCAACGTGTATGGGGCTACCGATCCGAATGCCACTGCAAGCGCCGTCAGTGGCGCCCAGAAGCAGGTAACACAGGATATGAAGCGAAACCTCAGCAGCCCGGTGAATTGACATGCCCAACTTTGCAGGCTTCATCACGATCGATGCGAAACGCTCGATCGACAGCATCGTTGCGCATGTCACCCTGGAGGAGGTCGGTACCGA
Source organism: Pseudomonas sp. NPDC089428 (assembly GCF_044749325.1). NCBI lineage: Bacteria > Pseudomonadati > Pseudomonadota > Gammaproteobacteria > Pseudomonadales > Pseudomonadaceae > Pseudomonas > Pseudomonas sp. NPDC089428. The sequence goes on from NZ_JBIVHT010000001.1 coordinate 193,636, forward strand.
CGAGCTGCAGATCACAGACCATCCGGTCGAGCAGGGCGCCGAGATTACAGACCACGCCTATAAGAAAAACCCCGAGGTGGTGATCAGGTGCGGCTGGAGCAATGCCAGCCTGGCCGGGGTGATCGACAGCGCCAAGGGGCTCTTTTCCGCTTTGACAGGCGGCGATGCGTTCGGCTCCGACTACGTGTCGGGCATCTACAACCAGCTCCTGGCCCTCCAGCAGTCCCGGCAGCCGTTCGACGTGTCCACCGGCAAGCGCATCTACCCCAACATGCTGATGCGCAGCCTGACCCAGACCACCGACCCGACCAGCGAATACACGCTGATGGTCACCGCCGTGTTCCGGCAGGTGTTGATCGTCAACACCGCGGCAACGACGCTTCCGCCGCGAGATGATCAGGCGTCGCCGGCAGACACGGCAGAAACCCAAAGCATGGGCGACAAGCAGGTAGCCCAGTCATACCCGGCCCCTGGCGGCTGGCAGCCGCCGAATGGGTGACCAATGGCCAACTTCGAAATACCGCTCACGCCTAGCCCGCAGCGCTTCAACATCACGCTGTCAGGGGTTCAGTACCGCCTGGCAGTCGTCTGGCGGAATGCTGAACAAGGTGGATGGGTGCTGGATATCGCGGATGCGAACGGCAACCCGATCATCCAGGGTATCCCCCTGGTGACCGGTGCCAACCTGCTCGAGCAGTACGAATACCTTGGCCTGGGCGGCGTGCTTTGGTGCCAGACCACTGACAATCCCGATGCGGTGCCGACCTTCGAAAATCTCGGGGTCGGCTCGCATCTGTATTGGTGGGTTGAGGATTAGTCTGGAATGATCGGTTCTGCATAGCAGCGACAGACCTCGACATCTGAGCAATGGTGATAACCGGGATGCTCGTGTGAATGGTCCCAACTGAAAAGCTTCCCAGACTTTGATCTGCAGTACTCGCAAACCGTGCCATCACCTGCTGTTATCCAGCGATAGCGCCTCGAGCCCACCCACTTGGATTGAGCTTTTGTTCGCTCAAACGAGCTTATGAATTTATCCCGCAGCTTAGGCTTGGCTGATGCTGCTGTCACAAGCTGCGGGCGATACGGGGCAGCATTTGCCTCTCTGGGCTTGCGTATTCGCTGCAGTAGCGTGGCGACTACAACTACGGCCAAAACAGCTAAGGCGATGATCAGTAGCGGACCTCTTTCCATGGCATCTACCCTAGTTGATGAGAAAATCCGATGAGCGTACCCCAATATCTTCGTCAGATCAGCCTCAAGATCGGTAACGACACCGAGGCCATCGATCTTTCCGAGTTGCGCATCCGCTTTGCCGTGCGCCGCGGCACTATTAGCACCCCGAACACCGCCGACATCCGGGTGTACAACGTCAGCGCTGAAACTGCTCGGAAGTCCCAGCTGAAAGAGTTCGGGCGCGTCGTGCTGATGGCTGGATACGCCGGCAACTACGGGGTGATCTTCGATGGCACCATCAAGCAGGTACGGCGCGGGCGCGAGAGCCAGACCGACACCTACCTGGACATCACGGCCGCCGACGGCGACAGCGCCTACAACTGGTCTGTGATCAACATGTCGCTGGCGGCAGGGTCGACGGCCCAGGACCACCTGAAGTCTGCCGTCCAGGCTATGGAGGGTCGCGGCGTTACGATGGGCGACAGTGGAACCCTATCCACCAACAAGCTGCCGCGGGGCAAGGTCATGTTTGGGCTGACCCGTGATGTGCTGGACAACCTCGGGCGCACCCAAGATGTCAGCTGGAGCATCCAAGACGGCAAGATGACGCTAATCCCCAACACGGCCTATCTGCCCGGCGATGCCATCGTGGTGAACTACCAGACAGGCATGGTGGGGCTGCCTGAGCAGACGCAGAACGGGGTCAACGTGCGCATGCTACTGAACCCAAGCGTGAAGATAGGGCGATTGCTCAAGATCGATAATGCGAGCATTCAAAAAGCCCGCTATGACCCCAGCCAGCTGCAAGAGGCGGAGGTCGTTAAGCAAAAAATCCAGAACGATTTGAGTGCTGATGGCCTGTACAAGGTGTTAATCGCCGACAGCTATGGAGATACCCGCGGCAATGAATGGTACACAGAGGTCATCTGCATTTCCGTAGATGCGACGCTTACCAATAAGGCAATGATAGATAGCGCTGTCGGTATACCTGGGGCAATTCTTGGGCCTGGCGCTGTGAAGCCATATGGCTAAGGGCACTTAGTCAATCCTCTCCGCTGGCTTTCCGAAGAGATAACTGTTCCTTTCCCATAAGTATCGAAATTAACTTCGGCGAAAACGGCCATTGGCATTGTCGATGTCTTTCCATCGTCATAAATAAAAATCGCATCTCCACCAAGGGTCTGTCCCCAGCACCCTTTGCCTTCTGCCATTTTTACAACGGCATTACTCGGCGTGGCATCCCTGAATGCCCGCATATGCTCAGCATTCACTATTGGTAGATCGCATTTTTGTGAGGGCGACAAGAATTTAAAAAATCTGTCTTTCGCCACAGTTTGGCCTGCACAGAGGCTTCCTGAAGGGGCAACAAGCATTGTTTCGGCAGAAGCAGCCGAGGACGCAATTAGCAGCCCGACCATTAACATCTTCTTCACGGTGATCTCCTTGAATGTCGAAGAAAGGCTAGACGATCCGCTTAGCGTTCTGAAGATCGCGCAACGCTCCGCCCAGTCGAAATTGTGGACTGCACTGCCAGGGATAATCCAGTCGTTCAGCGCACAGGCGATGACTTGCGTGGTTCAGCCGGCAATTCAGGCCTTCGTGACTGCGGATGACGGGGCGCAGGTGCTCACCACGCTGCCTCTGCTGCTGGACTGCCCAGTGCAGTTCCCGGCCGGCGGCGGATGCACGCTGACCTTCCCGGTGGCCGCCGGAGATGAATGCCTTGTGGTGTTCTCCTCCCGCTGCATCGATTCCTGGTGGCAGTCGGGCGGAATTCAGGCCCAGGCCGAGCTGCGTATGCATGACCTTTCCGATGGCTTCGCGCTGCTGGGCTTCCGGTCGCAGCCGAGAGTCATCGGCAACATCAGCCTGCAGGCCGTCCAGCTGCGCAGCGACGACGGCGCCGCCTTTGTTGAGGTCAACCCCAGCACTCACGCGATCAATGCCACCACCACCGGCCCCATGGCGCTCACTGCGCCTCTGGTGACCATAAACGGGAACGTGCAGGTGAACGGTCGGGTGGACACAACGGGCGACGTGAAGGCCGGCACCATCAGCCTGCAGACCCACAAAACCAGCCAGGTCACCATTGGCACCGGAACCAGCGGGGTGCCCGTTCCATGAGGTATCGCAAGCTCGACGCCAACGGCGACTACACCTTCGGCAGCCAGCAGGCCGACTTCTACAAGGACAATCCCGACGCCGTGGCCCAGGCCGTCATGACGCGCCTGCGCCTCAACAAGGGCGAGTGGTTCATCGACACCGCTGATGGCACGCCCTGGAACACCGAGGTGCTTGGCGAGCGGACCGCCGCCACACGAGACGCCGCCATCAAGAAGCGAATCCTCGGCACGCCGGGCGTGGCGCAGATCGACAGCTACGACAGTTCGATCAACCCGGAAACGCGCCGCTTCACCGTGACGGCAACCATCACCACAGCCTACGGGCAGACCTCCATCAGCGAGACACTATAAATGGCGTCGTCTACTGCACCGGTCATCACTGCAACGGGGATCTCGGCACCCACCTATGCCGAGGTCCTGGACTTCCTCAAGACCCAGTACCAGTCGATCTACGGCGCTGATGTGTACCTCGGCAGCGATTCGCAGGACGGTCAGTTCCTCGGCGTGATTGCCCTGGCCATCAGCGATGCGAACGCAGCGACCATCGCCGCCTATTTGTCGTTCTCGCCAGCCACTGCTCAGGGTGCTGGGCTGTCCAGCAACGTCAAGATCAACGGCATAAAGCGCTCGTCCTCCAGCTTCTCGACCTGCGACGTTCTGCTGATTGGTCAGGCCGGTACCGGCATCACGAACGGCGTTGCAGAGGATCAGTCGGGCAATAAGTGGGCGCTTCCCGCTTCGGTGACCATCCCGCCAGCAGGCCAGATCACTGTCACCGCGACCTGCGCGACGGCAGGGGTTATCACTGCGTCGCCCGGGCAGATCAACAAGATCGCCACGCCAACACTGGGCTGGCAGTCTGTCAGCAACTCAGCATCGGCTGCGGCCGGCGCACCGGTCGAGACGGATTCGGCCCTCCGTCAGCGGCAGAAAACATCGACTGCCCTCCCGTCGCGCACGGTCCTTGAGGGCACGATCGGCGCGGTCGCCAATGTGTCCGGGGTCACGCGGTATGCCGCGGTAGACAACGACACCAACGTTACGGATGCCAACGGCATTCCGGCGAACTCCATGGCGATCATTGCGGAGGGCGGCGACGCCACGGCCATTGCCCAGGCGATAGCCGCGAAGAAGGGGCCTGGTGGCGGAACCTATGGCACCACCTCGGTGACCGTGCTCAACGTCTACAACATGCCGATCACCATCAAGTTCTTCCGCCCAACCTACCGCGCTGTGACGGCTGCCGTGAGCATCAAAGCGCTGGCCGGATACACCACGGCCATCGGCGCCGCCCTGCAGCAGGCAGTTTCCGACTATGTGAACCAGGTCGCCATAGGGGGAGGGGCAAGTGGAACCGTGGAGTGGGCCGACGCATTGACGGCGGCCAACAGCATTCCCGGCAGCACCACATTCAAGTTGACCGCGCTAACCCTGTCCGGGCCTGGTGGCGCCGGCACCCCTGACGTGCCGCTGGCCTTCAACCAGGCGGCAACCTGCACGCCTGCAAGCGTTGTTCTGACGGTGACCTGACATGCCAGACATCAAGGACTACACGGGGAAGATAACCAGCGAACACGCCGACAAGCCGAAGTACATGGCCATGGTCGAGGCTGTCTCGCAGTGCTTTCTGGATACCAACCAGGTGGCGGCGGGGCTTCCAGATGACTTCGACCTGGACCTGGCCACTGATGCCCAGCTGGATGATGTGGGCCTTTGGGTCGGCATCTCGCGAAACATCCCGACGCCGCTGACCAACGTCTATTTCTCCCTCGACACCCCGGGCCTCGGTTTCGACCAGGGCGCCTGGAAAGGGCCGTTTGACCCGGACAATGGCATCACCGTGCTGGACAACGAGACGTATCGCTCGCTGATTCGGGCCAAGATTGGTGCAAACCACTGGGACGGCACACTGGAATCGTCGAAGGCCATCCTCGACCTGATTTTCAACCCTGACGGGCACGCCCCGTTCTTCCCGGTTACCGCGACCAACGAGCCATTCGCGACCGGCGACGGCGTAACCAACACATTCCAGCTCAAATATCAGGGACAGAACGTCTACGAGTACACATCGGTAACGCTTTACAGGACCGATTGGCAGGGAACCCAGAAGTTGTACCCAACGCCGAGAACAAATAGCTATCTCTGGAACATGGATTTAACCAATGCATATTGGTCAAAGGGCGCTGGCTCGGCATCCGTGGGGCCAATCATAAATGGTGTGCAATTTACAAAGTTCACTCCTGACACGACCTCGGCGGTGCACGCCGTCGCTCGGGCGCTCAACATGCCGGCAGGAGCCACGGTCGTTCAAAGCTGCCTGATTTCTGCTGCGGGATATCAGCGTATCTCTATGAGGGTTGCACCTGGAGGTGTTCTTCTTGGTCGAGTAATTTTTGATGCGATATCTGGAACTGTTGTTCAGAACAATGCCGGGATATCTGCTGGAATATCAGACCTTGGAAATGGTGTGTTCAGGGTTTACGTGTCATATCAGTTGGGTTCTGGTTTAACTCAAGCGAGTATAAACTTTGAAGTTGCTGACAACACTAATGCCATTACTTTCAATGGTGACGGAACAAGCGGGATCCTACTGAGCGGCATGCAGGCCGAAGTAGACAATCTAACCAGCATCATCTCTACCACTTCGTCGGCGGCAACCGTAACCGACTACGTTGCCGGCCCATACGGCCAATTCACGATGGGAGAGGTCCCGCTTCCAGGTGCATCGCTGTCATGGACAGGCCAAGGCACCGCCTACGCCAAGGGCAACTACGCCTTCATCATCGACAATCAGGACATGACTATTTCCATTGGCCTTGCCGGCGATCCGCCAAGTGCGATCCAGTGGGCACTGCTGACAGGCGGCTACATCACGCCAAAACCACAGAGCGTTGACATCAAGTACTTCTATTCGCCGTCGACCAGCGGCCCGCTGTTTGGCTTCGATGTCTCCAACCAATACATAGCCGGCTTCGACCAAGGGAGCTGGGGTAGCGTCTATTCCTAAGAGGTATCTATGGCAACGAACGACTTCCTGACGTTTGGCGGAGCAGCCGGCGCGAACGTAATGACCCAGGCCAGCTACGCCGCGCTGGCAGCTCGCACGGCGGGCTTTTCGTCGGGCACTGCAAACTCGCCCCAGCTGAACAAGGTGTGGCGCCAGTCTTCAATTATTGCAGCTGTCATTGGGCAATTTATCGCGAACCGATCAGGCCAGGATGCTGTAGATGATGGCACTACTAGCACGTTGCTCGCAAACCTGGAGGCTTCCATTATTGCTCTGGCTGGTCACGGCCAATGCCGGCTGGTGGCAATCAGCGCAACCACTATTCGTCTCACGCCTTACGATGGCAACAACCTGATGATCAACGCAGTTACTCGGCAGATACCGTCGGCAGGCGTATCGCTGAGCAATAGCGGGATGAGCGCCAACACGCTCTACTATATCTACGCCTATTGGACTGGCTCAGCAATCGCGCTGGAGTTCTCTGCGACCGGTCACAGCACTGGCACTAATGGCGTAGAGATTAAAACAGGCGACCCCTCTCGAACCCTCGTGGGCATGGTCTACACGAGTGCAACCTCGCAATTTTCAGACGGCCCTACTGCCAGGCTTGTGGCAAGCTGGTTTAACCGTCGTTCTGTCGGGGCTGGCTTATCTACAGGCGGTACGTTGACTTTTACCGCTACGGTTAGTACCGAGATATCAACAGGGGTTCGCATCAATTTCCTTAATTGGGGAGGGGAAGCCGTTGATATAAAGTTAACCGGTCAATATACCAACAGTACTTCAACTCAGTCTGTGGCGGTTCAGTCTTACGTGGATAGCGCTCCTTATGGGAACCTGTGCGGATCTTACGTTGTATCTGGTGGCGCAGGCGCTGCGTATGCTTCAACTAGCAGCTTGAAGCCAGACGGTTCATATTTGGCTGAAGGCTTCCATACTGCACAAGTTTATGGAAGCGTAACAGGGAATACTGGCAGCAGTATTCAGATGTCTCATTCCCTAATCACGAGGATCTAGCGCAATGATTCATATCTGCGATAAACCGTTAGGACCAACTTTTGCACTGGAGCTTGAAAGTCATGGAGGGCTTTTGGGTGAGCATTTCTCCTGGTGGGTGCCGGCGCCTGACGGTTCGCCGGCCTGCATTGAGTTTTTTGATGACACTCCGCAAGAGGTAATTGATGGTGTCCTGGAGGTCGAAAGTCGACACGACCCGTCATTGGTAGCGCCTCAGCCTGTGGAGTAATCATCATTCGTGCGACAGCCCGCCTTGAGCGGGTGTTTTTTTGCCTGGAGAACAGCATGCCCCTTACATCGCAGCAATTGCTGCAGATCCTCCCGAACGCCCGCCCTGTAGCGGGCATTTTTTTGCCCGCGCTCAACCGGGCCATGACACGCTGGAAGATCGACAGCCGCGTCCGGCAGGCCGCATTCCTGGCTCAGATCGGTCACGAATCAGGCCAGCTGCGCAACCTGGTCGAGAACCTGAACTACAGCGCCGACGCCCTGGTGCGCACCTGGCCCAGCCGGTTCAGCGTGCAGACAGCACCTGCCTACGCACGGCAGCCCGAGAAGATCGCCAACAAGGTCTACGGCGGCCGCATGGGCAACGGCCCAGAGGCTTCCGGCGATGGTTGGCGGTTCCGTGGGCGAGGCCTGCTGCAGGTGACCGGGCGCAGCAACTACCGCGAGACCGGCACCGGCCTTGGTCTGCCGCTCGAAGATGAGCCGGAGCTGCTCGAGCAGGCCGAGCACGCTTCCCAGTCCGCCGCCTGGTGGTGGGCGAAGCGCGGCCTGAACGAAATGGCCGACGCCGGCCGCATCCGCGACATCGGCAGCATCATCAACACCGGGCAGCCGGGCAAGGTGCCTTTCGGCGCAGCTGAGCGCCAGGCGCTGTATGACCTGGCCCTGAAGGTGCTGGCATGAGCTGGCTGGGCGCGGTACCGGCCTGGTGCTGGTGGCTGATCGCCCTGGTGCTGGTCGCCGGCGGCCAGCAGTACCGGGTGGTGGTGGCGCAGGGCGAGACAGGCACCGCACGCGCAGAGCTGGCCGACTACCGCCTTGAGGTGTCAGAGCGCGACCGCCGCGCCGCCGCTCAGGCCAGAACCGAAGAACAGCGCCGCCAAGCCGTGGCGGACGAGGAGGGTGAGAGTGCACGAAAAAAACTGGAACTGGCCCAAGGCCGCGCCGCTGCTGCTGAGTCTGCTGCTGGCGGGCTGCGGGGTGAGATCGCCCGACTGCGGGACGGCCACCGAGCCACCTGCGATACCATCGCTACCCAGCAGCGCCAGGCAGGAACCTCTGCCACCGGAGTGCTTGGGGGACTGCTTGAAGATGCTGATCGAATGGCGGGAGTTTTCGCAAAAGCGCTTGAGCGAAGTCGAATAGCCGGTCTGGCGTGCGAGGCGGTGGTCGACAAGGTGAAGGCCGGGCGCTGACCGGCAATTGCCCGGGCAGCTACCTCCAGATACGATGCTGTTTTTATATACAGTATTAGCCATGAAGAGTTCCTTGCCCCGCGAGTGGGTCGCCGCGCTGGACAATAAGTGCGACCTGGCTACAGATCCCGAGAAGCACGCAGCCAAGCTGGTACAGATGGCCTTCGATTGCCGACGCCGCGGCCAGGTCGACGACCTGCAGCTGTCCGACATGTTGGAGATGGCCGAGGCCGCCAGGTGGTTTGGCTTGAGCGAGCACGAGGAGATGTATGCGATCGGCTTGTTCGGCGACCACCATGTGCCGGACAACACATGGGGTTATGGGCTTGCCCCTGAGTTCAGAGAAAAACTCGCAGTGGCAAAACGAAGTCCTTCCGATTCCACTGCCAACAAATAGGCGCTGCTGGATCAGGGCAGAACCATGTCGGCCCAGGCCTGCATCATGTCTCGGCGCTGCTCCAGGTAGGTGGCGTGGTTATACACGTCACGGATCGCGCTGCTGTCGGCGTGGGCCAGCTGACGCTCGATCCAGTCCTTGTTGTAGCCGCGGCTGTTCATCTCCGTGGAAAAGAGGTGCCGGAACCCGTGCGGAGACTGGCGGCCCGTGTATCCGCACCGGTCCAGCAGGTTAACGGCGTAGTTGATGCCGATCGGTCGCACTGCATCGGACCGGTTCGGGAACACATATTTCATCCCGCCGGAGATCGGCAGCATCGAGCGCAGCAGTTCGACGGCCTGGCGCGACAGCGGGACCACGTGATCGCGGCGCATCTTCATCTTGTTGGCAGGAATCGACCAGGTGGCCGTGTCCAGGTCGATCTCCGACCACTCGGCCTTGCGCACCTCTGCCGGTCGGCAGGCCGTGAGGATGAGCAGCTTCGTCGCGCACTGCAGCTGGAGGCCCGACTGGCTTCCCTCAATGGCCTTGATGATGGTCGGCATCTCTGTGAAGGCTAGGAATGGCCGGTGCTTGTGCGGTGCCATCTTCTCCGTGACGGTGTGCATTTCCGCCGTGGGGTTGTTCTCGATCATGCCGGTGGCGATCGCATAGCGGAAAACTTGGCCCATCCACTGGCGGGCTTTAACCGCAGTGGTCAGCGAGCCGCGACGCTCGATGCGCCGGATCAGCGTGATCACGTCGGATCGCTTGATCGAATCGATCTGGCGCAGGCCGAAGGCCGGCAGTACATCCAGCTCCATCGCGTTAGAAATGATCTTGGCCGTCGACTCGGTCAGGCTTCCCTTCCTGAATTCCAGCCACTCGTCATAGACGCGGCGGAATGTCCTCTCCTGGGCGCCCAGGCGCTCTGCCTTCTTCACCCTCCTTGATTCGCGCGGGTCCGTTCCCTGCGCTACCTCTTCGCGCGCCTCATCCCTCCGCGCACGCGCCTCCTTCAAACCGATCTCCGGGTAAGTCCCGAGCGAAATCCTGGCTTGCTTGCCGAGCCAGGTGAATCTGAAATGCCAGCTCTTCACACCGGTGTCGGCGATGTACAAAGAGAGCCCGAGCGAGTCCGCAAGGGTGTAGCCCTTTTCCCGGGGCTTGGCCTGCCTGGCCGCGGTGTCCGTGAGCGCCACTAGTACATTGCCTCTCGCTGGTCTGTTGGATGTACTGGATGATGTACTAGCTTGTTGGGATTGGGAAGGTACAGAGTGGTACGAGGCGATACGCCAATGACGCCGCATTCAGGGCGTCATGGCTGTTTGTGGTATCGCTCGGTTTTCGGCGGGAATCCACTGTGGAATCTTTGAAAATTTCCACGCTGTCATAACTCTGTGTGAATCAATAATGCGCGCAGTCTACCAGCATGGCCGCTACAAGGCTTGCAGGCGTTCGTGCAACCGCCCGGTGGCGATCAGTTCGAGCAGCTCGTCGCCCAGGCGCTGGCTTTCGGCAATTGCCTTGTACCAGTAGCGTTTGCGGCTTGGCGCATCGCCCATGAAGCGCTTGAAGTCGTTGCGGTCGGGCAGTTTGCCGTAGGGCAGGGCGGCCAGGTACTGCGGCGAGGGCGTCATCAGCAGCACATTCTGCAGGCGCGTGGCGTCGCCCTTGCGCCAGGGCAGCGCCTTGTCGAACCAGCCGGGCACCACCTTGTCGGTGAAGTGCGGGTACAGCACCAGGTCGTCACCGCGGTAGGGCAGGTCGAGGTGGTAGTCGAGCAGGCCGCCGTCGCGGTAGGTGCCGGTGCCGGCGCCGGGAATGTCACGCACACCTTGCATCACCATCGGGATCGAGCCCGAGGCAAGCAGGGCCTGGCGCAGGTTGGCCAGGTCCAGCGGCAGGCAGCGCGAGGGGAAGTCGGTCAGCGCATCAAGCGGCGGCACGCTGCGCGCATCATGCAGGATGATCCGTTCAAAGTGCCGGGCCAGGCGCGAGCGCCCCAGCAGGTTGCTGGCGATCACCGAGCCCAGGCCCATGCCCAGGCGGCCCCGGTGGTCGTGGGCGAGCTGGCCGTGGCTCTTCACCACCAGAATGTTCAAGCGGTAGTGCGGGTTGGCGAGGATCTGCCCGTCGCGGCCCTGCAGCAGGTCGTCGAGCATGCGCTGGCAGCTGTGGCTGATCTGGGCCGGGGTAACGCCTTTGGCAAAATCCTGCTCGGTGTAAAGCTCGCCCAGGCGGCGGATGCCGGCAACCGGGTCGTCGAGGCAGGCGCTGGCGAAGCGCCAGGAGCCGATCGAGGCGCCGATCAGAGCGCGTTGCCGCGGTGCCGATGGCAGCCATTCACCGAACAGCGCCAGGTCCAGGCCCTGGATGCCCAGCGGCTTGGGCCCGCCTGCCGCCCCTGGCAGCACGCCCACATCGGCCGCCTGCAGGCCACGTTCACGAATGTGCTGCAGCGCGCGCTGGCCAGCCTTGAAGGTGAGTGCAGGGTTTTTGATGTGAATGGCGCTCATGAGGGATCTCGCAGGTAACAAGCCGGTCATTATAGGGGCTTGATCCCGTTACAGCTGCGCTATCATGGCGCCAGCTGTTTTCAGGTTGAATTAAGGACCGCTGGTTAATCTTAACCCTGTAGACAACTTGAACGTCGCTCAGGAGAGCCGCCATGAAAACCTTGACAGCCCTGTTCACCGCCGCCGCCCTTGCCCTGGGTGCCAATGCTGCCTTCGCCAAGGACGTCCAGCCTGACGAAGTGGTCAAGCTGGTCAACGCCAAGACCATCAAGTCGCTGGACGAACTCAAGGCCACCGCCGTGGCCAGGCACCCGGGTGCCACCGTCACCGATTCGGAACTTGAAAACGAATACGGCCGCTACATCTACAAGGTCGAACTGCGCGACACGCAGAACGTCGAGTGGGATGTCGACCTGGATGCCAAGACCGGTGAAGTGCTCAAGGACGCGCGGGACAGCTGATGATCCAGTTACCCCGGTCGGCGCGATACCTGGCGCTGTCGTTGCTGGCCGTGTGCTCCCTGGCCGTTGCCCGCGACCTGGACCAGGACGAAGCCCTGAAGCTGCGCCAGAAGGGCGTCATCCTGCCGCTTGAGCAACTGTTGGAAGCCGCCCTGGGGCGTTACCCCGGGGCGCGCCTGCTGGAGGCCGAGCTGGAAGAAGACGACGGCCGTTACGAATATGAAGTCGAACTGCTGACCAAGGAAGGCGTGGTGCGCGAGATCAAGCTGGATGCCAGCAGCGGCGCCCTGCTAAAAGACGAGGAAGACGACTGACATGCGCCTGCTGCTTGTCGAAGACAATGTGCCCCTGGCCGACGAACTGACCACCAGCCTGCAGCGCCAGGGCTATGCCGTGGACTGGCTGGCCGATGGCCGTGATGCGGTGTACCAGGGCCAGAGCGAACCCTATGACCTGATCATTCTCGACCTCGGCCTGCCGGGCTTGCCGGGCCTGGAAGTGCTGGCGCAGTGGCGTGCCGGCGGCCTGGTCACGCCGGTGCTGATCCTCACGGCGCGGGGGTCGTGGGCCGAACGCATCGAAGGCCTGAAAGCCGGTGCCGACGATTACCTGAGCAAGCCATTCCACCCCGAGGAACTGCAGCTGCGCATTCAGGCGTTGCTACGTCGCGCCCGGGGCCTGGCCAACCAGCCAACCCTGGAAGCGGCAGGCCTGCACCTGGATGAAAGCCGCCAGTGCGTGAGCCGCGACGGCGTCGATGTCCAGCTTACGGCTGCGGAGTTTCGCCTGTTGCGCTACTTCATGCTGCACCCGCAGCAGATCCTGTCCAAGAGCCACCTGGCCGAGCACCTGTACGACGGCGAGACCGAGCGCGATTCCAACGTGCTGGAAGTGCACGTCAACCACCTGCGGCGCAAGCTGGGGCGCAGTGTCATCGAGACACGCCGCGGGCAAGGCTACATCTACGCCGGGAGCGGCGGATGAAGTCGATCCAGGCGCGCCTGAGCCTGGGCCTGGTCGCCGTGCTGGTGGTGGTCGGGGTGGTGCTCGCACAGCTCACGCTGTGGCTGTTCGAAGCGGGCTTGCAGCGTTACCTGGAAAACGGCCTGCGCAAGGAAAGCGAGAACCTGCTGGTGGCATTGGTGCGCGGGCCGAATGGCCTGCAGCTGGATGAGCGGCGCATTTCCGCCGCCTATCAGCGGCCTTTTTCGGGCTACTACTTCCGTATCGATTTCGACCAGGGCACCTGGCGCTCGCGTTCGCTGTGGGACCTGGACATGCCCAAGCCGGCCGCGCCGGGGTTGTCCGATAGCCACGAGCTGGGCCCGGAAGGGCAGCAACTGCTGGCCTTGCGCGCCGATTACCGGCGCCTGGGGCAGAACATCTCGATCAGCGTGGCGCAAGACTACTCGCCCGTGCGCGAGGGCTTTCGTCGGCTGCAGCAGTTCGGCCTGGGCATGGGCCTGGTGGCGTTGCTGATCGTGCTGGTGCTGCAGCGCATCACCGTCACCCGCTCGTTGCGCCCGCTGGAACGCGCGCGCCAGCAGATCGCCCAGCTGCAGCAAGGCCAGCGCTCGCAGCTCGATGCCCAGGTGCCCAGCGAGCTGGCGCCCCTTGTGGGCCAGATCAACCACTTGCTCAGCCACACCGAAGACAGCCTGCGCCGCTCGCGCAATGCCCTGGGCAACCTCGGCCATGCGCTTAAGACACCGCTGGCGGTGCTGCTCAGCCTGGCGTCCAGCGAGCGCTTGAAAGCCCTCCCAGAAGTGCAGGCGCAGTTGCGTGAACAGCTGGAGCAGATCCAGCAGCGCCTGGCCCGTGAGCTGAACCGAGCGCGCCTGGCAGGCGATGCCTTGCCTGGGGCGCAGTTCGATTGCGATGCCGAGCTGCCGGGCTTGCTCGCGACCTTGGGCATGATCCATGGCGAAGGCCTGCTGCTCGAGCGCGATGTGCCGCCGGGGCTGCTGTTGCCGTGGGACCGTGAAGATGTGCTGGAGCTGCTCGGCAACCTGTTGGACAACGCCTGCAAGTGGGCCGACAGCGAAGTGCGGCTGGGGATTGCGCTGACCACCGAGGGCTATCGGTTGTGGGTCGATGACGATGGTCCTGGGATTCCTGAAAGCCAGCGGCTGCAGGTGCTGGAGCGCGGCTCGCGGCTGGATGAACAGGTTGATGGGCATGGGCTGGGGCTGGGGATCGTGCGCGATATCGTCGAGGCTTGGGGCGGGCGCCTGGCGTTGTTGGAAAGTGCCTGGGGCGGATTGCGGGTAAGCATCGAGTTACCGCGCAAGGCTCGGTAATGCCGGGGCCGCTTCGCGGCCCATTCGCGGGGCAAGCCCGCTCCCACAAGTGCAGCGCACACTTGGAGGCTGGTGATCATCCTGTGGGAGCGGGCTTGCCCCGCGAATGGGGCGTAAAGCGCCCCCGACCCTCTCGGCACTGCAAAAAAATTGCAGTACAGCCGCATTTTTTTGAATTAGCCCAATCTTCCGCCGGCCGGCACAATTCCCCCACGAAACCCTGCGGTTTCCATCTCTCCACGGACGGAGCCCCTTGTGATATTGCAGCCGCAATACGAGGCCCAGGCCACTTCGACTGGGCTTTCTTTTTAATCAAAAAAACTACAGATCCTGATTACTTGTATGTCTGCCATGCGTTCCGAGCGTCGTTTGCAGCGGTTGTTGCCAGCGCCCCTGAATATCCCCCCCAAAGAATGGTTGCGTGCCGGTGTCGGCGCGTTGCTAGGCCTGCTGCTCGCTGGTTGGCTGACCAGCCTGGCCTATGGCCCGGGCATTGCCCTGCACCTGCTTGGCCCGTTGGCCGCCTCGGCGGTGCTGGTGTTTGCCGTGCATTCCGGGCCGTTGGCGCAGCCGTGGCCAGTGCTCGGCAGCTATGCGCTGGCCGGTGCGGTCGGCCTGGCCATGCGCCAGGGCTTGGGCGCTGAATTATGGGTGGCCGCTGCGGCCTTGGGCATCTCGATCCTGGTCATGTGCCTGCTGCGCTGCCTGCACCCGCCGGGTGGTGGCGTGGCGGTGAGCGCGGTGCTGGCCGACCCAGGGCTGACGGCCATGGGCGACCACCTGCTGGAGCCGGTATTGCTCAATGCGCTGATCCTGGTAGGCGTGGCGGTGATCTACAACCGCCTGACCGGTGTGCGCTACCCCAAGGGCGCGGCGCCGCGCAAGGACCTGCACCATACCCACGACCCGCTGCCCAGCGAGCGCGTCGGCATCAGCGGCACCGATCTGGACCAGGCGCTGGAAGAGCTGGGTGAATTTGTCGACGTCACCCGCGACGAGCTGGAACGCATCATCCTCGCTACCGAGCAGCACGCCTTGCAACGCAGCCTCGGCGGCATCACTGCCGGGGCGGTGATGTCCCGTGACGTGCAGTTCGCCTCGCCGCAGACCACCCTGGAGCAGGCCTGGAAAATGCTCGCCAGCCACCACCTGAAAACCTTGCCGGTGCTGCGGCAGGGCAAGCTGGTGGGTATCGTCAGCCTCAGCGACCTGGTCGGCCCGGCCATGCAGCGCGGCCAGTTCAGCTGGCGTGGCCTGTTCGGCCGCAAGGTGGTGCGCATGGAGCAGGTCATGAACCGGCGAGTGGTCAGTGTCAGCAGCCAGCATCCACTGGAGCGCCTGTTGCCGCTGCTGTGCGAGCAGGGCTTGCACTGCCTGCCGGTACTCGACGGTGACCAGCTGGTGGGTGTGGTCACCCAGACCGACCTGGTCGCCGGCCTCAAGCGCCAGTTGCTCAGTGCCGCTGGCAGTGCTTCAGATAACCGGGTCCCAGCGTTGTGACCAATCGCTGGCGCCGGCCGCCACCAGCCGGCGCAGCACCGCGATGGCCTGCTGCAAGGCATCACTGTCGCGCTTGCGCGGGTAGACCAGGTAGGTCGGGTAGGTGAATTCCGGCGCTTGTGGCACCCGCTCGAAAACGCCGCTTTCCAGGTAGGCCTGCACCACGCGGGTACGGAAATACCCGCTACCGCCCTGGTCGAGGATGAACTGCAGGGCCAACGGCCCGAGGTTGAAACTCAGCGCCGGGCGAGCGCAGTCGGGCAGGGCAGCGTCATGCTGGCGGCGGAAAGCTTCGCCCCAGTCGATGTAGATGTACGGCTCGGGCTGCTCGACCCGGCGCACACGAATCAGCTTTTCTTCCATCAGTTGCTCCACCTGCAGCCCTGGGCCGTAGATCGGCTGGTACACCAGTGCGGCGTCGAGCAGGCCCATCTCCACCTTGCGCAGCAACGACTCGCCATCGCTCACCTCGCTGCGGATGGCATGGCTGGGCAGCTCGCGGTGCAAGGCGCCGACCCAGTCGAGCAGCATCGGGTTGCCCAGGCTCACTTCCGCGCCCACATGCAGCACCTGCTGGCAGCCTTCGGGCAGCGGCAGGTCGCGGCGTGCCGCTTCCCAGGTCTGCACCAGCTGGTTGGCGTAGCTGACGAAGGCTTCGCCATCACTGGTCAGGCTGGCACCGTTGCGGCTGCGCACGAACAACTGGCAGCCCAGTTGCTGCTCCAGGCGTTGCACGCGGGCGGTGATGGCGGTCTGCGACACGAACAGGCGTTCGGCGGCGGCGACCAGGCTGCCGCAACGCACGATTTCCAGGAAGGTTCGGGCCTGATCGATGTCCATGAGCTGCTCTGTGGCGGGGAGGGGCGCCTATTCTAGAGGCTTTGCACTGTTGTGGGGCACTTTTGCCCTGTCTGCAAATTTGCAGGTCCGTTGTGACTTTAGTCCCATGGCGGCCCCGGTGTGGCGGGCCATACTCATTATTCGCCCTTCAATAACAACAAGTACCGGGTTTTCACCACCATGACCTACCAGCACAGCTATGCCCAATCCATTGCCGACCCTGCTGCCTTCTGGGCCGAACAGGCCGAATCCCTGGCCTGGTACCGCAAGCCTTCCCTGACCCTGCAGGATAACCCCGACGGCACTCACCGCTGGTTCGCCGACGGCCAGCTGAACAGCTGTTACCTGGCCCTTGATCGGCAGATCGAACTGGGCCGTGGCGAGCAACTGGCGCTGATCTACGACTCGCCAGTGACCGGTGCCCAACAAGCATTCACCTACAACCAGCTGCGCGACGAAGTGGCACGCCTGGCCGGCCTGCTGCGGCAACTGGGCGTGGGCAAGGGCGACGGGGTGATCATCTACATGCCGATGGTGCCCCAGGCGGCCATGGCCATGCTCGCCTGTGCGCGGATCGGTGCGGTGCATTCGGTGGTGTTCGGCGGCTTTGCCGCCAACGAACTGGCGCTGCGCATCGACGATGCCCGGCCGACGCTGTTGCTCACTGCGTCCTGCGGCCTGGAGTTCGACCGGGTGATCGAGTACAAGCCGCTGGTCGACCGCGCCCTGCAGGCGGCCCGCCATCAACCTCGCCAGGTGCTGGTGCTGCAAAGGCCCCAGGCCCGCGCGCAGCTGCAGCCAGGCCGTGACCTGGACTGGCAGCAGGCCTTGGCCGATGCCGAACCGGTGGCACCCGTGGCGCTGGAGGCCGGCGACCCGCTGTACATCATGTACACCTCCGGTACCACCGGCAAACCCAAGGGCATCGTCCGTGAAAATGGTGGCAACGCCGTCGCGCTTTGTTATGCGATGCGTCATATCTACGGTATGCAGGCTGGCGATGTGTGGTGGGGCATTTCCGATGTCGGCTGGGTGGTCGGCCATTCGCTGATCGTCTACGGGCCACTGATGAGCGGGTGCACCACGGTGTTCTATGAGGGCAAGCCGATCCGCACGCCGGACGCCTCGGCGTACTGGCGGGTGGTCGAGCAGTACAAGGTCAACGCCTTGTTCTGCGCGCCGACCGCGATGCGTGCGATCCGCAAGGAAGACCCGGATGGCGAGCTGATCCGCAAGCATGACCTGAGCTCGCTGCGCCAGCTGTTCCTGGCCGGGGAAAAGCTCGATTCCAGCACCCATCAGTGGTTGGAGCGGGTGACTGGCAAACCGGTGCACGACCATTGGTGGCAGACCGAAACCGGCTGGCCGGTGACCGCGCCATGCGTGGGGCTGGCGGGCAGTGCGGCGCGGCCAGGTTCGAGCAACCGCGCGGTGCCGGGTTATCACGTGCGCGTGCTGGATGATGACGGGCACCTGCTCGGTCCTGACCAGCAAGGCGCCATCGTCATCGCCCTGCCGCTGCCGCCAGGCTGCAGCCAGACCTTGTGGGGCGACCATGAACGCTACCTGCAGGCCTACCTGCAGACTTACCCGGGCTATTACCACACCGGTGACGGCGGCTACCTGGATGAAGAGGGCTTCGTCTACATCATGGGCCGCACCGATGACGTGATAAACGTCTCCGGGCACCGCCTGTCCACGGGCGAGATGGAAGACCTGGTCGCACGCCACCCGGCGGTGGCCGAGTGCGCGGTGATTGGTGTGCATGACGAGATCAAGGGCCAGGTGCCGCTGGCGCTGGTGGTGCTCAAGGATGGCGAGGGTATCGCCGAGGCGCAGTTGCTGGTGGACCTGGTGGGCAGTGTGCGTGAGGAGATCGGCGCGCTGGCGTGCTTCAACCGGGTGCGCTTGGTAAAGCGGCTGCCCAAGACACGGTCTGGGAAAATCCTGCGGGCGGTGCTGCGCAAGATTGCCGACGGGCAGGCTTATGTGCCGCCTTCGACCCTGGATGACCCAGCGGTGCTGGGGGAAATCGAGGCGGTGCTGGCGGACCTGCCCAGGGCTGGCTGATGGGTTGACCTGTTCCGGCCTCTTCGCGGCTAAAGCCGCTCCTACAAGGACAGCGCTGTACCTGTAGGAGCGGCTTTAGCCGCGAAGAGGCCCGATCAGGCAATAGTGTTGTCAGGCCCGATCTGGTGTAACTGCCCCAACCTGCTACGGGTACGCATCAGGTCGGCCAACGGCCCACCGAGGCTTTCTTCCAGTGGCCGCCTGCCGATCACGGTCACCTGCCGATCCTGGTCATACAGCACATCCACCAGGTTGACGAAGCGCTGCTGCGCCGCCAGCGAGCATTGCGCCAGATCATCCAGCCCATCGATGATCCACTCGTCGTACTGCCCGGCCAGCACCAGGTAGTCGATCACTGCCGTGGCCTTTTCGCAAAGGTCGTCAAAGGCCAGCACCACCCGCCGGCCATCGATGGCCAAGGCGCGCAACGGGCGCTTGTTCACCTCCAGCACCACCGGCTGCTCATCCGGCACGTTCAGCGCCTGGCGCTGGGCCGCATTGCCCGGCCACACATAGTGCCCCTGGGTGAAACGCTGGTGCTCGCGGTTGGCCGGCAGGCTGCGAAAATCCGTGTCGCCACCCACTTCGAGCACGTCCATCGCGCGGTTGATCAGGCGGATCACCGGCAGGAAGCGCTCGTGGTACAGCGGGTTGGGCAGCAACCCTTCTGGCGCGTAGTTGGACGTCACCAGCAGGAAGATGCCGCGGGCGAACAGGGCATTGAACAGCCGGGTCAGCAGCATGGCATCGCCGATGTCATGCACATGGAACTCGTCGAAGCACAGCACTTGGCAGTCGCCCAGCAGCTCATCGAGGGTCGCGCCCAGCGCATCGTCCAGCAGGCGGTGCTGGTGCATGCCCTGGTGCAGGCGGGCGAAAAAGTCGTGGAAGTGCAGGCGCCGCTTGGCCGCTACGGGTACCGCCTGGAAAAAGCCATCCAGCAACCAGCTCTTGCCACGGCCGACCGAGCCGTACAGGTAGAGGCTGCGAGGCTGGCCACCCTCCAGTTGTGCAAGCTGCGCGGCCATGCTGTCGATGACCCGGCGCTGGCCCTCGCTGAGCTGATAGCCGCGGCTGTGGGCCTTGTCCTCGAACCAGCTGAGCAGTTCGCTCTGGTTGGACGACGTGCCGCGCAAGCGCTGGCCGAGCTGGCGCAGCGGGGAAGGGATCCAGGCAGACAAAAGCTAAGCTCCTTGGGCAAAGGCAGGGCAGCGTGCAGCTTGCCCCAGGTGGGGCATTTTGACTAATAGATAAAGTGCCGGGCAATGATCGGCTGGCGAGATAGGTCGAGCGAACAGGCGTAGGCTGGAGGAGTGCAAAACAGAGGAGCAGCGGCCATGCCTGCCGATTTCGAGCTGGAGCGTTTCGTCGATGCACAGGACCGCGTTTACGACCAGGTCATGCAGGAGCTGCAGGCCGGGCGCAAGCGCAGCCACTGGATGTGGTACGTGTTCCCGCAGCTGGACGGCCTGGGCCACAGCATCATGGCCGAGCGCTATGCCTTGTCCGGCATCGACGAGGCGCGCGCCTACCTCGCTCATCCTGTGCTGGGGCCAAGGCTGGAAGCCTGTGTGACTGCCTTGGTGCAGCACAGCGACAAGAGCGCCCGTGAGATCCTGGGCAGCCCCGACGATCTCAAGCTGCGCTCTTGCCTGACACTGTTCAGCCAGGCGGCGCCTGACCATCCGCTGTTCAAGCTTGGCCTGCTGCAGTTCTACGGCGGTGAACCGGACATGCGCACCCTGGCGCTGCTGGAGCATTAGCTCAGGCCTTGCGCTCCAGTTGGCGCTCGATCATGTACTTCACGGCCAACCGGCGTTCCTTGAGATGGCGCAGGTCCTCGTCGACGAAATTGCCTGCCGAAATCGATTCGGCGGCCAGCACCTGGTTGTCGATGTCCATGTACTCGTCGAGCAGGCGGTCGAGGGCCTTGTCCTGCTGGCGGCGCTGCTGAACGATTTCGCGCGGGTAGTGCAGGTCCTGGTAGAGGTCGTGGGAAACGGGCATGGGGTCCTCCTTGGTCAATGCAGTTCGCTTTACTGATTGGAAGGGAGGAATGCGATTGTGTTGAAGCGCAGCGGTGAAAAAACGACGGATGGTTGCCATGCTGGCCCGTGAAAACGGCCCTCGAACACTAACTTGCTGTTTTAAAGCATTTTTTTTCACATGGGGGCTTCACAGACCGAAACTTTGTTGTTAAAGTGCCGCGCATTCCAAGACAACAACCCAGTTGTCACTCAGTTGGAATTGTCAGAGCAGCATCAGCTGCATCCGATACAGGGGCGTCGCCAAGCGGTAAGGCAGCAGGTTTTGATCCTGCCATGCGTTGGTTCGAATCCAGCCGCCCCTGCCATTTTCTCTCTTCAAATACCAAATTCCTTTTTCAGTGCAGATGAACGTCGGCGCTGGATTTTGCCGTTTCTGTTTCCTGCGCTGGCCTCTTCGCGGGTAAGTCGGGGCGCCGAATCGCCGCTCCCACAGGGATCGCGCCAGATTCTGGAAATTGAGCAAGACAGTTGCTCCCACAAGGAAAACACCGCCCTTGAGGGCAGTGCAGTACCTGTGGGAGCGGCGGTTCGGCGCTCCGATTTACCCGCGAGAGGCCAGTGCAGGCACAGTTGATCTATCCTGGCACCCGCAGCAGTTCATTCAACACCCTGGCCAGTTCTTCCGCTTGCACCGGCTTCTGCACCACCAGGCTCCCTGGCAGTTCCAGCCCTTCCAGCTCCGCATAGCCGGTCAGAAACACCACCGGCAAGCGCGGGTGCCGCTCGCGCGCCGCCAGGGCCAGTTGCCCGCCGTTGAATTCAGGCATGGCAAAGTCGGTCAGCAGCAGGTCGATACTGTCGTCCAGCAGAGCCAGCGCCTGCTCCCCGTTGTGCGCCTGGCGTACCTGGTAGCCATACTGGCGCAGCACGTCACCGAGCAGGTCACGTACCAGATGATCGTCATCCACCAGCAGTACCGTACGGTCCCGGCCACTGTCATCGATCGAATGGATGGCGGGCGGCGGGGCAGGGTCGATGGCGACTTCCTGCTTCACCGCCGGCAAGTACACCGCCACCTGGGTACCATGCCCAGGCTCGGTATCGATGCGCACACCGCCGCCGGACTGCTTGGCGAAACCGAACACCTGGGCCAGGCCCAGGCCCGAGCCTTTGCCGATGTCCTTGGTGGTGAAGAACGGCTCGAACACCTTGACCAGCACCTCTTCACTCATGCCGCAGCCGGTGTCACGGATGCTCAGCATCACGTACTCGCCGGGGTCGGGGTCTTCCGGGCGCTGCGGGCGGGCCTTGATGCGCGTGTTGCGGGTCGACAGGGTCAGCTGGCCGCCTTCGGGCATGGCGTCGCGGGCGTTGATTGCCAGGTTGAGGATGATCATTTCGGTCTGGGTCGGGTCGGTCAGCGCCTGCCACAGGCTGTGGTCCAGGTCCAGGCGCACCAGGATGTTGCCGCCAAGGGTACGGCGTAGCAGTTCTTCCAGGCCGGTGAGGGTGCGGTTCAGGTTCAGCGGCACCGGCTCCAGGCGCTGGCGACGGGAGAAGGCAAGCAGCTGCGAGGTCAGCTTGGCGCCGCGGTCACCGGCTTCGCGGATGTGCGTCAGGCGGCTGCGGGCCTTGTCCAGGTCACCCTTGGCCAGGTCGCGTTCAAGGAAGCTGGCGCCGGTGAGGATCACGGTGAGCAGGTTGTTGAAGTCGTGGGCGACCCCGGCGGTGAGCTGGCCGACGGCCTCCAGCCGCTGCATCTGCTGCAGCGCCGCCTCGATGCGCTCGCGCTCGGTGATCTGTTCACGCAGGCGGGTATTGGCTTCGGCCAGGCCGAGGGCGGTTTCCCGCTCGCTGGTGATATCCCGCGCCACTACGTAGAGCAGGGTGTCTTCCGGCACCACCACCCAGGACAGCCAGCGCAACTGGCCGCTGGCATGCTGGATGCGGCCGACGAAGCGTGCGCTGCTGCGACCGTGGGCGAGGGCGGCCAGCTCGGTGAGCAAGGCTTGCTGATCCGTCTCGGGCAGCAGGTGCAGCAGCGAAGTCTGGCTCAGGCGCTCGCGGGAAAAACCCAGGCTGGCCTCCCAGGCCGGGTTGAGGGCTACCGGGGTCAGGTCCTTGTTGAGCACCGCTAGCAAGTCCTGGGACAGCTCCCAGGCGCGGTCGCGCTCACGGGTACGGCGCTCGACCCGTTCGCCGAGCATCTCGTTGAGCTGCCTGAGCGCCTGGGTTGCCTGGCGCTGAGTATGGATGTCCTGCAGTACGCCGGTAAAACGCGTGCACTGGCCGTCGACGAACTGTGACTGGCCGCTACTGAGCAACCAGCGCGGCTCCAGGCCGTTGGGTTGGGCGATGCGGAACTCGACCCGGTAGAGGCCGTCACTGTCCGTGCGCATGGCTTGCTCGACGGCTTCGCGTACCTTCGGCAGGTCGTCGGGGTAGATGCCGGCATAGAACACCTGCAGATTCATCTCGGTATCGACCGGCAAGCCGAACAGGATCTTGCAGCGGTCGTCCCAGATCAGTTGGCCCTGCTGCGGGCGAAAGTCCCAGGTGCCCATGCCGGCGGCATTGATGGCAATGCGCGCGCGCGCTTCGACATCGGCCAGGGCCTCCTCCGCACGGCGCCGGCGCTGGCGCTCCTGCACTTCGGTGAGGGCCCGGCGCACGGCCTTGGGCAGCAGCGGCAGGTTCTTCTTCAGCACGTAATCGGTGGCGCCCAGGCGGATCATTTCCACCGCATGTTCTTCGCCATAGATGCCCGAGAGAAAGATGAACGGGGTATCCGGTGCCAGGCGCTGGGCGATGGCCAGCACGTCGGTGCCGGAGGAGCCCGGCAACACGCAATCGCACAGGATCAGGTCGAAACTGCCCTGATGCAGGGCATGTTCGAACCCGACGTGGTCGAACACCAGCTGCGACTGCACCTGCAACCCGCTGCGCTCCAGGCACATCAGGGTCAGCTCGGCGTCCATCGAGCTGTCTTCGACCATCAATAATTTGAGCGGTGTCGGCAACATCTTTGCGTGGGCCTCAGTTGCTGCCGCGCCGGTTCAGGCGCAGCGAGCCGGGTGGCGGCTCGTTGAGCACAGCCCAGAACACGCCGAGGTCGGAAATCGCCGCGACGAATTCCTTGAACTCCACCGGCTTGACCACGTAGGCATTGACTCCCAGTTCATAGGCGCGCAGCAGGTCAGGCTCTTCACGTGATGAGGTCAGCATCACCGTTGGGATGCTGCGCAGTTCTGCGGTGGCGCGCACTTCCTTGAGCACTTCCAGGCCGTCGACCTTGGGCAGTTTCAGGTCCAGCAACAAGACCGCCGGGTTGCCATCGTCGCGATTGGCGTAAGCGTTGCGCCGCAGCAGGTAGTCGAGGGCATCGGCGCCGTCCCGCAAGACGATCACTTCGTTGGCCAACTGGCTGCGTTCCAAGGCCAGGAGCGTCAGTTCGAGGTCCCGGGGGTTGTCTTCGACCAGAAGGATAGGCTTGAGCATGTTGATACGGGGCCTCAGGTAGTGGCAGGGTGACGGGGTAGCGTGAAGTGGAAGCTGGCGCCATGATCGACCTGGCCTTCGGCCCAGACCCGGCCATCATGGCGCTCGATGATCCGCCGCACACTGGCCAGGCCGATCCCGGTGCCTTCGAAGTCTTCCATGCGGTGCAGGCGCTGGAATACCCCGAACAGCTTGTTGGCGTAGGCCATGTCGAAGCCTACACCATTGTCGCGGATACTCACCTCGGTCTCACCCGGGTGCTGCCGGGCGCGGATCGTGATGCGGGCCGGTTCACGGCCACGGGTGTACTTGATGGCGTTGGCGATCAGGTTGTGCAAGGCCATGTTGATGAACGCCGGGTCGGCGATCACCTTGGGCAGCGGCGCGATGTCCCAGACGATTTCGCGGCCCTGGTAGTCGGGCGCCAGCTCCTGGCGGATGGTATCGACCAGTGCATTGAGGTCGACATCCGACAGGCGCAGCGCCGAGCGGCCCATCTGCGAGAAATTGAGCAGGTTGTCGACCAGGCTGCCGGCGAAACTCGCGGCCTCTTCGATGTGCTGCAGGAAACGTCGACCGCGCTCGCTCAGGCCGTGCCCTTCGATTTCGCCGAGCAGCTCGGAGTAGCCGGCGATGTGCCGCAGGGGCGCTCGCAGGTCGTGGGACACACTGTAGGAAAAGGCCTCGAGCTCCTTGTTCGAGCGGCGCAGTTCATTGGCCAGCTGCGCCAGCTCCTCGGCCTTGCGCAGGACGATACCGAGCACCGCCGTGCGCAGTTCGACCACACCTTCGATGATCAGCGGGTCCCATGGCTCGCAATAGCCACCCACCTGTTCCTGCCAGGTTTCGAAGCTGTGCCGTGGGTTGAGCGCGCCCTGGGGGCCGATTTCCTTGTCTGGCCGCCCGGCCCAGTTGACCGTGCGCACCTGCTCCGGGCGGAACCACAGCAGGTAGTGCGAATGGATTTGCGAGATGGCCACCGCCAGCACGCCGCCGGCATGGGCCGCGAGCTCTGGCAGCTCATCGATGTCACGGCGCAGGTTGTCGCTGTGGAACACCGTCTCATCGCCATGCCGGGTCAGCCAGTGCACCAGTGCAGTGACTTGTGCGGCCGGTGGTGTCTGGCCGATCAGGTCGCAGCGTTCGGCAGAAATCACCGCTGCACCGCTGGCATCGGCAAACGCCAGCAGCACCTCGGGCAGGGCGAGCAGGCCGTCGCTGACACTGTCGTGGTCGGCCATCGACGAAATCATGCGCACGATGTGCTGGCGCAAGTCGAGCAGCTGCCGGGTCCTGGCGTGGGACTCGCGGCTTTCGATCTGCAGTGACAACACGCTGGCCAGCAGTTCGCAGGCGGTGCGGGTGCGCAGCTCGACCGCGTGTGGCTGCGCGTGGTGGCAGGAGATCAGGCCCCAGAGCTGGCCATCGACTACGATCGACAGCGACATCGACGCCAGGGTGCCCATGTTGCGCATGTACTGCAGGTGCACCGGCGACACGCTGCGCAGGGCGGCGAAACTCATGTCCAAGGGTTTGCCGGTGCGCGGGTTGATCGCCGGCAGCAGCGGGGAGGCCTGGTAATTGGCATCTTCGATCACGCGGATGCGGTTGACCCGGTACAGGTCGCGGGCCTGGCGCGGGATGTCCGATGCCGGGAAACACAGGCCAAGGTAGCGCGGGTAACCGGCATCGGCGAGTTCGGCCAGTACCTTGCCGTTGCCCTCGGCATCGAAGCGGTAGGCCTTGACCCGACCGAAGCCGGTGACCCGCTTGACCTGTACCACGCACTGCTGCAGCAGCTCTTCGAGGCTGTCGGCATTGTGCAGGCTGCTGACGAAGCCGCGCACCAACGGGTAGTAGTCGCCCTGGTCGGCCAGATCGGTGGGCGGGCGCAAGGGTTCGAATTCGGCGATCAGCACCTGGTCGTGGCGATGGGTCAGCAGGCGCAGTGTTCCGCCAAAGGGGGCGCCTTGGCGCAAGCGCACGTCGCCGATATGAAAGGGGAATGCTTCTTCGCCCGGCAACCGTTCGAGCTGGGTGCGCAAGTCGAAGCTTTCGCTGACCACGTCGGCGAAGGTGCAGCCGATCAGCTCCCGCGCGGGAACGCCCAGCCAGCGTTCGACGTTTTCGCTGGCCTGGAGGATGCGCAGGTCGCACTCATCCAGCACCAGCAGAAAGCCATGGGGCTGAATGCTGCCGGGTATCTGGATTGGCTCCTGGGCACAGCGCTCCACGGCTGCGGCGAGCGCGTTGTCTGCAGTCATCAATGGAAACGCTCCTGTCATGTTGTTCCATGCCTGCCGCGAGCATCTGCTGCCGGCGGTTGGCTGCCAGGCACCGTAACAGAATATTGGCCACTTTACCGGCCTATGGCCATTGGAGGCATGGGAGGCCCAGGGGTTCGCCTGGGTTGTGAAATTTCTTGCCGGTACGCTAGCGCTTTGTCGTTAGCACAAAAGAATGGCACCCCGCCATCACGGTTCGGCCACCTGCTGCTACGCTGAAATTCACGATAGAAGAACAAGGAACAGCCAGTGACGGAACGCTTTGTGGCCGCGCTGTTTGGCCTGTTGTTGAGCGGCAGTGCCGTGGCAGCGGACTTCCTGGTCGAGGTGCGGGTGCTGGTGCAGCGTGGTTGCATGCTGGTCACCCAGCCGCGTGACGCAGGCGCCCAGGCCCTGGGTCGGATCGACCTGGGGGCTGTCGCTCGTCTGGACGGCCCGGATGCGCCATTGAGTGGCGTATTGCTCAGCCAACGCCCGCCGCGCCTGGAATGCAACCCCGACACGCCTTATCAGGTACGCGTCGATGGTGGCCAGCACGGGGGTGTTGGCGAACTGCGTTTCCTCGCCAGCAAAGACGCCAATGCCAGGCCGATTCCCTATCGGTTGTTCCGCGATGCGGCCTGGCGCGAGCCCGTTGTGGTCGGTGAGCCCCATGCCGCACGTGTGCCGAGCAGCGGCTCGGTCGAGCTGCCGCTCTACGCGCGAATCGACAGGCTGGCCTGGATGCCTCAGGCAGGGCAGTACGCCGACCTGCTCAAGATCACGGTTACCTGGTAGCGAGGCCGCCATGCATAAGGACGTCATGCCATGAACCGCACTTCGATCCTGCTGCTCAGTCTCGGCCCGCTGCTGTTGCCCAGTGGTGTTGCGCATGGCACCACCACCGGTTTCATCCAGGCCCGCCTGGTGATCAGTGCCGCCTGCCAGATCGACAGTGGCGACCAGCCGCCCGCCACCCTGGGCAACCCCGGGCTGATGGATTTCGGTCAGCGTGGCCCGAACTGGGACACGCCGCTGCGCACCCGGGTCGACGAGGCGGGTGGCCAGGGCAGCCTGCAGATCAGCTGCACGCCCCAGGTGCGGGCATTCAACGTGCGCATCAACGGTGGCCTGAATGGCGACGATGGTGTGCGTCGGCTGAGTAACGGCCGCGAGATGATCCCTTATCAACTGGCGGTCGACCCTGGTGGCAACAGCCGCTACGGCATCGGCCAGGCCAGAGCTTTCACCATCAGCAGTACCGAGCAGGTCCCTGTGCCCATCTACGGCGTGGTCGTGGCGCAACCGCGCGCGCTGCCGGCCGGGCTGTACCGCGACACCCTGAGAGTGACCCTGGACTGGTAAACGACGCAAGGAGACTCCGATGCGAACGACTTTCACCCGCTGCATGCTCGCCGGCCTTGGCTTGACCATGGCCGCTCATGCCCAGGCCGCCACGGTGACCGGGACCATCTCCTCGACCCTGACCCTGACCTCGGCTTGCCAGGTCAATGGCGCCAGCGGCACGACCGGGTTGAACTTCGGTAACCTCAACTTCGGTAGCACCGATGCCCTGTTCACCACCGCCAACGCCCAGGTGCTGGGTGGCGGCGGCGGTGCCATGAGCATCCTCTGTTCGGCCGGCACGGTACCGGCGATCCGCGTGCGCGCCGGGTCCCACGACGGCCAGTCCACTGGCGGCACGCGTGCGCTGGCCGACGGCGCCGGCAATTTCGTGCCCTACGACTTCTACACCGATGCCGGGCGCACCACGTTGCTGGCCATTGACGGCACCATCACCCTGCCGACCAGCACTGGCGTGGCGCAGACCGTCAACCTGTATGGCCAGGCGCGTGGCAAGGCCGGCCTGCCGGCGGGGACGTACACCGACACGGTGGCTGTCGAGCTGTCGTTCTGAGCCATGTGCGCCTGCATGCGTGCCTGGCTCGGCGGCTGCCTGGCGGGGTTCGGCGTGTTGCTGACGCCGTCGCTGGATGCAGCCACCAGCAGCACCTTCCAGGTGAGCGCGCAGATTGTCGCCGGCTGCCTGGTGGTGGGCGGTGTGACCAGCTATGGCGTGCTCGATTTCGGCACCCAGTCGGCGCTGTCCACCAGCACCCTCAGTACCTCGCTGGGGGGGACCACGGTGACCTTCCAGTGCACGCCAGGCGTGGCCATGAGCATGAGCCTGGACGGCGGCCAGAACAGCGCCAGTGGTACACGCAACCTCAAGCGCACGGGCGGCACGCAAGTGCTGGCCTACCAGTTGTACCAGGACGCGGCCTACAGCCAGGTCTTGGGGATCGGCCAGAGCGTGACGGTGAGCTACACCGACGCCACGGCCATCAAGTTGCCGGTGTATGGCCGTACCCAGTTGCCAGGCACCTTGCCGGCCGGGACCTACACCGATGTGGTGCAAGTATCGGTGAGTTGGTGAGTACACCAGCACCCAAGAAAAAGAAACCAAGGAGAGTGGCATGGGGGTAGGCGCGAAGTGGGCGCAAGGTTTGACCGGTTTGTTGCTCTTGGCGAGCCTGCCGGCAGGGGCAGCCACCTCGGTGCTGATCTGGCCGATCGACCCCGTATTGGAGGCTGACCAGAAAGCCGGCGCACTGTGGCTGGAAAACCGCGGCACAGCCCCTGCCAGCTTGCAGGTACGGGTGTTCGCCTGGCGCCAGGGCGACTACCAGGAACAGTTCCAGGCCCAACGCGAAATCATCGGCAGCCCGCCGGTGGCCAACATTCCCCCAGGGCAGAAGCAGCTGATCCGCCTGACCCGCACGGGCAGCTCGCCGGTCGGCCAGGAGCAGGCCTACCGCATCATCATCGACGAAATCCCCTCGCCATTGCCCGTTGATGCCGGCAATCAGGGCACCACGGCGGCGATTCGCCTGCAGATGCGCTATTCGGTGCCGCTGTTCGTCTACGGCGAAGGGCTGTGGGGCAAGGCTGACCCGCAAAGCCAGCGCAACGCCGAAGGCGTCGGCAAGCCGCAACTCAGCTGGCGCCCGGTGACGGTACAGGGCAAGCCCTATGTGGAAATGCGCAATACCGGCCCGGTACATGCGCGCCTGACCGATGTGGTGGTGCAGCACGGCGGCCAGGCCAAGCCCTTGGCCGAAGGCTTGCTCGGTTATGTGTTGCCCGGTGCCAGCATGCGCTGGCCGGCACCGGTTACGCCAAACGCTGGCAGCGTGATCAAGGGGAGGGTGAACGGCCAGGAAACGGCTGAAGCGATCCGGCAGGGGCAATGAGCCCGCTGCTGAATGAAGGGCAAGGGCCATGGAGGACCTGGCAATGGTCGGAGTCCGTGCGTGAGATGGCTATCGCGGGCTTCGCGCCGCTGGTGCCTGGGGCTGACCTTGTTCGGCCCCTGCCTTGCGCTGGCCGACGACCTGCCACCACCGCCCAGCGAAACCCCCGCTGTCGCCGATGCCACGCTGTACCTCGACCTGCTGGTGAACCAGATGCCCAGGGCTGAGCTGGTGCCGGTGCAGCAGCGTGCCGGGCGCTTGTTCCTGGACAGCGAAGTGCTGCGCGGCCTGGGCGTCAAGCTGCCGGGCGACCCGCAGGGTGAAGTGGCATTGGACGATGTGGCAGGTTTGCACACCGATTACGACAGCCAGAACCAGCGCTTGCTGCTGCAAGTGCCACCGGCCTGGCTGCCGGACCAGCAGGTCGGTGACCGCGGCCTGTACCCTGCCAGCGAGGCGCGCAGCAGTTTCGGCGCCTTGTTCAACTACGACGTGTACCTCAACGATACCGATGATGGCGGCGCCTACCTGGCGGCATGGAACGAGCTACGCCTGTTCGACAGCTGGGGCACGTTCTCGAGCACCGGCCAGTGGCGCCAGTCGTTCAATGGTGCGCAGCGCGACGAAAGCCACCAGGGTTTCCTGCGCTACGACACCACCTGGCGGTTCACCGACGAGCAACGCCTGCTGACCTACGAGGCCGGCGACTTCGTCACTGGGGCATTACCCTGGACCAGCTCGGTGCGGGTCGGCGGCCTACAGCTGTCGCGTGACTTTGGCGCGCGTCCGGACCTGGTGACCTACCCCTTGCCGGCCTTTGCCGGGGAGGCGGCAGTGCCAACCTCGCTGGATCTGTTCATCAATGGCTACAAGTCCAGTACCGCCGAGCTGCAGCCAGGCCCATACACCCTGACCAACGTGCCGTTCATCAACGGTGCTGGCGAGGCGGTGGTGGTGACCACCGACGCTCTTGGCCGGCAGGTATCCACGACCTTGCCGTTCTACGTCACCAGCAGCCTGCTACAAAAAGGCCTGTCGGACTTCTCGATGGCCGCCGGCAGCCTGCGCCGCGACTATGCCGTGGAAGATTTCGGCTACGGTCCCGGTGTTGCCTCGGCCAGCCTGCGCCACGGCATCAGCGACAACTTCACCCTGGAAACCCATGTCGAGACCGCCGAGTCGCTGCTGCTCGGTGGCCTGGGCGGCAACATGCGCCTGGGCACGTTCGGTGTGCTCAATGCGGCCGTGGCGCAGAGCCAGTTCGATGGCGAGAAGGGCCACCAGGTCGCCCTCGGCTACCAGTACAACAGCCAGCGTTTCGGTTTCAACTATCAGCGTCTGCAACGTCATGGCGAGTATGCCGACCTGACCCGGGTCGACACGCCCGACATGCAGCTGAGCCAGCGCAGCGAGCAGGTGACCCTGAGCGTCAACCTCAACCAGTACGGCAGCGTGGGCGCCGGCTATTTCGACGTTCGCGCCGGTGATGGCACCCGCACCCGGCTGATCAACCTGAGCTGGAGCAAGCCGCTGTGGGGCAACAGCAGCCTGTACCTGTCGGCCAACCGTGAGGTTGGCGACAGCAACTGGGCGGTGCAGGCGCAGGTGGTGATCCCGTTCGACTTCGGCAGCACCCTGGCGGTGAGTACAGAACGCAGCAAGGACGGCGAGAGCCTGCAGCGGGTCAACTACAGCCGCGCTGTGCCGGTGGGTGGCGGCGTCGGCTACAACCTTGGCTACGCTGGCGGTGGCGACCGCGATGCCTACCGCCAGGCCGACCTGACCTGGCGCCTGCAGGCTGTGCAGTTGCAGGCTGGCGTGTACGGCAGCAGCGGCGAGATGACCCGCTGGGCCGACGCCAGTGGCTCGCTGGTGTGGATGGACGCCGGGGTATTCGCTGCCAACCGCATCGACGATGCCTTCGTGGTGGTCAGCACCAGCGGCTACGCCGACGTGCCGGTGCGCTACGAAAACCAGGAAATCGGCCGCACCGACCGCAGCGGCCACTTGCTGGTGCCGTATAGCAGCGGCTACTACCGTGGCAAATATGAAATCGACCCGATGGGCTTGCCGCCCGATGTGCTGGCGGCTGAGGTCGAGCAACGGGTGGCGGTGCGCCGTGGCAGCGGCTACCTGCTGGAGTTCCCGCTCAAGCGGGTGCTGGCGGCAAGCATCGAGCTGGTAGACGCCAATCAACAGCCGCTGAAGCTTGGCAGCAGGGTCAGCCACCAGGAGAGCGGCAGCCAGGCCGTGGTCGGTTGGGACGGCCTGGTGTACCTGGAGAACCTGTCGCCACATAACCGCCTGCACGTGATGGTGGAAGGAGGAGGGCAATGCCAGGTCGAGTTCGACTTGCCCGATGCGCAAGGTTCGGTGCCGTTGATTGGCCCGCTGGTGTGCCGATGAAGCGCTTGTGTTGTGCCTTGCTGTTGTTGCCCACCGGCTCAGCCTGGGCCTTGTGCTCGTCGGTGGCCACTGCCCCGGCGAGCTTTGGCAGTGTCAATTCGACACTGGTGCGGACCACGAGCCAGGCGGCCTCGACCACCAACTCAGGCCTGCAATGCACCGGCTCGCTGCTGAGCGTGCTGACCTCCACCGACCACGTCTACGCCACCATCACCTCAACCACCAGCGGCCTGGTCGGCCCCACCGGGGATATCATCAGTTACACCCTGTACGCCACCAACAGCACCAGCTACCCGATCACCCGAGGCGTGGCCTTCGACTTCGCCCGCAACAGCATCCTCGATCTCCTTGGCCTGCTCGGCAGCAGCACGCCCAAGACCGTCCCGCTGTACATGCGCACGATCATAGGCAGCAACGTCGCTGCCGGGGTGTATACGGAAACATTGAATGTGGCCTGGAGCTGGGACTATTGCTCCGGCATCGGTGTTGGAGCCATCTGTCTTGGGCGTGACATCGGTTCAGGTAGCCAGACGCTGGTCGTTACCTTGACCGTGACCAACGACTGCCAGATCACCACGCCCAACATCAGCTTCGCCAGCGCGCCGGTGGTGGCCGGGTTCGGCACGGTGAGCCAGAGCGTGACCCTGTCGTGCACCAAGGGTAGTGCCTACACGGTGGGCCTGAATGATGGGGAGAACGTGTCGGGCGGGCGGCGGCGGATGAAGTCGGCGGCGGGCAACTACCTGGCCTATGACATCTTCAAGAGTGCCAGTACCGTGCGCTGGGGCTCGCTGACCACTGCCAGGCGCTCGAGCAGCGATGCCGATGTGAACCCCGGCAACGGCACCGGGACGGGCAGCCAGCTGTTCAACTACAACGCCAAGGTCTACACCGACCAGGCCACACCGCCGGCGGCGAGTTACCTCGACAATGTGATTCTGGATGTGCAGTTCTGACAGTGCAATCCGGTATCGGCCCTTTCGCGGGCAAGCTCGCTGCCACAGAAATTGCACAATGTTCGAGGCTGTGGCGATCCTGTGAAAGCTGGCTTGCCCGCGAAGAGGGCGGGCCTGCTCAGCGCAGATCGCCAACCATCTTCAGCAAGGTCTCCAGCACCGCGCCGGCCAAGGCCTTGGACCGCGCCCCCGACCATTCGGCCACTGGTTCCGGCGCATCGTCATGGTCCTTGAACGGCATCTCCAGGGTCAGCGACAGGCAGTCATACGCCATGCCCACGGCATTGCACGCCAGCGTGGTATTCGCCTGACCTGGCTCGTCCCGGGTATAGCCATGCTTCGTCTGGAAATCCTTGGTCACACTGCACAAGGTCGTGCGGAACTGTTCTTCCAGCTTGGCCAGCCGTGGCGTATACCCCGGGTTACCCTCGCAGGCCGCCGTGAACACATGGGGAATTTCCTCATCGCCATGCACATCGATGAACGCATCCACACCGTACTGCTTCATCTGCGCCTGGGCGAAGAACACCTCCGGGCTGAGTTCGACACTGGCATCCTGCCAGGCCCGGTTCAGGTCCTTGCCTTTGAAGTTGGTGCGCAGGTGGCCGAGGAAGGCGCCATCCGGGTTCATGTTCGGGATCAGGTACAGGTCGGCCTTTTCCAGCAGTTTCTGAACCGTCGGGTCATTGCCTTGCAGCCGGTCGATCACCCCCTCCATGAACCACTCGGCCATGTGCTCGCCTGGGTGCTGCTGGGCGATCAGCCACAGCTTGCGCTTGCCTGTAGCGCCATCGCCGGCACGCAGCAGCGGAATATCCCGGCCTTGCACGCTGCGCCCGTGGGCCAGCAACTCGACGCCCGGGATCTGCTGGGCCCGCTCGATCAGCTGGTTGTGGCGCGCGCGCGGGTAGGGCTCGAAGTAGGCGAACCAGACTTGCCCCTGCTCGGCCTTGAGTTCGAACGACAGCGCCTTGCCATCGAACTGGCTCGGCACGCGGAACCAGGTCTGCTGGTCGTAGGAGGCCACGGCGTTGTAGCCGCTCCAGGCGTTCTTGTAGGAAGACTCGCTGGCGTTGTCCAGGCTGAAGCGATGGACCTGACCCGGCGTGAGGCCGCTGACCTTGAAGTGGAACCACTGGAAGTGGCCGCTATGGGTGTCCGGGCGGATGGCCAGGTGCACCTGGGCCGGGTTGCTGGCATCCAGGACCTGGATGTTGCCGGAATCGAAATCGCAGTCGATTTGCAGGGGGGACAGCGTCACGGTCATGGGCGGGCTCCTTGGGATTTGTTGTGGGGGTACTGTACACCGCTTGAGGGTGGGGTGTGTGGGCAGAAGGGCAGGATCGCTTGTCTTGATCGTGATCAGTAGTTGCTTTGTAACTTGAATAATCAAGCCTCAATGGGCTGAGAAACACCAAGGATTTCATGGTGCTCAGCTACTGAATGCCGCGGATTATTGCTGTTCAGTGAATTTCGGGGTTTGGAATGCATGGCGGGAGCCAAGCTCGAAAAACGCTAGTGCTGGAAAATTCCTACAAGTTGTTGAGGGTTTTCCTTCAATAATTCAGCTTGTGCATCTTGGATTGATGACTAATTATTAGTGCGTCGCAATGATGCGGCACTCAATGGAGGAATTGAGATGAAAGAAATCAAAATTGAATCTCGCAAACTGGCCAATCTGGCTCATCTGGTCAAAAAAGTCTGATTAGGCTTTTAGGTAGATAACTAAGCGCAGAGCCGGCCTGCGCTTAGTCAGCCAATGGAGGAAATGATGATCAGTGAAGATTGTTTTTTTGTAGTGCTCGGCTCATCCCTGATTTGCTGGGATTTCAAGGCGCATAAGCAATACCAGTTGTCAGTCGCACATGCGCGGCGATTGATTTTTTTGATTTATAATCAGGATTGCATTGACCAAAACTGCATGGTTGATCAGGAGTTGATTCGGGCGGGGGTCGTGAAAATTACTCAAGAACAAACGGACTATTGGGGGTGGGACGTGCTGTCCAGAATTTTTCACTTCGGCACGAAGAATATTCCCCTGGACGATATACCTCAAAATGAGGAGGCGTGGGCGAAACTGTATTTGGAGCATTGTGACGGTGCATGGGCGAGGCCGCTGCCTATAGATTACGCACACGTTGGAGGTGAAGCGGGTATCTTGCTGCCTCGAAAGACGTGCGAAGGGCAACTCGAGCAAAGTTTGTATCGTCGCTCGACTACCAGAGAATTCATTGATGTGCCACTTCGGCTAGAGATGCTGGCGAAAATTTTGCAGTTTACATTGGGATTTGTAGATGACCGCGAAGTTCCGGTGACTAGTGGGTTGCCTGATTCCCTCCGAAAGCGCCGGTGCAGCCCATCCGGCGGGGGCTGAATTCAACTGAAGGCTATGTGCTGGTGAGAAATGTCGAAGGGCTTGACGAAGGCATCTATTACTATGATGCCGCCAGTCATCGATTGCTTCTCAAATCTACTGACGTGCCGTCAGTGGGGCAGATGCTATCGGGGCAGCATTTTGCGAATAATCTGCCCGCTGGCGTATTTTTCACATCCAGGTTCGATAAGTTATGGTGGAAGTATGAGCATTCGCGCGCTTATCGAAATGCACTACTGGAAGTGGGGCATGTCGCTCAGACGTTTCAGATTATCAGTACTTCCCTTGGCTTGGGGACCTGGCTCACAGGGGCACTGTGCGAACAAGATATAGAGCCTTTCCTAAAGTTGGAAAATGCCCACGAGCAGGTGCTTTTCTTTGTGGGTTGTGGGTACACCAGTGGTGAAGCCACACCTGAAAGCTTGAGGATGCTGACATGCTAGGGGGCGTCGCTTCAATGAACCAACAGAAAGAAGTAATTCGTGCCGTCATGGTTTTCGATACGTGGGATAGTACTAGTTCCGTTCGTGCTCGCCCTTATGCATATGAACTCTCGGGACAGGACTTTCTGCGGGCAGAGCCGAGCTTATGGTTTTCCAGGGCTTTAATGCCTCTCATGGGGTGTCCGGGAATAGAAAGTTTGCCTCTTCAGAAGATTCGCAAGCTGCATGTCAGTCATTTGCTGTATTTCCTGGACTACACGACAAAGCTTGAGATGACTATCGTCAACAAGGCGGTCAACTGCATGGTGCATGGCGAGTTATCTATGCATTTTTCGGTGGGGGAGCGTAGTGCGGTCTTAAAGCTGTATGCTGATGAAGGTTACCATGCGCTGTTTTCCAAGGATCTGGCCGAGCAAATTGCTGGTTACCATAGGCTGGAAAGGTATCGTTCTGTTCGCTTAAAACATTTGAGTAGGCTTTTGGCTCGCTGTTCCGGCAAGTGGGAGGAACTTGCCTTATTTGTGATGGCTTTCATTTCTGAGACCGTCATAACACGTGAGCTATCGCTGTTGGGACAGGATGACTTGAACGTGCCTGTTCTCAGCATGCTGAGAGACCATTTGCATGATGAGGCCAAACATTCGGTTTTTTTTGCCGACTGCTTTGTCAAGCTGTGGGGGCAGGCGTCCACCGCCGAAAGGGACTTTGTTGTAAATGCATTGTTAGTGGTGGTACGCATTTTTTGCCGTCCAGATATTTCATTTATAAGGTTTCAGGCAAAAGATACAGCGCTTTGTCGTGAGCGTGTTGTAAATCATCTTAGGCAAAACTGGCGTCGTAGGGTTGCCTCTACTTTGCAATTGACTCTGAAAGCTGTAAGGCGTACCGATCTGCTCGCGAATGCATCCTACTTTCGCCAGTTGAAAAATGAGGGTTGGCTCGATGAGTAGACCAGACGCTTCGCAGTCCACTCGCGGTTATGTTTTATTGCTCCTCCTCATCAGTCTTCTGGGCGTGTTTCCGCTCGATGTGATTTTGCCCTCTGTGCCTTTGTTGGCCCGGGATTTTGGTGTCGATGCGCAGTACATTGCATATTCGATCAGCCTGTTCGCTGTCGGTGTCGCCATTTCGCAAACCATCATCGGTCCGCTTTCTGACCGAATGGGGCGAAAGCGTCTGCTGATAGCTGGTCTAGTGGTTTCCGTTGCGGGTGCGCTGGGGTGCATCCTCACAACAAGTTACCAAGGTTTCATGGTTTTCCGCCTTCTACAGGCGGTGGG
Organism: Pseudomonas sp. NPDC089428; assembly: GCF_044749325.1. Classification (NCBI taxonomy): domain Bacteria; kingdom Pseudomonadati; phylum Pseudomonadota; class Gammaproteobacteria; order Pseudomonadales; family Pseudomonadaceae; genus Pseudomonas; species Pseudomonas sp. NPDC089428. The sequence goes on from NZ_JBIVHT010000001.1 coordinate 230,912, forward strand.
ATGCGGGTGCTTCGTGCTTAGCCAGGCCGTGGTGCAGGATAGATTCAACGGCCATCAACGCAATGCGGTGCGTATCCTGATGACCAGTGCAAGTGGTTTGTTTATTTCCTTGTCGCCGCTTGCAGGCAGCGTGCTCCAGCAGTATTTCGGGTGGGAAGGCAGTTTTCAGGCCTTTGTGGTTCTAGCCGTTGTTGTATTGCTGCTTTCCTTGAAATTGCTGCAAGAGAAACCGACAGCAAATAGTCTTACAGGCGTATTAAGTAGCTATCCGATTTTGCTCAAGGATCGCGCTTTTCTGGTCAGCTCGCTATTTTCATGCTTGGCGTTCGCCAGCCATTTTTCATTTGTGGTTGTGTCTCCCTTGTTGCTCATCGAACAGATGGGCCTGACGGAGTTCGCCTTCTCCATGGTCTTTCTTGGCTATGGGCTGGCATACATGGCCGGCGGATTCATTGCCAGTTGGCTGAATGGCCGCATGACGATGCAGGCGCAGGTTGCTTGGGGATTTGCTCTCATCGGTCTGGCTGGGGTTGCTCTATGTCTGGTTGTTACCGTGCATGAGCTTGGAGTTTTCAGCCTTCTGTTTCCATTGGTGCTCTGTACCATCGGTACAACCATCGTTCGGCCAGCTGCAACAACCCATGCGCTGGGCCGGCACCCAGAGCGGGCAGGTGCAGCGGCTTCGCTCAACAATACGATGTTGTTTGCATTCGGTGGGGGCGCCAGCATGCTGGTGGCTTCGATCAGCGGCAGCTTGCCGATGAGTCTGGCGCTGGGCTTTATTGCTTCCAGCCTTGCAGGCTGGTATTTGCTCGTCTATCTGAAAGGTTTGGAGCGTAAAGCGTAGTTGGCTGCAGCCCCAGTGGATATGTAACTCAGGCCCAGTAACCTAACAACAACAGCGCCGCCACACCCAGCCCGACTGCCGCCGAACACCCTCCAACCGAAATCGCCGCACGCCCGTGCCGATACCAGCCATCGAGCCCCAGCTCCCGCGCCGGGGCGAGCAGGCTGCGCCAGCGCAGCTCGGTATCGTGAAACGCCTGCAGGTGTGCAGGTGCCGCATCCAGCCAACGGCGAAAATCGATGCGCTCGCACGAGGTCACGTCAGGGCTCTGCAACCGCACATACCATTGCCCCGCGACACTGGCCAACGCATCCCCGGGAGGTTGCGCCACCTGCAGGGCCTGGTTCATGTTGCGTTCGACGCTGAGCAGCGGGAGGTCGAGGCGCTTGGCAATGCTGGCAAAGTCCAGCTGATCGAGGCGGTTGAGCAGGAACACTTGCTGCACGCGCCGGGGCAGGCGCTTGAGTGCGTACAGCCGCTCATGCTCGGCAGCCTGCTCGCTGGAGGGCGTGGGGTGCTCAAGGGGCAGCAGCAGACGGCTCATGGACAGCTCCTTGCTCGAGGGTAGGGTGGGGGCATCGTCCGTGATGCAGAAACAGCGTAGTCAAAACGAGATTGATTCTCAAGTGCTGATTCCGCAAAGATTTGTAATGAGCGTTCACGCTCTGAAACACTTTTGCTATCATGCGCGCCATCAACGATCTTCATTAGCCTGAAGAGCCAAAAAAAAATGACCCGGCAAAAAGCCGGGTCAAAAACCGTGATTAGCCTGATGAGGAGATAATCTGGAGCGACCTAAGCTCCGGGTTATCCAGCAGATCTTGCGATCAGCTGAGTGCAATAATAATCGTTATCATTTGCCAGTCAAATGAATTTTCAGTTATCCGGTAAAAAAGTTTTACCGGCGCGCTTCCTTGTCCCGGCGCGCGGGGCCTTTCGCCGGCAGCCGGCCATCACGTTCTCCCTTCTTCTTTTTGCCTACAGCCCGTTCTGCAGGGCGCGCCTGTGCTCCAGCAGGGCTCTGGCCATATCGATCATGTGCATGAGTGCAAACGTCAGCTCGCGGGTGCTGCCTTCCTGATGGGAAGCCGTTTCGTGGGCGGTGGCGGCAGCACAGCGCAGCAGCTCTATGGCGTGGTCTTGGGCCTGCTCGGCGGTGACGCCGGCGTGCAAGGTCCAGATCTGGTTGTGCGCGCTTGGGCGCGGGGGGTTGGGGTTGAGGTAGTAATCGAGCGCGCGGCGGGCTGCTTCGCTGTCGAGATCTGTTACGTCGTCTTTCGGTGGTTTCATCCTGATACCTGCGCAGGCCAATGGGAAAGGGTTCTGCCTGAGTTTAATACCTTGGGTATTTATGTGCTTTTCTAGAAATAATACTGAATGTTTATTGAGCGCCAGAAGGCAGTCCGTATCGTGCCAGCGATGAATATGGATAAATGGATTGCCCTCGTCCGTGACCGGATGGAGGAGTTGAAGCTCACCCAAGAGCAGCTTGCCGAGCGCGTCGGCGTGTCTCAAGGCAGTGTGGGGCATTGGGTGAACAAGCGGCGCCAGCCCAAGATCGAATCGATGAACCGTACGTTCGTCGAGATTGGCATGCCCCACTACAGCGTCAGCTTGCAGCTGCGGATACAGGGCCAGGTTGGCGAGGAGCGTGGCATCTACGAGGTGCATGACGACGATGAAGAACTTGACCTCATGCAGTACATCGTGTGCTTCCGCTACCCGGTGTTGGCGTGGGATGAGCTAGGTGCCGCAGAGATGTCCGAGCCGGGTGTATTCGAACAGACGGACTACCTGGCACAGGGCAAGGCGTTCTGGTTGACCGTGGAAAATGACGCGATGAGCGCTGCCAGTGGCCGCAGCGTGCCGCAGGGCATGCGGATACTGGTGGACCCGGGGCTGGAGGCGGAACCGGGCCGGTTGGTGATTGCCCGGCAGCCTGGGAAGACGGCGATTCTGCGGGAGCTGGCCGAGGAGGGTGGGCAGCAGTACCTGAAGGCGCTGAACCGCAGTTATCCGACGCTGGTGTGCGAAGAGGGCTGCGAGTTTCTCGGGGTGGTCGTGCGGGTGCACGGCGTCTTCTAGGGCGTGGGGTCGGGCATGGCATTTGAGTGAGGGCTGGCAGGTGCATGCCGCAGCTTTTTTAGCGCCTGCGAAATCGAGCGCCGCCCGCGCGGCGCTCGATTTCGCAGGCGCTAAAAATGCCACGACCTACACCTGTCGGCCGCAACCCACCGCCTCACTCCATCAGTTCGACCAACACCGTCCCTTCGCTGACCATATCCCCTTCCTGGCAGAACAGCGCCTTCACCGTCCCGCCATGGGGCGCGCGAATGCTGTGCTCCATCTTCATCGCCTCAAGCACCACCAGTGGCGTTCCAGCCTCCACCACCTGCCCTGGCGTCACCAGCACCCGCACGATGCTGCCGTTCATGGGCGCGCCCAACCCGCCCTGATGGCTGTGACTGGCTTCGGCCTCGGCAATCGGGTCGAAGGCGTCGACGGCATGCATCTCGCCATCCCAGCGCAGGAACAACGTGCCAGCGCGGCGCACCGCCAGGTAGCGGCGACGGATTCCGCCCTCATCATGGCTCAGCTGTTCACCTTCAAGCTGCCAGGTGGCAGTGGAGCTGCGCTCCAGGGCAACCGCCTGTTTTTCGCCGCCACTCACCAGGTGCAGGCTGCTGCGCGCCGGCAAGCCCAGACGCAGGCCATTGCGCTCGGCCCACGGCGAACGGCCATCGTCGGCCCGCTGGAGCGGCGCCTGGCCTTGCAGCCAGGCCTCTGCCGCGGCTTCCCAGAAGCCCGCCGGCAATGCCTGCGGTGCCGGCAACAGCACCTCCTGATGGCGTGGAATGAAGCCGGTATCCAGCTCTGCCGCCGCGAAGGCCGGGTGGGCGAGAATACGGCGCAGGAAGGCAATGTTGGTCTTCAGCCCGCCGATGGCGAATTCATCGAGCATGGCCAGCAAGCGCAGGCGTGCCTGTTCGCGGTCCTGCCCCCAGGCAATCAGTTTGCCCAGCATCGGGTCGTAGAACGGCGATACCACATCGCCTTCGCTGACCCCGCTGTCCACCCGGCGGCCTTCGCCCGGTGCCGATTCGCGGTACAGCGCGAGCGTACCGGTGGCCGGCAGGAACTCATTGGCCGGGTCCTCGGCATACAGCCGCACTTCGATGGCATGGCCGATCAGCGGCACCTGCTCCTGAGTGATCGGCAGCGGCTCGCCGCAGGCCACGCGAATCTGCCAGGCCACCAGGTCGAGGCCGGTGATGGCTTCGGTGACCGGGTGTTCCACCTGCAGGCGGGTGTTCATCTCCATGAAGAAGAACTCGCCGCGGGCATCGAGCAGAAACTCGACGGTGCCGGCACCGACATAGCCAATCGCCTGGGCCGCGCGCACCGCTGCCTCGCCCATGGCCCGGCGCAGCTCGGGGGACAGGCCGGGGGCTGGCGCTTCTTCGACCACCTTCTGGTGGCGACGCTGGATCGAGCAGTCGCGCTCGTTGAGGTACAGGCAGTTGCCGTGCTGGTCGGCGAACACCTGGATCTCCACATGGCGTGGCTTGAGCACGTACTTTTCCACCAGCATGCGCGCATCGCCGAACGACGACTGCGCCTCACGCTGAGCCGAGGCCAGGGCGTCGGCCAGCTGGCTTTCTTCCTCGACCACTTTCATGCCCTTGCCGCCACCACCGGCGCTGGCCTTGAGCAGCACCGGGTAGCCAATGCGTTCGGCGGCGGCGCGGAAGGTGTCCAGGTCTTGCGCTTCGCCGTGGTAACCGGGCACCAGCGGCACGCCGGCGTCTTCCATCAGCGCCTTGGCGGCCGACTTGCTGCCCATGGCATCGATGGCACTTGCGGGTGGGCCGAGGAAAATCAGCCCGGCCTGTTCGATGGCGCGGGCAAAGCCTGCGTTTTCGGACAGGAAACCATAGCCTGGGTGGATGGCCTGGGCGCCACTGGCCTTGGCCGCAGCGAGAATCTTGTCGACCACCAGGTAGCTGTCGGCGGCCTTGCTGCCGCCCAGGTCGACGCGAATATCGGCCTCGCGGCTGTGGCGGGCGTCACGGTCGGTGGCGCTGTGCACGGCGACCGTGGTCAGGCCCATGGCCTTGGCAGTGCGCATCACCCGGCAGGCGATTTCGCCACGGTTGGCGACCAGCAGGGTGGTCAAAGCGGGACGGCTCATGGGCGCGGTTCCTTCTTGTCGTCGGTTTGCCAGGCGGGGCGGCGTTTTTCCAGGAAGGCGCGCAGGCCCTCCTGGCCTTCGGCGCTGACGCGGATGCGGGCGATGGTGTTTTCACAGTAGCGGCGCAGGGCCGGGCTGAGTTCGCCGTCGTCCACCTCGCGTAGCAGGTCCTTGGTGGCGCGCAGCGCTTGCGGGCTGTTCTGCAGCAGGTTGCTCACCCAGGCTTCGACCTGGGCATCCAGTTCGCTGGCCGGGTACACCTCGGCCAGCAGGCCCAGCTCGCGGGCACGTGCGCCGCTGAAGCGCTCGGCGGTCAGGGCATAGCGGCGTGCTGCGCGTTCGCCGATGGCCTTGACCACGAACGGGCTGATCACCGCCGGTGCCAGGCCGATGCGCACCTCCGACAGGCACAGCTGGGCGTCTTCGGCGCCGATGGCCATGTCGCAGCAGCTGATCAGGCCCAGCGCGCCACCGAAGGCCGCGCCTTGCACCACGGCCAGGGTCGGCGCCTTCAGGCGATGCAGGGCGTACATCAGCTCGCCGAGTTCGCGGGCGTCATCGAGGTTGGTGTTGAAGTCCAGCTGCGCCGATTGCTGCATCCAGGCCAGGTCGGCGCCGGCGCTGAAGTGCCGGCCACGGCCGCGCAGCAGCAGGAAGCGCAGGCTGGCGTCTTCGGCCAGCTGGTCGAGGGCAACGATCAGTTCGCGGATCATCAGCGCGTTGAAGGCGTTGTTCTTGTCCTCGCGGCTCAGCCACAGGGTGGCGAAGCCGCGCGGGTCGCGGATCACTTCGAGGGTGCTGAAATCGCTCATGGGTCACATCCGGAAAATGCCGAAGCGGCTCTGTTCGATGGGCGCGTTCAACGCGGCTGACAACGCAAGGCCAAGCACGTCGCGGGTCTGCGCCGGGTCGATGACACCGTCGTCCCACAGGCGGGCGCTGGAGTAGTAGGGGTGGCCCTGGTGCTCGTACTGGTCGAGGATCGGCTGCTTGAGCCTGGCCTCGTCCTCGGCACTGAAGGCTTGGCCGCTGCGTTCGCTCTGCTCGCGCTTGACCTGGGCCAACACCCCGGCGGCCTGCTCGGCGCCCATCACGCCAATGCGCGCGTTGGGCCACATCCACAGGAAACGCGGGTCGTAGGCGCGGCCGCACATGCCGTAGTTGCCGGCGCCGAAGCTGCCGCCGATGATCACCGTGAACTTCGGCACCTGGGCGCAGGCGACGGCGGTGACCAGCTTGGCGCCGTGCTTGGCGATGCCGCCTTCCTCGTACTTCTTGCCGACCATGAAGCCAGTGATGTTCTGCAGGAACAGCAGCGGGATGCCGCGCTGGCAGGCCAGCTCGATGAAGTGCGCGCCTTTTTGCGCGGCTTCGGCAAAGAGAATGCCGTTGTTGGCCAGAATCGCTACCGGGTAGCCATGCAGGTGGGCGAAACCGCACACCAGGGTGGTGCCGAACAGCGCCTTGAACTCATCGAACACCGAGCCGTCGACCAGCCGCGCGATCACCTCGCGCACATCGAATGGCTGCTTGGCATCGGCCGGGACCACGCCATACAGCTCGTCGGCGTTGTACAGCGGTGCCACCGGCGCCTGGCGCTGCAGCTTGCCGAGCTTGTGCCAGTTGAGATTGGCGACGCTGCGCCGGGCGATGGCCAGGGCATGTTCGTCGTTGTCGGCGTAGTGGTCGGCGACGCCGCTGGTGCGGCAGTGCACATCGGCGCCGCCGAGGTCTTCGGCGCTGACCACTTCACCGGTGGCGGCTTTCACCAAAGGCGGCCCGGCAAGGAAGATGGTCGCCTGCTGGCGCACCATGATCGCTTCGTCGGCCATGGCCGGCACGTAGGCGCCGCCCGCGGTGCACGAGCCCATCACCACGGCGATCTGCGGGATGCCCAGCGCGCTCATGTTGGCCTGGTTGAAGAAGATCCGCCCGAAGTGCTCGCGATCGGGGAACACTTCATCCTGGCGCGGCAGGTTGGCGCCGCCGGAGTCCACCAGGTAGATGCATGGCAGGCGGTTCTGCAGGGCGATGGTCTGCGCGCGCAGGTGCTTCTTCACCGTCAGCGGGTAGTAGGAGCCGCCTTTGACCGTGGCGTCGTTGGCCACGATCATGCATTCCACGCCTTCGACGCGGCCGATGCCGGCGATCACGCCTGCGGCCGGCACGTCTTCGCCGTATACCTCATGGGCGGCCAGCTGGCCGATCTCGAGGAACGGCGAGCCTGGGTCGAGCAGGCGGTCGATGCGTTCGCGCGGCAGCAGTTTGCCACGCGAGGTGTGCCGTTCCTGGGCCTTGGGCCCGCCGCCCTGGGCCACCTGGGCGAGCAGGCCGCGCAGGGCCTGGACCTGTTCGAGCATGGCCGCGCTGTTGCCGGCGAACTCCGCCGAACGCGGGTTGATCTGGGTGTGCAAGGTAGCCATGTGCGCCCGTCCCCTGTGCTCAGCGGGTTTCGTTGAACAGTTCGCGGCCGATCAGCATCCGGCGGATTTCGCTGGTGCCGGCACCGATCTCGTACAGTTTGGCATCGCGCAGCAGGCGGCCAGCCGGGAACTCGTTGATGTAGCCGTTGCCACCGAGAATCTGGATCGCTTCCAGGGCCATTTGCGTAGCGCGTTCGGCGGTGTAGAGGATCACCCCGGCGGCGTCCTTGCGGGTGGTCTCGCCACGGTCGCAGGCCTGGGCCACGGCATACAGGTAGGCGCGGCTGGCGTTGAGCTGGGTGTACATGTCGGCGATCTTGCCCTGGATCAGCTGGAACTCGCCGATGCTCTGGCCGAACTGCTTGCGATCGTGAATGTACGGCACCACCAGGTCCATGCAGCTTTGCATGATGCCGGTCGGGCCGCCGGACAGCACCACGCGCTCGTAGTCCAGGCCGCTCATCAGCACGCGCACGCCGCCGTTGAGCTGGCCGAGGATGTTTTCTTCCGGCACTTCGACGCCGTCGAAGAACAGCTCGCAGGTGTTGGAGCCGCGCATGCCCAGCTTGTCGAACTTGTTGCTGCGGCTGAAGCCTTTCCAGTCACGTTCGACGATGAACGCGGTGATGCCGTGGGGGCCCTTGTCCAGGTCGGTCTTGGCGTAGATCACGTAGGTGTTGGCGTCGGGGCCGTTGGTGATCCAGGTCTTGCTGCCGTTGAGCACGTAGCGGTCGCCGCGCTTCTCGGCGCGCAGCTTCATCGACACCACGTCGGAACCGGCGTTGGGCTCACTCATGGCCAGGGCGCCAATGTGCTCGCCGCTGATCAGCTTGGGCAGGTACTTGAGCTTCTGCTCGTGGCTGCCGTTGCGGTTGATCTGGTTGACGCAGAGGTTGGAGTGGGCGCCGTAGGAGAGGGCGACCGAGGCCGAGCCACGGCTGATTTCTTCCATCGACACCACGTGGGCCAGGTAGCCCAGGCCGGCGCCGCCGTATTCCTCGGCAACGGTAATGCCCAGCAGGCCCATGTCGCCGAACTTGCGCCACATATCGGCGGGGAACAGGTTGTCATGGTCGATCTGCGCGGCGCGCGGGGCCAGTTCGGCGGCGACGAAGGTGCGCACCTGGTCGCGGAGCATGTCGATGGTTTCGCCCAGGGCGAAGTTCAGGGTGGGGTAATGCATGCGGGGGCACCTTGTTGTTCTTGAAATTGGATAACACCGTAGCTCAAGTGTGAGTCGCCGAACCCTGTGGGAGCGGGCTTGCCCGCGAAAGCGTCAGCAGGATCACCGTCATTGCCTAAATGATCGCATTCGCGGGCAAGCCCGCTCCCACAGGGTTCGGCGTCAAGCTTGGGCCGGTGTTGTTCATCACCTTTACGTTAACGTAAACCTGCCTTTGGTCGCTGTCAATCCGATCATCACCTTTACGTAAACGTAAATCTGCGCCAGAGTATCCCCAGCTCGTTTCAGCCGTGCCCAGAACAACCACAAGAAGGGACACCCATGAGTCAACCAAGCTACACCCGCGGCCGCCAGGACCAACCGTTGCTGACCCTGACCATCGGCCAGGCCTTCGATGCCACCGTGGCCCGCTGCGCCGATGGCGAAGCGCTGGTGGTGCGCCACCAGGGCCTGCGCTACAGCTGGCGGCAGCTGGCCGAACAGGTCGACATCCATGCCCGCGCCCTGATGGCGCTGGGCGTGAACACTGGCGACCGGGTCGGTATCTGGTCACCCAACTGCGCCCAGTGGTGCATCCTGCAACTGGCCAGCGCCAAGGTCGGTGCGATCCTGGTCAACATCAACCCGGCCTATCGCGTGGGTGAACTGGAGTACGTACTACGCCAGTCCGGCTGCCGCTGGCTGGTGTGCGCCGATGCGTTCAAGACCTCCGATTACCATGCCATGGTTCAGGAACTGGTAGCGGAGTTGGCGACCGCCAACCTTGGCGAGCTGGCCAGTGAGCGCCTGCCCGAGCTGCGTGGGGTCATCAGCCTGGCGGCCAACCCGCCCAGCGGCTTCCTGCCCTGGCAAGCCCTGGCCGAGCGGGCAGGGCAGACTGCGACCGAAGCCTATGCGGCGCGTCAGCAGGGCCTGCAGTTCGACCAGCCGGTGAACATCCAGTACACCTCCGGCACCACCGGCGCGCCCAAAGGTGCCACGCTCAGCCACTACAACATCCTCAACAACGGCTTCATGGTCGGCGAAAGCCTGGGTTTGACCGAACGCGACCGCATGGTGATCCCGGTGCCGTTGTACCACTGCTTCGGCATGGTCATGGCCAACCTCGGCTGCATCACCCACGGCAGCACCATGGTCTACCCGAACGACGCCTTCGACGCCGAGCTGACCCTGCGCGCCGTGGCCGAAGAGCGGGCCAGCATCCTCTATGGCGTGCCGACCATGTTCATCGCCATGCTCGACCACCCGTCGCGCACGCAACTGGACCTGTCGACCCTGCGCAGCGGCATCATGGCTGGCGCTACCTGCCCGATCGAGGTGATGCGCCGGGTGATCGACCAGATGCACATGGCGCAAGTGCAGATTGCCTATGGCATGACCGAAACCAGCCCGGTATCCCTGCAGACCGGCCCGGATGACGAACTGGAGCTGCGCGTGACCACCGTCGGCCGCACCCAGCCTCAGCTGGAGACCAAGCTGGTGGACGCCGACGGCTGCATCGTCGCCCGCGGTGAGATCGGCGAACTGTGCACCCGTGGCTACAGCGTGATGCTCGGCTACTGGGACAACCCCCAGGCCACGGCGGATGCCATCGACCCGGCCGGCTGGATGCACTCGGGCGACCTGGCGGTCATGGACGAGCACGGCTACGTACGCATCGTCGGGCGCAACAAGGACATGATCATTCGCGGCGGCGAGAACATCTACCCGCGTGAGCTGGAAGAGTTCTTCTACACCCACCCGGCGGTGGCCGATGCGCAGGTGGTGGGTATTCCGTGCAGCCGTTATGGCGAGGAGATCGTGGCCTGGATCAAGCTGCATCCGGGGCACACTGCCACGGTTGAAGAGCTTCAAGGCTGGTGCAAGGCGCGCATTGCGCACTTCAAGGTGCCGCGGCATTTCCGCTTCGTCGAAGAGTTTCCGATGACTGTCACGGGGAAGGTGCAGAAGTTCCGGATGAGGGAAATCAGCGTGGCGGAGATGGCAGCTTTGACCGAGTGAGGCTGATAGGGCTCGTCGTGGCATGTCTGCTGGGGTCGAGATTGAGCGCCGCGCGGGCGGCGCTCGGTGGCACAGGCACCACATATTTCACGGCGAGCCGCCCACCCTTCATGAACAGCGGGTCTACCCTTAAGCCTTCACCGGTGGTTCATCACTCGGCGGATCACCCACCGTCGGCGGTACGGTCGGCTTGATCGGCAGCTCGTCCGGATCCTTTTCCGGCACGGGCGGCGGCAGGCTCGGGTCGTCGATGTTGGGGTCGGGTGTTTCCGGTGGAATGGGAATGTTCATGGCCTGGCCTCGCAGGGGTGAATTGAAGAGGTGCTGCAGGCTCTGACCGCCGGCAGTTGCCGTTCGCTCAATTATTTTGAACCCCTTGTCTGCGCCCGGCTCTGAACCCTTACCGCCACCAGCCTGAGGGAGCAAGGTCGATGTCACGAAACGAGCCCTTTGAAAGTGCGCCCACGGCGAATGATCACCCGGATCAGGCCATCAGCCTGTCCCAGGCGCTGCTGGCGCCACGCATCGTCATCGAAGACACCCAACCCGTGCTCGAGGCCGGCACGTTCGCCGCCAAGGCCGTCAGCGGCCAACAGATTACGGTCAGCAGCAAGGTCTACAGCGACGGCCACGACCGCCTGGTGGTAATGCTCAACTGGCGCCAGGCCCATAGCCGCCGCTGGCACTGCGTGCCAATGCAGTCGCCGGGCAATGACCTGTGGCTGGCTGATTTCACCCCCACCGAGCTGGGCCCGCACCTGTTCAGCATCGAGGCCTGGATCGACCCGTTCGCCACCTATTGCCACGACCTGGAGAAGAAGTACCACGCCGGCGTCGCGGTCGAGCTGGAGCTGGAAGAGGGGCGGCTGATGCTCGGCCAGGGCATCGACCTCAGCGAAGGCGTGCTGCGCGAAGAGATCGCAGCCTTGCAACAGCAACTGGCTTCGCTCAAGGCCGATGACCAGGTGGCGCTGCTGCTGCACCCTAATACCGCACGGCTGATGGCCGAAGCCGAGCACCGCAGCTACCTGACCCGCAGCCGTGAGTTCCCCCTCGATGTCGACCGGCCGGCCGCACTGTTCGCCAGCTGGTACGAGCTGTTCCCGCGTTCGATCACCGACAGCCCCGAGCGCCATGGCACTTTCAACGACGTGCACGAACGTTTGCCGATGATCCGCGACATGGGCTTCGACGTGCTGTACTTCCCGCCGATCCACCCGATCGGCACCCAGCACCGCAAGGGCCGCAACAATGCGTTGCGCGCCGAGCCCGGCGACCCCGGCAGCCCCTACGCGATCGGCAGCCCCGAGGGTGGCCACGAGGCCATCCACCCGCAGCTGGGCACGCGCGAGGACTTCCGCCGCCTGGTCGCCGCCGCCGCCGAGCACGGCCTGGAGATCGCCCTGGACTTCGCCATCCAGTGCTCCCAGGATCACCCCTGGCTCAAGGAGCACCCTGGCTGGTTCAGCTGGCGCCCCGACGGCACCATCCGCTACGCCGAAAACCCGCCAAAGAAATACCAGGACATCGTCAACGTCGACTTCTACGCCGCCGACGCGGTACCGAGCCTGTGGCTGGCCCTGCGTGACGTGGTGGTTGGCTGGGTCGAGGAGGGCGTGAAGACCTTCCGCGTCGACAACCCGCACACCAAGCCGCTGCCGTTCTGGCAATGGCTGATCGCCAATGTGCGCAGCCAGCACCCCGAGGTGATCTTCCTGGCCGAGGCCTTCACCCGGCCGGCGATGATGGCGCGCCTGGGCAAGGTGGGGTATGCGCAGAGCTACACCTACTTCACCTGGCGCAACACCAAGCAGGAGCTGCGCGAATATTTCGAGGAACTCAACCAGCCGCCGTGGTGCTACTGCTACCGGCCGAATTTCTTCGTCAATACGCCCGACATCAACCCCTTTTTCCTGCACAGCTCGGGCCGTGCCGGCTTCCTCATCCGCGCTGCACTGGCGACCATGGGGTCGGGGCTGTGGGGCATGTATTCAGGCTTCGAACTGTGCGAAGGCACGCCACTGCCGGGCAAGGAGGAGTACCTGGATTCGGAGAAGTACGAGATCCGCCCGCGTGATTTCAACCAGCCCGGCAACATCATTGCCGAAATTGCCCAGCTCAACCGTATCCGCCGGCAGAACCGGGCGTTGCAGACCCACCTGGGCGTGGCGTTCTTCAACTGCTGGAACGACAACATCCTGTACTTCGCCAAGCGCACGCCCGAGCGCGACAACTACATTCTGGTGGCGATCAGCCTCGACCCGCACAACGCCCAGGAAGCCAGTTTCGAATTGCCATTGTGGGAGTTGGGGCTGGATGACAACGCCGACACCCACGGCGAGGACCTGATGAACGGCCATCGCTGGACCTGGCATGGCAAGACCCAGTGGATGCGTATCGAACCCTGGCACCAGCCGTTCGGCATCTGGCGCATAGAAAAGGCCCGTTAGCACGGCACGCCACATTCCCTGTGGGAGCGGGCTTGCCCGCGAAAACCGGCAAAGCCGGTGCCATCCACTGCGGTGCCTGCTTCGCGGGCAAGCCCGCTCCCACAAGGATCTCGCCGAACCCAGGACAGAAAGGAGTCACCCATGGCCAAGCGTTCCCGCCCGGCAGCCTTCATCGATGACCCGCTGTGGTACAAGGACGCCGTGATCTACCAGCTGCACATCAAGTCGTTCTTCGATGCCAACAACGACGGTATTGGTGATTTCGCTGGCCTGATCAGCAAGCTCGACTACATCGCCGAACTGGGCGTAAACACCCTGTGGCTGCTGCCGTTCTACCCCTCGCCACGGCGCGACGATGGCTACGATATCGCCGAGTACAAGGCTGTGCACCCGGACTATGGCAGCATGGCCGATGCCCGCCGCTTCATCGCCGAGGCACACAAGCGCGGCCTGCGGGTGATCACCGAGCTGGTCATCAACCACACCAGCGACCAGCACCCCTGGTTCCAGCGCGCCCGCCATGCCAAGCGCGGCAGCAAGGCGCGGGACTTCTACGTGTGGTCGGACGACGATCAGAAATACGACGGCACGCGGATCATCTTCCTCGACACCGAGAAGTCCAACTGGACCTGGGACCCGGTCGCCGGCCAGTATTTCTGGCACCGTTTCTATTCGCACCAGCCGGACCTCAACTTCGACAACCCGCAGGTGCTCAAGGCCGTCATCGAGGTGATGCGCTTCTGGCTCGACCTGGGTGTCGACGGCCTGCGCCTGGATGCCATCCCGTACCTGATCGAGCGCGATGGCACCCACAACGAAAACCTGCCCGAGACCCACAGGGTGCTCAAGGCGATTCGCGCCGAAATCGATGCCAACTACCCCGACCGCATGCTGCTGGCCGAGGCCAACCAGTGGCCCGAGGACACCCGCCCGTACTTCGGCGAGGGTGATGGCGACGAATGCCACATGGCCTTCCACTTCCCGCTGATGCCGCGCATGTACATGGCCCTGGCCATGGAGGACCGCTTCCCGATCACCGACATCCTGCGCCAGACCCCGGATATCCCGGCCAACTGCCAGTGGGCGATCTTTTTGCGCAACCACGATGAGCTGACCCTGGAGATGGTCACCGATCGCGAGCGCGACTACCTGTGGAACTACTACGCCGAAGACCGCCGCGCGCGCATCAATCTTGGCATCCGCCGGCGCCTGGCGCCGCTGCTGCAGCGCGACCGCCGGCGCATCGAACTGCTAACCAGCCTGCTGTTGTCGATGCCCGGCACGCCAACCCTGTACTACGGCGACGAACTGGGCATGGGCGACAACATCTACCTCGGTGACCGCGACGGCGTGCGTACGCCGATGCAATGGTCGCCAGACCGCAACGGCGGTTTCTCCAGGGCCGACCCGCAGCGCCTGGTGCTGCCGCCGATCATGGACCCGTTGTACGGCTACCAGACCGTCAACGTCGAAGCCCAGGCCCACGATCCGCACTCGCTGCTGAACTGGAACCGCCGCCTGCTGGCGGTACGCAAGCAGCAGAAGGCCTTTGGCCGCGGCAGCCTGCGCATGCTCACGCCAAGCAACCGGCGCATCCTGGCGTACATCCGCGAGTACACCGACGCCGATGGCAACAGCGAGGTGATTCTTTGCGTCGCCAACGTTTCCCGCGCCGCCCAGGCCGCCGAGCTCGAACTGTCGCAATACGCTGACAAAGTGCCGGTTGAGATGCTCGGCGGTAGCGCCTTCCCGCCGATCGGCCAGTTGCCGTTCCTGCTGACCTTGCCGCCTTATGCCTTTTACTGGTTCCTGCTGGCTGCCCACGACCGCATGCCCAGCTGGCACATCCAAGCCACCGAGGGGTTGCCGGAATTGACCACGTTAGTGCTGCGCAAACGCATGGAAGAACTGCTCGAACCGCCCTCCAGCGACACCCTGCAAGGCACCATCCTGCCGCAATACCTGCCCAAGCGCCGCTGGTTCGCCGGCAAGGAAGGCCCGATCGACCAGGTGCGCCTGCGCTACGGCGTGCGCTTTGGCACCGCCACCACACCGGTGCTGCTCAGCGAGATCGAAGTGCTCAGCGACGGCGTGGCCAACCAGTACCAGCTGCCGTTCGGCCTGCTGCCGGAAGAACAGATCAACACGGCGCTGCCGCAGCAGCTGGCGCTGGCGCGGGTCCGCCGTGGCCGCCAGGTTGGCCTGATCACCGACGCCTTCGTCCTTGAACCGTTCATCCGCGCTGTACTGCGCGCCTGTCAGGACGGTGTGCAGCTGCCTTGCGGCAATGGCCAGGGCGAACTGCACTTTGAGTGCACCGCACAGCTGGCTGAGCTTGAGCTGAATGAGGAAAGCCCAGTGCGTTACCTCAGTGCCGAGCAGTCCAACAGCTCGGTGGTGATTGGCGACCGCGTGGTGCTCAAGCTTATCCGCCGGGTCAATCCGGGCATTCACCCGGAGCTGGAGATGAGCGCCTACCTCACCGCCGGCGGCTTCGCCAACATCTCGCCGCTGCTGGCCTGGGTCAGCCGCGTCGACGAGCAGGGCGCGCCGCACCTGTTGATGATCGCCCAGGGCTACCTGAGTAATCAGGGCGATGCCTGGGCCTGGACCCAGAACACCCTGGAGCGGGCCATCCGCGATGAGATGGAGCCGACCAGCGCTGATGCCGAAGCACATACCGATGCGCTGGCCGAACTCAACGGATTCGCCGCCTTGCTCGGCCAGCGCCTGGGCGAGATGCACCTGCTGCTGGCGGCACCGAGCAACGATCAAGCCTTCCAGCCGCGCCCCAGCGACGCCGACGACAGCCAACGCTGGAGCGTGCAGATCAGTGCCGAACTGAACCACGCCCTCGACCTGCTGGCCCAGCACCGCGAACACCTCGACAGCGACAGCCAGGCCCTGGTCGACGACCTGCAACAGCAGCGTGACGGCCTTGCCCAGCACATCGCCAGGCTCGCCGAACAAGCCCAGGGTGGCCTGTTGATGCGTGTGCACGGCGACTTGCATCTGGGCCAGGTCCTGGTGGTACAGGGCGATGCCTACCTGATCGATTTCGAGGGCGAGCCGGCCCGTCCGCTGGACGAGCGCCGGGCCAAACACAGTCCGTACAAGGATGTCAGCGGCGTGTTGCGATCCTTCGACTATGCTGCTGCGATGATCCTGCGCAGCGCGTCTGCGGTCGACCTTTCCGGCCCGGCGCGCCAGGCCCGACAACGGGTTGCCCGGCAGTACCTGCACCAGTCGCGGCATGCCTTCGTCGAGGCCTATGGCCTGGCCACCGCCGCCATGCCCCACGCCTGGCAACAGGCCGAAGGCGAGCGCGCCGCACTGGAGTTGTTCTGCCTGGAAAAAGCCGCCTACGAAATTACATACGAAGCCGAAAACCGTCCGAGTTGGCTGGCCGTGCCCTTGCATGGCTTGCATGGACTGATCAGTACCTGGGGAGAGTCATAGATGAATGCAACCACGCGTGATAACGGCGGCCTTCGGCAACGGGACCTGGATGCCCTGGCCCGCGCCGAGCACGCCGATCCATTTGCAGTGCTGGGCCCCCATGCAGACGGGCAGGGCGGCTTGCTGGTGCGGGCGTTCCTGCCCAATGCGCTGAACGTGCGGCTGCTGGCGCGCCATGATGGGCGTGTCCTCGCCGAAATGGTGCAGGGCAGCCTGCCCGGCCTGTTCAGCGCGCACCTTGATGAGGCACACCCGTACCTGCTGCAGATCGGCTGGGCCGGGGGCGAGCAGGTGACCGAAGACCCCTACAGCTTTGGCCCGCAACTGGGTGACATGGATCTCTACCTGTTCGCCGAGGGCAATCACCGCGACTTGTCCGGGCGCTTTGGCGCCCAGCCGGTCCAGGTCGATGGCATCGATGGCGTGTGCTTCTCGGTGTGGGCACCCAATGCACGACGGGTCTCGGTGGTGGGCGACTTCAACAACTGGGACGGCCGCCGCCACCCCATGCGCCTGCGCCACAGCGCCGGGGTGTGGGAGCTGTTCGTGCCGCGCCTGGGCGTGGGTGAAACCTACAAGTTCGAAGTGCTCGGCAAGGACGGCATACTGCCGCTTAAGGCTGACCCGCTGGCACGCGCCACCGAGCTGCCGCCGAGTACGGCGTCGAAGGTGGCCGGTGAGCTGAGCCACGAATGGCATGACCACGACTGGATGGAACACCGCGCCCAGCGCCATGCTTACAGTGCACCACTGTCGATCTACGAACTGCACCCCGGCTCCTGGCAATGCGAGCTCGACGAACTGGGAGAAGTGTCGCGCTACTACAACTGGCGCGAGCTTGCCGAACGCCTGGTGCCTTATGTGCAGCAGCTGGGCTTCACCCACATCGAACTGTTGCCGATCATGGAGCATCCATTCGGTGGTTCCTGGGGCTATCAGCCGCTGTCGTTGTTCGCCCCGACTTCACGCTATGGCAGCGCCGAGGACTTCGCGTTCTTCGTCGATGCCTGCCACCAGGGCGGCATCGGCGTGATCCTCGATTGGGTGCCGGCGCATTTCCCCACCGACGAACATGGCCTGGCGCGTTTCGACGGCACCGCACTGTATGAGTACGACAACCCGCTGGAAGGCTTCCACCAGGACTGGAACACGCTGATCTACAACCTTGGCCGCAACGAAGTGCGCGGTTTCATGCTGGCCTCGGCGCTGCACTGGCTCAAGCACTTCCATGTCGACGGCCTGCGCGTCGATGCGGTCGCTTCGATGCTGTACCGCGACTATTCGCGCAAGGCCGGCGAGTGGGTGCCCAACCGCCACGGTGGGCGCGAAAACCTCGAGGCCATCGACTTCATCCGCCACCTCAACGGCATCGCCGCCCACGAGGCGCCGGGGGCGCTGATCATCGCCGAGGAGTCCACCGCCTGGCCAGGCGTCAGCCAGCCGATCCAGCAGGGCGGGCTGGGTTTTGCCTACAAGTGGAACATGGGCTGGATGCACGACACTTTGCATTACATCCAGAACGACCCGGTGCACCGGACCTATCACCACAACGAAATGAGCTTCGGCCTGATCTACGCCTACTCCGAGCATTTCATCCTGCCCATTTCCCATGATGAGGTGGTGCACGGCAAGCATTCGTTGATCGACAAGATGCCCGGCGACCGCTGGCAGAAGTTCGCCAACCTGCGCGCCTACCTGACCTTCATGTGGACCCACCCAGGCAAGAAGCTGCTGTTCATGGGCTGCGAGTTCGGCCAGTGGCGCGAGTGGAACCACGACCACCAGTTGGACTGGTACCTGCTGCAGTACCCGGAACACCAGGGCGTGCAGCGACTGGTCGGTGACCTGAACCGCCTGTACCGCGAGCTGCCGGCGTTGCACGAGCAGGACTGCCAGCCCCAGGGCTTCCAGTGGCTGATCGGCGATGACGCGCACAACAGCGTGTATGCCTGGTTGCGCTGGAGCAGCCAGGGCGAGCCGCTGCTGGTGGTGGCCAACTTTACCCCGGTACCGCGCGAGGGGTACCGGATTGGCGTGCCGTTCGGGGCGCGTTGGCAGGAGTTGCTCAACAGCGATGCCGAGCTGTATGCCGGGTCGAATGTCGGCAATCTGGGGGCGGTGGAGAGTGATCAAGTGGCCAGCCATGGGCAGCCACTGTCACTGGCGCTGAACTTGCCGCCGCTTGGGGTTCTGGTAATGAAACCGGCCTGATTCATCGCCTGTGTTGGCCTCTTCGCGGGCAAGCCCGCTCCCACAGGTACTGCACCAACCTTCAGGTGAGTGCTATTTCTGTGGGAGCGGGCTTGCCCGCGAAGAGGCCGTGCCTGCCTACCACCGCATCCGCACCCCAAGGCTGCCAATCAGCCCGTTGAGGTCGTTGCCATCCACATCGCTGCTGTAATCGGCACTGACAAACAGCGCCACCGATGGTGTCACTCGTGCCACCAGCCCCAAACCCAGTTCCACCGTGGTCGAATAACGCGAGCTGGAGATCTTGTCGACCTGGTCCAGCTTCACCTCGCTGGTGTCGTTGAAGTCATACCAGACGTTGGTCCGCACATAGGGCTCGATCGGCATGCCTTTGACCTGGTAGCGCCCGGACAATTTGGCACCGACCCGGCCGCTCCAACTGGGTTGGCTGTCGAAGGCTTGCAAGGTCTCTGCCTGCACCTGGTTACCCGGGAAGAACTGCTGGTTGATCAACTGCGCCTGGGGCTCGATCACCCAGCCACCACCCAGGCCGATCGGGTAACCGCCTTCCACCGAAAAGGTCATCGCATGGCCGCTGTCATCCAGGCGCTGGCCGCTGTCGCCACGGCCCATTACCTCGATGCGCGAGCCCATGGCCACGGCATCCAGGTGCCAGCCTTGCTCATGGGTCATGCTCCAGTACACCCCCAGGCTCTCGCCGCTGAGGTTGACCGCATTGCGTTGCTTGTCCCCCAGCAACGGCCGTGCGCCGTTGAAGCTGCTCTGCAGGTTGTTGTGCCCCACGAAGATGCCCGCACGGTGCACGTTGCCATCGGCGGTTTCACGCACGAACAGGTCCGGGCCGATCATCAGTTGCTGGCTGGGCGCTTCCAGCTGCTCTGGCGTCCGCGCGCCAGGCTGCGGTGTGGCGCCAGGGAAGAACTGTGCCCACTGGCCGCCCACCAGGTCGGGGGCTGGCAGGCTGTGCCGTTCGCCCATCTTCTCACTGAAGGCGTTAAGCGTACCCAGGCTCAGGCCGCTGGCGCTGACCGGGTCGAGCGACAACGTCGGCACCGTCGCGTGTTGCAGGTAGCTGGGGGAGATCGGATCTTCCTGCAATTCGAACGCGAACGTTTCCACCGGGGTTGCCAGAAGCATCGACGTGGAAACCGCATAGAAAAAATGATCGAAGCGCAAGGGATTCGAGGTTCTTTTCATGGCGGATCTCCTCTGTTTTTTTTGTTGCAAAGCCCAAGGACCTGGCCTGTTGTCACGAGCTGTACGACAAAAACAGAGGGCGACCCAAACCAGCACGCCAGCTTTCGCGAGCGCGCACAAAGGCGCGAGCTAGAGGCCCGGCGCGAGTTTTTACGTCTAGTGATAATGTTCAGCTAAGGAGAGTCCGGGGCTTGCGTCAAGAAAGCGTGAAAGGTCTGTTCACACTCCGTGGCTGCCGTTAACCCTATGATTATCTTCGTGAAGTTGTTGGGTATAGCGGTGATCGCTATTTCTGCGCCATTGGCTATGCCGAATCATTGTTACAACCTGACCTCAACGGCCAGTGGCAAGTGGTCGGAAAGGTGCGTCCAAGGTTTGTGCCCCAGAATCTGCGGCGCATGGCTATCGGCATTGCGCAGGTAGATGCGGTCCAGGCGCAGTAGCGGCAAGCGGGCCGGGTAGGTGCGGGCGAGCAGGCCGTGGTGGCGCTCGAAGGCCTCGTGCAAGTCGCGCTGCAGGCGCAGGATGCGGTTACCGTGTTGCTGCCAGTCGTTGAAGTCGCCGGCGATGATTACCGGTGCATCCTTGGGCAGTGCATCGAGGAGCTGGCGCAGCAGTTGCAACTGCTTCTGCCGGTGGCTTTCCAGCAGCGACAGGTGCACGCAGATGGCATGTACCTTGTGCTGGCCGGGGACGTCGAGGATGCAGTGCAACAGGCCGCGACGCTCGGGGCCGGTGATCGACACGTCGAGGTTGCGGTGTTCGATGATCGGGTACTTGGACAGCAGTGCATTGCCGTGGTGGCCATCGGGGTAGACCGCATTGCGGCCATAGGCGAAGTCGCTCCACATGCTGTCGGCGAGGAATTCATATTGCGAAGTCTGTGGCCAGCCGGGGTAGCGTGCGGCATGGCGATCGTGACTGCCGAGCACTTCCTGGAGAAAGACGATATCGGCCTGGGTACTGCGCACCGCCTCGCGCAGCTCAGGCAGGATGAAGCGCCGGTTGAAGGCGGTGAAGCCCTTGTGGGTGTTCACCGTCAGCACCCGCAGCCGTTTGACGGGCGCGGACTGGCGGGTGCTGATGAAACCTGGGCTGCCGGCTTCGAGGTTCACGGTGGCTCCTCAATGCAACAGATACAGATGGGACAGGGCGCGCCGGTGCCGGTTCACTCTTCCTCGCGTTGCAACACCATCAGCAGCAACGACCGCCCCTTGACTTCGAAGGTGCTGTCGAACTGCAGATGCTGCGGCTTGCGCAGCTCCGGCCGGTCGGTATCGATCAGGCAGCTCCAGTAGTCGCCTTCCGGCACGGCCGGCAGCAGGAACGGCACCACATCATGGTGGGCGTTGACGATCAGCAGCATGGTCGCCTCCGAGCCGGGCCGCGCGATGCCACTGACCTGGGCGCGGCCATCGATCAGCATGCCCAGGCAACGCCCGTGCGGGTCTTCCCACTGCTCAACGCTCATCTCGCTGCCATCCGGCGCCAGCCAGGTGACGTCCTTGACCCCGATCGCCTCATTGTAATCGCCCACCAGGAAGCGTGAGCGGCGCAGTACGGGGTAGGCCAGGCGCAGGCGAGTCAGGCGCTTGACGAAGGCCAGCAGTTCCTTGCCGTCCTGGTCCAGGTCCCAGTTGACCCAGCCGATCTCGCTGTCCTGGCAGTAGGCGTTATTGTTGCCGTGCTGGGTGCGGCTGAACTCATCACCCGCCACGATCATCGGCGTCCCCTGAGCCAGCAACAGCGTGGCAAAGAAGTTGCGCATCTGGCGCATGCGCAGGGCTTTGACCTGCGGATCGTCGGTGGGGCCTTCAACGCCGCAGTTCCACGACAGGTTGTTGTCGGTGCCGTCCTGGTTGTTCTCGTCGTTGTCTTCGTTGTGCTTGCTGTTGTACGACACCAGGTCGCGCAGGGTGAAGCCATCGTGGGCGGTGATGAAGTTGACCGAGGAATACGGCCGGCGCCCGCGGTTGTTGAACATGTCGCCCGACGCCGTCAGGCGTGCGGCAAAATCGGCCAGCTGGCCTTCGTCGCCTTTCCAGAAGGCCCGTGCGGTATCGCGGAAGCGGTCGTTCCATTCGGCCCAGCCTGGCGCGAAGTTGCCCACCTGGTAGCCACCAGGGCCACAGTCCCAGGGCTCGGCGATAAGTTTTACCTGGCTGAGCATCGGGTCCTGACGGCAGGCGACGAGGAAACCGTGGCGCTCGCTGTAGCCATCGTGGTAGCGGCCGAGGATGGTCGCCAGGTCGAAGCGGAAGCCGTCCACGTGCATCTCGCCGGCCCAGTAGCGCAGCGAGTCGGTGACCAGCTGCAGCACGCACGGGTGGCTGAGGTCGAGGGTGTTGCCGGTGCCGGAATCGTTGATGTAGTAACGCTTGTCGTCGGGCATCAGGCGGTAGTACGAGGCGTTGTCGATGCCGCGCATCGACAGGGTCGGGCCGCGCTCGTTGCCTTCGGCGGTGTGGTTGTAGACCACGTCGAGGATTACCTCCAGGCCGGCGTCATGCAGGTGCGCGACCATTTCCTTGAACTCGGCGATCTTGCCACTGGCCAGGTAGCGCGGGTGCGGTGCGAAGAAGGCGATGCTGTTGTAGCCCCAGTAATTGTTCAGGCCCTTGTCCAGCAGGTGCTGGTCGTTGACGAAGGCATGGATCGGCAGCAGCTCGATGCTCGACACACCCAGCTCCTTGATGTGCTTTAGCAGCTCGTCGTTGGCCAGGCCCGCGAAGGTGCCGCGCAGTTCTTCCGGCACCGCCGGGTGGCGCATGCTGATGCCACGGGCGTGGGCTTCGTAGATGATCGTGCGTTCCCAGGGGATCTGCACACGCTGGTCGCGGCCCCAGGTGAAGGCCGGGTCGATGACCTTGCATTTGGGCACGAAGGGCGCGCTGTCGCGTTCGTCGAACGACAGGTCGCCATCGGGGTGGCCGATGGTGTAGCCGAACAGCGCCTCGGACCACTTCAGGCTGCCGACCAGTTGCTTGGCATAGGGGTCGATCAGCAGTTTGTTGGGGTTGAAGCGGTGACCGTTTTCCGGCTCGTAAGGGCCGTACACACGGTAGCCATAGACCAGCCCGGGATGCGCGTCAGGCAGGTAGCCGTGGTAGATCTCATCGGTGTACTCGGGCAGTTCGATGCGCTCGATTTCCTGCTCGCCAGTAGAGTCGAACAGGCACAGCTCGACCTTGGTGGCATTGGCCGAGAACAGGGCGAAGTTGACCCCCAGGCCGTCCCAGGTGGCGCCCAGGGGGAAAGGCATACCCTCACGAATGCGCGATGGGGCGACGGAGCGGGTTTTCTTGGGCGTGCGCGGGCTCATGGCTATCCTCGAAATGGCCGTGGTGGAGGGAAATCGTAGGGACCTGCACCGGCCTGTTCGCGGGTAAACCCGCTCCCACAGGTACTGCAACTGTGGGGAGGTGGGTGCGATCCCTGTGGGAGCGGGTTTACCCGCGAAGGGGCCGGTGCAGGCTTACCCGGCAGTCGGCTTTTTCGCTGCCCGAGGTTTCTTGGCAGCTACCGGCTTGCTGGCCCCCGGCAAGGCGGCCGCCTTCTGTTCAGCCGCTACCTTGGGCTTGGCTGGTGCCCGCTTGCGCGGCGCAGCCTTGGGCGCCAGCGCCTCGGCTTCGGCAAGCTTGCGGGCCATGTCCCAGTGGCGGTCTTCCTGGCCGGCGGGCTTACCTTCGGACTCCCAGATCTGGTAGGCGAATTCGCGGATTCGTTTTTCATCGACACTCATCATTGCACTCCTGATGCTCAAGATTGTTGTATCAGCAGGTTGACCGGAAACTCCGCCAGCAAGGCGCTCAACAACAGCTCCCTAGAAGGGCTGACCGCAGCGTTGGAGAAAAGTCCAGTCGAATTGGCAGGCGACAAGGCAAACGGCAGGATCAGCCGGGTGTCGTCCCAGTTCTGTGCCGGGATCAACGGTGTAGAGGCGCCACCGAGCAGGCCGCTGGCCAGGCGCGGAGCGACGACGATGGCGCGTTCGCCATCACCCAGGCGGGCGAAGGCGATGACCTGGTCGGCATGCCGGCCCTGGACCTTCAGTGGCAGGTAGGCACCCCGGCGAAACAGCTCGGCGTGGGCCAGGCGGCAGTCCAGCACCCGGGCGATCAGAGCCTGTTTGATGCGGCCGTCGCGCCAGTGCGCCAGCAGTTCGCCGGGGGCAGCGGCATCGTCGAGGGTGCGACGCCTGCAAGCGTAGTCCACGGCGCGGCGGTTGTCCGGGTCGACCAGGCTGAAATCCCAGTACTCGTTGCCCTGGTACAGGTCGGGCACGCCAGGCACGGTCATGCGCAGCAGGCTCTGTACCAGGCCGTTGAGGGCACCGGGGCAGGCGATCAGCTGCGCGGCATCGGCCAGCGACTGGCGCAGCTGCTGGTTTTCCCGACCCAGCAGCAAGCCGTCGACATACGCTGCGCAGGCGGCTTCATAGGCCTCGTTTGGCGCGCTCCAGCTGCTGCGCAGCTTGGCTTCACGCAGGGCCTTCTGCTGCCATTGGCGGATACGTTCGGCGTATTGGCGCAGCGCGCTGTCGTCGTGCAGGTCGAGGCTGAGTGGCCAGCTGCCCAGTAGCGTCTGCAACAGCAGCAGCTCGTCGCCGGGGCTTGGCGCCACGCCATCATCCAGTTGTTCACGCAGTGGTGCGGCCAGTTCGCGCCAGTGCTCCACACGGCTGGCGAACCAGGGCCCGCGCTCACTCAACACGGCCAGGCGTGCGCGGCTGTCCTCACCACGCTTGTGGTCATGGGTGGCGGTGGCCAGCAGGTTGTCGGGGAAGTCGCGCAGGCGGCGCTGGGCCTCGTTGTGGAAATGTTCGCTGGTGGCGCTGAAACGCTCGGCCTCGAAGCCGACGTCATTGCGCGACAGCAGCCGCGCCGAGCGATAGAACGCAGTGTCTTCCACGGCCTTGGCGGCGCTGGGCGCGGTCAGCTGCTGGAAACGCACGCAGGCATGGCGCAGGTGCTTGCGCGGCCGGCCTGGGGGCATCTGACGCCAAGGCTGGCCACCGAGCCATTGCTCGAGCTGGTCGAGCAATGGCCAGTCGGCTTCGCCCAGGTCCTGGCGGGCATGGGCCAGGGCCTGCTGGAAGAACCGCTCATCTTCGGCCGGGCGCCCGCAGGCGTTGAAGTAGGTGCGATACACCGGGTAATGCGCGACCAATGCCTGCAACGCGCGGCGGATCGCGCCCAGGGTCAGGTCGCGGGTCATCAGGTC
The DNA here is from genome assembly GCF_044749325.1 of Pseudomonas sp. NPDC089428. NCBI lineage: Bacteria > Pseudomonadati > Pseudomonadota > Gammaproteobacteria > Pseudomonadales > Pseudomonadaceae > Pseudomonas > Pseudomonas sp. NPDC089428. The sequence goes on from NZ_JBIVHT010000001.1 coordinate 256,098, forward strand.
GTCGCGGGCGACCTGCAACAGCGCCTGGGCCACCGACTCGCAGTCGCCGGCCAGGCTGGCGTTGAGCACCAGGTGCCGCGCCAGGCGCACCTCCTCGGGGAAGTCGGGGCGCTCGCTGACCGTCGCCCACAACTCGGTCAATGGCGCTTCGCCGGCCGGGTCGTGCTGCAGCAGCGAGACCTGGTTCATGAACTCGTAGCCGGTGGTGCCGTCGGTGAGCCAGTCGCGGTGCAGGTGTTCGTCGGCGCCGAGGATTTTTTCCACATAGATCGGGAAGTGCTCCAGTGCGGCCTGTAACGGGCGCCTGGCAAGCAGGCTGTCGACCCGGCGCCGCAGCTTGCGGCAGTAACCGCGCGGGTCGGCCAGGCCGTCGATATGGTCGATGCGCAGGCCGTCCACCAGGCCGCGCTCGATCAGCTCGAACAGCTTGGCGTGGGTCGCCTCGAACACCACGGCGCGCTCCACCCGCAGGCCGCCGAGTTCGTTGATGTCGAAAAAGCGCCGCCAGTTGATGTCATCGGCGGCGGTGCGCCAGCTGGCCAGGCGGTAGGTCTGGCGTTCCAGCAGCAGATGCAGGCGCTTGAAGCCGTCTTCGCTGCGGCTGTCGAAGGCGACCAGGGCCGACTCCAGGTCTGCGCCTTCACGCACCAGGCGCGCCAGCTCGGCGTGCAGGGGCAGGGCGTCGGCCAGTGGGTCGGGGGCGTCGCGCAAGGCAGTGAAATGCTCCGCCAGGGCCTTTAGCGCAGGCTCGGGGCTCTGCGCAAGAATCCACCCATAGTCCAGCGGGCAGATCGGGAAGCGGTGTTCGTAGTGGGCGACCTGCAGGGAGCCCGATTGCTTGTCGAATTGCAGTGGAACCTCGCCATTCTTCAGCGCCGCGCCATAGTCGCTGCCGAGGAACGGCAACAGCAACTGCCCGGCCAGCAGCGGGTCGCTGGAATGCCACTGGATGTCGAAGAATTCCGCGTAAGGGCTGCGCCGGCCCCAGGCCAGCAGGCTCTGCCACCACGGGTTGTCGGCGCCGCCCACGGCCATGTGGTTGGACACGGTGTCGAGGATCAGCCCCATGCCATGCTGGCGCAGCGCTGCCACCAGCCGCTGCAGCGCCGCTTCGCCGCCAAGCTCTGGGTTGACACAGGTCGGGTCGACCACATCGTAACCGTGGCGCGAGCCGGCGCGGGCCTTTAGGATCGGTGAGGCATACAGGTGGCTGATGCCCAGCTGGGCGAAATACGGCACCAGTGGCACGGCGTCATCAAGGCTGAAGTCGCTGTGAAATTGCAGGCGCAGGGTCGCTGTCAACGGCTTCATCGGTCTCGCTCCCAGGCTTGTTCACGGGCCTGGGCCAGCAGCTCCAGGCGCCGTGCGGCGTCTTCATCGTCAAGCAGTTCGCGCACCGGCGCGGCGAAGCGCCGGCGCCAGTTGGGGTGGCCGCTGGTGGTGCCGGGCAGGTTGGGCTGCTCGTCGCTGCCGAGCAGGTCTTCCAGCGGGATCAGCACCAGTGGGGCGCGGGTGTGGCCAACGTAGCGGATGGCAGCATCGATCAGCGCGTCATTGTCGTCTTGTGGCCCGTAGTTGGCTTCCAGGGTGCGGCGCAAGCCTTCGCGCTCCTTCTGCCGTTCATGGCGCCAGTGCAGCTCGGTGGCGGCGTCGATCAGTTGCAGACGCTGGCTCCAGTCGATGTCTCGGCTTTGCAGCCAGCCGGCAAGCGGCGCAAGGTCGTGGGTGCCGGTGGTGGCCAGGGCGTCGTCCGGCCAGTCGAGGATCGGCTTGAAGTGGCCCGGCTGGGTTTGCTCGAAAGGCAACACGCGCATGCCCAGCACGGCCTTGGCCGCCAGCTGCTCGCGCAGGCCTTCGGGCACCGTGCCAAGGTCCTCGCCAAGGATGATCGCCTGGTGGCGTACCGACTCCAGGGCCAGCAGGCGCAGCAGGTCTTGCAGTGGGTAGTTGAGGTAGGCGCCTTGGTCGGGCTTGCAGCCACGGGGAATCAACCACAGCCGGCGCAGGCCCATCACATGGTCGATGCGCAGGCCGCCGGCATGTGCCAGGTTGGCCCGCAGCATCTCGATGAAGGCGCGATAGCCGTTGCGCTTGAGCCCCTCGGGGGAGAACGCGCAGATGCCCCAGTCCTGCCCCGAGCGGTTGAGGATGTCGGGCGGCGCGCCGACCTTGAGGTTGGCCAGCAGCTCGTCCTGGCGGCTCCAGGCCTGGCTGCCGGCGCCATCGGCGCCCACCGCCAGGTCGGCGATCAGGCCGACCGCCATGCCGTTGCTACGCGCGGCGTGCTGGGCTCGTTGCAGGCTGCGTTCGGTCAGCCACTGGCAGAACGCGTGGAACTCGACCTTGGCCGGGTAGGCGTTGGCGAAGGCTTCGACTTCCGGGTGGTAGGGGTCGTGCCAGGCGCTGGGCCAGTTACGCCAGTCGGCACCCAGGCCCTGTTCAACGGCGTGCGCCTGCAGTACTTCGAAGCGGCAGTGATGTTCCAGGGCCTGGCCGCGGGCCTCGCGGAAGCTGTCGAAGTCCTTGCGCAGCGGGTGGTCGGCCTGGCTGAAGTCCTGGTACAGCGCCTCGAGCAGGCGCAGGCGGGCATCGGCGGCGCGGGGCCAGTCCACCAGCGGGCGCTGCTCCAGCTCTTCGAGCATCTGTTCCAGGCCGCACGCCTCGACCGCCATGCGCACGGCGCGCTCGCCCAGCAGCGTCGCGGGGCTGGCGTACAAGGTGTTGAGCAGCAGCCGGCTGGACGGTGAGTAAGGGCTGTAGTGTTGCTGGTCGATGGCCGAGAGGGCGTGGATCGGGCTGATCGCCAAGGCATCGGCGCCGCGTTCGGCGGCGCTGCGGGCCAGTTGCTCCAAGGCCAGGCAGTCGCCAAAGCCACCATCACCTGGGCGGCGCAGGCTGTAAAGTTGCACGGCCAGCCCCCAGCAGCGGGGCGGCGGCTCGGCGACCGCGTCGGCCAGGCTGTGGCAGCGCTGTGGGGCCACGGCGAGGGTGAAGCTGCGGTCATTGATCTGCAGCAGGTGATAGCCGACCGGCAAGCCGCCGGGCAGGTTGCCTTGGGCATCGAGGGTCAGGTACTGCAGGCGGTTGCTTTCCAGCGTACAGCGCACCGCGCTGCCAGGCGGGAAGTAACGCTGCAAGGGCAGCGGCTGGTCAAGGTCGGCGGTGATCAGCGGGGGCAGGTGCTCGGCGTCATCTGCGGCCTCCACGGCGCGCAGGCTGGCCTGAATCGCCGCTTCGTCGCTGGCAGGGTGGCCCAGCCCGTCGAGGACCTTGCGCAGCACCTCGTCACTGACCTGCTGCGGCCGGTTGTTGGCGTCGATCCAGTCACGGGCCAGCCCGACACGGGCGGCCAGTCGATGCAAGGCGTTTTCGCTCATGGGTTCTCCTGGCCGGGCGCAATCAGGCTGACCACGCAGCTGTAGGCGCACAGCGCGGTGTCGGGGTGGGTGGTGTCGCTGCTGTCGAACAGGCGCCAGTGGACGGCGGGCAGTTCAACCTGCTGCGGCGTGGTGGCCACATTCAGGTCGATGCGCAGGGTGCTGCCATTACCCAGGCGCCAGCGTGCGGTCAGGGCCTGGTCGCCCAGCACTTCGGCGCCCAGTGCGCGGCTGCCGGGCAGGTGCGGGATGATGTGGCGTTGGCGCAAGTCGAGCAGCTGCTGATACAGGCCGTGCCAGCCGGCGATGACCTCTTTGTTCCGTAGCCGCGACGCCTCGAAGGTCTGCTCGGCATTGGGGTCGGGAATGTGTTCGCGTTGCTCGGGGTCGGCGAACGCCTTGAAATGGGCGAACTCGCCCCGGCGGCCTTCGCGCACGGCATCGGCCAGCTCATCATGAAAATCGGTGAAGAACAGGAATGGCCGGCAGCTGCCCTCTTCATCGCCCATGAACAGCAGCGGGATCATTGGTGCCAGCAGCAACAGGCCGGTGGCCGCACGCAAGGCCGCAGGCGGGCACAGGCGGGTCAGGCGCTCGCCCAGGGCGCGGTTGCCGATCTGGTCATGGTTCTGCAGGAACAACACGAACGAACTGGGGGCGAGGTGCCCGCTGGGCTCCCCGCGTGGCGTGCCGTGGCGGTTGGCCTGGCCCTGGAACACGAAGCCTTCGGACAGGCAGCGGGCCAGCTTGTCGATCGGCTTGTCCTGGTAGTCGGCGTAGTAACCTTCGGTTTCCCCGGTCAGCAGCACGTGCAAGGCGTTGTGGCCATCGTCGTTCCACTGGGCATCGAAGCCCTGTTCGAGCAGCGAAGCCTGGTTATGCTCGTTCTCCAGCACCAGCCATATATGCCGGCCCGGCTCCACGGCGGCGCGCACCCGTTGCGCCAGCTCGACCAGAAAGTCGGGCTGGTCGATGGCGTGCACCGCATCCAGGCGCAGGCCGTCAAAGCGGTAGTCGCACAGCCACATCAGGGCGTTCTGGATGAAGTACTCGCGCACCTCGCGGCGGCGAAAATCGATGGCCGCGCCCCAGGGCGTCTGGCGGTCTTCGCGAAAGAACGGGCTGGCGTACTGGTGCAGGTAGTTGCCGTCCGGGCCGAAGTGGTTGTACACCACATCGACCATGACCATCAGCCCCTGGCCATGGGCGCGGTCCACCAGTGCGCACAGCTGTTCGGGGCTGCCGTAGCTGTGCTGCGGCGCATAGGGCAGTACGCCGTCGTAGCCCCAGTTGCGTTCGCCGGGGAACTGGCCCAGGGGCATCAGCTCGATGGCACTGATGCCCAGTTCAGCCAGCCTCGGCAACTGCCGGGCGACGCCCTGGTAACCTTCGAGCACGCCGACGTGCAGCTCCTGGATCACCGCCTCGTGCCACGGTCGGCCTTGCCACGGGTGCTGCCAGGCGTAGGCGCCGGTATCCACCAGCTGGCTCGGGCCGTGTACACCTTCGGGCTGGTAGCGCGACGCGGGGTCGGCCACTTGCAGTTTGCCGTCGATGCGATAGTGATAACGGTCGCCGGCCTGGCACGGGGCGACGCCCGTGTACCAGCCGTTGCCCTCGGGCAGCAGCTCAATGGCCGGCTGCTGCTCCAGTTCCAAGCTCACGCTGCGCGCATCTGGCGCCCACAGGGCGAAGCGCGCCGACGTGGCGTCCAGCAGGTGTGCGCCATGCCTGTGCATCTTCGAACCCCCGCTCAGTAGTGGCTCAGGTGTGCCTGCTTGACCAGGTCCTCGTAGAGGCGCGCGTAGGGTTCCACCGCCTGGCACCAGTTGAACGGCTGGGTCATCGACAGGCAGCGCATGGCGTTGAGCAGGTCCTTCTTGCCGTAGGTATAGAAGGCACGGCTCAGCGCTTCGCGGTAGCTGTCGACAGTCGATTCATCGAACAGGAAACCGGTGACGCCATTCTCGATGGTGTCGGCCAGGCCGCCGGTGTTGCGTGCCACCGGCAGCGAACCGAAGCGCTGGGCGTACATCTGGCTCAGACCGCAGGGCTCGTAGCGCGATGGCATCAACAGGAAGTCGCTGCCGGCGAACATGCGCCGGGCGTCGGTTTCGTTGAAGCCGATGCGCACGCCGATGCGGCCTGGGTGGCGCAGGGCCAGCTCGCGCATGGCCTGTTCTTCCTCCGGCTCACCGCGGCCGATGATCGCGATCTGCCCACCTTGTTCGACGATGTAGTCGGCAACACCCAGGGTCAGGTCCAGGCCTTTCTGGTAGACCAGTCGCGAGACCACGGCGAACAGCGGCCCTTCGGACGGTTCCAGTTCGAACAGTTTGCGCACTTCGGCGGTATTGCGTGCCTTGCCGTCCCAGTCGTTGATGCTGAAGTTGTGCTGCAGGTGCTTGTCGGTGGACGAGTCCCAGCTTTCGTCGATGCCGTTGGGGATGCCGCCGAGAAGGCCTTGCTGGGCCTTGCTGGCCAGGAAGCCATCGAGCCCGCAGCCGAATTCGGGGGTGGTGATTTCCTGGGCGTAGGTGGCGCTGACCGTGGTGATGTGGCTGGAGTAGGCAAGGCCGGCCTTGAGGAACGACAGTTTGCCGTAGAACTCCATGCCTTCCTGTTGCATGGCATGCTCGGGGATCGCCAGCTCCGGGCTGCAGCCGCGGCTGTAGACGCCCTGATACGCCAGGTTGTGAATGGTGAACAAGGTCGGCGTGTTAAGCCCGCGCCAGTGCATGTAGGCCGGTGCCAGGCCAGCGGGCCAGTCGTGGGCATGCACCACTTCGGGCTTCCAGTGGATCATGCCCTCACCAGCGGCAATCTCGGCCGCGGCCAGGCCCAGGCGGGCGAAACGGATGTGGTTGTCGGGCCAGTCACGGCCGTTGTTGGCACCATAGGGGGTGCCGTCACGCAGGTACAGTTCGGGGCAGATCAATACATAGATGACCAGGCCGTCGGCCAGGTCCATGCGGCCGATCTTGCACGGCGGCAGGGCTGCGTGGCCGCCGAGCTCGCCGACGATATGAATGGGGTTGTCACTTTCCATCACCTGGCGGTAGCCGGGGATCAGCACCCGTACATCGTGCAAATGCGCCAGGGCGCGGGGCAGCGCCGCAGAGACGTCGCCGAGGCCGCCGGTCTTGACCAGGTCGGCGATTTCCGAGGTGACGAACAGGATCTTGCGCTTGTTCGGGTTGTGCTGGCGCTGGGCGCCGGGTGTCGTGCCTGTCTTGGCGAAGTCCGGGGTGAGCGGCTCGCGGTTGTCCGGGTTGAATGAATCTACGTGAGGCTCGACAGCGGCACTGATCATACTTCTCTCCGTCCCTATGTATTAGCCGGGTGCTGGCACCCGTTGCGGTATCTCGTGCTGGTTCTCTCTGGTTCTGTAGTTGCGTAAAGCTATCCATGCCCCGAAGTCGTGCGCGCAGGCACAACGCGATCAGCATTCCGGCCGAAGGCGATTGGACTGATTGGGGTAGGCGGGCCGTGCGAAGGAAGTCCTTTTGCAATTGGCCTACTTAGTTGCTGACCCGCCACCATTTCCAAAAGTTCGACTTTTTTACGTCGCTCTTCCTCTGAGCAAATGGCGGGCCGAAATCTGAGTGTAGGAGAGCTGGAGATAAAAAGGTGACCCACTGGTCACTTTCGCTATGACGCGAGATAGACGCAAACGTTGGCGTGTGTGACCGAATATGAACAGAGGTGTTCGAGGGTGGGGCAAGGGGTATTCAGGTGTGCGCCATAGAGTGGCTGGCCAGCGTATCGTGCACCGTGATGGGGCAGAATGTCGGCACTGTGGGAGCCGAGGCTCCCACCAGGGGAGGGGTGAATCAGAGGCTGACGGCTTTACCGTCGCCAAGCGCCTGTTCCAGCAACAAGTGCAGCTGGGCGACCTGCTGGCGCAGCTGATCACGTTCGTCCTTCAACTTGCGCAGCTCATCACGGCGTACGGAGACATAGAGGGTCTGGGTTGGAGTAGCAGGCATCAAGGTACCCATGAGCACACCTCGCGGTTTTGGCTGGTGACAGTTAAAGCGTAGACGCTTCACGCGGCGCGCATTCTGAATTCTTTTGCCGCTCATGGGAACTTTTTTGTTTAACGTTGTCACGCCGTTCGTCGCTGAACCCTCGGGCTCGGTGCTGGACTAATCTGAAAAATTGAACTGTGTTTGTCATCCATTTCGAAAGGGGAGCATCGGCTCATGCAATTGGGAATCGTCGGGCTGGGCCGCATGGGCGGCAATATCGCAAGGCGGCTGATGCGCGCAGGCCACCAGACCGTGGTGCACGACCGCAACCGTGAGGCAGTCGATACCCTGCATCACGAAGGTGCGCAAGGGGCCCATGACCTGGGTGCGCTGGTGCAGAAGCTCAAGGCACCGCGCGCGGTGTGGGTGATGCTGCCGGCCGGCGAACCTACCGAGCAGACCATCGCCCAGCTGGCCGAGCTGCTGGAACCGGGTGATGCGATCATCGACGGTGGCAACACCTTCTATAAAGACGACATGCGCCGCGCTGCCGAACTGGCCAAGCGCGGGCTGCATTACCTGGATGTCGGCACCTCCGGCGGTGTATGGGGCCTGGACCGTGGCTACTGCATGATGATCGGGGGCGAGAAAGACGTGTTCGAGCGCCTTGAGCCGCTGTTCAAGGCACTGGCACCGGGCGTCGGCGACATTCCGCGCACCCACGGCCGCAGCGGTGAGCATCAGCGCGCCGAGCACGGCTATATCCACGCCGGCCCGCCCGGCGCCGGGCACTACGTGAAGATGGTGCACAACGGCATCGAATACGGCCTGATGCAGGCCTATGCCGAAGGCTTCGACCTGCTGCGCAGCAAGGGCGGCAACGAGCTGCCGGAAGACCAGCGCTTCGACCTGAACGTGGCCGAGATCGCCGAGGTCTGGCGCCGTGGCAGCGTGGTCACGTCCTGGCTGCTCGACCTTACCGCCGATGCACTGGTGGCCGACCCGCAGCTGGCGCAGTTCAGTGGCTCGGTGTCCGACAGCGGTGAAGGCCGCTGGACCATCGATGCTGCCGTCGAGCAGGCGGTGCCGGTGCCGGTGCTGTCCAGCGCGCTGTTCGCCCGCTTCCGCTCGCGCCAGCAGCAAGGTACCTATGGCGACAAGATCCTGTCGGCCATGCGCCTGGGCTTCGGTGGCCACGTCGAGAAAAAAGACTGATGACCAAACAGACCATTCCTGCTGCTCCGCCCTGCACGCTGTTCCTGTTTGGTGCCAATGGTGACCTGGTCAAGCGCCTGCTGATGCCGGCGCTTTACAACCTCAGCCGCGATGGCTTGCTGGACCGCAACCTGCGCATCGTCGGCGTCGACCACAACGCGGCGACGGCTGATGAATTCGCCGAGCGCCTGCATGCCTTCATGCAGGCGCGCGACAAGGGCGGCGAGGGCGCTGCCAAATGCCTGGACGAAAAGCTTTGGGCGCGTCTGGCCAAGCGCCTGGATTATCAGACCGGCGATTTCCTCGACCCCGCCACCTATGCGGCGTTGGCCAGGCGCATCGAGAAAACCAGCCACGGCAACGCCATCTTCTACCTGGCCACTTCGCCGCGTTTCTTCCCCGAGGTGGCTCAGCGCCTGGGCGAAGCCGGCCTGCTCGACGAATCTGCCGGCGGCTTCCGGCGGGTGGTGGTGGAAAAACCCTTCGGTACCGACCTGGCCAGTGCCGAGGCGCTCAACGCCTGCCTGTTGAAAGTGATGAGCGAGCGGCAGATCTACCGCATCGACCATTACCTGGGCAAGGAAACGGTGCAGAACATTCTGGTCAGCCGCTTCTCCAACGGCCTGTTCGAGTCGTTCTGGAACAACCATTACATCGACCATGTGCAGATCACCGCCGCCGAGACGGTTGGCGTCGAGACCCGTGGCGCGTTCTACGACAACACCGGCGCGCTGCGCGACATGGTACCCAACCACCTGTTCCAGCTGCTGGCGATGGTCGCCATGGAACCACCGGCGGCGTTCGGCGCCGATGCGGTGCGTGGCGAAAAAGCCAAGGTGATCGGGGCCATTCGCCCCTGGTCGGCGAAGATGGCCCTGAAAAACTCGGTGCGTGGCCAATACGTGGCGGGCAAGCAGGGCCGCAAACCGCTGCCGGGCTACCGCCAGGAGCGTAATGTCGCGCCGGGCAGCCAGACCGAAACCTACGTGGCGCTCAAGGTGATGATCGACAACTGGCGCTGGGCCGGGGTGCCGTTCTACCTGCGCACCGGCAAGCGCATGAGCGTGCGCGACACCGAGATTGCCATCTGCTTCAAGCCGGCACCCTACGCGCAGTTTCGCGAGTCGGAGCTGGAGCGGCCCAAGCCCAACTACCTGAAGATCCAGATCCAGCCCAACGAAGGCATGTGGTTCGACTTGCAGGCCAAGCGGCCAGGGCCGGAGCTGGTGATGGAGAACGTCGAGCTGGGCTTTGCCTACAAGGACTTCTTCAAGATGACCCCGGCCACCGGCTATGAAACGCTGATCTACGACTGCCTGACCGGCGACCAGACCTTGTTCCAGCGGGCCGACAACATCGAGAACGGCTGGCGCGCGGTGCAACCGTTTCTCGATGCCTGGGCCCAGGGGGGCGAGGTGCATGAGTACCCGGCGGGCGAGGATGGCCCTGAAGCGGGCAATGAATTGCTGACCCGCGACAAGCGCGAGTGGCACAAGCTTGGATGACAGTGCCGTGTTGCCTGCTCGGGCCTCTTCGCGGGTGAACCCGCTCCCACAGGTACATCACTGACCTGAGAAAGTGATATCCCTGTGGGAGCGGGTTCACCCGCGAAGAGGCACGAGCACGCAGCCTTTGAAAAGGAGGTGCAATGCCCGCCCATATCGAAGACTACGCGCTGCTCGGCAACTGCCGCAGCGCCGCCCTGGTCAGCCGCGACGGTTCGATCGACTGGTTGTGCCTGCCGCGTTTCGACGCCCCGGCGGTGTTCGCGGCGCTGCTGGGCAACGAAGAGAACGGCCGCTGGCGCCTGGCGCCCAGCGACCCCGTCGAGCACACCCGCCGCCAGTACCTGGGCGACACCCTGGTGCTGGAAACCACCTGGGTCACTGCCAGCGGCCGCGCCCGGGTGCTCGACTTCATGCCACTGGACGAGGTCAACTCGGTGGTGCGTATCGTCGAGGGGTTGTCAGGCGAAACCCGCTTCGAAATGGACCTGGTACTGCGCTTGGACTACGGTCGCAGCGTGCCCTGGGTGGAGAAAATCGACCCGTTGACCCTCAGTGCGGTCGCCGGCCCCGATCGCCTGATCCTGTGCAGCAGCGTGGCGCCCCATGGTCAAGACCACCACACCGTCGCCCGTTTTGGCGTGTGTGCCGGCGAGCGCCAGGTTTTCAGCTTGCGTCACCAGCCCTCGCACTTGCCGGTGCAGCCCGACTGCGACATCGACCAGGCACTGCAACACACCCTGTCGCACTGGCAGGCATTCGCCGACCGTTGTCCTGAGGTTGGTGCCTACAGCGGGCTCGTGCGCCGCTCGTTGCTCACCCTCAAGGCCATGACCTATGCACCCACGGGCGGCATTGTCGCGGCGGTCACCACCTCGCTGCCCGAGCGCATCGGCCATGAGCGCAACTGGGACTACCGCTACTGCTGGCTGCGCGACGCCACCATGACCTTGCTGGCGTTCATGAACCTTGGCTATTTCGATGAGGCCCAGGCCTGGCGTGAATGGTTGCTGCGTTCGGTGGCCGGCAACCCTGAACAGATGCAGATCATGTATGGCCTGGCCGGCGAGCGTGACCTGCAGGAATACACCTTGCCGTGGCTGGCCGGCTACGAGCACTCGCAGCCGGTGCGGGTCGGCAATGCAGCTTCGCAACAGGTGCAGCTGGACATCTACGGCGAACTGGCCGACGCCATGACCCAGGCGATCAAGGGCGGCCTGCCGCGCCACCCGCGCAGTGCGGCGATCTCCCGGCTGATCCTGCCCTATGTCGAACGCATCTGGCGCGAGCCTGATGAAGGCATCTGGGAAGTGCGCGGCGGCCGCCAGCATTTCGTCCATTCCAAGGTCATGGCCTGGGTCGCCTTCGACCGCGCGGCGGGGCTGGCGGATACCACCGAGGAAGGTCGTGAGCGGGGTCGCCATTATCGGCAGGTGGCTGACGAGATTCATCGGGAAGTCTGCGCGCGCGGGCTCGATGCCGGCGGCCAGCACTTCGTCCAGGCCTACGGCTCGGCCGAAATGGACGCCAGCCTGTTGCAGATCGCCTTGACCGGCTTTCTGTCGGCCGAGGATCCGCGCTTTCAGCGCACCCTGGCGCAGATCGAACAGCGCCTGCTGAAGAACGGCCTGCTGCTGCGCTACGACAGCGACAGCTGCAGCGATGGGCTGACGCCGGGGGAGGGCACGTTCCTGGTGTGTTCGTTCTGGCTGGCCGATGTGTATGTGCTGCTGGGGCGTGAGGCCGAGGCCCAGGCGCTGTACGAAAAGCTCACCGGCTTGTGCAATGACGTCGGCCTGCTGGCCGAGCAGTACGACCCCGCCGGCAAGCGCATGCTTGGCAACTTCCCCCAGGCGTTCAGCCATATCGGCATCATCAACACGGCGCTGAACCTGCACCGGGCTCAGTGCCCGGTGCGGGACCGGGCCAGATGTGGCTGAGCGGCCAAGCGGTGACGGGGCCGGTGGCTGCTGCACGCAACTCGCGATCGTCGGAGTAGACTAAGCCAACCCCATTCGGCAAGGAGCACCCATGAGCGTTCGTGGCCACGATCGGCAGATCGACAACATCGAGTTCAACGTCAGCGATATCGCACGGAGCAAGGCGTTCTATGGCAGCGTGTTCGGCTGGCGTTTCACCGACTACGGGCCGACCTACACCGAGTTCAGCGATGGTCGTTTGACCGGCGGTTTCACCACCGGCGAAGCGGTACGCCCAGGCGGGCCGCTGGTCATCCTGTATGCCGACGACCTGGAAGGCGCACAGCAGCGGGTCGAGGCGGCCGGGGCGAAAATAAGCCGGGCGACCTTTGCCTTTCCGGGTGGCCGCCGTTTCCATTTCATTGACCCGGACGGGTACGAACTGGCGGTGTGGACGGCCCAAGCCTGATGGCCAACCACAAGATCGAAATCCGCCGTCGCAATATCGAGAAGATCCTCGTCGCCGCCGAAAAGGTGTTCGCTGAAAAAGGCTATGGCGCGACTTCCATGGGTGATATCGCCGAGCAGGCCGAGTTGCCGCGTTCCAACCTGCACTACTACTTCAGCACCAAGGACGAACTGTTCCGCGCGGTGCTGCAGGACCTGCTGGATGTGTGGAAGCAAGACGCGCTGTGCTTCGAGAACTTCGATGACCCGCGGGTGGTGCTGACCAGCTACATCCGCGCCAAGATGGGCCATTCACGGACACGGCCGCTGGGCTCGAGGATCTGGGCCGAAGAGATGTTGCATGGCGCGCCGGTGCTGGGGGTGAACCTCGCCGAGAGCCTGGTGCCCTGGGCGAAGCTCAAGGAAGACAAGATTCGCCGTTGGGTGGCAGAGGGGCGCATCCTGCCAGTGGAGCCTTCGGCGCTGCTCTACATGATCTGGGCGTCGACACAGCACTATGCCGACTTTGGCTACCAGGTGGCGTTGCTCAACGAGGGTGAGCCGTTGTCGGACATGGCGTTCGAGAGTGCGGTGCAGACGGTGACCTGTGTGATCTTGCGCGGGATCGGGCTGGAGCCTTGAGCAAACGGGGGCCGCTTTGCGGCCCAGCGCGGATGAAGCCGCTCCCACAGGTACCGCGCAGCCGCTGAATACGGCGTAGGAGCGGATTCATCCGCGATGGGCCACGCAGTGGCCCCAATGGCTTCAACTGGCCTCGCGGTAGGGGTTGCGCGGATCCTGGGTCCAGTTCATGTAAGGCTTGCCGGTATCCTGCGCCACCATCTCGATGCAGTTCTCCACCGGGCAGGTGATCTGGCACAGGTTGCAGCCCACGCATTCGTCCTCGATCACGCTGTAGGCATGCGTCCCGTCAGCCTTCAAGGTGCTGGCAATCGCCTGGTGCGAGGTATCCTCACAGGCAATGTGGCAACGCCCGCAACCAATGCACGCGTCCTGGTCGATATGCGCCACCGACTTGTAGTTGATGTCCAGGTACTTCCAGTCGGTGGTGTGCCCCACCGCCTGCCCGCGGAACGCCTCGAGGTTGCGGTGGCCGTGCTGGTCCATCCAGCGCGCCAGGCCGTCCTTCATGTCCTCGACAATGCGAAAGCCATGCAGCATCGCCGCCGTGCACACCTGCACCGCGCCGCTGCCCAGGGCGATGAACTCGGCGGCATCGCGCCAGTTGCCGATCCCGCCAATGCCGCAGATCGGCAGCCCGCGGGTTTCCGGGTCGCGGGCGATCTCGGCGACCATGTTCAACGCGATCGGCTTGACCGCCGAGCCGCAGTAACCGCCGTGGGTGCTCTGATCACCGACGATGGGGTGGGCGACCATGCGGTCCAGATCGACGCTGGTGATCGAGTTGATGGTGTTGATCAGCGACACCGCATCGGCACCGCCGCGATGGGCGGCACGGGCCGACTGGCGAATGTCGGTGATGTTCGGCGTGAGCTTGACGATCACCGGCAGCGAGCAGTGCATCTTGCACCAGCGGGTGACCATTTCCACGTACTCCGGCACCTGGCCGACCGCCGCGCCCATGCCGCGCTCCGGCATGCCGTGCGGGCAGCCGAAATTCAGCTCGATGCCATCGGCGCCGGTGGCTTCCACCAGCGGCAGGATGAACTTCCACGATTCTTCCACGCACGGCACCATCAGCGACACGACCAGGGCACGGTCGGGCCAGTCCTTTTTCACCTGGGTGATTTCCCGCAGGTTGATCTCAAGCGAACGGTCGGTGATCAGCTCGATGTTGTTGATGCCCTGCACCTGGCGGTTGGGGCCGTAGTGCGCGGAATAACGTGACGACACGTTGACCGCCGCCGGGTCCTCGCCCAGGGTCTTCCAGACCACGCCGCCCCAGCCGGCCTCGAAAGCGCGGACCACGTTGTAGGCCTTGTCGGTGGGGGGCGCAGAGGCCAGCCAGAAGGGGTTGGGTGCCTTGATACCGGCGAATTCGATGGACAGGTCGGCCATTTACGCTGCCTCCACGTTGAGCATGAGTTGGGCATGGATGGCTTCGGCGGCCAGCTTGCCGTGTTGCACGGCCTGGACGGTGAGGTCCTGGCCCAGCGCGGTGCAGTCGCCGCCGGCATAAACACCCGCCAGGCTGGTGCGCATGTTTTCGTCGACGCGGATTCTCTCGCCGTCGCGCACCAGTTGCGCGGCGACCGGGTCGCCGAGGCTGGCATCGTCGAAGCGTTGGCCGATGGCCTTGAAGATGGCGTCGGCGGCCAGCTCGTAAGTCTCACCGGTGTCACGCAGGCGGCCGTCAGCCAGTTCGGTGCGCATGAAGCGCATGCCGCGTACACGGCCGTCGTCATCGAGCAGCACGGCGTCGGGGCGGGCCCAGGTGTGAATGCGTACCTGGTTGGCCTTGGCGATGTCCTGTTCATGGCCGGTGGCACCCATGTCGGCGTGGCCGCGGCGGTAGACCAGGTTGACGTCGCGGGCGCCCAGGCGGCTCATCTGCACGGCCATGTCGATGGCGGTGTTGCCGGCGCCGATCACCAGGCAGCGGTCGGCCAGCGGCAGTTGCGCCAGGTCGTCGGCCTGGCGCAGTTCGCGGATGTACGCGGTGGCAGCGAGCAGGCCGGGCGCTTCTTCGTCGGCCAGGCCGAGCTGGCGCACGGCGTTCAGGCCCAGGCCGAGGAACACCGCGTCGAACTGGTCGCGCAACTCGCCCAGGCCAAGGTTGGCGCCCAGGCGCTGGCCATGACGGATCTCGATACCACCGATGCCAAGCAGGAACTCCACTTCGCGCTGGGCATAGTCGTCCACCAGCTTGTAGCGGGCGATGCCGTACTCGTTGAGGCCACCGGCCTTGTCGCAGGCTTCGAACACCACCACGTCATGGCCGTGCATGGCCAGGCGATGGGCGCACGACAGCCCGGCGGGGCCGGCACCGACCACGGCAATGCGCTTGCCGGTAGCGGGCGAGCGCTTGAACGGGTGCTCGCTGAAGTGGGCATTGTCCAGGGCGTAGCGTTGCAACTGGCCGATCAGCACCGGGGCGCATTCCTGGGCATTGTTACGCACGCAGGCTTGTTGGCAGAGAATCTCGGTGGGGCACACGCGGGCGCAGCTACCGCCAAGGATGTTGGCCGACAGGATGCGCTCGGCGGCGCCTTGCAGGTTCTCGTCGCTGATGCGGTGGATGAACGACGGGATGTCGATTTCGCTTGGGCACGCGTTCACGCACGGGGCGTCGTAGCAGTAAAGACAGCGAGCGCTCTCGACGGCAGCCTGGCGAGCGGTGAGGGGCGGGGCCAGGTCGGTGAAGCGCTCGGCCAACTGGTCGCTGCCGGCGCGCGGGCGCGGCAAATGGTTCAGGGCATCGATCACGGTTGTAGCCTCTCTTTTCTTTTTGGTCGTGGCAGTCAACGGCAATACGGCGCCGCCCGGCCTCTGAGGGCCGGTACGGCAATGCGGGTCAGGTCAGCGCTGAACGGGTGTCGGGCGCTGTTGCTCGGCGCGCCGGCCCAGCACCTCGTACACCGAGGGGTAGGCCGGGCGCTCCACGTACCGACCGGCGCCAGGCTCGGCGCGCAGGTCGCCATCGGCCCAGAGCACCTTGCCCTGGCTGATGGTGTGGCTGGGGATGCCGCGTACGGTGCGGCCTTCGAAAATGTTGAAGTCGACCCGTTGGTGATGGGTCTGGGCCGAGATGGTCCGCGTGCCCTGCGGGTCCCAAAGCACCAGGTCGGCGTCGGCACCGACGCGGATGGCGCCCTTGCGCGGGAACAGGTTGAAGATCTTCGCGGTGTTGGTCGAGGTCAGTGCGACGAACTCGTGCATCGACAGGCGCCCGCTATTGACGCCGGCGTCCCACAGTACCGCCATGCGGTCCTCGATGCCGGCGGTGCCGTTGGGGATGCGGCTGAAGTCGTTGCGGCCCATGGCTTTCTGCTCGGCGCAGAAGCAGCAATGGTCGGTGGCGGTGGTGTGCAGGTTGCCCGACTGCAGGCCGCGCCACAGCGCCTCCTGGTGCTCGCGCGGGCGGAACGGCGGGCTCATCACATAGCCGGCGGCGGTCGCCCAGTCTGGGTGGCGATAGACGCTGTCGTCGATCAGCAGGTGGCCCGGCAGCACTTCACCGTACACCGGCTGGCCCTTGGCCCGGGCGTAGGTGATTTCGTCCAGCGCTTCACGGCTGGAGATATGCACCACGTACAACGGCGTGCCGATGGTCTCGGCAATGCGGATGGCACGGCTGGCGGCTTCGCCTTCGACTTGCGAAGGGCGCGACAGCGGGTGCGCTTCCGGCCCGGTCAGGCCTTGGGCCAGCAGCTTCTGTTGCAGGTGGTAGACCAGCTCGCCGTTCTCGGCATGCACGGTGGGTACCGCACCCAGCTGCAGGCAGCGCTCGAAGCTGGCCACCAGGGTGTCGTCGGCCGCCATGATGGCGTTCTTGTAGGCCATGAAGTGCTTGAAACTGTTGACCCCATGCTGGTTGACCAGCTCGCCCATTTCCTCGGCGACCTGCTCGCTCCACCAGGTGATGGCGACATGGAAGCCGTAGTCGGACGCGCTCTTCTGCGCCCAGCCGCGCCAGGTGTGGAAGGCCTCCAGCAGCGACTGCTGCGGGTTGGGGATGACGAAGTCGATGATCGAGGTGGTGCCACCGGCCAGCCCTGCGGCGGTGCCGCTGAAAAAGTCCTCGCTGGCGACCGTGCCCATGAAGGGCAGTTGCATGTGGGTGTGCGGGTCGATGCCGCCGGGCATCAGGTACTGGCCGCTGCCGTCGAGGATCTCGCAGTCGGTAGGGGCTTCGAGGTCTTTGCCGATGGCGCGGATCTGGCCATCGACACACAGGACATCGGCGGGATAGCTCTCTTCATGGGTAACCACGGTGGCGCCACGGATCAACAGGGACATGCCGTCTTCCTCGCAGGCTGACCGGTCTGTGCCGGTTCTTGAAATTGTTATGTGCCAGTGGCTGGAGGATGCGGGTTAATCCTGTCAGGCCTGACAAGATTGGAATCTAGATGCAGTTTCAGGATTGTTCAAGAAAAAATTTCATAAGCATATATCGTTATTAACTTATTGATAATTAACGATTAATTGCCGTAATCACCAAAATGGTGAGGCCTTTCACCATTTTGACGCACTTGACAAGAAGCCAAATTGGTCAAGATTTTCCATGCAAAATCAGCTGCTTGATTCCCGGCTTCGAGGCGCAGGCCGCGCCGATGAAAAAACAGGCTGCACCAGTTTGAAACCTGGTGCAGGGGCCAGGGCCGGCCCAAGGTGGCGCAAGCGGCAGGCGAGGGCATAACCGTGCCCGCGCCTGCCGCGCAACAATGCTTTGCAGATCAGTTGATTACCTCCGCTCGGCGGCGGCCGGCCGGGTAGGCGCAAGCCAACCCGGCACGCAATTTGAGTACGGCCACAACCGCCAGGCCGGACCGGAGGAGCAGTACTGGTGGTGTGTGTACTCCGGCCATCGCGTTAGCCCGATGAGCAAACAACTAGAAGAAATCTGGAGAAGGCCCCATGCAACAGAGCAGATCGGAAGTGATCGAGCAGGCAGGCCTGTTCGAGCTGTCCGCAGGCAGTGACGTCCTCGACAGCCCGCGCTACAACCACGATATCGCGCCAACCAAGGTGCACCAGCGCACCTGGAACAAATGGCACATCACCGCGCTGTGGGTGGGCATGTCCATCTGCGTGCCCACCTACACCCTGGGCGGCGTGCTCACGGCCTACTTCGGCCTGAGCGTGGGCGAGGCACTGCTGGCGATCCTGCTGGCCAACCTCATCGTGCTCATCCCGCTGACCCTCAACGCGTTCCCCGGCACCAAGTACGGCATCCCGTTCCCGGTGCTGCTGCGCTCGTCGTTCGGCATCTTCGGCTCCAACGTGCCGTGCCTGATCCGCGCGGTGGTGGCCTGTGGCTGGTTCGGCATCCAGACGATGTTCGGCGGCCTGGCCATCCACCTTTTCCTCGGCTCGATCTTCGACGGCTGGAAGGCGTTGGGCGGTACCGGTGAAGTGATCGGCTTCATGGTCTTCTGGGCGCTGAACCTGTGGGTGGTGTTGCGCGGCGCCGAGTCGATCAAGTGGCTGGAGACACTGTCGGCACCGCTGCTGGTGGCGGTCGGTTTCGGCTTGCTGTTCTGGGCCTTGCCGCACATGTCGATGACCGAACTGTTGGCGCAGCCGCCCAAGCGCCCGGAAGGGGCCAGCGTGGTCGGTTACTTCTGCGCCGGGCTCACCGCCATGGTCGGCTTCTGGGCCACGCTGTCGCTGAACATTCCCGACTTCAGCCGCTATGCCAAGAGCCAGAAGGACCAGATTCTCGGGCAGATCTTTGGCCTGCCGCTGACCATGTTCCTGTTCGCCGCACTGGGTGTGGTGATGACCGCCGCCTCGGCGTCGCTGGTGGGGGAAACGGTGTCCGACCCGGTCAGCCTGATCGGCAAGATCCACAGCCCCGGCTGGGTGGCACTGGCCATGGCGTTGATCGTGATCGCCACGCTGTCGACCAATACCGCCGCCAACATCGTCTCGCCGACCAACGACTTCCAGAATATCGCCCCGCGCCTGATCGGGCGCAGCCGCGCCGTGTGGCTGACCGGTTTCATCGGCCTGGCGCTGATGAGCCACGAGCTGCTGAAGAAGCTCGGCTGGATCGTTTCCGACCTGAGCCTGGAGAGTGTCTATTCCAACTGGTTGCTGGGTTACTCCAGCCTGCTCGGGCCGATTGCCGGGATCATGGTGGTGGACTACTTCCTGATCCGCCGCCAGCAGCTGGACCTGGCCGGCCTGTACCGCGATGACGTGTACCCGGCGTGGAACTGGGCGGGCTTTGCCGCCTTCGCCTTGCCAGTGGCGCTGACCGTGCTGGCCATCGGCAACAGCAGTTTCAGCTGGTTCTACGACTATGGCTGGTTCACCGGCTCGCTGCTGGGCGGGGCACTGTACTACGCCCTGGGTGGCGTGGCGGTGCGCGGGCCGGCGATCGCGCCAGTGCAAACCAATAAAAATGCCTGAGGAGAAACACCATGAGCCAATCCCAGCATGTGCTGAAATCCACCGAGCGCCACGTCGACAGCGCGCGCCTGTGGCAATCGCTGATGGACCTCGCCCGCCTGGGCGCCACGGCCAAGGGAGGCGTTTGCCGGCTGGCGCTGACTGACCTCGACCGGCAGGCCCGCGACCTGTTCGTCCAATGGTGCGAGGCCGCCGGTTGCAGCGTCAGCGTCGATGGGGTGGGCAATATCTTCGCCCGCCGGCCTGGGCGCAACCCCAAGCTGCCACCGGTGATGACCGGCAGCCATATCGACACCCAGCCCACCGGCGGCAAGTTCGATGGCTGTTTCGGGGTGATGGCCGGGCTCGAGGTGCTGCGCACCCTCAATGACCTGGGTATCGAGACCGAGGCGCCGCTGGAAGTGGTGGTGTGGACCAACGAAGAAGGCTCGCGCTTTGCGCCCTGCATGATGGGTTCGGGTGTATTTGCCGGCAAGTTCACCCTGGAGGAAACCTTGGCCAAGCGTGATGCCCAGGGCGTGTCGGTCGGCGAGGCGCTGAACGCCATCGGCTATGCCGGCCAGCGCGCGGTGCTCGGCCACCCGGTGGGTGCCTATTTCGAAGCGCATATCGAGCAGGGGCCGATCCTCGAAGACCAAGCCAAGACCATCGGCGTGGTCCTTGGCGCGCTGGGGCAGAAGTGGTTCGACCTGACCCTGCGCGGCGTCGAAGCCCACGCCGGCCCGACTCCGATGCACCTGCGCAAGGACGCCCTGGTTGGCGCTGCGGCCGTCGTCGAAGCTGTCAACCGCACCGCCCACGCGCATCAACCCCATGCCTGTGGCACGGTCGGTTGCCTGCAGGCTTACCCCGGCTCGCGCAACGTGATCCCGGGCGAAGTGCGCATGACCCTGGACTTCCGTCACCTGCAGGGTGATCAGCTGGATGCGATGATCGCCGAGGTTCGCGCGGTGATCGAGGCGACCTGTGCCAAGCATGGCCTGAGCCATGAACTGGTCCCCACGGCGGATTTCCCGGCGCTGTACTTCGACAGCGGTTGCGTCGATGCCGTGCGCCAGTCGGCGCAGGCGCTGGGCCTGCCGCACATGGACATTGTCAGCGGCGCAGGGCATGACGCGATCTTCCTCGCCGAACTGGGGCCGGCGGGGATGATCTTCGTGCCTTGCGAGAATGGCATCAGCCATAACGAGATCGAGAACGCCACGCCAGAAGACTTGGCGGCGGGTTGCGCGGTGTTGCTGCGGGCCATGCTGGCGGCGTCGGAGGCGATCGCCAGCGGGCGCCTGGCGGCATAACGACGCGCTGAACGGGGCCGCTTTGCGGCCCATTCGCGGGGCAAGCCCGCTCCCACAGAAATCGCGCCAGATTCTGGAAATTGAGCAAGACAGTTGCTCCCACAGGGTATGCGGACTTCTTGCGAACTCAGTTCTCACCGCGACAGCGCAGCCCACAGCGCTGGGTGATCTCCCGCAGGTACTGCACAAGCATCGAAATTTGCGCAGTACCTGTGGGAGCGGGCTTGCCCGCGAATGGGCTGCAAGGCAGCCCCGGCGATCTCAAGCCGAAACCAGCAGCCCATCACGCCCGATGTGGTAACGCTGCAGGTCCCGCGCCAAGGTCAGGTGCCCGGTGTAATGAGCCAATGCCTCCTCACGCACATCATCAATGCACGGGCTGCGTTTCGGATCCCCCTGGTATCGCGCACTGAAATGCGTCAGCACCAGATTCCGCACCCGCGCCGCTTCGGCGAACTGCGCCACCGCCGCCGCCGTGCTGTGGCCGAACGCATTGCCGCTGCGCTCGACGATGGGCTGGGTATAGGTCGCCTCATGCACCAGCACATCCGCATCCTGGGCAACCTCGGCGAGCAACGCCGGGTTGTCGTTATCGCCACAGACGATCACCCGCCGCGGTGGCCGCGAGGCTTTCAGGTAGTCACGTGGCGTTAACCGCTGCCCGTCATGCTCGACCACCAGCCCCTTGGCCAGGTCACCCCACAACGGCCCGCGCGGGATCCCTTCGGCCTCCAGCCGCTGAACATCCAGGCGTGGTTCGGGGTTCAGTTCGGTGAACACGAAGCCGACGCTCGGTACGCGGTGCGACAGCTGCACGCAACTGACCAGAACGTTATCGCTCTGCCACTGCCCCAGGCGCTCGACCGGCAACAGGCGCAATTCGAACGGCAGGTAGGTTTCGCTGGCCGCCAGGCTCAGGCGCACCCAGTCCTGCAGCGCGGCTGGCAGGATCAGGTCGAGCGGTTCGCTGCGCCCGGCCATCCCGGCGCTGGCCAGCAGCCCCGGCAGGCCGAAGCAGTGGTCGCCATGCACATGGGTGATGAAGATGCCGCGCAGGTCGCGTACCGAGAGCGAACTGTGCAGCAACTGATGCTGGGTGCCTTCGCCGCAATCGACCAGGTACCAGTGCTTGCCGCTGGCTTCGATGACAGCGGTGGCGCTGACGTTGCGGGCTTTGGTAGGCACCCCCGAGGAGGCGCCCAGAAACTGCAGGTCCACTGTTTCGCTCCGTGCGTGGGGGAGCCACACCTTAGACGCAATGCAGCCGCGCGTCGATGCTCAGGGCACGGCAGGGGCGTCCTGGCGCCAGATCAGCTTGCGGGTGTCGTAGCCCTGCTTCTGAGCAATAGCCACCAGTTGGTCGCGGGCCTGGTCGGTGATCGCCGGTGTGCGCGACAGCATCCACAGGTATTCGCGGTTGGGGTGGCCGACCAGCGCCACGCGGTAGTCCTTGTCGTGGTACAGCACCCAGTATTCACCCTTGGTCAGGTCCGGCGCCAGGCGGCTGAACCAGTTGTCGAAGCGCACCCACAGCTTGTCGGTTTTGCCTGGGACTTGGGCTTCGGCAATGCCGCGGGCCTCGTTCCATTCGCCGTCCTTTTCCTTGCAGCGGTTGGTCACGTCGATCCGGCCATCCTCGCGCAAGCCGTAATGGGCTTCGGACTGCACGCAGTTGCGCTGGAAGAACATCGGCAGGCGCGCCAGTTCGTACCAGGTGCCCTGGTAGCGTTGCAGGTCGACCTGCTCGGTGGTCGGCGGGGTGTGGTGGTCGTCGTTGGAACCGACGCAGCCCATCAGGGCCAGGGTCATGCAGGAAAGCATAAGGGCCGTGCGCATCGCCATGGCAAACCTCCTGTCAGCGAATGTAGGGCTCACCCTTGGTTGGATGCGGGCTGGGGGTAAAAGTTGTATCGGTTCTTCCTGGCTTGAGTTATCTGGCGCTCGATCTCAAAGGCGCTGAAAATGCCAAGGCAAGCGCCCCGGCCCTCACCCATTTTCCGGCGGCAAATCAAACGACCCAGTCTCAACCTCACCCGCCCGCACATAGCGGGCGATGATCACGCCCTTCGGCGTCACCTGCGAATGTACCAGGGTGAAAACCCCAGGCGCGGCATCGTCCCCGAACAGCCGTTTGCCATGCCCCAGCAACACCGGGTGAATGAGTAACTGCAACTCATCGACCAGGCCGGCTGCGAGCAATTGTTGCACCACATCGGCACTGCCCTGGGTCAGCAAATCGGCGCCGTCCTGCTGCTTCAGGGCACGTACCGCTGCAACAATATCCGCGCCCAGCGCATGGCTGTTGTGCCAATCGAGGCTGTCAGGGTCATGGGTGGCGACATGCTTGGCCACGCTGTTGAACAGGTTGGCAATCGAGAAATCTTCGGTATCGTCCTTCACCTTCGGCCAGTAGCCGGCAAAGATGTCATAGGTGCGCCGGCCCAGCAGCAATTCAAAAGGCTGGCTGAACAGCGCCTGCATGGCCTGGCCAAATACTTCCTCGGCATGGGGCACGAGCCAGCCGCCATGGGTGAAGCCGCCACTGGTGTCTTCCTGTGGCCCTCCAGGGGCCTGCATGACGCCGTCGAGGCTGACGAAGGCGGCTACGATGAGTTTGCGCATGGGGCTCTCCTGAAAGGCCTGAAGGGGGTGATGATTCACCTATGGTCGAACGGCGCACGGCGATTTCGACAGGGCATGCAGTCCCGTTTTTGGCACAAGCACGGTCATCCGCCTGGGTTACCATCCACGCTGTGAACCCTTTCCCCACAGGAGTGCCGCCCGTGACCGAGTACACCGCGTTCAAGGTCGAACTGACCGATAGCATCGCCCATGTGCAGATCAATCGCCCGGAAAAAATCAACGCGATGAACGCGGCCTTCTGGGCGGAAATCGTCGACATCTTCCAGTGGATCGAAGACACCGATGCGGTACGCGCGGTGGTGATCAGCGGTGCCGGCAAGCATTTTTCCGCCGGTATCGACCTGATGATGCTGGCGTCACTGGCCGGGCAGCTGGGCAAGGACGTTGGCCGCAATGCCCGCTTGCTGCGCAAGACCATTCAGCGCCTGCAGGCGTCCTTCAATGCCGTGGACAACTGCCGCAAACCGGTACTGGCGGCGGTGCAGGGCTACTGCATCGGCGGTGCCATCGACCTTATCTCTGCCTGCGACATGCGCTACTGCAGCCGCGATGCGCAGTTCTCGATCAAGGAAATCGACATGGGCATGGCCGCCGATGTCGGCACCTTGCAACGTTTGCCACGTATCATCGGCGACGGCATCATGCGTGAGCTGGCCTTCACCGGGCGTAATGTGGAAGCCGACGAGGCGCTGCGCATCGGCCTGGTCAACCGGGTCTATGATGATCAGGCCGCGTTGCTCGACGGGGTCTTTGCCATTGCCCGTGAGATTGCCGCAAAATCGCCGATCGCCGTGGCCGGCACCAAGGAAATGCTCAGCTACATGCGTGACCATCGCATCGACGATGGCCTGGATTACATCGCCACCTGGAACGCCGCGATGCTGCAGTCCGAAGACCTGCGCGTGGCCGTGGCGGCGCACATGAGCAAACAGAAACCGACGTTCGCCGACTGACCGGGCCGGGGGACGCGCAGTAAAGGAACCCCCGACATGTCAGCTCGCTGGACTACCGCAGTACTCGACCCACAGATCACCGGGGGGCTGGCCGTGGCCCGCAGCCCGGAAGGGTTCCTGGTGGACGCCAACGGTGCGCTGTTCCCCCGCGACTGGCTCAAGCGCCAGGACCTGGACGTGCTGTGTGAACACGGCATCGGCCATTTCGATGGCGAGCCGGTATTCCTGCTGGAGCTGCGCCGCGCGACCGAGGTGCCGGGCTGCAGCTGGCGTGGGCTGCGTGCGTTCATGCTGGAAGGCGACTTCGACACCTACACAGTGCTCGGCTATGCCGCGCAGATCGGCACCTGGGCCCGCGAGCACCGCTTCTGCGGCAGTTGCGGGCAGGCGATGACGCAGATCCGCTGGGAGCGGGCGATGTACTGCCAGCCCTGCGACCTGCGCAGCTACCCGCGCATTTCGCCGAGCATGATCGTGCTGGTGACCCGTGGCGACGAAATTCTGCTAGCCCGTTCGCCGCGCTTCGTCGCGGGCGTGTACAGCACCCTGGCGGGCTTTGCCGAGCCGGGCGAGTCTGCCGAAGACTGCCTGGTGCGCGAAGTGCGTGAAGAGGTGGCGGTGGAGGTGCGCAACATCCAGTACGTCGGCAGCCAGTGCTGGCCGTTCCCGCATTCGATGATGCTGGGCTTCCATGCCGAGTACGCCGGGGGCGAGATCGTCATGCAGCCGGACGAGATCGAGGACGCCAAGTGGTTCAGCGTGCACGACCTGCCGCCGCTGCCGGCCGGGCGCTCCATCGCCCGTTACTTGATCGATCTGTACGTTGCCCGGCGGCTGGGCAGTGACATCCCTGCTTTCCCGTCCTAGCTGCAGTGAGAAATGTTCTCCGGCTAGGCGCAGGGCGCAGGCAATGGTCATTCCATTGCCAAGTCCTGCAACGACGACGGAGGACATTTCGCGCGCAGATAGGACGGGAAAGCAGGGATGTCACTGCCCATCAGGCCTGCCCGAACCAGTGCTGCCACGCTAAACGTACGGTCAACGCCAGCACCACGGTGATGAACACCGGGCGGATGAACTTGCTGCCGCCGCTGATTGCCGTGCGTGCGCCGAAGAAGGCGCCGACCATCACCGACAGGCCCATGCACAGGCCGACGATGTAATCCACCTGCCCGGAAATGATGAACACCGTCAGCGCCGCGATGTTGCTGACGAAGTTCATGCTGCGCGCCACGCCGCTGGCGCGGACCAGGTCGATGGGGTAGAGCAGCAGCGTGCTCACGGTCCAGAACGCACCGGTGCCAGGGCCGGCCACGCCGTCGTAGAAACCCAGGGTGAAGCCCTGGGGGAACTGCCATTTCTTCCTGATCGGTGCATCGGCATCCAGCGGCGCCTTGGGCGTGCCGCCGAACAGCAGGTAGATACCGCAGGCGAAGACGATCACCGGCAGCATCTTGTTCAGCCACTCGGCCGGCATGTAGTGGGCCACCAGCGCACCGATCGAGGCGCCGAGCAGGGTCGCGAACAGGGCCGGGCGCCATTGCGCCGGGTGGAACAGCTTGCGCTTGTAGTAGGTGAAGCCGGCGGTGGCCGAGCCGAAGGTCGAGCTGAGCTTGTTGGTGCCAAGCACCAGGTGCGGTGGCATGCCGGCGGTGAGCAGCGCCGGGGTGGTCAGCAGGCCACCGCCGCCGGCGATGGCATCGATGAAACCGGCGACGAAGGCGACCAGGGCGAGGATCAGCAGGGTGAGCGGTTCTACGGTGAGTTCGAAAGGCATGGGTGTCTGGCAGGCAGAGGGCAGGGCGTGCGGCAAATGGCCGCGCTAGAAGGGACATGGTAAGCCTGGGCGCAAACGGTTGCCAGTGCCGGCCTCTTCGCGGCGGTTCGACAAGCCCGCTACCACAGGACTACACCTGATCCAAGACTACGCAGTCCCTGTGGGAGCGGGTTCACCCGCGAAGAGGCCGGTGCAGCAAGTCACATCAACTCTGGATGAACGCCAGCAGATCCGCGTTGATCACATCGGCATGGGTGGTCGGCATGCCATGCGGGTAGCCCTTGTAAGTCTTCAGCGTGCCATTGGGCAGCAACTTGGCCGACATCGGTCCGGAGTTTTCATAAGGCACGATCTGGTCGTCGTCGCCATGCATCACCAGCACGGGCTGCTTGATGCCCTTGAGGTCTTCAGTGAAGTCGGTCTGTGAGAACGCCACGATGCCATCGTAATGCGCCTTGGCGCTGCCGATCATGCCTTGGCGCCACCAGTTGCCGATAATGCCTTCCGAGGCTTGCACACCCGGGCGGTTGTAGCCATAGAACGGGCCGGCCGGCACATCGCGGTAGAACTGTGCACGATTGCTGGCGACCTGGGCCTGGAAGTCGTCGAACACCGACTTTGGCAGGCCGCCGGGGTTGGCGGGGGTCTGCACCATCAGCGGTGGCACGGCGGCGATCAGCACGGCCTTGGCTACCGGGTCGCCGGGATGACGCGCCATGTAGCGCACCACTTCGCCACCCCCGGTGGAGTGGCCGACATGTACCGCCCCCTGGGTGCCAAGGTGGGCGACCACAGCGGCTACATCGTCGGCATAGTGGTCCATGTCATGGCCATCCCACACCTGGCTGGAACGCCCGTGGCCGCGGCGGTCGTGGGCGACCACGCGAAAGCCCTTGGCGAGGAAGAACAGCATCTGTGCGTCCCAGTCGTCGGCGCTGAGCGGCCAGCCGTGGTGGAAGTGGATGACCGGCGCATCGCGCGGACCCCAGTCCTTGTAGAAGATCTGGACGCCATCCTTCGTGGTTACGTAGCTCATGGTTGTGTCTCCTCAGTGAAGGAACCGAAGTGAGCTATTGAGAATAGGAGGGATTTCGTTCGGCAGCCGGATTTGTTGCGCCAGGACTGGCCTGTTCGCGGGCACGCTCGTTCCCACAGGTCCTGCGCTTGCCTCAAGGCCTGTGCGACACCTGTGGGAGCGGGCTTGTCGAGGCGTCGAACCGCCGCGAAGAATCCAACACCGATGTCACATGAACCAGCGGTACTCCCGCGCACTGACTTCCTGCATGAACGCCAAGTGGTCCTGGCGCTTGTTCTCGCAATAGACCATCACGAACTCTTGCCCCAACCCTTCGTTGACCGCCGGGTGGCTGCGCATGGCCGCGACTGCGCCGAGCATGTCTTTGGGGAAGTCGACGCCGCTGCGGCGGTCTTCGTTAAGCGGCGCAATGGGTTCCTGCCCGGCATCCAGCCCATGTTCCATGCCACACAGGATCGCCGCCAGCACCAGATACGGGTTGGCATCCGCCCCTGCCAGCCGGTGCTCGATACGCAGGTTGCGCGCATCCGACTCGGGAATGCGAATGCACGCATCGCGGTCCTCGAAACCCCAACTGGCACGGCTGGCGGCATTGACCATGGCGCCATAGCGGCGGAAGGCATTGTGGTTGGCCGCAAAAATCGGCATGCAATGCGGCAGCAGCGCCAGGCAGCCAGCCACGGCATGGCGCAACGGGCGTTGCTGGTCGGCGGCCAGCAGGTTGTTGCCGGCCTGGTCGTACAGGCTCACATGCACATGCATGCCGCTGCCCGGTGCCTGCAGGTAGGGCTTGCTCATGAACGAGGCGCGCAGCCCGTGCTTGAGCGCGACACCCCGGGTGCTGCGGCAGAACAGGGCGGCCCAGTCGGCGGCTTGCAGGCCGTCGTCGCAGTGGCCGAAGTTGATCTCGAACTGGCCAGGGCCCAGCTCAGCGGTGATGACGTTGGCATCCACACCTTGCGCATTGGCGGTCTCGACCATGTCGTGCAGCACCTGGCTGAAGCGCGACAGCCGTTCGATGTGCATGTTGGGCTGGTCGTCCGGGTCATCGCTGAGCGGGTCGCGGGGGAACTGTGGCAAGCCCTGCTTGAGCGCCCGGTCGAACAGGTAGAACTCCAGCTCGAACGCCACCACCGGGCGAATGCCGCGACGTTCCAGGCGCTGCAGTACGCGGGCGAGGACCTCGCGCGGTTCGAACTCGATGGGTGCGGCGGTGCCGTCGGAGCTGATCAGCATCTGCCCCAGCGGCTCGCGCTCCCAGCTCACCGGCTTGAGCGTGCCAGGGATCAGGCGGCGGATGGCATCCGGGTCGCCGTCGTTGAAGCAGTAGTCGCCAATCGGGAACAGCCCGCCTTGTACGCCCAACAGTACGCAGTTCTGCGGCAGTTTCAGCGGGCTGCCGGCGGCGACTTTTTCCAGCATGTCGATGGGGTAGCGCTTGCCATAGAAATGCCCAGGGATGTCCAGGCTGAGCAGGTCGACATGGCTGACGTCGGGATAGCGGGCACGGAACGCGCGGACTTCACTGAGCAGATCGGGAAAGCCTGTTGTTGGAGTCATGCTGTGCTCTCATCGGAAGACCCAGAGGACGCGGGTCGTCTGGTCGGTCAGGTTGGCGTAGCGAAAGTGGCGGTTGGGCGGCAGCTGGAAGCTGTCGTTGGGCGCGAGGGTCACGGCTTGCTCATCGTCAGCCAGCCAGAGGGTCAATTCACCCTCCAGGACAAAGCCGCCTTGTTCGGAGCTGTCGTCCAGGTGCCCCTCGCCACTGCTGGCACCGGGCGCCAGGTGGCTTTCGAGCATGGCGAAACGGCCGTTGAGGGTGGGCGAAACCAGCACGTCGCTGATGCCTTCGGCGTAGTAGAGGGTGCGCCGCTCGCCGGGGCGGGTGACCCAGTCCAGCGCGGGTGGCTGGCTGGCCTGGTAGAAGTAGGTGGTCGGCACCTGCAAGGCTTCGCTGATCGCCGTGAGGTCGGCCACGGTGGGCTGCGACAGGCCGCGCTCGACCTGGGACAGAAAGCCCAGCGAGCGCTTGACCTTGCCCGCCAGCTCATCGAGGGTCAGCCCGCGGTGCTTGCGCAGGTCGCGGATCAGCAGGGCCAGGCCCAGGGCGTCTTCAGACATGATCGCGCATCCTGTACCAGGCCTTGGCTGCCGCCTCCAGCGGTGCGGCCAGCAGGTCACCGCCGGGGAAGCGGCCGTTGTCTATGCCCTGGTACAGCGCCAGCAGGTCGTCGTCGCCAAGAATCGCATCGCTGACCGCTCGTGCGGCGGCCAGGGTCGGCAGCACGCCGTGGCCGGAGAACCCTTGCAGCCAGTAGCGCTGGCCCGCGCGGCCGACGTCCGGGGTGCGCTGGATGCTGCAGTCGATATGGCCTCCCCAGGCATAGTCGATGGCCACCCCGGCCAGTTGCGGGAACACCCGTTCCAGGTAGGGGCGGGTGGCGCTGGCAACGTCCTTGGGGATGCCGCCCAGGTAGGTGCAGCCGCCGCCGAACAACAGGCGGTGGTCGGGGGTGAGGCGGAAGTAGTCGGGCACGAACTGGTTGTCGATCACGCAACTGTTGCGTGGCAGCAGCGAGCGGGCGAATTCGGCCTCCAGCGGCGCAGTGGCTACCTGGTACGAACCGACCGGCAGCAGCCGGCGCGACAGGCCGCGGTCGAGGCGGTCGATGTAGGCATTGCAGGCCAGCACCAGCACGTCGCAACGCACCTCGCCATGCTCGGTGCGGGCCACGTAGCCGTTGGCGCTTGGCTGATAGTCGAGGACCTGGCTCTGCTCGAAGATACGCCCGCCATTGGCTTCGATCGTGGCCGCCAGGCCCTGGGCCAGTTTCAGCGGGTTGAGGTGCGCGCCCTTGGCATCATATAGCGCGGCCTGGTAGCGCGGGCTGTCGATCCATTGTGGCAGCTCGTCGCGGCCGATCAGGCGCAGGGCGTCGTAGCCCCATTTGTGTTCGGCGTCGTGCAGCGCCTCTTCGAGCATCTTTATCCGCCGTGGCAGCACCGCCGTCCACAGGCTGCCGAGCCGGTAGTCGATGTCGAAGCCATGGCGCAGGGGCAGTTCGCGCATCTCGTCGGCGGCCCAGCACATGCTGTCCCACAGGCGGCGAGTGCGTTCCACACCCAGGGCTTTTTCCAGTGGCGGCATGTCGCACGACCAGCCCAGCAGCGCCTGGCCACCGTTACGGCCGGAGGCGGCCCAGGCGACCCGGCTGGCTTCCAGCAAGGTCACGCGCTTGCCGGCCAAGCTCAGGCGCAGGGCGGTGTGCAGGCCGCTGAAACCGGCGCCGATGATCAGTACATCGGTGTCATGTTGGCCTTGCAGGGTGGGGCGCAGGGGGATGCTGGCGGGGTAGGTCTGGGCGTAGTAGCTGGCGACGTGCTGGGCGGATTGCTTGAACATGCCTTGGCCTCGTGAAATTTATTGTGATTATTTTCATGAAAATCTAGCAGGGTTTTTTCATGGCGCCAGGGCCGTTCGTCTTTGCGTCGTCGTTGGATATATGATCCGGGGGCCGCTTTGCGGCCCATTCGCGGGTCAAGCCCGCTCCCACAAAGGTCGCGCTAGCCCCGAATCCTGTGGGAACCCCCGAATCCTGTGGGAGCGGGCTTGACCCGCGAATGGGCCGCAAAGCGGCCCCTTAGGCCCTGACAGGAACAACAATGCGCCGCCTGCCTTCCCTGACCGCCCTGCGCACCTTCGAATGCGCCGCCCGCCATGGCCATTTCGGCCGCGCTGCCGCTGAGCTGTGCGTCACCGACAGCGCCGTCAGCCACCAGATTCGCCAGCTGGAGGAACAGCTCGGCGTCACGCTGTTCGAGCGCGTGGGCCGCCAAGTGCGCCCCAGTGCCGAAGCCGAACGCCTGCTGCATCACCTGCAACAGGCCTTCGAGCTGATCGGCAAGGCTTGCGACGAGCTGCGCGACCCGGCTTCGCAAGCGGTGCTGCGGGTGGCGGTAACGGCAGAGCTTGCGCAAAAATGGCTGGTCGCGCGCCTGGCCGACTTCAGCAGCCGTTACCCGCATATCACCCTGCACCTGCACGATCAGCCGATCGATGCCGGCGCCCCGGCGCTGGACGTCGACCTCGCCATCACTTACGGCACCAGCGCCCTGGACGGCAGCACCCACTTCGTCCGGCCGCTGCCGATGCTGCAGTTCTTTCCTGTGTGCAGCCCCGGCCTGTTCAACCAGGGCGGCCTCAGGCGCCCGCGCGACCTGGTGCGCCACTGCCTGTTGCACGACGACCAGGATGGCCGTACCTGGACCACCTGGCTGGCCACCCACGCCGAGGACGCCTTGCCCACCCGCCAGCTGTATTTCCCCCATGCCGCGCTGGCGCTGGAGGCCGCGCTGCTGGGGCAGGGCGTGGCGATGGGCGACAACCTGACCTGCCAGGCCGACCTGCAGAGTGGCCGGCTGGTGCGCCCCTTCAGTGCCAGCGTGACGGCTCAGGGCCAGTACGCACTGGTGTGCGAGCGGCTGCGCCTGGAGCGGGCGCCGGTGGCTGACTTCATTGAATGGTTCATCGAACAGCTGGGCGATAGCTGAATTTAATTCAACTATCGCTGAGTTTTCATCGTTGGATGCCGCAAGCGAGGCGGCGTAGCGTGCAGTCATCACTCACCGACACGAGGTTGACCCATGGCACGTTCGCTCACCACCACCCCCAAGGCCGATGGTTTCCACCTGCCTGGCGAATTCGAGCGCAAGGCCGGCTGCTGGCTCGGCTGGCCAGAGCGCCCCGATGTCTGGCGCAACGGCGCAAAGCCTGCGCAAAAGGTCTGGGTCGAGATCGTCACGGCCATCGCCTCCAGCGAGCCGGTCACGGTCTGCGCCTCGGCTGCCCAGTACGCCAACGCCCGGCGCCTGCTGCCGCCGCAGGTGCGGGTGGTGGAGATGACCTGCAACGACACCTGGTTCCGTGACAGCGGTGCCTGTTTCGTGGTCAATGACACCAGCGGCGAAGTACGGGGTGTGGACTTCGAGTTCAATGCCTACGGCGGACTCGATGGTGGCCTCTACTACCCCTGGGACAAGGACGACCAGATCGCCCAGAAGATCCTCGAGATCGAAGGCCTGGACCGCTACCGCGCGCCGTTGATCGCCGAGCTTGGCGGCATCCAGAGTGACGGCCAGGGCAGCCTGCTGACCACCGAGCAGTGCCTGCTCAACCGCAACCGCAATGCCCACCTGGGCAAGGCCGAAGTGACGCGTCGCCTTGAAGACTACCTGGGTGCCGAGCAGGTGATCTGGCTGCCGCGTGGTTGCAAGTTCGACGAGACCGATGGCCACGTCGACGACCTGGCCTGCTTCGTGCGCCCCGGTGAAGTGGTGCTGCAATGGACCGACAACCGTGACGACCCGCAGTGGGAGATCTACCAGGAGGCCTACGACATCCTGCGCAGTACCCGCGATGCCCGTGGCCGTGAACTGAAGGTGCACAAGTTGCCGCAACCCGACGTGCTGGAGTGGACTGCCGAAGAAGCGGCCGGGCTCGATCAGGTCGACGGTACCCACCTGCGCGAGGCAGGCACGCGTATCTGCGCCTCGTACATCAACTACTACGCGGGCAACTCGGCCATCGTCGTGCCGCTGTTTGGCGACCGCAATGACGCCATTGCCCAGGCAACCCTGGCGGAGCTGTTCCCTGATCAGCGCATCATCGGTATCCAGAACTCCCGCGAGATCCTGCTGGGAGGTGGCAATGTCGCCTGCATCACCATGCCGCAATACGCAGGAGGCCGCCGCTGATGAAGCTGAGCGCATTCACGATTGCGCTCGCCCTGGGCTGCGCCGCCTCGGCGGCCCAGGCTGCCGACGCACAACAGCCGACCGTCAACCTGTACATCTGGGGCGAATACCTTGCCCCCGACACCTTGACCCAGTTCGAGAAGGAAACCGGCATTCGTGTGGTTGCCGATCACTTCGACTCGCTGGAAACCGCCGAGACCAAGCTGTTGACTGGCGGCAGTGGCTACGACGTGGTGCTCACTGCCGGTCAGCACCTGAGCCGGGCGATTGCCAGCGGCGCCCTGCAGCCGCTGGACAAGGCCAGGTTGCCGCACCTGGCGGGCGTCGGCGAAGAGTTTCGCCAGCATATGGCCTTGTTCGACCCCGGCAACCGCTATGCCGGGACCTATGCCTGGGGCACCACAGGGGTGGGCTACCAGCAGCAGGCCGTAACGGCGCGCATGGGCGATGCGCCGCTGGACAGCTGGGCGATGCTGTTCGATCCGCAGGTGGTGGCGAAATTTGCCGACTGCGGAGTGAGCCTGCTCAACGACCCCAACGAGGTGTTCGCCGCGGTGATGCGCTACATGGGCCTGGACATCAATCAGCAGCGTCTTGAGGACCTGAAAGCGGCGGAGGTGCAACTGCGCAAGATACGCCCGTACATTCGCTACTTCGACAATGATCGCAACATCAACGACCTGGCCAATGGCGAAACCTGCGTGGCGATGTCGTGGAACGGCAACGTGGCCATTGCCCAAGGGCAGGCGCAGCAGGCGGGCAAGGCGTTTGCGCTGGATTACAGCATTCCGAAGGAGGGCACGTTGATCTGGTTGGACGCTTTGGTGGTGCCCAAGGATGCGCCGCATCCGGACGCTGCATGGAAGCTGGTGGATTACCTGATGCGACCGGATGTGATCGCGCCGATTACCGACACCATCCATTACGCCAATGCGATCACGGCGGCGGATGGGCTGGTGGATGCGCAGATCCGCAATGCGCCGGGGACCTATCCGCCAGCAGAGGTGCGGGCACGGTTGTATGGCAAGAATGACAATGGCAAAGCGTTCAACCGCGAGCTGACCCGGGCGTTCAGCCGGTTGAAGAGTGGGACCTGACGGGTGATTTGTAATGGCTGTACTGGCCTCTTCGCGGGCGAGCCCGCTCCCACAAGTGCCGCGCAGATACTGAAAGTTGTAACGACCTGTGGGAGCGGGCTTGCCCGCGAAGAGGCCAGCACAGGCAACACATCAGCTGGAGGCCTTGCGCCGAGGTTGCCTTGGCTTGCGGGCAGCGGGTTTGCCCTCAGCGGCCTTGCCTTTCCCGGTACTGCGCCGCTTTTTCTTCCAAGGTGCCGCCTTGCCAACGGCCGGCCCGGTAATGGTCATGCGCATCCCGCGGCAGCGCTCCACCAGCTTGCCCATCCACGCCGACTGGCGAGCGACGAACTCTTCCAGGCTCATCTCGCCACTTTGCACCATGTCCAGCGCCTGCTCCCAGATTGCCGTGGTACCCGGGTCGGCTATGGCGCGGGGCACGGCGTCGATCAGGCTGAACGCGGCCGGGGTGGCGGACAGCGCCTTGCCGTTCTTCACCAGATAACCACGGTCGAGCAGGCCCTGGATGATGCTGGCACGGGTGGCTTCGGTGCCGATGCCGGTGGTTTCCTTGAGCTTTTGCTTGAGCCGCGGGTCGTCCACCAGCTTGGCAACGTTCTTCATCGCCTTGATCAGGTCGCCTTCGGTGAACGGCTTGGGCGGCTGGGTCCACAGGTCTTTGAGCTGTAGGCCGTGCACGTTGCAGTCCTGGCCTTGGTGCAGGGCCGGCAGCACCTGGGCTGGCTGGGCTTCGCGGCCCTTGGCCGGGGTCAGCGCCTCGGGCAGGGCGCGGCGCCAGCCGGGCTCGACGATCTGCTTGCCGACTGCGCGCAGGGCATGGCCGGCGCAGTCGAATTCGGCCTGGGTACGGTCGTATTCGTGGTTGGGCAGGAACTGCGCCAGGTAACGTGCACGGATCAGCGTGTAGACCGCCTTGTGCTTGGCGGGCAGGCGTGCCGGGTCGCTGGCGGCGGCGGTGGGGATGATGCCGTGGTGGGCGCTGACCTTGGCGTCGTTCCAGGCGCGTGAGCGGCGTTGCGGCTCCAGGTGCGCTTGCAGCGGCGCCAGGCTGGTGTCGGCGCGCTGCAGCGCGGCGAGGATGGCCGGGGCCTCGCCGTGCTGGCTGACGGGCAGGTAGCCGCAGTCGCTGCGCGGGTAGGTGATCAGCTTGTGGGTTTCGTACAGCGCCTGGGCGATGTCGAGGGTTTCCTGGGCGCCGAGGCCGAACTTTTTCGAGCACAGCTCTTGCAGGGTGCCGAGGTCGAAGGGCAGCGGGGCGGCCTCGCGCACGCGTTCGGTGGCGACCTTGAGTACTCGCGCAGTACCAGCCTTGTTCATGTCTGCAGCGGCCTGCTGGGCCAGCGCCTGGTTCAGGCAGCGGCCCTGGTCGTCGCAGGCGTCTTCCGGCGCACGCCACTGGGCGCTGAAGGTGTGCCCTGCCGTTTCTAGCTGCACGTCGATGGCCCAGAACGGCACAGGTACGAAGTCGGCGATGCTGCGGTCACGGTCCACCACCAGGCGCAGGGTCGGGGTCTGCACCCGGCCCACCGGCAGTACGCCCTGGTAGCCAGACTGGCGGCCGAGCAGGGTGAACAGCCGGCTCATGTTCATGCCGATCAGCCAGTCGGCGCGAGAGCGGCCCAAGGCCGAGTGGTAGAGGTTGAAGGTGTCTTGGCCAGGCAGCAGGCGCGCCAGGGCCTTGCGGATCGAAGCGTCGTCCAGGGCCGATAGCCACAGGCGCTGGATCGGGCCACGGTAACGGCAGTGCTCGACCAGCTCGCGGGCGATCATTTCGCCTTCCCGGTCGGCGTCGGTGGCGATCACCAGTTCGCGGGCTTCGCCGAGCAGGCGCTTGACCGCCTTGAACTGACTGGCAGTCTTGGGCTTGACCAGCATTTTCCACTTTTCCGGGATGATCGGCAGGTCGGCCAGGTTCCAGCGCTTGTAGCGGTCGTCGTAGCTGTCGGGTGGGGCGGTTTCCAGCAGGTGGCCGATGCACCAGGTCACGCAGACGTCGGTGCCCTGCCAGCAGCCGTCGGCCTTGCGGTTGGCACCGAGCACCTTGGCGATGTCTTTGGCCTGGGAGGGTTTTTCGCAGAGGAACAGGCGCATGGCCGGGAACGCTTCATCGGGGAATGATGGGCACTAGGATGCGCAAGCGGGGGCGCGGAGGCAAGTTTTATCTGGATGGATGTACAGGTTTTTGTCAGTGGAAGTGTCTTCAGCCTGTGCCGGCCTCTTCGCGGGCAAGCCCGCTCCCACAGGGATCGCACAGTTTTCAGAAGCTGTGGAGTAAATGTGGGAGCGGGCTTGCCCGCGAAGAGGCCGGTGCAGGTCAAGGATCAGGCGCGCGAGTCGCGCACCATGTCCACGTGCGGAATGCCGGCTTCGAGGAATTCCTCACTGACTACGCGAAAGCCCAGGCGCTCGTAGAACGGCGTGGCATGCACCTGTGCACTGAGCATCTGCTGCTTCAGGTCACGCTCCTGCGCTTCGACGATCACTGCATTCATCAGCGCATCGCCCACTTTCAGGCCGCGCCAGTCCTTGAGCACCGAGACCCGGCCGATGGTGCCGTCAGGCAGCAGGCGAGCGGTGCCGATCGGGTAGTCGCCTTCCAGCGCCAGGAAGTGCGCGGCGCCCGGATCGTCCGAATCCCATTCCAGCTCTGGCGGTACATGCTGCTCGGCAATGAACACGGCTTCGCGGATACGGCGGATATCAGCGTTGTCCTTGTGCCAGTCGGCAAGGCGCACACGAATCTTATTCATTGGCGAATCCCAGGCTTCCTTGTTTGATCAGCTGCTGTACCAGCATAAGGCCGTCCTCATCCTGCAACCACTGCTCAAGGTTGTCGATGTGTAACGCGTCGGCCGAGCACACCAGCTTCAGCAGTTCACGCAGCTTGGCCGGCAGCGGGCAGCTGCGGCCGCTGGCGAACAGCATCAGGTCGTCGCCAAGCTCGGACCAGGCCATGCGGGCGCTCGGGTTGCGGATCAGGATGGCGCCGTCTTCCAGGGCTTCGACCAGTTCGTCTTCGTCCAGCTCTTCACCGACCACCTGCTCCGGGTAGCGCGGCTCGGTCATGAACTGGCCGAACCAGGTCAGCAGCAGGTCCTTGTCGTTCATGTGCTTGTCCATCAGCGCCTTGAGGCGGTCGAGGGCGTCATGCTGGATCTGGTGCGGGTCGCTGGCAGGCTGCGCGTCGGCATCGCTGTAGCGCTCTTCGTCTGGCAGGAACTGGCCGAGGAAGTCGGTGAAGTGGGTCAGCACTTCGGCGGCGCTTGGGGCGCGGAAGCCGACCGAGTAGGTCAGGCAGTTGTCCACGGCCACGCCGTAGTGGGCCAGGCGCGGTGGCAGGTAGAGCATGTCGCCCGGCTCCAGGGTCCACTCGCCGCTCTGTTCGAACTCGGCGAGGATGCGCAGGTCGGCGTGCTCCAGCAGCGGGCTGTCGCTGTTGCACATCTGGCCGATCTTCCAGTTGCGCTCGCCGTGGCCCTGCAGCAGGAACACGTCGTAGTTGTCGAAGTGCGGGCCGACGCTGCCACCCGGGGTGGCGAAGCTGATCATCACGTCATCGATACGCCAGCTTGGCAGGAAGCGGAAGTGCTCCAGCAGCTCGGCAACTTCCGGGACGAACTGGTCGACGGCCTGCACCAGCAGGGTCCAGTCCTTCTCCGGCAGCTCGGCAAAGGTGTCTTCGTTGAACGGGCCGCGGCGCAGCTCCCACGGGTGGGCGCCGTGCTCGAGGACGATGCGCGACTCGACTTCCTCTTCCAGGGCCAGGCCGGCCAGCTCGTCGGGGTCGATCGGGCTTTCGAAGTCCGGGAAGGCCTGGCGCACCAGCAGCGGCTTCTTCTGCCAGTAGTCGCGCATGAATTCGCGGGCCGAGATGCCGCCGAGCAGCTGCAGTGGAGTATCAGGATTCATGTTCAACCTATTGAAAAAACGTAATTTTCGTCCGGGAATAAAAACGCCCGGCCAGGCCGGGCGTTGAACGCGACGGTCAGCTTAGATGCGTTTGGCCTGGGCTGCCGCGTTACCGATGTAGGTAGCGGGGGTCAGCAGCTTCAGTTCGGCCTTGGCGTCGGCAGGCATGTCGAGGCCGTCGATGAAGGTCAGCAGCGCTTCTGGCGTGATGCCCTTGCCACGGGTCAGCTCCTTGAGCTTCTCGTAGGGGTTCTCGATGTTGAAGCGGCGCATCACGGTCTGGATCGGCTCGGCGAGGACTTCCCAGCAGGCGTCCAGGTCGGCGGCGATACGGGCCTGGTTGACTTCCAGCTTGCCGATGCCTTTCAGGCTGGCTTCGTAGGCGATGACGCTGTGGGCAAAGCCCACGCCCAGGTTGCGCAGCACGGTGGAGTCGGTCAGGTCACGCTGCCAGCGCGAGATCGGCAGCTTGCTGGCCAGGTGCTGGAACAGTGCGTTGGCGATACCCAGGTTGCCTTCGGAGTTTTCGAAGTCGATCGGGTTGACCTTGTGCGGCATGGTCGACGAGCCGATTTCGCCGGCCACGGTCTTCTGCTTGAAGTAGCCCAGCGAGATGTAGCCCCAGACGTCGCGGTCGAAGTCGATGAGGATGGTGTTGAAGCGGGCGATCGCATCGAACAGTTCGGCGATGTAGTCGTGCGGCTCGATCTGGGTGGTGTACGGGTTGAACTGCAGGCCCAGCTCGTCTTCGATGAAGGCGCGGGCGTTGGCTTCCCAGTCGATCTGCGAGTAGGCCGACAGGTGGGCGTTGTAGTTGCCCACGGCGCCGTTGATCTTGCCCAGCAGCGGCACGGCGGCAACCTGGGCGATCTGGCGCTCCAGGCGGTACACGACGTTGGCCAGCTCTTTGCCCAGGGTGGTCGGCGAAGCCGGCTGACCGTGGGTGCGCGACAGCATCGGCACGTCGGCGTGGGCGTGGGCCAGGGCGCGGATGGCGTCGGCGATCTGGCGCATCAGCGGCAGCAGTACTTCATCACGGCCGGCGCGCAGCATCAGGGCGTGGGACAGGTTGTTGATGTCCTCGCTGGTGCAGGCGAAGTGGATGAACTCGCTGACCTTGGCCAGCTCAGGCAGCTTGGCGGCCTGCTCCTTGAGGAGGTATTCGATCGCCTTGACGTCGTGGTTGGTGGTGCGCTCGATTTCCTTGACGCGTTCGGCGTGCTCGAGCTTGAAGTCGGTGGCCAGGCTGTCCAGCAGGGCATTGGCTTCGGCGGAGAACGCCGGCACTTCGCCGATCTGCGGGTGGGCGGCCAGGCGCTGCAGCCAGCGCACTTCGACCAGGGCGCGGAAACGGATCAGGCCGAATTCGCTGAAAATGGGGCGCAAGGCCTGGGTTTTGCCGGCGTAACGGCCGTCTACAGGGGAAACCGCAGTGAGCGAAGAAAGCTGCATGGGGTGTTCTCGGACAGTCAGGCTTTTGGAAGGGCGCATATCATACATGAATTTTGCGCCCGAGTCGGGTGGCTGACC
This sequence comes from Pseudomonas sp. NPDC089428, assembly GCF_044749325.1. Taxonomy (NCBI): domain Bacteria; kingdom Pseudomonadati; phylum Pseudomonadota; class Gammaproteobacteria; order Pseudomonadales; family Pseudomonadaceae; genus Pseudomonas; species Pseudomonas sp. NPDC089428. The sequence continues at coordinate 295,585 of NZ_JBIVHT010000001.1, forward strand.
AAAGGTCGGGCCTGTTTGAATCTGTTGGCAGACCCTGTGGGAGCGGGCTTGCCCGCGAACACCGGCATAGCCGGTGCCATCCACCGAGTCGTCTGCTTCGCGGGCAAGCCGCTCCCACAGGGTTGGGCGTCACCCGTCAGGAAGGCGAACGCATCATGTCGTACAGTTCGTTGAGCAGCTTGCGCCGGCTGAACACCAGCTGCCAGCGGTGCCCGCCCAACTGGCGCCACAGGCGCGCGGCACGGATGCCGGCGAGCAGCAGGGCACGGATCTTCGAGGCGTTGCTGGCCTGCTGCAGGAAGCGCATGTCGCCGTGCACCTGAATGCGTTGGCGCAAGGTGCTCAGGGTGTCCTGGTACAAGGCTCCACTGGAAGCGATGACGTTTTCGTGAACCAGGCCGAAATGGTCGGCCTGTGACTGGATCTGTGGCAGGCGGTTGCCGATGGTGTCGAGCAGGTCGCCGCGCTTGTTCAGCTGGCGCTCCAGGCCCAGCATCGACAGGGCGTAGCGCAGGGGCTCGCGCTGCAGGCTGCTGGGGTCGCGCTCCAGGGCGCCGACCAGGGCGCGATAACCGTCACGCAGGTTGAGGTCGTCACCGCCGAACACCTCCAGGGTGTCCTTGGGGTCGCGGACCAGCAGGCTGCCGAGCATGCAGCCGATATTGGCTTCGCTGGCCTGGCCGGTGCGGGCGATGCGGTCGACCAGCACGGCGGCCTGGAACACGCCGCCCAGGGCAATCAACTGCTCCTGCAGGTTGCTCATGCGCGCGGGCTCCACGGCTCGGCCGTTTCGATTACGCCGCCGCCCAGGCAGACTTCACCGTCGTAGAACACCACCGACTGGCCTGGGGTCACGGCGCGCTGCGGCTCGTCGAACACGGCGCGGTAGCCGGTTTCGGTCAGCTCCAGGGTGCACTGCTGGTCACTCTGGCGGTAGCGCACCTTGGCCGTCAGCCGGCGTGGGCTGCTCAGGTCGATCGGGTTGACCCAGAAGATTTCCGAAGCGAGCAGGGCGCGGGAGAACAGCCATGGGTGTTCGTTGCCCTGGCCGACCACCAGCACATTGCGGGTCAGGTCCTTGTGCAGCACGTACCACGGCTCGTCACCGGCGTCCTTCAGGCCGCCGATACCAAGGCCCTGGCGCTGGCCGATGGTGTGGTACATCAGGCCGTGGTGGCGGCCGATCACTTCGCCGTCAGTGGTCTCGATGTCGCCTGGCTGGGCCGGCAGGTACTGCTTGAGGAAGTCGCTGAAGCGGCGCTCGCCGATGAAGCAGATACCGGTGGAGTCCTTCTTCTTGGCGGTGGCCAGGCCGTGTTTTTCGGCGATGGCGCGGACCTCTGGCTTTTCCAGTTCGCCAACCGGGAACAGGGTACGGGCAATCTCCTTGCCGCCGACGGCGTGCAGGAAGTAGCTCTGGTCCTTGTTCGGGTCCAGGCCCTTGAGCAGCTCGGTGAGCGCGCCGGTGTCGCGGCGGCGCACGTAGTGGCCGGTGGCGATCAGGTCGGCACCCAGCGACAGGGCGTAGTCGAGGAACGCCTTGAACTTGATTTCGCGGTTGCAGAGGATGTCCGGGTTGGGCGTGCGGCCGGCCTTGTATTCCTCGAGGAAGTGTTCGAACACGTTGTCCCAGTATTCGGCGGCGAAGTTGGCGGTGTGCAGCTTGATGCCGATGCGGTCGCACACGGCCTGGGCGTCGGCCAGGTCTTCACGGGCGGTGCAGTATTCGGTGCCGTCGTCTTCTTCCCAGTTCTTCATGAACAGCCCTTCCACCTGGTAGCCCTGCTCCATGAGCAAAAGGGCGGAGACGGAAGAGTCCACGCCGCCGGACATGCCGACGATGACGCGGGTCTTGGCGGGGTCTTTGAGTGCTGGGCTGGTCATGGTTACCGGTGTGTATCAAGGGGGAAAAACGCCGATTCTATCAAAACCGGCGCGGCGCGTCAGTCGCGTAGCAGGTCGAGGCTGTGCAGCGGGCCTTTCAGGTAGTCGTCGAGGCAGCGTGGCACCAGCTCGCTGCGCCAGCGGGCGGGGTCGGCCAGCAGTTCGTCGCGGGTCAGCCACACGGCGCGGACGATGTCGCTGTCCAGTGCCAGGTCCGCATGGTGGCGCACAGGGCGGGCGGCGAAGCAGATGCGCTGGTAGGTCACGCCGTTGCTCGGGGCGGTATACAGGTAGATGCCGACCACGCCGGTGAGTTCGACTTCCCAGGCGGTCTCTTCCAGGGTTTCGCGCAGGGCGGCCTGGGGCAGGGTCTCGTTGGGTTCGAGGTGGCCGGCGGGCTGGTTGAAGACGTGCTGGCCTGCCTTGAATTCTTCGACGAAGAGGAACTTGCCTTGGTCTTCGACGATGGTAGCGACGGTGATGTGGGGTTGCCAGGTCATGTGCGGTGTCCTTTCAGATTGCCGGGACCGCTTTGCGGCCCTTCGCGGGCAAGCCCGCTCCCACAGGTGCCGTGCAGGTCTCGGTGTCTGCACCTTTCCTGTGGGAGCGGGCTTGCCCGCGAAGGGCTGCGCAGCAGCCCTAATCCCAGAAAGCACAAACCCCGGTGCGTGGCCGGGGTTTGTGCTGTTACTTCAAGCGAACCTTACAGGGCAGCAATGGCGCTGTTCAGGGTCTGGCTTGGGCGCATCACCTTGGCGGTCAGCGCGGCATCCGGGGCGTAGTAGCCACCGATGTCGGCCGGCTTGCCCTGAACGGCGTTGAGCTCGGCGACGATGGTCTCCTCGTTCTCGGTCAGGGTCTTGGCCAGTGGGGCGAAGCGTGCCTGCAGGGCGGCGTCGTCGCTCTGGGCAGCCAGGGCCTGGGCCCAGTACAGGGTCAGGTAGAAGTGGCTGCCGCGGTTGTCGATACCACCGACTTTGCGCGAAGGCGACTTGTTGGTGTCGAGGAACTTGCCAGTGGCCTGGTCCAGGGTGTTGGCCAGGACCTTGGCGCGCGGGTTGTCGTAGGTGTTGCCCAGGTGCTCCAGGGAAGCGGCCAGGGCCAGGAATTCACCCAGCGAGTCCCAACGCAGGAAGTTCTCTTCCACCAGCTGCTGCACGTGCTTCGGTGCCGAACCACCGGCGCCGGTTTCGAACAGGCCACCGCCGTTCATCAGCGGCACGATCGACAGCATCTTGGCGCTGGTGCCCAGCTCCATGATCGGGAACAGGTCGGTCAGGTAGTCGCGCAGCACGTTGCCGGTCACCGAAATGGTGTCCTTGCCTTCGCGGATGCGGGCCAGGGAGAACTTGATGGCATCGACCGGCGCCAGGACGCGGATGTCCAGGCCGGTAGTGTCGTGATCCTTCAGGTACTTCTGCACCTTCTCGATCATCACGCCGTCGTGGGCGCGGGCCGGGTCCAGCCAGAACACCGCAGGGGTGTTGCTCAGGCGGGCACGGTTGACGGCCAGCTTGACCCAGTCCTGGATCGGCGCGTCTTTGGTCTGGCACATGCGGAAGATGTCACCGGCTTCGACGTTCTGCTCCAGAACGACCTTGCCCTTGCCATCGACCACGCGCACCACGCCGTCGGCCTGGATCTGGAAGGTCTTGTCGTGGGAGCCGTACTCTTCGGCTTTCTGTGCCATCAGGCCAACGTTCGGCACGCTGCCCATGGTGGTCGGGTCGAAGGCGCCGTTGGCCTTGCAGTCTTCGATGGTGGCCTGGTAGATGCCGGCGTAGCAGCGATCCGGGATGATCGCCTTGGCATCCTGCAGTTCACCGGCGGTGTTCCACATCTTGCCCGAGTCGCGGATCATCGCTGGCATCGAGGCGTCGACGATGACGTCGCTCGGCACGTGCAGGTTGGTGATGCCCTTGTCGGAGTTGACCATGGCCAGGGCTGGACGCTCGGCGTACAGGGCCTGGATGTCGGCTTCGATTTCGGCCTGCTTGTCGGCTGGCAGGTCCTTGATGCGGGCGTACAGGTCGCCGATGCCGTTGTTGGCGTTGAAGCCTACTTCAGCCAGGGCTGCAGCGTGCTTGGCCAGTACGTCGTTGTAGAATTCTTCGACGATGACGCCGAACATGATCGGGTCGGAAACCTTCATCATGGTGGCTTTCAGGTGCACCGACAGCAGCACGCCGGAGGCCTTGGCATCGGCGATCTGCTCGGCGATGAAGGCTTTCAGGGCCTTGCGGCTCATGGTGGCGCAGTCGACGATCTCGGCAGCTTTGACGGCAGTCTTGGCTTTCAGCACGGTGGTGCTGCCATCTTTGCCAACCAGCTCGATGCGCAGGCTGTCGTCAGCCTCGATCAGCGCGGCTTTTTCGCTGCCGTAGAAGTCGCCATTGTTCATGTGGGCAACGTGCGACTTGGAGTCAGCGGCCCAGGCGCCCATCTTGTGCGGGTGCTTGCGGGCGTAGTTCTTGACCGACAGCGGCGCGCGGCGGTCGGAGTTGCCTTCGCGCAGCACCGGGTTCACGGCGGAGCCCTTGATGCGGTCGTAGCGGGCGCGGGACTCTTTCTCGGCCTCGGTGGACGGCTCGTCGGCGTAGTCAGGGATGTTGAAGCCCTTGCCTTGCAGTTCCTTGATCGCGGCTTTGAGCTGCGGTACCGAGGCGCTGATGTTCGGCAGCTTGATGATGTTGGCTTCAGGGGTGGTAGCCAGCTGGCCCAGTTCCGCCAGGTGATCGCCTACTTGCTTCTCTGCGCCCAGTTGCTCCGGGAAGGCGGCAAGGATACGGCCGGCCAGGGAAATGTCGCGAGTTTCGACGGCGATGTCAGCCGAAGCGGTGAAGGCTTCGACGATCGGCAGCAGCGAGTAGGTGGCGAGGGCGGGGGCTTCGTCGGTGAAGGTATAGATGATCTTGGAACGGGTGGGCATGCGGGTTAACTCTCTGTGTGCTGAGCGTGCTCGAGTCTCGTGTTGCGCAGGGTAGGCGCATCGCCCTGGCAACGCCATGAGCGGAAAGTCGAGAGGCTGCGAGCGGTGATGGTGGATGCATCAGTCGAGCGTCAATGCTGAGCTGCGGTAACAGTCCAGACTTTTCTGGCCAGGCTTTTCGGCCATTCATGGCCAAGGGCGGTCCGCATTTTCCTGGGATTCGCCCCGGTGACCCTTCGGTCGCGGCGGAGTATACCAAACCATTTGGGCTATTCAGCAAGGCGAAGTGACATCGGCGCCATTTATAAGACCAAAGATGTAGGGGCAATGTGGCGTAGTGACGCACCGTCGGCGGGGTATTCTTCGCGGGCAAGCCCGCACCCACAGCTTGCAGGTCGACAGATGTGGTTTAGGCTCATTGGACGCAGGATGTCCAATCACACCCGACAGCGGAGTAGTGCAAGCATGGGATACCAGAAAATCAAGGTTCCGACCGACGGCGCCAAGATCACCGTCAATGCAGACCATTCGCTCAACGTTCCTGACAACCCCATCATTCCTTATATTGAAGGCGACGGGATTGGTGTCGATGTTTCACCCGTGATGATCAAGGTGGTCGATGCCGCCGTGCAGAAAGCCTATGGCGGCAAGCGCAAGATCGCCTGGATGGAGGTGTATGCCGGCGAGAAGGCCACCCAGGTCTACGACCAGGACACCTGGCTGCCCCAGGAAACCCTGGATGCGGTGAAAGACTACGTGGTTTCGATCAAGGGGCCGTTGACCACACCGGTCGGTGGCGGTATCCGCTCGCTGAACGTGGCCTTGCGCCAGCAGCTCGACCTTTATGTGTGCCTGCGCCCGGTGTTGTGGTTCCAAGGCGTACCAAGCCCGGTGAAGAAGCCTGGCGACGTCGACATGGTGATCTTCCGCGAGAACTCCGAGGACATCTATGCCGGTATCGAGTGGAAGGCCGGCTCACCTGAGGCGAACAAGGTGATCAAGTTCCTCAAGGAGGAAATGGGCGTCACCAAGATCCGCTTCGACCAGGACTGCGGCATCGGCGTCAAGCCGGTTTCCCGCGAGGGCACCAAGCGCCTGGTGCGCAAGGCCCTGCAGTACGTGGTGGACAACGACCGCGAGTCGCTGACCCTGGTGCACAAGGGCAACATCATGAAGTTCACCGAAGGTGCCTTCAAGGATTGGGGCTACGAAGTGGCCCGCGACGAGTTCGGCGCCGAACTGCTCGATGGCGGCCCATGGATGAAGTTCAAGAACCCCAAGAGCGGCCGCGAGGTGATCGTCAAGGACGCCATCGCCGACGCCATGCTCCAGCAGATCCTGCTGCGCCCGGCCGAGTACGATGTGATCGCCACCCTCAACCTCAACGGTGATTACCTTTCCGACGCCCTGGCGGCGGAGGTGGGCGGCATCGGCATCGCGCCGGGCGCCAACCTGTCCGATACCGTGGCCATGTTCGAGGCCACCCACGGCACTGCGCCGAAATACGCCGGGCAGGACAAGGTCAACCCGGGCTCGGTGATTCTCTCGGCAGAAATGATGCTGCGCCATATGGGCTGGACCGAGGCGGCCGACCTGATCATCAAGGGCACCAATGGCGCGATTGCGGCCAAGACCGTGACCTACGACTTCGAGCGGCTGATGGACGGTGCCAAGCTGGTGAGCAGTTCGGGCTTTGGCGATGAAATGATCAAGCACATGTGAGTCAATTGAAAACCGGCCGCTTCTGCTAAAGAAGCGGCCGGTTCTTTCGTATCCCGGCAGAGAGCAGGGTGGTCAGACTTGCACGGTCTCGCCCTCGGATTGGCCTACGGCGTTGGTCGCAGCGGCAGCGGCAACGGCGGCGTCCTTGATCTGGGTCGCATGCAGGCCTTTGGGGCCCTGAATGATCTCGAACACCACGGACTGGCCTGCCTTGAGGGTCTTGTAGCCTTCCATCTGGATCGCGGAGTAGTGCGCGAACAGATCGTCGGTTTTTCCCTCTTCGTTGATGAATCCGTAGCCCTTGGCATTGTTGAACCACTTGACTTTACCGCTTGCCATCCCTATGTCCCTCTGCAAAGGACTCCATCACTGGAGTATCATCCACTTCATCCGCATACGAACCATGCGAAAAATCTGGTTGACTGCGCGGATCTTTATCGACCACGGTGGGTTCTTATTGGTTGTAACACCGTTTTGCCGTTAGTCAAGGTCAGGTGGCGCGTGCGCCAGCGGCCGCCAATGCAGTCAACCCACAACCTTAACCTGACGCTCATGATGAAATTCTTTCCATGCATGCACCCAGTGAGATTCGACTAACATTCAATCAGGATCGCCCGCAATCGAATGAGGACGACGGCTCAGGGCTTGCGGTACAGGAAGCCAAGCCGATCCTGCAGGCGCCACCGATGTACAAGGTGGTTTTGTTCAACGATGACTACACGCCGATGGATTTCGTCGTCGAAGTGCTCGAAACGTTCTTCAGTCTGAACCGCGAGCTGGCGACCAAGATCATGCTGACCGTCCATACCGAAGGGCGGGCAGTGTGCGGATTGTTTACCCGTGACATCGCCGAAACAAAGGCCATGCAGGTCAACCAATACGCCAGGGAAAGCCAGCATCCGCTACTCTGTGAAATCGAGAAGGACGGTTAATCGCCGACCACTTGGGTATGAGGTGAAGCTATGTTAAACCGCGAGCTCGAAGTCACCCTCAATCTTGCCTTCAAGGAGGCTCGTTCGAAGCGTCATGAATTCATGACCGTCGAACATCTGCTGCTGGCACTCCTTGACAATGAGGCTGCTGCGACCGTTCTGCGCGCCTGTGGCGCCAATCTCGACAAGCTCAAGCACGACCTGCAAGAGTTCATCGACTCCACTACACCCCTGATCCCCGTCAACGACGAAGACCGCGAAACCCAGCCAACCCTGGGCTTCCAGCGTGTGCTGCAACGTGCCGTGTTCCACGTGCAGAGCTCCGGCAAGCGCGAAGTCACCGGTGCCAATGTGCTGGTGGCGATCTTCAGCGAACAGGAAAGCCAGGCCGTGTTCCTGCTGAAACAGCAGAGCGTGGCCCGTATCGACGTGGTCAACTACATCGCCCATGGTATCTCCAAGGTGCCGGGGCACGGTTCGCACGCCGAGAGCGACCAGGAAATGCAGGACGAAGAGGGTGGCGAAACCTCCTCTTCGAGCAACCCGCTGGATGCCTACGCCAGCAACCTGAACGAGCTGGCCCGTGCCGGCCGTATCGACCCGCTGGTGGGTCGTGAGCAGGAAGTCGAGCGCGTGGCGCAGATTCTGGCCCGCCGGCGCAAGAACAACCCGCTGCTGGTCGGTGAGGCTGGCGTCGGCAAGACCGCCATCGCCGAAGGCCTGGCCAAGCGCATCGTCGACGGCCAGGTGCCTGACCTGCTGGCGCAGAGCGTGGTCTATTCGCTGGACCTCGGTGCGCTGCTGGCCGGTACCAAGTACCGTGGCGACTTCGAGAAGCGCTTCAAGGCGCTGCTCGGCGAACTGCGCAAGCGTCCGCAGGCGATCCTGTTCATCGACGAAATCCACACCATCATCGGTGCCGGTGCGGCGTCGGGTGGGGTGATGGATGCGTCCAACCTGCTCAAGCCGCTGCTGTCGTCCGGTGAAATCCGTTGCATCGGTTCGACCACCTTCCAGGAGTTCCGTGGCATCTTCGAGAAAGACCGTGCCCTGGCACGGCGTTTCCAGAAGGTCGATGTCAGTGAGCCATCGGTCGAAGACACTGTCGGCATCCTGCGTGGCCTGAAAGGCCGCTTCGAGAGCCACCACAACATCGAGTACAGCGACGAAGCCCTGCGCGCCGCCGCCGAACTGGCCTCGCGCTACATCAATGACCGGCACATGCCGGACAAGGCCATTGACGTGATCGACGAGGCGGGTGCCTATCAGCGCCTGCAGCCTGAGGCGAACCGGGTCAAGCGCATCGACGTGCCGCAGGTCGAGGACATCGTTGCCAAGATCGCGCGGATTCCGCCGAAGCATGTCACCAGCTCCGACAAGGAGCTGCTGCGTAACCTCGAGCGTGACCTGAAGCTGACCGTGTTCGGCCAAGACGCGGCTATCGACTCGCTGGCTACGGCCATCAAGCTGTCCCGTGCCGGTCTGAAGTCGCCGGACAAGCCGGTCGGTTCGTTCCTGTTCGCCGGCCCGACCGGTGTCGGCAAGACCGAGGCTGCGCGGCAGCTGGCCAAGGCGCTGGGTGTCGAACTGGTACGCTTCGACATGTCCGAGTACATGGAACGCCATACCGTGTCGCGCCTGATCGGTGCGCCGCCAGGCTACGTTGGTTTCGACCAGGGCGGCTTGCTGACCGAGGCGATCACCAAGCAACCGCACTGCGTGCTGCTGCTCGATGAAATCGAGAAGGCCCACCCGGAAGTCTTCAACCTGCTGCTCCAGGTGATGGACCACGGTACCCTGACCGACAACAACGGGCGCAAGGCCGACTTCCGTAACGTGATCCTGATCATGACCACCAACGCTGGCGCTGAAACCGCTGCGCGGGCCTCGATCGGCTTCACCCATCAGGACCATGCGTCCGATGCCATGGAAGTCATCCGCAAGAGCTTCACGCCGGAGTTCCGCAACCGTCTGGACACCATCATCCAGTTTGGCCGCCTGAGCACCGAGACGATCAAGAGCATCGTCGACAAGTTCCTCATCGAACTGCAGGCGCAGTTGGAAGACAAGCGTGTGCTGCTGGAAGTCAGCGATGCCGCCCGCGGCTGGCTGGCGGTTTCCGGCTACGACGTACAGATGGGCGCACGGCCGATGGCGCGGCTTATCCAGGACAAGATCAAGCGGCCGCTGGCCGAAGAGATCCTGTTTGGCGAGCTGGCCGAGCACGGTGGCGTGGTGCATGTCGACCTGCGCGATGGCGAACTGGTGTTCGACTTCGAGACCACGGCTGAGGTTGCGTGATAGAGGGGGCCGCGTTGCGGCCCTTCGCGGGCACGCCCGCTCCCACAGGGGAATAGCTATTACCTGTGGGCGCTGGCTTGCCGGCGATGGGCTGCAAAGCAGCCCCTGCAATCTGGCAGGCACAAAAAAGCCCGGCACTTGGCCGGGCTTTTTCATGGCTAGAGCTTAGCGCGCACGGTAGGTGATGCGGCCCTTGCTCAGGTCGTAGGGCGTCAGTTCGACGCGGACCTTGTCGCCAGTGAGAATGCGGATGTAGTTCTTGCGCATCTTTCCGGAGATGTGCGCGGTTACGACGTGCCCGTTTTCCAACTCCACGCGGAACATGGTGTTGGGCAGGGTGTCGACGACAGTACCTTCCATTTCGAAGCTGTCTTCTTTCGACATGCAGTAGAGCCCTCGGATCCAGTGTTGGCCCGACGCATAACCGCACCGGGCAAAAAAGTGGCGTGGATTATGCCGGAAAACTGTGTGTCAAGCCAATGCTTTCAGTTGAGGGTGACCCAGCGCTGGTTTATCAGCAGCTCGATGGGTCGATACTGCGTCTTGTAGTTCATCTTCTTGCAGTTTTTGATCCAGTAGCCCAGGTAGACCGCCTCCAGATCCTGGCGCAGGGCTTCGGTGATCTGCCAGAGGATGGCAAAGCGCCCGAGGCTGCGGCGCTCTTCCTCAGGTTCGTAGAAGGTGTACACCGCCGACAGGCCGTTGGGCAGCAGATCGCATACGGCAACTGCCAGCAAGCGGCCTTCCAGGCGGAACTCGTAGAACCAGCAGAACGGCAGGTCGCGGACCAGGAAGGTGGAGAACTGGTCGCGGCTCGGCGGGTACATGTCGCCATCGGCATGGCGGGTTTCGATGTAGCGCCGGTAGAGGTCGAAATACTCTTCCTTGAACGCCGGGCGAGCGGCGGTCACGGTCAGGTCGGCGTTACGCTTGAGGATGCGCCGCTGCTGGCGGTTGGGAATGAAACGCGCGGCAGGGATGCGCGCGGGCACGCAGGCATTGCAGTTCTGGCAATGCGGGCGGTACAGGTGGTCGCCACTGCGCCGAAAGCCCATTTCCGACAGGTCGGCATACACGTGCACGTCCATCGGCTGGCTGGGGTCGAGGAATAGCGTGGTGGCCTGTTCGTCCGGCAGGTAGCTGCAGGAGTGGGGTTGAGTGGCATAGAACTTCAACCGCGCCAACTCTGTCATGATCAACCCCCTCGGTGAGACGTTGCTTTAAGTGTAAGCCAGCTCGCAGAACTCGCCTAGCAAACCCAGGTGGCGCTGTTGGGCTGGTCGAGGTGTTGCGCCAGGTACTCGGCGAAGCGGGCGCGGCTGATGGCGCGGGCGCCAAGGCTGTGCAGGTGGTTGGTCGGCATCTGGCAGTCGATCAGCACAAAGCCGGCCTGGCGCAAATGCTCGACCAGCGTCACGAAGCCGACCTTGGAGGCATTGTCGGCGCGGCTGAACATCGATTCGCCGAAAAACAGCCTGCCAATAGCCAGGCCGTACAGGCCGCCGACCAGCTGGCCGTGCTCGCGCACTTCCACCGAATGGGCGATGCCGCGCCGGTGCAGTTCGCAGTAGGCATTGCGCATGGTGTCGGTGATCCAGGTGCCGTCGGCATAGTCGCGCGGTGCCGCGCAGGCGGCGATTACCCCAGGGAAGTCCGTGTCGAAGCTGACCTGGTAGCGGCCCTGGCGCATCAGCTTGGCCAGCGAGCGCGAGACGTGCAGCTCGTCCGGGAACAGCACCGTGCGTGGGTCGGGCGACCACCAGAGGATCGGCTGGCCGTCCTGGTACCAGGGGAAGCAGCCGTGCCGGTAGGCTTGCTCCAGGCGCTCGGGGCTCAGGTCGCCGCCAGCGGCGAGCAGGCCGTTGGGGTCGTGCAGGGCCTTTTCCAGGGGCGGGAAGGTCAGCGAGTCGCGGGTCAGCCAGGTGAGCATGGTCTATCGTGCGGTGGGGGAGGGGAGAGGGCAGCATGGCGCGCAGGGCTTGCGGGGTCAATGCCGGCAGGGTCAAGAGGCATTGGCGGGCAGCAGAATAGGCAATTTCCTACACATTCATGAAACCACAGGCACCATCCGCTACATTTGCTGTCACACCTGTGCAAAAACACAGCATAAGCCTTTGTCACGAAAGAAAATGCGTGCTCAAATTGCACCTATACGAAAGTCGCCCCCACTCAAGCTCCATACGGCGCGCCGTCATGGCGGCTGGCGGGCAGTAATGTTAAAAGTAGTGGTTCATTGGCCAGACGCCGGCCGATCACTACTGGACGCGCAGCACGCGCAGGAATAGACGCGTTTTGAAGAAATCCACCGCAACTCCAGCTCCCTTGCCCGTGCCCCTGTGGCGCCAGCAGCTGCATTACCGCCTCAAGGAAGGTGCGTTGATCGCTGTCGGCGCACTGTGCCTGTACCTGTGGATGGCACTGCTGACGTACGACACGTCGGACCCGGGCTTCAGCCACACCAGCAACGTCGACCAGGTGCAGAATGCCGCCGGGCGTGCCGGTGCGTACTTCGCCGACATCCTGTTCATGGTGCTGGGCTATTTCGCCTACATCTTCCCGCTGCTGCTGGCGATCAAGACCTGGCAGATCTTCCGCGAGCGGCACCAGCCGTGGCAGTGGAGCGGGTGGCTGTTCTCCTGGCGGTTGATCGGCCTGGTGTTCCTGGTGCTGTCGGGCGCGGCCCTGGCGCATATCCATTTCCACCCGCCGGCGAGCCTGCCGTTTTCTGCGGGCGGTGCACTGGGCGAAAGCCTCGGCGACCTGGCGCGCAACCTGCTGAACGTGCAGGGCAGCACCCTGATGTTCATTGCCCTGTTCCTGTTCGGCCTGACCGTGTTCACCGACCTGTCGTGGTTCAAGGTGATGGACATGACCGGCAAGATCACCCTCGACCTGTTCGAGCTGGTGCAGGGTGCGGCCAGCCGCTGGTGGGAAGCGCGCAACGAGCGCAAGCGCCTGGAAGCGCAACTGCGCGAAGTCGACGAGCCGGTGTTCGACTCGAAGTTCGACCTGGCGCCGAAGGCCGCCGACAAGCGCGAGCCAGCGAAGCCGGCGCTGCGCGAGCGCATCTTCAAGCGTGAAGAAGCACCGGCCCAGCCCGTTGAGCCCCGCGAACCGACCCTGGCCCGTGAACCGACGATCGCCCGCGAGCCTGTGGTACCTCGCGAACCGACCCTCGCCCGCGAGCCTGTCGTGCCCCGCGAGCAGCCTGCAGCGGCCCCGACCATCGTGCCACCGGCCGCGGCCAGGGCGCCGGAGCCGAGCAAGCGGGTGATGAAGGAAAAACAGGCGCCGCTGTTCGTCGACAGCGCCGTGGAAGGTACCTTGCCGTCGATTTCCATCCTCGACCCGGCCGAACAGAAGAAGATCGAGTACTCGCCAGAGTCCCTGGCCGGTGTCGGCCAGCTGCTGGAAATCAAGCTCAAGGAGTTCGGCGTGGAAGTCTCGGTGGACTCCATCCACCCGGGCCCGGTGATTACCCGTTACGAAATCCAGCCAGCCGCTGGCGTCAAGGTCAGCCGCATTGCCAACCTGGCCAAGGACCTGGCGCGGTCCCTGGCGGTGACCAGTGTGCGGGTGGTCGAAGTGATCCCCGGCAAGACCACCGTGGGTATCGAGATCCCCAACGAAAACCGGCAGATGGTGCGCTTCTCGGAAGTGCTTGCCACGCCGCAGTACGACGAGCAGAAGTCGCCGGTCACCCTGGCCCTGGGCCACGACATCGGCGGCAAGCCGGTGATCACCGACCTGGCCAAGATGCCGCACCTGCTGGTGGCCGGTACCACCGGTTCCGGTAAGTCGGTGGGGGTCAACGCGATGATCCTGTCGATCCTGTTCAAGTCCAGCCCGGAAGACGCGCGGCTGATCATGATCGACCCGAAAATGCTCGAACTGTCGATCTACGAAGGCATCCCGCACCTGCTGTGCCCGGTGGTCACCGACATGAAGGACGCCGCCAACGCCCTGCGCTGGAGCGTGGCCGAGATGGAGCGGCGCTACAAGCTGATGGCGGCCATGGGCGTGCGTAACCTGGCTGGCTTCAACCGCAAGATCAAGGACGCCCAGGAAGCCGGCGAGATCATCCATGATCCGCTGTACCGTCGCGAGAGCATGGACGACGAGCCGCCAGCGCTGAAGACCCTGCCGACCATCGTCGTGGTGGTCGACGAATTCGCCGACATGATGATGATCGTCGGCAAGAAGGTCGAAGAGCTGATCGCCCGTATCGCCCAGAAGGCGCGGGCCGCCGGTATCCACCTGATCCTCGCCACCCAGCGCCCGTCGGTGGACGTGATCACTGGTCTGATCAAGGCCAACATCCCGACCCGCATGGCGTTCCAGGTGTCGAGCAAGATCGACTCGCGGACCATCATCGACCAGGGCGGCGCCGAACAGCTGCTCGGCCACGGTGACATGCTGTACATGCCGCCGGGCACCAGCCTGCCGATCCGGGTGCACGGTGCGTTCGTCTCCGACGACGAAGTGCACCGCACGGTCGAGGCGTGGAAGCTGCGCGGCGCGCCAGACTACAACGACGACATCCTCAACGGCGTCGAAGAGGCCGGCAGCGGCTTCGATGGCGGTGGCGGCGGTGGCGGCGGTGGCGGCGATGGTGACGATGCCGAAACCGATGCCCTGTATGATGAAGCCGTGCAGTTCGTGCTGGAGAGCCGCCGCGCATCCATCTCGGCCGTGCAGCGCAAGCTGAAGATCGGCTACAACCGCGCGGCGCGGATGATCGAGTCGATGGAGATGGCCGGCGTGGTCACCCCGATGAACAGCAACGGCTCGCGGGAAGTGATTGCCCCGGGCGGCCCGCGCGACTGATGAACACCTTGCCGGGCGCCAACGGTGGCGCCCGCCTTTTCAATGCTCAATGAGGATTCCCATGCGCGCGATTCGCATGCTGTTGGTTTCTGCCCTGACCCTGGGCTCGGTTACTGCTTATGCCGGTGAGCAAGACGTACAACGCCTGACCCAGCTGTTGGAAAAATCCCAGACCATCGAGGCCAACTTCTCCCAGCTGACCCTGGATGCCGGCGGCACCAGCCTGCAGGAAACGTCCGGCAAGATGACCGTGAAGCGCCCCGGCCTGTTCTACTGGCACACCAATGCGCCGCAGGAGCAGGTGGTGGTGTCGGACGGCAAGAACGTTACCCTGTGGGACCCGGACCTGGAGCAGGCGACCATCAAGAAGCTCGACCAGCGCCTGAACCAGACCCCGGCGCTGCTGCTGTCCGGGGACGTGTCGAAGATCAGCCAGAGCTTCGACATCACCTCCAAGGAGCAGGGCGAAGTGATGGACTTCACCCTCAAGCCGAAAACCAAGGACACCCTGTTCGACTCGCTGCGCGTGTCGTTCCGCAAGGGCCTGATCAATGACATGCAGCTGGTCGACAGCGTCGGCCAGCGCACCAACATCCTGTTCAATGGCGTCAAGGCCAACCAGGCGGTGCCGGACAGCCAGTTCAAGTTCGACATCCCCAAAGGCGCCGACGTCATCAAGGAGTAAGCAGAGCTCGCCATGGACCTGTTTCGAAGCGAACCCGTCGCCCAGCCGCTGGCCGCCCGCCTGCGTCCGTCCAACCTGGACGAGTACGTTGGCCAGGAGCACCTGCTGGCGCGTGGCAAACCGCTGCGCGAGGCGCTGGAGCAGGGTGCGCTGCACTCGATGATCTTCTGGGGGCCGCCGGGGGTGGGCAAGACCACCCTCGCGCGGCTGCTGGCGCAGTTCTGCGATGCGCACTTCGAGACGGTCTCGGCGGTGCTGGCCGGGGTCAAGGAGATCCGCCAGGCGGTCGAAGTGGCCAAGCAGCAGGCCGGGCAGTATGGCCGGCGCACCATCCTGTTCGTCGACGAAGTGCACCGTTTCAACAAGTCCCAGCAGGATGCCTTCCTACCCTATGTAGAGGACGGAACGCTGCTGTTCATCGGAGCCACCACCGAGAACCCGTCGTTCGAGCTGAACAACGCCTTGCTGTCGCGGGCGCGGGTGTACGTGCTCAAGAGCCTCGACGAAGCGGCGCTGCGCAAGCTGGTCCATCGCGCGCTGACCGAAGAACGCGGGCTGGGCAAGCGCAACCTGCGTGTCGGTGACGACGCCTTCAAGATGCTCATGGCCGCCGCCGATGGTGATGGCCGGCGCATGCTCAACTTCCTCGAGAATGCCTCTGACCTGGCCGAAGATGGCAGCGAGATCGACGTCGAGATGCTGCAAAGCCTGCTCGGCGACAGCCGCCGCCGCTTCGACAAGGGGGGCGAGGCGTTCTACGACCAGATTTCCGCGCTGCACAAGTCGGTGCGCGGCTCCAACCCCGATGGCGCCCTGTACTGGTTCGCGCGCATGCTCGACGGCGGCTGCGACCCGCTGTACATCGCCCGCCGCGTGGTGCGCATGGCCAGCGAGGACATCGGCAACGCCGACCCGCGCGCCCTGAGCCTGTGCCTGGCCGCCTGGGATGTGCAGGAGCGCCTGGGTAGCCCGGAAGGCGAGTTGGCGGTGGCCCAGGCCATCACCTACATCGCCTGTGCGCCGAAGAGCAATGCGGTGTACGTGGGCTTCAAGACCGCCTTGCGCGAAGCTGCCGAACACGGCTCGCTGGAAGTGCCGCTGCACCTGCGCAATGCCCCGACCAAGCTGATGAAGCAGCTCGGCTACGGCGAAGAATACCGCTACGCCCACGACGAGCCCGACGCCTATGCTGCCGGCGAGGATTACTTCCCTGAAGCGCTCGAGCCGCGCCAGTACTACCAGCCCGTGCCGCGAGGCCTGGAGCTGAAGATCGGCGAGAAGCTGCGCCACCTGGCCGAGCTCGACCGCAACAGCCCCCGCCAGCGGAGAAAACCATGATTGCCCTGATCGCCGCGGTCAGCGCGGGTGGTATCGCCGGGACCTTGTTGCGCTTCGCCACCTCGAACTGGGTCGCGGCCCACTGGCCACGGCACTTCTATCTGGGTACGCTGGCGGTCAACCTGGTTGGCTGCCTGCTGATCGGCCTGCTGTACGGCCTGTTCCTGCACAAACCGCTGGCGCCGGTCGAACTGCGCGCCGGCCTGATCGTCGGCTTCCTTGGCGGCCTGACGACGTTTTCCTCCTTCTCGCTCGATACCGTGCGCCTGATGGAAAGTGGGCAAGTGCCCCTCGCCTTGGGCTATACCAGTATCAGCGTGGTGGGCGGGCTTCTGGCCACCTGGGCCGGCCTGTCCCTGACCCGTTTCTGAACCAACACCTACACATAACGAGAGAACGATATGCTCGATTCCAAACTGTTACGCGGCCAACTTCAGGAAGTGGCGGATCGCCTGGCCTCCCGTGGCTTCAGCCTGGATGTCGCGCGCATCGAATCACTGGAAGAGCGCCGCAAGGCGGTGCAGACCCGCACCGAGCAGCTGCAGGCCGAGCGTAATGCCCGTTCCAAGTCGATCGGCCAGGCCAAGGCCAAGGGCGAAGACATCGCCCCGCTGATGGCTGACGTCGAGCGCATGGCCAATGAACTGGCCGCCGGCAAGAGCGAACTGGACGGTATCCAGGCCGAACTGGACAGCATTCTGCTGACCATCCCCAACCTGCCGGACGCCAGCGTGCCGGTCGGTGCCAGCGAAGACGACAACGTCGAAGTGCGCCGCTGGGGCACGCCGACTGCCTTCGATTTCGAGATCAAGGACCACGTCGCTCTGGGCGAAATCAGCGGTGGCCTGGACTTCGAAGCCGCAGCCAAGTTGTCCGGTGCGCGCTTTGCCGTGCTGCGTGGGCCTATCGCCCGCCTGCACCGCGCCCTGGCGCAGTTCATGATCAACCTGCACACCGGCGAGCACGGCTACGAGGAGCACTACACCCCGTACCTGGTACAGGCCCCGGCCCTGCAGGGCACCGGCCAGCTGCCGAAGTTCGAGGAAGATCTGTTCAAGATCACCCGCGAAGGCGAAGCCGACTTCTACCTGATCCCGACGGCCGAAGTGTCGCTGACCAACCTGGTCGCCGAGCAGATCCTCGACGCCAAGCAGCTGCCGCTCAAACTGGTCGCCCACACCCCGTGCTTCCGTAGCGAAGCCGGTGCCTCGGGCCGTGACACCCGCGGCATGATCCGCCAGCACCAGTTCGACAAGGTCGAGATGGTCCAGGTGGTCGAGCCGTCCAAGTCGATGGAAGCCCTGGAAGGCCTGACTGCCAACGCCGAGCGCGTACTGCAGTTGCTGGAGCTGCCCTACCGCGTACTGGCCCTGTGCACCGGCGACATGGGCTTCGGCGCCGTGAAAACCTACGACCTCGAAGTGTGGGTGCCGAGCCAGGACAAGTACCGCGAAATCAGCTCCTGCTCCAACTGCGGTGACTTCCAGGCGCGCCGCATGCAGGCCCGCTGGCGCAACCCGGAAACCGGCAAGCCGGAGCTGGTGCACACCCTCAACGGCTCCGGCCTGGCTGTAGGCCGTACCCTGGTGGCGGTGCTGGAAAACTACCAGCAGGCCGACGGGTCGATCCGTGTACCAGAGGTGCTGAAGCCGTACATGGGCGGCGTCGAGGTCATCCGCTAAATGGATTACCTGCCGCTGTTCCACAAGCTGCAGGGCGGCCGGGTACTGGTCGTCGGCGGCGGTGAGATCGCCCTGCGCAAGGCGCGCCTGCTGGCCGATGCCGGCGCCGCGCTGCGCGTGGTGGCGCCGGACGTCGACGGCCAGCTGGCCGCGTTGGCCCGGGAAGGTGGCGGTGAGGTGCTGGTGCGTGGCTATCAGGCGGCCGACCTGGTCGGCTGCCGGCTGGTGATCGCGGCCACCGACGACCCTGGGCTCAACGCCCAGGTGTCGGCCGATGCGCAGGCGCTGAGCCTGCCGGTCAACGTGGTGGATGCGCCGGCCCTGTGCACGGTGATCTTCCCGGCGATCGTCGACCGTTCACCGTTGGTGATCGCGGTGTCCAGTGGCGGTGACGCCCCGGTCCTGGCGCGGCTGATCCGCGCCAAGCTGGAAGCCTGGATCCCGTCGGCGTATGGCGAACTGGCCGGGCTGGCCGCGCGCTTCCGGCACAAGGTCAAATCCTTGTACCCGGACGTCAATCAGCGCCGTGGCTTTTGGGAAACCGTGTTCCAGGGGCCGATCGCCGAGCGCCAGCTGGCCGGGCAGGGCGCCGAGGCCGAGCGCCTGCTGCAGGCGATGGTCGACGGTGCGCCGGTGCAGCAGGGTGGTGAGGTGTATCTGGTCGGTGCAGGGCCGGGCGATCCGGACTTGCTGACTTTCCGCGCCTTGCGCCTGATGCAGCAGGCCGATGTGGTGCTGTACGACCGCCTGGTGGCTCCGGCCATCATCGAGATGTGCCGGCGTGATGCCGAGCGTATCTACGTCGGCAAGCGCCGCGCCGACCATGCCGTGCCACAGGACCAGATCAACCGCCTGCTGGTCGATCTCGCCCAGCAGGGCAAGCGTGTGTTGCGCCTCAAGGGCGGCGACCCGTTTATCTTCGGCCGTGGTGGCGAAGAGATCGAGGAGCTGGCCGAGCAAGGCATCCCGTTCCAGGTGGTGCCGGGCATTACCGCGGCCAGTGGTTGCTCCGCCTATGGCGGGATTCCGCTGACTCACCGTGACTACGCCCAGTCGGTGCGCTTCGTCACTGGCCACCTCAAGGATGGCACCAGCAATCTGCCTTGGCATGACCTGGTGGCGCCGGCCCAGACCCTGGTGTTCTACATGGGGCTGGTGGGCTTGCCGACCATCTGTGCCGAGCTGATTCGCCACGGGCGGGCGGCCAGTACGCCGGCGGCCCTGGTGCAGCAGGGGACTACGCGCAATCAGCGGGTGTTTACCGGCACCCTGGCGGACCTGCCGGACCTGGTGGCCCAGCATGAAGTGCATGCGCCGACCCTGGTAATTGTCGGGGAAGTGGTGCAGCTGCGCGACAAGCTGGCCTGGTTCGAAGGGGCGCAAAACAGCTGAAACCGTTGGGGCCGCTTTGCGGCCCTTTCGCGACACAAAGCCGCTCCTACAGGGATCACGCGTTTCCGGTAGGAGCGGCCTTGTGTTGTGAAAGGGCTGCACAGCAGCCCCGGCAATCTCAAGCCTGCCAGATCCCTTTGCCCACCAACCGCTCCCGATCATGGGGCTGGTTGAAGTCCTGCAGCGGGCCCTTGGGCACGATGCCGTTCGGGTTGATGGTCTTGTGGCTCATGTAATAGTGTTTCTGGATGTGCTCCATGTTCACCGTGCCAGCCACGCCCGGCCATTGGTACAGCTCGCGCAGCCAGTTGGACAGGTTGTGGTAGTCGCTCAGGCGGCGCAGGTTGCACTTGAAGTGCCCGTGGTACACCGCATCGAAGCGCACCAGGGTAGTGAACAGGCGCACATCGGCCTCGGTCAGGTACTCGCCCGCCAGATAGCGATTGCGGCCCAGCAGCTCTTCCAGATAATCCAGTTCGTTGAACACGTCATCGAAAGCGGCCTCGTAGGCATCCTGTGTGGTGGCAAAGCCTGCGCGGTACACGCCGTTGTTCACCGCCGGGTAGATGCGTTCGTTCAGCGCCTCGATGGTCGGGCGCAGTGGCTCAGGGTACAGGTCCAGGGTGTTGCCGGTCAGTTCGTTGAACGCACTGTTGAAGATGCGGATGATCTCTGACGACTCGTTGTTGACGATGCGCTTCTCTTTCTTGTCCCACAGCACGGGCACGGTCACCCGGCCGGTGTAGTGCGGGTCGTCCTGGGTGTAGCGCTGGTGCAGGTACTGCAGGGCGTCGAGGTGGTCGCCGCTGGAGCCTTGCTGCGGGTCGAAGGTCCAGCCATGGTCCTGCATCAGCCAGCTGACCACCGACACGTCGATCAGTGGCTCCAGGCCTTTGAGGGCGCGCAGGATCAGGGTGCGGTGGGCCCATGGGCAGGCCAGCGAAACGTACAGGTGGTAGCGGCCGGCCTCTGGAGCGGGCAGCTGATTGCGGCGCTGGGCGTTTTCGCGTTTGAAGGTGCCGTCCTTGCCGTTTTCATACCACTGGTCGTGCCAGCGGCCGTCGATCAAAAGGCCCATGGTGAGCTCCTCGGAAACAATATTGTTTGTCGTTGGAGCCCAGTCTAGGGCAAATCGTTCGAATAACTAGCGCAAAGAATGCCCCCTTACTATCTAGTTATTCGATTGGTTTCGCGCAGCCCAGTAACCCCGTGCGCTGGCAAAAGCCTGTTCGCGATCCTGGCCCAGGCCACGCAGCGCCAAGGCCATGGTCGCTATCGCGGCCATTTCGCCATAGCTGTCCTCAGCCTCGCCGCGCCACACCGCCAGCAGCTGTTCGGGCTGCAGGCTCGGTGGCTTCACATGGCGGCGCTCGCTCAGCGCCGGCCATTCCTCGTCCCAGGCTTCGCCTGCGCGGGTGCCGTAGAGGTGGCTGATGACATCGGGGTTGACCTCGATCTCGCCGCCATCGCCCTTGATCACCACGGCGTGGTCGCCGAGCAGGCGGCTGGCTTCACGGTGCACCGCCTGGTAGCCGGGGTGGAAGATGCTCTGCAGGCCGCAACGCGCGCCCAGCGGATTGAGCACCCGTGCCAGGGAATGGATGGGCGAGCGCAGGCCCAGGGTGTTGCGCAGGTCGATCATCCGCTGCAGCTGCGGCGCCCAGTCGTGCAGCGGGGCGAACGCCAGGTGCTGCTGGTCGAGGGCCTGGCCGACCGCCGCCCAGTCGCGGCACAGCGGGATCTGCAGCAGTGCCAGCAGCTGTTCGGTATACATGCGCCCGGCGGTGTGCGCGCCGCCGCCGTGCATGAGGATGCGCACGCCATTGGCGGCCAGGCACTTGGCGCTGAGCAGGTACCAGGGTAGGTGGCGCTTCTTGCCGGCGTAGGTCGGCCAGTCGATATCCACGGCGATGCGTGGCGCCTGCAGGTGCGCACGCAGGGCTTCGGTGAAACCGGCGAGCTCTTCGGCGCTTTCTTCCTTGTGCCGCAGCAGCATCAGGAAGGCCCCCAGCTGGGTGTCTTCGACCTTGCCTTCGAGCAGCAGGGTCATGGCGGCGCGGGCTTCTTCGCGGGTCAGGCCGCGGGCGCCGCGTTTGCCTTTGCCAAGGATGCGCACGAATTCGGCGAACGGGTGTTCAGCCGGGGTTTCCAGGGTCAGCGGGCGGGCGTCGGTCATATGCAATTGGTCGGCTTGGGCAGGCCCGCCAGCTTGGCGGCGAGTTTGGCGGGGGTGCCGTTGAACAGGCGGTTGAGGTGCGGGCTGTTGCCCTTTTCCGTGCCCAGCTTGAGCGCGGTGTACTTGATCAGCGGGCGGGTGGCCGGCGACAGCTGGTATTCGTCGTAGAACTGGCGCAGCAGTTCGAGGATTTCCCAGTGGTCGGCGGTCAGGGCGATGCTTTCGCGCTCGGCCAGGGCCTCGGCGACCGGGTGCGACCAGTCTTGCAGGTCGACCAGGAAGCCGTCCTTGTCCAGGGCGATGGCGCGATCGCCAACGTTCAGCGTACTCATAACCAACTGTTGACCTTGTCGTAGTGCAGCGACAGCTCGACGAAAGCCTGGTAGTCCACAGGCTTGGCCAATGCGCTGCTGATGGCGCGGGCCTGCAGGTCTTCGTCGAGGGCGAACAGGCGCTGAGCCAGGTTGGCCGCCTGCAGCTGTTGCTGGGGGGCACTGCCCTCGCGCAGGGCGTAGACCGCATCGCCGCACAGCAGCACGCCGTCGTCGGCGCCCAGCAGGCGCAGGCAGCTGTCCAGGCGCTCGTCGCCGAACGGGGAGTGGGATAAAACGTGCAGGGTTGCCATCAGAGCGTCACCACTTGGTCGAAACGGGCAATCAGGGCTTGCAGGGCGGGATCGTCCAGCACTTCCACTGGCAGCTCCAGGCCATTGGCGGCCAAGCCACGACGCGCCAGGCTGTGCTGGCAGGCGAACAGCTCTTCAACGCCGAACATCGGTAGCGCCTGCAGGTTGGCGGCGAGGTTCTTCTGCTCCACGGCGGCCGGTTGCTGGCCGGGCGCCAGCTGGAACACGCCGTCATCGAGGAACAGCATGGCCAGCGGCAGGTCGAAGGCGCCGCCGGCCAGGGCGATGTCCAGCGCTTCGCGGGCGGATGGGCCGTTCCAGGGTGCCTGGCGGCTGATGATCAACAGGGATTTGGCCATTTCAGTCGCCTCCGAAGCAGACCAGGCGGTCGGCAGTTTGCGCGGCTTCGTGCAACTGGCCGAGGCCAGACAGCTCCCACGGCTTGGGCAGGTTCACCGCCGGGCGCTGGTAGCGGCTGGCTTCGGCTTCATCGAGCACGCCACGGCGCAGGGCGGCGGCGATGCACACCACCGCGTCGAGCCGGTTGATTTCGATGAAGGCTCGCCATTGGGCGGCGATGTCCTGCTCATCCTGAGGCGCGACCACGTTGGCCGAGGCGCTGTGCACCCCGTCCTGATAGAAGAACAGCCGGGCAATCTCATGCCCGCCAGCCAACACCGCCTCGGCGAAGCGCAAGGCGCGGCGCGAGGAGGGCGCATGGGCCGGGGAAAAAACCGCGATAGCGAATTTCATGGACAACTCGTGCAAAGGAATGCCGCCATGATAAAGCAAAAAAGCCCGACCCCGCTTCTACCTGGCGGGTCGAGCTTCCTGTATTTGAGGCTGACGCTAGCCCGTGGGAGCTGGCTTGTCGTGGCGACGAACCGCTGCGATGGGCCGCGCAGCGGCCCACTGGTCCTAACTGGAGGGCACAAGACTCAAGCTTGTTCCTTGCTCTCAGGCAGGAACCAGTTCAACACCAGGGCGCAGATGCCTCCGGTAGCTACACCCGACTCCAGCACATTGCGAATCGCCGCCGGCATGTGCGCGAGGAATTCCGGCACCTGTGCCACACCCAGGCCCAACGCCAGCGACACGGCGATGATCAGCAGGGCACGACGGTCCAGGCGGGTACTGGCCAGGATGTTGATGCCCGACGCGGCAACCGCACCGAACATGACCATGGCCGCGCCACCCAGCACCGGCTCAGGCACTGCCTGGATCACACCGGCCACGCTCGGGAACAGGCCCAGCAGCACCAGCATCGCGGCAATCCAGATGCCAATGTGGCGGCTGGCAATGCCGGTCAGCTGAATCACACCGTTGTTCTGGGCGAAGATCGAGCTGGGGAAGGTGTTGAACAGGCCGGCCAGCAGCGAGTTGGCGCCGTTGACCAGCACGCCGCCCTTGATGCGCGACATCCACAGCGGGCCTTCGACCGGCTGGCGCGAGACCTTGCTGGTGGCGGTGACGTCACCGATGGCTTCCAGCGAAGTCACCAGGTAGATCACCAGCATCGGAATGAACAGCGCCCAGGAGAAGCCCAGGCCGAAGTGCAGCGGCATCGGCACCTGGAACAGTGCAGCCTCGTGCATGCCGGTGAAGTCCAGGCGGCCGAGGTAGCCGGCCAGGGCATAGCCGACCGCCAGCGCGATAACGATGGCGCAACTGCGCATCCACACCACCGGGATGCGGTTGAGGACCACGATCACCGCCAGCACCGCGCCCGACAGCAGCAGGTTTTCGCCGTTGGCGAAGGTGCCGTTGGCCATCGCCCCGAAGCCGCCGCCCATGCTGATCAGGCCGACCTTGATCAGGGTCAGGCCGATCATCAACACGACGATACCGGTCACCAGCGGGGTGATCAGGCGTTTGACGAATGGCAGGATGCGCGACACACCCATCTCGACGAAGGAGCCAGCGATCACCACGCCGAAGATCGCCGCCATCACGCTTTCGACCGGCGTACCTTGCTTGACCATCAACGCGCCACCGGCAATCAGCGGCCCGACGAAGTTGAAGCTGGTGCCCTGTACGATGAGCAGCCCGGCACCGAACGGGCCGAAGCGCTTGCACTGGACGAAGGTGGCGATACCGGAGATCACCAGCGACATGGAGACGATGAGGTTGGTATCACGAGCCGAAACGCCCAGCGCCTGGCAGATCAGCAGGCCTGGGGTGACGATCGGCACGATGATCGCCAACAGGTGCTGCAGGGCTGCCAGCAGGCCGATCAACAGCCGTGGCTTGTCCTCGAGGCCAAGTACCAGTTCGTTGGCAGGCGCCGCCGCGCCTGGGCTGTGTTCGTGTGAGCTCATCGGTGAAGCTGCCCCGGAAGAAAAAAGGAGCGCATTCTACGGGCAGAAGGGCGATAGCGGTAGGGGAATGCACGATGGCGGCATGATCGGCGACCATTTGCGTGGTTTTCTGACTTTTAAGTCAGTGTTTAGGGTGGGGTTTGTGGAGGAAGGGGGAGGCTGGCCAGTTGTTCGCCTTGAGGGGTTCAGCGCCTGTGAGATCGAGCGCCGCGCGGGCGGCGCTCGATCTCACAGGCGCTGAACCCCTCAAGGCGAACACCCCGCAGCCCACCACATTTCCATCACGCAAAGAAAAGCCCGCCTAAGCGGGCTTTCTCAAGCAGCAATCAATCAGTCATCACGACCCATGATGCCAAACAGCTGCAGCAAGCTGATGAACAGGTTGTAGATCGATACATACAGGCTGATGGTCGCCATGATGTAGTTACGCTCGCCCCCATGAATGATCGCGCTGGTCTGGAACAGAATGCAGACCGACGAGAACAGCACGAAGCCAGCGCTGATCGCCAGTTGCAGGCCGCTGATCTGGAAGAAGAAGCTGGCCACCACGGCACCCAGCAGGACAAAGAAGCCAACGGTGATGAAGCCGCTGAGGAAGCTCATGTCCTTGCGGGTGATCAGCACATAGGCCGAAAGACCACCAAACACCAGCGCGGTCATGGCAAACGCCGAGCTGACCACTTCGGCACCACCGGCCATGCCCAGGTAACGGTTGAGGATCGGGCCGAGAATGAAGCCCATGAAGCCGGTGAGGGCGAAGGTGGACACCAGACCCCAGACCGAATCACGCAGCTTGGCAGTGAGGAAGAACAGACCGTAGAAACCGATCAGCACGACGAACACGTTCGGGTAACCGACACGCATCTGCTGGGCGACGAAGGCCATGACCCCGCTGAAGGCGAGGGTGAGTGCCAGCAGGCTGTACGTGTTGCGCAGGACCTTGCTGACCTCCTGCTGCTCGGCTTGTTGGCCGTGGTGTACGGCATAATCCTGTTCGCGCATGGCGACACTCCTTATGGAACCGTGGTTTGAGACGTTCAGATGCAAGCAGTCTAACAGAGCCTCCGCAACCCGCGACACAGAGAGTTTGACAGCGTGTTTCATTACGGTATTATGGCGGCCGCAAAACGAGCTGGAAGCGTGGCCGAGTGGTTTAAGGCAACGGTCTTGAAAACCGTCGATGGGCAACTATCCTAGAGTTCGAATCTCTACGCTTCCGCCATATTCAAAGCCCTGATTATTCAGGGCTTTTTGCGTTTCTGGGGCATAGAAAAACGACCCGTGGGAACACCCTTGGGAATGGTTTATTTTGGAAGCGCTTCCGATACTTTCTTACTTGGTCGGTTTCGCCAGTGCCCCAACTCGGCGATATACCCGCTCGGTGATGTCGCCCTTGGTGTGGCCCAGCAGCAGGCTGGCGTGGTCGACATCGATGATTTCGGATGCAGCTTTCGGGCGGATGTCACGGAACTGGAACTGGCTAATACGGCCTGCCAGCACCTGGTCGCCTGCCGCTACCGCTTCTTTCACTGCTTCCTCCCGAGCATCGTCCCAGCGATGGCGGAGCATGGCGGCCGTAACACGTTTTCCCGACTCGGTCAGCAGGAGATACGGCGAGCCGTGCGACGCGTTCCGCTCCAGTATCTTGCGGATCAGGGCGCCCAGGCCGCTTTCGACCCCATCCACCTCGAGCATGATCCTCAGCTTCTTGTGGGTCTTCTTCTGTTTCACGCCGAGGGCTTTATCCTCGATGTCATCCCTTCTCATCACCAGCACGTCCGCCGGACGCTGGCCCGTCAAATAAGCCAGGTCCATGGCGTCCTTCAGCTCACCCACCGCTTTTGCGTAAACCGCTTTCCAGATCGCATCGTTCGCATAGAAGTCCCTGGGCACTTCCTTGTTCTTGCGAACGCCCTGACATGGGTTCTCTTTGGAGGTGAGCCCCCATTCCCGTGCCATGTTGTAGACGTGCGATAGGAGGGCGATCTCCCTATTCGCACGCACCGGAGCCGATCGTGCATCTCGGTACTGGGCGACAAGCGCTGGAGTAATGGCCTCAATGGGTGCTTTCTCGAAAAACGGCCGCAGCTGCCGGAGCTCTGCCAGGTTGTCTTTCTGCGTGCGCTCGCCTTTCTTGGGGATGATGTCTCGCTCGTAGCGATCAAAAATCGCTCCCATCAGCAGCAAGTCACGCGGTTTTTCCCGGGCCTCCAGCTCGGCCCATTTCATCCGGGCCAGATTGAGGTCCGTACCCAGGGCGATTTCCTTGCCGTCCTTGTCGCGGTAGTAGTAGCTGATCCACGCCTTGTTCGGGTTCTTCTTGCTCTTGCTGGTGCGCTTGCGCCGGTACACGCCCGGCGGCAAATCCCTGTTCTCTGTGCTACGGGGGCGCATATCACCTCACCTTTGAAAAATCTGGCGTCCAAGCTGGTACGGGTGGCGGGGGCGGCGGTGCCAGCGGCACCACCTCGAGGGTTACGCCCAGTTTCATGCGGGCATATTGGCGACCCACCAGGGGCCGGCCGCCGCGGCTCTCGACGAAGTGCCAGCCGCGCTCGTTGAGCCAGCGGCGCTGCCAGCCCCTGGCCTTGTAACCGGTCAGGTCGGCCAGCTCTTCGTCCGAAAGGATCTCGGTTTCCATGGGATGGTCTCCACGCCGCCGGTGGCGGCAGGTTGGTGGTCAGTATTCGCCTTCGGTGATGGAGTGCTCGACGGACTGTGAGCGAGCGTCAGCCGCGCCCATGAAGACTTGGTTCAGAGCGTTGTCCTGCAGGGCGCCGACTGCATCAGTGCCTTCGTCGTCTTCGCCAAGCACTGGCAGCGCCTGGTGGCGGATCAGATCGATGCCTACGCCCTCGGGCACATCGAAGCGGGTGATGACGGTCGTGGTCACGGTGATGATTGGCATGGCGATAGATCTCCATGCCCGCGCATGTCGGCGGGCTTGAGTAGTTGGGGGAGGGGTTAGGCGAGTTCGGCCGCGAACGCGTCGACCAGTGCCTGGCTGGTGAAGTTGATCGGGAGGGCGTCGGTGCTCTTGCCGTCGCTGATCAGCACCCAGCCGTTCTTGTAAAGCGTGCAGGTGTTACGGCCCTGCTGAACCCGGGCAATCGGCAAACCGCCGAAAGGCAGCCAGCGATTGATGCGATAGATCAGCTTCATCGCGGCCCCTTCCATACCAGGTAGGCCATGAGCATTGGTGCGGCCAGCGGGATCAAGAACATGGCATCAGCTCCTTCGGTACCAGGACGGTATCGCCTAGCTCAAATTGCGCGATCGCCTGCATGGCAACGATCAGCGGGTTATCGGGATGGTGGAATGTGGTGCGGCGGTGCTTGCGCTCCTTGCCGAAGATCGTGCTGCCCCAGAATCCCGACTCGTAGTAGCCGTTGCGCTTGTCCATATAGCCGAAGTTGCGGTGCACGGCGCTGGTTGGCGGCGAGAGCGACACCTTGTATTTCTCGATCAGGGGCCCGGCCAGCGCCCAGTCCTCGTGCGGGTTGTAGAGCACATCCCACTCCAACACCTGGCCGCGCTTCTTCCAGAACACGCGCCACGGCACGTTGTACTGAGGGCCCACCAGGAAGACCTCAAGGCCTTCAGCCTGGGCGACTGCCCAATCGAGCGCATGGCCGACCAGGTCTGCCGTCTTCACTTCGATCAGGTCGGTCATACCAGCACCTCGCCGGGCACATCAAAAAATCCTAGGCGCCCCTTCATCGGGACAAACGGGAGCGGCTGTGGATCGCGCAGCACGAACCCTTTCTCGCCCATGTACCAAGGCGATTCGCTGTGGTCGACACTGTCGATAAGCTCAACGGAGCCAATGATCCCGCCCCGTAGCAAGTTGTCAGGCGGCACCGGGAAGGGCGGCTTGATCCCCCTGCGGGCCATGAAATCAAAGGCCGAAATAAACTCACGACGGGTCATGCCGGTGGCGGCATGTACCAAGAAACGGCCTCTGAACTTCGTGTGCCAGGTTCGATTCTCGATGTCTTTGCCACCGCTGATGATCAGCCAGGCCCATGGTTGTCTAATTGAAAGTGCCTTCACAGCTCATACCTCTCATCAATCCAGCGCCCAGGCGCCAGAGCGGGTGTAGGTTCGGGTTGGGTTTCGTGCGGGGAGAGCTGGCGCTGGTTGCTGGCCTGCAGCTGGCTGTCGGGGATGCAGCTGATGCCGACCCCATTCAGCAGGTAGCAGGTGACGCCGCGCTGGCTGTCGTGCTGCACGTCGATGACGTTCTCGGTTGCGCTGGTGCCGGTGGCGAGCAGCAGAAGGCAGAGGGCAAGGCGGGTCATGGCCGCACCTGCAAACATGCCTGGCAAATGTCGCCGGTGCCGACCCCGCGGTTGGACGCCTTCACCCAGATATGCGAGCACGGGGCCGTTACTACACGGCGCACCCAGACGCAGACAGGGCCATCCTCGGTGTCGTGAATCGAGAAAGTGAACCAGCCTTCACCGGCCGGCTTGCTTGGCTGCCAGGGCGTGCAGTCGTAGTCGCCATCGTCCATCCAGGCTTCCATCATTCCTTCAGGCTCGTCGTTTTCCATCTCGACCACGCAGTGCTCCAGTCCGTGGTCGCCGAACCAGCTGAAAGGCAGCACGCATTCGTCGCCGTCGTCCGGCCAGGCCGGGTGGGTCCAGAAGCCGTATTCGTCGCGCTCCACCTGCAAAGGCTGGATCGGTTGCTTTTCTTCAGGCATGACTTCGTCCTTGGCCGCCATATCGCGGCAGTAAGTTGTACAAAATAAAAGTTCGGTACAAGAATCTGGCCCGGTGGTCAGATTTTTCTGCTAGTGCTGGTACAACATGTTTGCCCCCAAAAGATGCAGAGCTATCGTGGTTACTCAATCAATGGGCGAAGAGAGAAGGAGGCTCGGTATGCGCATTCGCGGTGATGTTTTTTGGAGCTGGGCGGATCCAGCACTCCACCACCGATGTCATGAGGAAGAGCTGGACGATGGGAGCAGCCTCGATGTTCAAGTGCGTTTGTCACGTACAGGCCAAACGCAAATGTTCATCGGTGTGTATGCCCCGGGCGGCATGGCTATTCACGAGGAAGCATTTGACTCTCGCCCCGGTGAATCGATGACGAGAGCGATGGCCTGGGGAGTGGGCCGGGCTCGCCGGATTGCAAACGGAACTCTTCCTGAATTCGACAAGATGGCTTGCTCAAAATAGAGGAGAGAGGGTTACAGCTGAGCGGAGTACAAATGTGCTCTTGGCGTTTTCACATCCGGGTCATCGGGAGAAGACTAGACTTAGCGTCCCAACCGGAGAGCAGCCATGACTACAGAACGGGTTATGCATTTGGAGCAAGCGCTGGCAGCAGTGTTCGCTGCGGCAGAGCAACAGGGGCTTGATCTGGTTCAGCTTCGCCGTCAGGCCATTGGTGGCCTAATTGGCAATGCGTCGTGGCGCTGGGTTACCCCTGAGCAGGTACCTGGCGCAATCGCGGAGATCGAGGGCGCGTTATTTCTTGTGGATCCGGAGCCTGTTCAGGTCAACTGAAGGCTGTCAGGTGTTGCTCCCAGGGCTGCACGGGCAATGGAGCCGTCTTCCACGAACCAGGCCTCGCAGTCATGCCACAGCACGTTCGCTGGCTCGCCGCTCACGGTGTCCCAGTCGCTGCCAATGTCCTCAGCGAAGTGGTCCCGGTCGGCGTAGAACTTCAGTGCTTCTCGCAGCCGCTCAACCTCAGCGGCTTCGCCCATCGGCCCCAGCCCAACAATCGACAGCCCAGTCTCCGCCGCATCCCTCTCTGCCTCTTCTTTGGTCCACCAGAAGGCAGTACCAACCATCCAGGCTATTGGCTCGGGGTGGGGCTGCGGGGCTAGCTGTGCCATAACGCTTCGGAGATCTTGTGCCATTTCGCCGCGAACGGTCTTACCGTCGGCAGCATCGCGGTCAAGGGCGTTCAGGATCATCGACAGCACGCTGCGCATACCTGACGGCACGCTGATCATCTCTGTGTTGCTGGATCGGTTTTCTGTGGGCATGGGGATACCTCGCGGCTATAGTTCGCTGAATTCAAAAGAGGGGGTCTTGATGCTTAACTTCATTCAGTACCGAATCGATCTGCACAGACAGGCGAGAGCAGCGTTAAAGCACGAACTGAATCGACCATCAGGCACTCAAGCTGCCTATGAAAGCGGTCAGCTGGAAGAGTTTTACAGGCAGGCGGACCGCTTGCATGAATGGCGCATGATCATCCTTACAAGTTATCTGCGTTCTGTAGCGGATGATTTGATCGTTCCCATGCCGCCTCTCGACGACCGCACAATGTACGCGCAAGTTGATTGGGACGATGATCCGAGGCAGCCGAAGTACCTTACTGAAAAAGGTATCCAGACTGTGCGTACAGCAATCAGAGAGGAGCAAAAGCATCGTCGAGAAGCATGGACTTTTCGCTTGACCACCCTGACCGGTTTGGGTGGTATCGCAATAGGGATTCTTTCAGCTTGGCCTAAATAAAAGCCTTCCCTCCGCCGAGGCCGGCGAACAAGTCGATTGCTGTCTTTATGCTGAAATTTTACGCGCCAGTCAGTTGCAGCTGTGTTGCTCCGCATGTAGCCAGGCCGGGATTCAATTTGACCTTCTGC
The DNA here is from genome assembly GCF_044749325.1 of Pseudomonas sp. NPDC089428. Classification (NCBI taxonomy): domain Bacteria; kingdom Pseudomonadati; phylum Pseudomonadota; class Gammaproteobacteria; order Pseudomonadales; family Pseudomonadaceae; genus Pseudomonas; species Pseudomonas sp. NPDC089428. Next base: position 327,003 of record NZ_JBIVHT010000001.1, read on the forward strand.
CCGGCCAGCATCCCTGCAATCTGGGCGGCCATGTCGAGTTCAATCGGGCGAGCCTTGCGTGGCTTGCCGATTTGTTGCCCGGCCAGATACTGCTCTATCAGTGAATTGTCCTGGCTCTCCACTGCGACGAGGTCGCGCCCATTGGAGTGCTGTTCGATGGCCTGATCTTCCTCGCCGCGAGGCACCAGCTCATGGATCTTGCCGTGCACCGCTGAAACCCAGGCGATTGCGAAGTGATCGCCGGCAGTCTCGGGCGAGTAGGCGCTGCGGCTTTTGCCGGATCGGACCTGCGCCACATATTCGCGCCTTGCCTGCGTCAGCTTGGAAAGCAAGGTTTCGTAGGCGTACATCGCGATCTGGGGTGCTGGCGTGACGCCGACAAACAGGGCTCGCTCAACTAGGCGGTCGGATGCGTTGCACCAGTGGCGGTACGAGAGCGGTCGGCAGCCAAACACCCTGGCAACTATCCCGCTCAGGTGTCGATCCCAGGTTGGCCGGCGGTTCACCCTGGACTTCTCCGACTGAACCTCATCCACGTCACTCAGGCGCACATCCAGCTCGGTGAGGCGATACTCGCGCATCAGCGCCTGGGCCTGGCGCATTGCCGTGGCTGCCTCGTTCTCGTTAGAGCTTTTGGAAAGGGCCAGGCAACGTTTTATCTTGCGGATGACTCGCTCGAGCTTGCTTTCGTCGTGCTGTCGTTGGGTCATGTCGTTGTCCTTGCGCGTAGGTGCTCCACACGTTGGGTAAGAGCGCGATTTGGGAAGTGCAAAGTCGGTGGAGATGGGGCATCAAGCGAACTGAGTGGTTTAGAATTGGCAGATGAATCATGATAGTCTTGGAGGTCAAGCCTCCGATGGTTTGCGTTACTGGGAAGCGCTACTAGTAGGTTCTTTCAAAGTCTATCTTCGGGGTTTGTTTGTGTTGATCTAATTTTTGGTGGGGGGTAATATGGAAGCTTTTGTAGAAAACTTGACGAGTACGTATTGGTGGGCTTCGGTTGTAATTGTTGGTCTTTTAATAAGCGTATTTGCAGCCTATGTAAAGAGCGGCATTGATAGTGTTTTCGGTCGGTTTTCTGACGTCTGGAAAAATCGAACCGAAAAGAAGCTTGCTAGGTTCGAGGAGCTGGTAGTGACGCTAGCTGCAAGCGAGTCGGAAAAAATAAAAACTTTGGCGCAGATCAATGCAAACCTCCTTCGCGCATTAATAAGTATGATGCTGGCGGTGCTCACCATGACTATGCTGGTGAGCTGGCCCGTAAATGAGTACATTCGCATAATTATTCTTCTTTTAGGCGGGTTCGCAATTCTGATGCTTGCCTCTGCATTGGCTAGAATCAGCAAAGCTGATGATTTGCAAAAAGCACTCAGTGCGGCAGAAAAAAGATAAATAAGCTACGTGCTACCGTCTAAAATGTATTGACTAAGACGGTGGGCAATATCTGCGGCAATTACGCCAGATTCACCGCGGTGAGCAGCCCAATTGGCGGGAATCTTCGGAGAGCCAGCTCCGGCGGACTTTGAAGCCGAACATGCACTCGATGTCGTGATACTCACACCGCTCGTAGGCCTTTTACTTGGCCTGCGAGGGCGTGTTGGCAACACATCGACAATTTTCGATTGGTGATGGCCCGCCAATCCCGCCGGCAACCAGTACCTGGTAACGCTTTAGTGGCAGCTTCTCGGCCATATCGCCGTATAGCATTTCCCAGGTAGGGTGGTAGTTTCGGATGCGCTTCTTCGGGTCGCTGTCGAGGATGACCCCGATGTAGTGGCCACGGTCGGCCATGATGATGCCAGGCTCGCCGTTGGCTATCACCCGGCGCCCGATCTCGGCCGGCACGCCGTAGTGGCGGCGGACGTAGTCGCAGTTGTAGTTGCTCATGGCTTTCTCCATGCATGCGCCGCCCTCCGTGCTGGTGGCGGCATGGTGGCAATTTGGTTTCGGATGGGGTATTACGGATGGTCAAATTTGCCAATTTATAGGAATAGATCTGATGTCAGATTTGCAGCTCGCAACCGACAGACCTAAATCGGTCAACTGGGAATACAAAGGCGCGGAACTGTCTTTGCGCTTCCGTTACCGAGGGCAGGAGAAGGTTCCGCATTCTGTGATCGTGGTGCTCGTAGGCGACAAGTCAGGTAAGGCAAAGCTCTTTGAGCTGACTTCCTCTACTTACGATGCGGCGGTGTTGCAAGGTAAGGATCTCGGTCAGATCTGGGCCGACATGGGCTTCCCCGGTGAAGGCGAGTTCAAGCAAGTAGAGGAGTGATCACCTCATCCCCAGGATCTTGCTGAATCATCAGCATGCTCTTCCGGTCGAAGGCCAGGGCCAGGCGCGGCGAGATGCTGATCTCGTGCCGCGGCGGGGTGAGAAACTTCGCTGCGTGCAGCCTGCCAAGGGCGTGAATGCCGTGGATCAGTGCCTCGATCATCTGGCTGGCCGAGGCGTCTGCCCAGCCGCAGATCGCTCGCAGGTTCTGGCCGGTTCGCTTTCTGGCTGAAAGCCGCAGCGGCTCGGTCCGCACCACATTTCGGTGAGCCTCGATTTCGTGGCGCGCGATTCTGAACAGTGCGTGATGCCCGAGCGCCTCGATGTGATGAATCATCAGCGTCATCGCCTCGCCCTGTTCCTCGATCCCGGCCCACTCCATCAGCTCCAGCAGGGCCTGTTTAGTCCCTGGTCGAACCTTAAAACGCAGGTCTTCTTCCTGCAGCTTGGCTGCTTTGGCGCGGCGCTTCTCGTCGCGGGCCTGCTGAGACATCGCCATACGGCACCTCCTTCAATCCGCTGGGCGGTAGGTTGAACTGCTCACGCCGCCTGTGCAGTTGCAGCGATTTCATGATCTTTCGGTTCAATGGTTAGCTCCATATCGCAATCGTGCCAGCCGGCAAGCCACCATGCGCTTTCGACAGTCATTTCCGGGTGCGGCTGATAAGCCCGGCACCTTCCAGCCGCTCGAGTGGTACGCCCCTGGTAGTAAGGAAGAGGGTGGATCTTTTCAGGTTTTACCCGTGGCATGCCTAAGCCCTCCGCTTCTTGACCGGAAAATCGATACCGAACTTCTTGATGATGCGGCTCATGGTGGTGTGGCCGATCTCCAAGCTCAGCGTGGCCCTGTGACGCGAGAGGCCTTGGTCCCTAAGTGCTTGGATTTGCTCCGCCAGCTTGGCGTCGCGCTCTTCATCATCGGGCTTTGGCGTGTGCTTACCGCGCGCCGCAGAGACGAAGGTGAAGCCGTTGCGCTTTGCCAGGTCCCAGAGTGTTGCCTGGGGCACGCCCAGCGCCTGGGATGCTTCGCGGCAGGTCATCGTGGCTGCCAGCTCGGCGACCATTTGAGCTTTAGCCCTGGCCTTTTCCTGGCGCGTCCCGCTCTGCACTGGCGGCAGGCCGCGGCGCTTCTTAGGCGATGGTGCGGGGTGCTTGCGTTCTGGAAGCGGCCGATAGGTGAACCCCTCCAGCACAACAAGCTGGCCGCCAGACGCGAAGAAGGCCGCTTTGGCGGCCTCCAGGTCGATGGATTGGTTCATGCTCACCTCACTTGATGCGGATCGAGCTTTCGCCGCGCTCAAGGTGCGCCCAGGCTGGCTCAGGGATGAGTTCGACTTCACAGTCTTCGCCGGCAGCCATGCGCTTGCGCACGGCTTCGTTGTGCTCGCGGACAGCCTTGAGCTTTGCCGCGATGGCGTTCTTGTCCGGCGCGATCTTGGTCACCACAGACGTCAGTTCATCCGGTACCGCCTGTTCGTTGTCGACGATCACCTTCTCTTTGCCGGTGACCAGGCTGATGGTGAACAGCGGTCGCTTGATCGACTTGATGTTGGCCGCGTCCATGTTCCGGCGCAGGTAGTCGGTGATGGCGGTCACGCTGTTGGCCTTGATGCGCTTGAGTTCGTTGAGGCGGTCGATCTCCGCGTCGATCGCGCTGATGTCGCCTTCGATGTTCCGGCGCAGCATGACGATGTTGTCGGCCTTCACCTCGAACTCACCTTGGATGCCGGCCATGGTGTCTTGAATGGCCTGCTTGAGGCCTTCGTCGTCGGTGTCGCACATGGCAGCGAGCTCGGCCATCTGGCCGGTGAGAGCGTAGAGCTGGGTCATGCTGCGGCCTCCTGCGGTTTGCCGGCTTCGAGGTTCTTCAATTCAAGGGAGATCCGCGCCGCGCCTTTCTCGTCCTTGCGGCCGATAAGCTTGCGCACGGCGTGGTCGTGGATTTTCTTGCGCTCATGCGGCGTCACCGCCTTCTGCATGGTCTCGATCGTGTCCCTGATGAAGTCCAGGCGCTCCTGCTGCTGGCGCTCGATCTCGGCTTGGCGGTCTTCGGCCTGCTCGATGGCCTGCTCGGCTTGCAACTGCTGGACGTAGTTCTGGTCGTCAAACATCCCAAGGAACACGTCGGCGCTGAAGCCCAGCATGGACAGGGCTTTCTTGATGGCATCGGTCAGGGATTTCTTCGGCGCCTCGCCATCGGTGGTCATGCCGTACTTGGTCTTGTACTGGTAACGGGTGCACCCGTACTGCTCGACCTCGCCGCGCTGGCCGTCCTGCATGAACCAGAGCTGGATTTTGACGGTGTGGCCGATCTCCCGGCCCAGGCAAATTCGCTTGTCGCCTTCACCGGCGAACACTTCGTGGCCGTCATCGAATCGCTCTTCGATGACCTTCCAGCCCCAGCCGATACCGACCGGGCCGAAAATTTCGGTCGCCTTCATGACCATTGCGGTGCCGTTCAGGCTGGTGATCTTCTGGCCGCCGACCTCGGCGTTCTTGGTGTAGCGGGTATCGGTGGTCTGCACCTGCTCCCAGATGCGCATGTTGGTAGTGGACATTGGAAAACCTCGCGCCTGGCCGGCGCCGTCAGTTGAAAGGGGAAATGCCAGGTCACCCAGGCACGGAGGTAAGGTCTAGGCCCTGGCTGCGGTGGATGGTTGCGCGCTCTCGCCGCTTACGCTCCCGAAGGGGTACGGTTATCCCGAAGGGCCGCCGTGCTCGGCTACGTGATTCAGGAAGTGATGCTGCCGGCCAGTGAGCTGGCGAGCATGAAGAAGGTGCTGGCGAAGAGCATGGAGAAGGAGCCGCGCCAGAACGCCATGCGTCTGGCCTGCTGGCGGCTCACGTGCGGACCTCGTAGGCGAGGGTGCACATGCCGCAGAGGTAGGCCCGACCAGACCAAGCTGCCGGGTTCTCGATGTGGGCCAGGCGCGCCTGGTTCATGGCGTCTTCCATGGTTAGGCCCTTGAACACCATCAGGATGCGGTCGTCTGGCACTGCCTGGGAAACCTCAGCCACCTGGTCGTCGATGATCGACGGGAAAATAGGCGTAGTCATGCAACCTCCTTGCGCCCATTAACGATCTTGTTGAGGCGCCCGCAGTAGTGGTTGAATTCTTCGATGGTGATGCGCTGGTCGGCCAGCATTTCGGTTAGGAGCTTGAGGACCATGGATTGCCAGGACAGGGGAGTCGCTGGGTCGGCCATGGCGTCAAGCTCGTTGTCGATCAGGACGTGCGGGCTTTTCATCGCTCGTCCTCGGCCTGGGCCAGCACTCCTTCTTTCGCGAAGGGCGTGAGCAGGGTGCGGGCGATCTCCTGCAGCATGGCGTCAGGGTTGGCCACGCTCATGATCTCGTCGGCGGCTGATGCAGCTTCGCTGGTCGACTTGCAGCGCGCTGCCAGGACCAGGCGGCCCAGCACCGATTTGCTGATGTCCGACAGGCCGAGCTGGCCCATCACGAACTCGTCCACTGCGATGGCGAACCGCTCGAAGGTCACGCCACGCTGCCGGAAGTTGCGCTGGAACACCACATCACGGCGCGCCATCAGTTCGGCAATGCCGTCGTCGATCCAGCGTGCCTCAGCTTCCTCAGCCGCGCTTTCGCTCACCGCCGGCGGCAACTGGTTGTCGTAGTGCCATTGTGCTGCTCGAAGTGCGCCCATGGCATCCTCCTAGTGGTTGTGCAACCGCATTGGCCAGGAGCCAGGCGCGGGTGACCAAACCCACCGTGAAAGGTGGCCTGGCGCCTGCCAATGCGGTCGATGTGAAGGGAATGGGTGATGCAGATGCCGGGCGCTACCCCGGTAGCTGGCTTGGCGTGGACCCATCCAGCGGCGCAATTCGTTTACCCTCAGAGCGAGGGCAGGGACGTCCACAGGTACTTCGGTAACCGCGCCCGGAGCTGGGCGCTTCTCTGCATCGGGGTGTGATCTGGCTGGCGCTGATCTCCGGCTTGGCTATTAGCGGCCTCAGTGACACCGGGGTTTCACCGGGGCGAAGGTTTCAGCCGCTTATTGTTGGACTCGCCATGGCCATCTGGGCGCTTACTCACTTTGCCGGCCATGATTCCCGCGATCCACCAGGTCTTACACTCGCGCATCAGCCTGCGCATTCAGATCTCACTCCGATACAGCCTGCGAAGGGGAGCAGGGCATCGGGCAGTTAACGACAGGCTGTCGTGTCGCTGGTTGTCTACGGAAGAGGTTTTGCAAGGGCCAGGCGATCGAAGTACTTGGCGCGATATTTGTCCCACTGCGCACGGATGCTCGGGCGATCGGCGTAGCCCTTCGAGAGGCCGAACAGCTCGCGCTGCTCTTGAATCCAGCTCTGAATGTTTACGCAGACGCCGCGGGCGCGACGGGAACGGAACTGCTCAGTGGTTTCGCCTGGCTTGCGGAACTGGTTGATATTGCGCATCTGTTTGCCCTCCAGGGCTGTTGATTTCCCGTCTGGCCCTGTCGCCAAGGCCAGCCAGTGAAATCTGTTCTCTCTCAGGCCCCGGTCGCTCACCCGGTATCGCGCTTCCTGCATCTGTCGAGGCATGCGCGCCGCTTGGATGCCGCTCTATCGCGGCACACCTGATCGCACCAGAGCCCTGCGGGGATGGTGGCCTGCTATGCCTGCAGGCTCGGCGGTCTGGCTTGTTAAAGAGCGGTGAGGCTGGGGGCCTCCCGAGGGGCTGTGTAGCGCCTCGATGGATCAAGCATTACCAATGGCATTATTTATGTGTCAATGCCGCTGGTAATATTTTTTCATTCGGGCACAAAAAAACCGCTCAGTGGCGGGCTACAGGAAGGGGAAATTTAAAGCGCCAGGCCGGCGCGCAGGCATGAAAAAGCCCGCGTAGTGGCGGGCTTTCGTTTCAATCTTCAAAGGCTGGAGTATGTATCGTCCACCTTGCGCTTCTCGAGTGTATAGCGCTCTAGATCAATCTCCTTGGACGCTAGCTTGGAGTCCAGCGCGTCCATGTCGCGGCGCTTCAAGCTGGCTACATGAGCTTTAGTTGCTTGGTAGTTGATGGACTCTGCCGCATTGTAGCCACTGACCGGATCCCACAGGATCGAGATGGGCCAGAGCAGCAGATTCACAACGCCGTAGCCGTATGAGCGGCCATAGAATGAACCGCCACCCGGAAGAACGCCAAATCCAGCCGCGGTCCCAGGGCTTTTCTCCTGGACTGCCATGTTGTTGGCTCGATATTTTGCGAGCTCAGATTCTTGAGATGAGTTGAGCCCTGTGGCACAGCCAGTCGTCATTGCGATAACGGCAGCAGCCACAAGGGTGCGAAGTGCGAACATCCGTGACCCCTTGTTGGTTTTCTCAATTCTCCCCTACACGCGGGGAGTAGGGCGATTCTATCGCAGATGATGGCATTTTGCCTTATTCGCGCGAAACGTGACGGGGGAGCAGCGCAAACTCAGGAGTAGCACGTGGCGCGTGGCGTTGGCTGGGCATGAAAAAGCCCGCCGAGGCGGGCTCTAGGATCAGTGTGCGTGCTTGTCTCTTTCCGGTCTGAGCATGCTCAAAATATCCAGTAACTGATTTAGCGTTGGAACCGAGGTCAGCCTACGGGTCAGCAGTCCGCCAGCTACAAAGACCATTGTCCAAGCGAAAATTATCGAGAGGCAGAGGACAGAGATAATAGGATTTCGGACGACATGGAACAGCATGCAGCTGGTCATGATCTTCCGCTTAGCATCCGGCGTCGATTTGTCCCCTGGTTTGCTGACCAGAGCCAGGTATGGAATGATTGGGATCGACAACACCACGGCCAGTGGCAAAAACCAGCATTTGGTCGCGATGAAGTAAGCCCCGAACATCGATCGGGCATCATCTTCAGATACGTCATCCCGCTCAATGTAATCGGTAACCAGCTGAGATGCCTTTTCCCTCAGCGGAAGGGACCGGGATCTGCAGAGTCGCCAGTATCCGACAGTCAAAGCTGCCAGCAGGCTAGCTACGACAAATTCGATCATTTCCCTTTACCTCCGGACTTCTTGCCCTTGGCAAGCTTCTTTTTGAAAGCCTTCTCGGCCTTCTCATCCGCTGCGCGCTCAGGCCTCCCAATCTTACCCCAAGTATAGATAGCATAGAGAGGGCAGACGATGATCATGATCACGCAGAAATGACCTAGGTACGCCGACTTGGCGTAAATCATTTCCAGGAGCCCTTTCAGTGAGTCAATCGCCAGGGACAGGTCTTTGATCGGCGACGGGCCGGCAGATTCGTCCTTGGTGGGGCTCATGCAGCATTCATCCTAAAACAAATCCTTCAAAATTTCTCAGAAAATGGCCTCGGCATGTGTCACACATCGCATTGCGTGGCCGTCCCAGCCCAGGATCAGCGGCAATTGCTCTCTTTCTCTAGAGAAGCACTGAGTACCAGAACACCTTTCCCAACACGCTGATCCCGCTCTCAGCCAGCTGCTGCGCGGTGTACTCCTCATCCGGGTGCTCATCCTGGTTGAAGCTGCGGAAGCGCAGGCCGCCGCCCGGCATCCTGTACAGCGTCTTCACGCGCAGCTCGCCGCCGTGGTCGATGGCATACATCTTCCCGTCTTTCACAGCGGTCGACGCCTTATCCACTCCAACCGTGCTCCCATCAGGAAGGACCGGCTCCATGCTGTTGCCATGCACGGTGACGCACACAGCCTGGTCAAACTGCACGCCTTGGTTGCGCAGGGTCTGCTTGCCGAACCGAAGCTTTCTGCTGCTCGACTTCTCGATAACGGTACGTCCCGATCCAGCGGACAGTTCAACTTCCTTAAGGAACGGCACGTAGACCTCGTCGTCGTCGAGCGGTGTTTCGTCGTCCCAGACGGAGACCGGGCCGAGCATGGTGGCGTTGGCCAAAGCGTTTCCAGCAGCAGGCCCAGCTTTAGAGACGATCAATGCTGCAGCCGCAATCCCTTCGATTTCGTCGGCAAGCCGATCACTGAAATCGCGTACCGGCACTTGCAGGATGCGGGAGAAGGCTGCTGCAACCTGAGCGTTGAGCGGATTAACGCCATTCAGATAATGACTCACGGAGCTCTGATTCATTTCGAGCAGATGAGCCAGCTTCTCCTGGGTAAGCCCCAGGTCCTTCTTCTTCGAATTGAAGATCCCCTTCAAGCGAAGGCATTCAGCTTTTCGATCTTCTGGTAGCGCGCGTTTTTTCATGCGGCGAATCGTATTCCTAGCGGTAATACACAACAAACGCCGATGGCATTGAAATTTAAAAATGCCATAGGTAATATTATTCCATGAGCAATCCATGGAGACAGCCCATGAGCCGAATTCACATAGCGCAGTTCGCCAGCCAGCGCGGCCAGGCAGAAGCTGCCGCACTTCTTGGGATGACCCAAGGCGCTTTGAGCAAAGCAATCCGCGTAGGCCGGGTTGTGTTTGTTACTGAAAACGCAGACGGGAGCTTCAGCGCTGAAGAAATTCGGCCGTTCCCGTGTCAGGTGGCGATCAAGAAGACTGCCGCTTAATCCATTCCCCCAACAAGGAGCCTCCCCTGCATGTACGCCAATCCCAAGCACCTGCACGACCGCGAGATCAAGGTCCGGGTCGATGAGGACACGTTTGAACTAATTCAGGCGCTGGCCAAGTTCCACCGCACTCAGCGCGCTGTGCTCTGCCGCGAACTGCTGGAAGCGCAGCTGGCTGCCCTGGCTTCGGAGAATACCGGCGATCAGCACGTGGCCTGAAGGCCCTTAGGAGGGGCCAATGCCTATCGAACAGATCGGCTTGGACCAGGAATTGACGAATCAGCTTGAGCAGGAAGCGAAAAGAAGGGGCATCAGCCCTGAAGAACTAGCTGCAGAGCTGATCCGAAAAGAGCTGGCAAGCCGAACGAAGCCTCGCAACCCAAGAGGCAATGTGAAGCCGTTCCACGTCAGGTCCTGATCAGGCCCTGATAAGCCCGAATTGCGGGCACAAAAAAGCCGGGATTGCGGCCCGGCCTTTTCAACTGCATATGACTGGAGTCGATTATGCATATCCAACCACCAGATGTACAGGGCCTCCAGAGGCCCGCGCCACAAAATGCAGCTAGCGGATTTGTGGCGCGCACAATGTCGTCCAAGGAGATTGCCAGCTTGACTGGCAAACGCAATGACAACGTAAAGCGCGACATTGTCGCCATGCTGAAAGATCTCAAGGTCGATCCCCTCACTTTTGAGGGCATCTATCTCGACGGGAGAAACCGAGAGCAGGTGCAGTACCTGCTTGATCGTGAGCACACCGATTGCCTGCTGACCGGCTACAGCCCGGCCCTGCGCATGAAGGTGATCCGCCGCTGGCGTGAGCTGGAGGGTCAGTCCGAAGCCCGCCAAGCGGTGACGGCCAATGGCACCAAGGTGATTGGTGAGATCGCCATCATGGAGTGCTTCACGCGCCTGCTGAAGCCGGCTCCATCGAGCCAACTGGCGATGCTGACCAAGATCGCCGAGAACAACGGGCTAGACCCGCAGTTCCTCCCGAGCTACGCCATCGACTCACCACCGGATGCCACAGGTGGAAGCTCAATGCCAACCATGGCTGTGACAGCTCTGCTCAAGCGCCACGGAGTGAACACTTCGGCCCCTGCTTTCAACCGTGCCCTAGCCGGGCTCGGCTTCCTCCAGGCTCGAACACGGCAGAACAGCAAGCGCGAACCTGTGTGCTTCTGGTCTGTGACTGATAAGGGCCTGCGCTACGGCAAGAACATCACCAGCCCTCAGTGCCCGCGAGAAACGCAGCCGCACTGGTACATCGATCGTTTCGAAGAACTCGTCGACCTGGTCGGCGTGGGAGCCAAGTAATGGCCGGAGACTGGATCAAAATGCGCGTAGATCTTCAGACGCATCCGAAAGTTTTCCGCATGGTGTCCGCATTGCGTGCGGACAGATTGCGGGTGATCGGCGGACTGCATGTCGCCTGGAGCATCTTTGACACGCACTCTGCCGATGGCGTGTTGCATGGATACACCACCGACGCCATGGATGCTGTGATCGGCTGGCCAGGCTTCACTCAGGCCATGGTGGATGTCGAATGGGCGGACATCGATGAGCATGGAAGCCTTGTCATGCCTCGCTTTGACGAGCACAACGGGGCCAGCGCAAAGCGCCGCGCCAACGACAGTGAGCGCAAGCGAGTTTCTCGAAAGGCTGATTCTGTCCGCAATTCGTCCGCAGATAATGCGGACAAAATGCGGACCAGAGAAGAGAAGAGAAGAGAAGAGAAAGAGCAAGATCAAAAGCCTTCGTCATCGAGCGATGACGGTGACCTGTTTGGCCGGTTTTGGAAGCTCTACCCGCGAAAGGTAGGCAAGGCCAATGCCGAGAAGGCCTGGTCGAAGCTGAAGGTCGACGCCGACCTGTTCGAACGCATGGCCTGCGCGTTGGATGCCTGGGCGGTTTCGCCGGACTGGACCAAGGACGGCGGCCAGTTCATCCCGCACCCGGCCACCTGGCTGAACGGCAAGCGCTGGGATGACGAACTGCCGGCTCCCAGTAATGTCCACCCGTTCCCGCCTCGGCGTCAGGGCAATGGTCCGGACTTCAACGACACCACATGGGCTGATGACCTGGGGGGCTTATGAGCACGCCAGCCAAGCCCAAGAGCGCCACCCAGATCATGGCCACGGCCCGTAACCTGCCCGCCGAGGCGCAGGCTACGGCCAAACAGCTGGACCCTGGCACCACCGAAGTGGTCAACGCCCTGTTCAAGGAGCTGCAGGCCATCTTCCCGGCGTGGAAGCAGGCCTGGCCGGATGACGAGGCGCTGAAGGCGGCCAAGCGCAGCTGGATCAAGTCGTTCGTCGCCGCGGGGATCAACACGCTCGAGCAGATTCGCTTCGGCATCCAGAAGTGCCGGGTGCTGGGTACCGACTTCGCCCCGAGCAGCGGCAAGTTCATCAAGCTGTGCCAGCCGACGCCGGAGGAAATGGGCATTCCGCCGCTTGCGCGGGCCCTGGCAGAGGCGCTGGAGAATTTCCACCCCAGCAGGGCAAGGTCGCGCGTTTGGACACACGCAGCGGTGCGCCACGCGGCCCTGCAATGCGAGGCGCAGAACCTGGGGTCGATGGAGGTGGAACGGGCCGAAAAAATTTTCGCCCGGGCCTACGACATCACGATCCGCATGCTGGTCGCTGGTGAGCCACTGGGCGACATCGCCACCGGCATCGGTCACGACAGCCAGAAGAGCGCCGCGCAGTTAGCCGACGAGTACGCCGCCCAGAAGCAGGTTCGCCTGCTGGAGATCCAGCAGATCCCAACCAGCGCCGCCGCGTGCCGTGCCCATCTGCTGGCCAAGTTGAACATCAAGCGCGCCGGGCAGCCGGCCGGGGAGGGGGCATGACCGACGAGATGCGTGCCGAATTCGAGGTCGCTTTCCGGGCTCAGTTCGGGTTTGGCGCTTCTGACATTCAAGAGGCAAAGGACGCTGAGGCTGCAGCGATTATGGGTTGTGCTCTGTGGGCCTGGGAGGCTTCCCGCGAGGCTGTGGTGGTTCAGATGCCGAACCGAGCAAGTGAGGCCTACCGCGAGGAGTTCGACGACGTGGAGGGCGGCAGCTTCAACGAGGCGGCCTACATCCGCGACGTGCGCAAGGCGATCGAGGCCCAGGGTCTGAAGGTGGCGCCATGAGAACCACAATGACCCTGATCCTACTGCTGGCCCTGTCCGGCTGCCAGGTCTGCTGTGACGCCCAAGGCGAGAGCTGCGCGGCGCGCTGTGAGGTGAGCCATGACTGAGTTCCTGATGCGAAGCATGGGCGACGTCAGCGCGCTGCTGGGGCGCCTGCAGGCTCAAGACTTCACCAAGCCCAAGCTGATCGTCATCCGCGACGAGAAGCGCCCGGATGTCTGCAACCGAAAGATGTGGGCCATGCTCCGCGACGTCTCCCAGCAAGTGGAGTGGTACGGCCGCAAGCTCACCGATGAGGACTGGAAGCACATCTTCAGTGCGGCGGTGCAGAAGCAGGATGCGGTGCCGGGCATCGATGGTGGCTTCGTCGTCCTGGGCGTCTCGACCCGCAAGCAGTCGCAGAAGTGGTTCAGCGACCTGTTCGAAGTGATGCATGCCTTCGGCGCTGAGCATGGTGTGCGCTGGACTGAGCCGGATCGGTGGGGAGGGCAGTACTGATGCGCGTCGTATCCAAGAAGGTGCGCGAGAGCGCCCGCGGCCAGGACTGCACCGTCCGCATTCCCGGCACCTGCAACTTCAACCCGGAGACCACCGTACTGGCGCACCTGCCGTGCGGGCAGAAGGGCATGGGTATGAAGGGCTTCGACACCGTGGCGGTATACGCCTGCAGCGCCTGTCACGACGTGCTCGACGGCCGCGGGAAGGGCGAGGTGGACTGGTCCGACATGCCTCGGGCGATCGCTGAGACTCATGAGGCCCTGATCCGGGCCGGCATCTTGACCATCAAGGGGGCCGCATGACGGACCTGACACTACCGTGGCCACCGACCGTGTGTAGCCCGAATGCCAGGGTGCACTGGACCAAGAAGAGCAAAGCGGCCAAGTCATACCGGGCAGCCTGCCACCTGCTGGCCAAGCAGGCCGGCATCAAGGCGCCGGAGGGGGATGCACTGCTCATGCTCGAGTTCGTTCCGCCCGATCGACGCCGGCGCGACGACGACAACCTGCTGGCGATGTTCAAGGCTGGCCGTGACGGGCTGGCAGATGCCTTGGGCATCGACGACAACGTGTTCGCCACCCAGATCAAGGTGAGCAAGGAAACGATCAAGGGCGGCGCCGTGCGCGTTCGTATACAGGCACAGGAGACAGCAGCATGACACCAGAATGGGCATTTCTGATTCTGGCCACCCTCACGGTGGTGGGCGGCGCATCGCTGTCCTGGGCCGGCGCGGTCCGCCGCAAGCGCTGCTACGAAGAGTTTCTGCTGAAGAAAAACAATCGCATCCAGGGAGAACGACCATGAAAGTAATCAGCGCCCGCCAAGTTTGGCACGACGCACTGCACGAGAACCGCGCATCCGCCCTGGCAGTCGCCGCAGAGCAGGCCGCCCTGGGCAAGAAGGGTGGCTCCGGCGATGTGAAGATCATGGTCATGCTGGAGAATCACGACGGCCAGGAAGTGTGCAAGGTGTACGAGGTTCGCAAGGAAGGTGTGCATGAGACCCGCCCGGGGCGCCGCCTCACCAACGACCGCTGCGCGCACATGCTGACCGCCGGCCTGGTGCTGCAGGCAATAGACTCGCTGCCAAAGTCGCTGCGCCACCTCGGGCACTTCCTGTACTCCCCAGTGGCCAGCGGTAACGACCTGAGCATCTCCCATGGCTTGGTATGGCTTGGGAGCGGCCTGGAGGCGCTCACAGACCGCAAGAAGCAGCGAGCCTACTGGATGGCCATGGCAGCGTTGCAATCGCACAAAATCCTCGTCCACGGCGGCGAGGCGATGGGGCCTGGTGCAGTGTGCATGTTCGTCGAGGATCGCACGGGCGAGAAGATGAACCCGCAGAACTGGGCCAGGGACTGGCAAGAGGTATGGGATGCGCTCTGCACCCAGGTCGACAAGTTGGACAAGCAGGCGCTTAAGCCAGTTGCTCGGGTGGTGGAAAGGCTCCGTGAGCGCAATGACGAGGCACAGGAAATAGCCGCTTGACAGTTTGAGGAGTGTTTTGGCACTATTTCGCCATCGTCATAATTTCGCCTTTGGCGAAAACATCCTGAGCCCGGCCCAAAAAGCCGGGTTTTTTGTTGCCCATCGAGGGCTTCAAGAGTCCCGGTCGCGAGCCGGGATATTTGTGCCAGTAAGAAACGCAACTGCAGCCAGGGCAGCCCTCGCGGGGGCCTGGACACTGGTAGCCGGTAGTGTGCAAAAAAAACAGCGGCAGCCAACTTGTCATGGGCTCCAATGCTTTAGCGCTTATCCGCGCCAGCCTAGAGGCTTGGTCGCGGATCAAAAGTCTCTCAAGTTGTTCCGCAGGTTGAACCAGGTCATATGGACTGGATATTTTTCCACCGCATCGTGAATTGACTTGTAAGCCGATAACGGGTCGATTTTTGCTTCTGGCCAGTCTGCGAAAGAGTGAACGATTACTGCCGAGACAGACTGGATGATTCTTCCAGACTCGCCATCCGCGTAGAAGTAATCTGGGTAGCCAGTGGCTAAAGGAGCAAGCAATAGGTAAATCTGATGTCGCCAGTGCTCTTCATGGCTTTCGCACTCACGAATGAGCTGAGGATCAGAAATTTCATGCTTAGCAACCCTGTATTCTTCTATCAGGCGAGCTGCGGTGAGCCAATTCAGTCTGTTTTGTGGTGGGACTAGCGCGTCAGGATCCCGTCCTCGTAGCGCCAAGTAAGCGCGCTCGATAGTGGTAATCGCATATTGCAATAGCCGCTCGTTTTCAATTCGAGTTCTCGTTGAAAGCTCCTCTTCCTGCCTGGCTTTTTCAGCATTGGCCAACGTCAGGGTGTGATTACGGTCATTCCTCTTGATAGCTTGAAAGGCTGCTTGCGCGGATAGCAAACCCGCTATTGCCGAAACGGCACCGGCCGTAGCAGCGATGGTATTCGCGTTTGTCGCTATCCATGCCAATGCCTGATTAGGGTCCATGACTTGATCTCCGTCCAAGTTGAAAGAACTCGGCAGGTAAGATAACTCATATCACTACACGACAAAGCAGCGTGCTTCTTAGGAGTCGAGCGCATGGAGCTTTTTCACCGCCTGCTCGAAAAGCTCGACTGGGCTATAGCGGGCCTATTGGGGGCCTTGGTAGCGACCCGCTGGCACAAGGATGACCTGACAGACCGAAAGGCCTGGATCCTGTTCCTGCTCACCGGCATGGCCTGCGCCCACTACCTCACCGGCATGGTGAGCGGGTACTTCGGCATCACCGAGCCTCGTAGCGTGGCCGGGGTAGGGTTCCTGCTCGGCACCTTCGGCGGTTCGCTCATCGCCGCCGTTACCCGAGCGATCAGAGCCGCCGATCTGTGGTCTGTCATCAGGTCCAAGTTCGGAGGACCTAGCTCATGACATACGAATACATCAACGCCATCGCGGCCGGCCTCATCGCCATCTGGGCAACCTGGTGCGTGCTGAGCGGAAAGGTGCGCGATGGGGTGATCGGCAAGGTGCTGTACGCGATCATTGCCATCAGCGGCTACGCTATCCTGGCCCGGTCCGAGCGCATGTTCTTCACCGCCAATACGGCCTGGGCCACGCTGATGGTATCGCTGGCCCTCGCCGGGATGCGGCACATGTTCATGCTGACCTACTGGCCCCGCGTGAAGCGCTGGATCTGCCGCCACTTGGACTGCGAGCGCTGCAAGCCGGTTGAGTGATCGGCGCCACAAAATCGAGATGCGCCGTTTCGTAGCGCGACCCGCTACGGGTTTTCAGCGACAAATCGTTGCAGGCCGTCGAGCGTGTACGAGAGCTCGAATTTCACTTCGTTCAACCCCCGAGCCCAAAGCTCGCTTTTGGGGTTTGTGTCAGTGCGCAAGCGGAAATTTGCCGACGTGCTTCTGACTGCCGGCCCGAAGAAGTACTGCTCCAATTCAGTTTTTGCGGTTTTTCGCCCCGAGAGAGTCTCGTACTTGGCTGATTCCTTGATCTCGTGCTTGAGAGTGGCAAGACGGCTTCTCAGTGAGTTAATGCTGCTCGGGGAAAGCCTCGATTTGTCTGAGGCTTCGTCAACTAAGCTCCGCGCCTCGTCATGCCAGCGCTGAAGTTTGGCAGCAATCGCTTGGGCTTCCTGATGATCAATGTCCATGTCGGTTCCACGCTGGGGTTGAGGTGTGCCGCAAGTGAGTGCGGCACGAGGTCGTCACTTAACTTTCAGAGCTTCTTGAATATGGTCGGCGTATTCGCTAAGCCTGGCCATTTCTCTCTCTAGATGGGTTATGTGCGCGCCGCTTTGACCGGCCTTCATCCCGATTACTTCTAAGGCGGCGGCCACTGCGTTGGCTCTCCGTTGTTGAGCTGTATAGTCGAGGTCGCCTGCTGCTTTGACTGCTGCAAGTATCGATTGAGACATGACATCTTCCTTCCATTGATGGAACGTTACCAATACCGGCAACAAGCCACCATTTCAAGATGCAGGGCCATATGAGCAGACCGATTCCGCCTGACGACCTGCTCGAATCGCTATGGTTGACCCTGCGCCCGGCCGCCGGTGTGTGGGATTGGGTGCAGAGCGAGATCCTTGCAGACACAGGCAGCATCCATAACCCAGAGCATGCCCATCTGATTGACGCCAACATCGGCGTGCTGTGGGCTTCCAGCGGGTTCGCCAAACAGGGGCGGGTTGTTCTTGGCCAGGCCGAGCAGCTCATGTTCCGCGCTGGCGGGTGGCAGAAGGCCCGGCAAGAGCAGCAGATGCGGCAGTGGTTCGGTGAGGAGCCGACCTACCTCATCACCCTGGCTGCCGACTACTGCGCCATTTGCACCGACGCTGAGTTCTGCGCCTTGGTCGAGCATGAGCTTTACCACATCGCCCAGGCGACCGATGAGTACGGCGCACCAAAGTTCACCCAGGAGGGGCTGCCCAAGCTCTACCTGCGCGGCCATGACGTAGAAGAGTTCGTCGGTGTGGTGAGGCGCTACGGTGCCAGCAACGATGTACAGCAGCTGATCGACGCTGCAAGCCGGCCGCCTGAGGTGGCCAAGATCAACATTTCGAGGGCCTGCGGAACCTGTCTGCTCAAGTCTGCCTGACCTTTGACAGACCTAAGACGGAATTGAACCTATGGCGGCCCTGAGCAACGAGGTGAAAGCCTTCATCGTTCAGGCCTTGGCCTGTTTCGATACCCCGGCGCAAGTGGCGGCCTCCGTCCGAGAAGAATTCGGCCTCGAGGTGAGTCGCCAGCAGTGCGAATCGCACGACCCGACAAAGAGCGCTGGCAGGGACCTGGCCAAGCGATGGCGGACGCTGTTTGACGACACCCGTAAGCGGTTCCGTGAAGAGACATCCGAGATCCCCATCGCGAATCGGGCATTCCGCCTCCGGACGCTGGGCAGGATGGCCGAGAAGGCCGAGTCCATGAAGAACATGGCCCTGACTGCCCAACTACTGGAGCAGGCGGCCAAAGAGGTCGGCGACGTTTACGTGAACCGCCAGACCAAGAACGAAAATCCCCACGACAATGTGCTGCCCACGCGGGTGCAGGTCGACGTGGTGGATGCGAGGAAGCCTGATGCCGTCACTTAACGTGCCCCAGGCTAACTTCCTCCGCATGGAGAACAAGTTCCGCGGCTTCGTGGCCGGGTTCGGCTCGGGCAAGACCTGGGTGGGCTGCGCTGCGCTGTGCAAGCACGTGTGGGAGTGGCCCCGGATCGACTCCGGCTACTTCGCCCCCACGTACCCGCAGATTCGCGACATCTTCTTCCCGACCATCGAGGAGGTCGCCTTCGACTGGGGCCTGAAGGTCAAGACGAAGGAGAGCGACAAGGAAGTCGAGTTTTACAGCGGCGGCCAGTACCGCAGCACGACCATCTGCCGCTCCATGGAGAAGCCCCAGACCATCGTGGGCTTCAAGATCGGGCACGCCCTGGTCGATGAACTCGATGTTCTGCCCGCGCTGAAGGCCGAGCACGCCTGGCGCAAGATCATTGCCCGGATGCGTTACAACGTGCATGGGCTGAAGAACGGCGTGGATGTGACCACGACCCCTGAGGGGTTCAAGTTCGTCTATCAGCAGTTCGTGAAGCAGCTGCGCGAGAAGCCCGCCCTGCAGGGCATGTACGGCCTAGTGCAAGCCAGCACCTTCGACAACGAGCTGAACCTGCCGCCAGACTACATTCCGTCGCTGATGGAGTCGTACCCGGCCCAGCTGATCCTGGCCTACCTGAATGGCCAGTTCGTCAACCTAAACTCCGGGTCGATCTACCACGCCTACGACCGGAAGCTGAATTCCTGCTTCGACACCGTAGAGCCTGGAGAACCCCTGTTCATCGGCATGGACTTCAACGTCGGCAAGATGGCGGCGATCGTCCATGTCAAGCGGCCTGACGGCAAGCCCAGGGCAGTGGATGAGCTGATCGACGGCTTCGATACCCCGGACATGATCCGGCGCATCAAAGAGCGCTACTGGCGGCACAACGGCCGGGACTACGAGAGGACCTGCGAGATCCTGATCTATCCCGATGCCTCGGGCGGGTCGCGCAAGTCGGTGAATGCCAGCGAGACGGACATCGCCATCCTGCGCCAGGCCGGGTTTAGCGTCATCGCCCCTGACGCCAACCCGCCGGTAAAGGACCGGATCAACGCCATGAACGCGATGTTCTGCAACGCGAATGGCGAGCGGCGTTACCTGATCAACCCACTGTGCTGCCCGACCTATGCAGACGGCCTGGAGCAGCAGGTATGGGCTGCCAACGGCGAGCCCGACAAGAAATCCGGCGTGGACCACGCGAACGACGCAGGTGGCTACTTCATCCACCACGACTATCCGATCAGCAGGCCGGTTACCCACGTACCCATCACGTTCACATTCTGAGGCCACCCATGCCGAACTTCATTCCCCGGGCAGAGTACTCGGAGGCCTTGCCCGGCTGGCAGCTGGTCAAACGCTGCGTGGCTGGCGCCCGCGAGGTGCGCAAGCACGACGAATACCTGCCGATGCCGGACCCGGAGAACAGGTCCCCGGAGAACCTGGCGCGGTACAAGCAGTACAAGAAGCGGGCGATGTTCCTGAACATCACCGGCCGCACGCGCACCGGACTGCTGGGCGCGGTGTTCCGCAAGACCGCTGAGCTGCAGCTGCCCACTGGTGTCGATTACCTGAAAGAGAACGCTAGCGGCGACGGCACGAGCCTGGAGCAGCTTTCCAAGGATGCCGTAGGGGAATGCCTGGACGTTGGCCGGGGCGGGTTCCTGGTGGACTTTCCGGCCGTTGAAGGCGTGTCCTCGATGGCGGACATGCAGGGCCGTCGCGCTTTGATCCACCACTACGGCGCCGAGTCGATCATTGACTGGGATGAGCAGGTGATCGATGGCGTGAAGCGGCTGGTATACGTCTGCCTACTCGAATGCGTCTCGCAGTTCAGCCCGGACAGCCTGGAACGCACCACTGACACCCAGTACCGCGTGCTCCTGCTGGTTGATGGCCGCTATGAGCAGCGCGTCTACGACAAGGATGGCAACAGCTACACCAGCGCCAGCCCGCTCGACAAGGATGGCCGGCCATTCGACCACATCCTGTTCAGCTTCTACGGATCGCAGAACAACGACGCCAGCGTCGACAAGTCGCCCTTGGAAGACCTGGCCGACGTGAACATCCTCCACTATGGCAATAGCGCCACTGTGGAGGAGAGCGGCTTCATCAGCAGCCAGCCCACGCTGTTCATCACCACCGACATCAGCGCCGACGAGTTCGCCAAGGTGAACCCGAACGGTATGCACATCGGTTCTACCCGGGGCTACAACCTCGGCAAGTCAGGGGATGCGAAGCTTGTCCAGGCGACCGAGAGCCAGCTGGCCCGCACGCTGATGAAGGACAAGGAAGAGCAGATGCTGATGATCGGCGCGCGTATCGTCCAGAAGGCTGGCAGCGCCGAGACAGCAGAAGCCGTGCGCATCCGCTATAGCTCGGACAACAGCGTGTTGGGCACGATTGCTGGCAACGTGTCTGAGGCCCTGAAGCGGGCCATTCTCGACGCCGAGCGCTTCATGCTGGGCGAGCCGGACGAGGAAGGGACAGTCTTCTGGCTCAACCAATCGTTCTTCGACGAGGCCATGACCGCCCAGGACATCCTGGCCCAGGTCCAGCTCTGGCAGCAGGGCCTGATCGCGAAGTCGGACCTGCGGGTCAATCTGCGCCAAGGCGGAATCCTTGAGGCAGACCGTACCGACGATAAGATCGACGACGAGATCGCAGAGCAGCCGCCGGTGACCGGCAACGACACCGGAGCAGGCAATGAGTAACGACGGATACCTGGCTGACGCAGCGACGCGGCACCAGGTGTACGTCCAGCGCTATGCCGGTGGCACGCTCAAGCGCCTGGCCAAGTTCATTAACAAGGCCATAAGCACGGCAAAATCGCGAGTTTCAGAGGGATTGAGCCGGTACGGCACCCAGCGATACGAGCGGCAGATCGACGAGCTACAGGGCGGCCTGGCGGAGATCTACGGCGACATGAAGCAGCAGGCCGTGCTGGATCTCACCGAGTTCGGCGGCTACGAGGCGCAGTTCAACATGAACCTGCTTGGGCGCGTCGTGCTTGCAACGGTTCAGCTGAACACGCCGAGCATCGAGCAGGTAGCGGCTGCCGCGCTGGCTGATCCCCTCGACCTTGAGGTCGGGAAGGGCCGGCAGCGCATCAGCATCAGCGGCGCGCTCGACCAGTTCGGCGCAAAGAAGAGCGCTGACATCATCAGCGAGATCCGCATCGGCTCCGCCCTTGGCGAGACGAACGGGCAGATCAGCCGGCGGCTCACGTCGCTGGGCGTCCAGCAGCGAGACCAGGCCACAGCGCTGGTCCGGACCATGACCAACCATATCGCCAGCTCTGCTCGGCAGCAGGTCATGGACGACAACGACGACATCCTCAAGGGGAAGCGCAGGGTTGCCACTCTGGATAGCCGGACGACACCTCTCTGCCGAGCACTGGACGGCACCGTGGTCCCGATGAGCGCACCGTCGCCGCCGTTCCACTGGAATTGCCGAACCACCGAAATACCGGTGCTCAAGGACGAATTCGCCCGGGAGATCCCAGGATCGACCAGACCGGCGGTGGGCGCCGGTGGCGTCGAGCAGGTCAGCAGCCGCTCAACCTACGGCGAATGGCTCGCGCGGCAGCCGGCAGCATTCCAAGAGGATGTGCTGGGCCCTGCGCGCTACAAGCTGTTCAGCAAGGGAGAGCTCAGCATTGACCGCTTCGTCGATGACAACGGCAAGACGCTGACCCTCAAGCAACTGCGCGAGCGAGAGCCGATGGCTTTCGAGCAGGCCGGTATCAGTTAGACTTTGCATGTTTACAACTCGGCGCGGTCCATTATGAATCGATGGTTGATTTCACTCATTGCAGTAGTAGTTGTTGGTTTTCCTGTTGTTTTCACAGCCGGAATGACGGTTGCTCTGGTTTTCGCGGCGGACGCTAATCCTGCTGAAGTTCTGAGGACCGTTTTCGGCTCAGTGGGCGATTGGGTATCAGGGATAGGGGCTCTTTCTGCTGCGGTGATTGCAGTTTATCTCGCGAACAAACAGCGCGAAGACAGCCTACCGAAAGTCGAAATCAGTCAAAGCGCAGATTCGCGCGGATTCTGCATTGAGATCATTTCGGTAGGAGAGCGCAGTGTGCTGCTCAAGGGGGCTTACCTGCGCTCCCGTAGACTGGATGGACAAGCACGGCTAACGCGAGAAGACGTATTCCCGAAACGTTTGGAGTTTGGTGATGTTCTGCCTATCCATGTCAAAGGTCACCAGTATCGAAATTTTTCCAATTTTATCAGCGGTCATGATGGGCAGTGTGACTTGTCTGATTTAGAGGTGGTAGTCAATACAAGTACGAGGTCCTTCGTTGTTCCCGCAGATGACTTATTTATCGATCTAGTCCAAGGAACTATTAGCTTGGACTCCCACCATAAGGGTGAAGCGGAACCTACATAACGGATTTTTCTAATCGTTTTCTGTGAATTTGAACAAGCCTCGCTAATGCGGGGTTTTTTTATGCCTGCAGGCGGGGCCTGCTCAACGTCTCTGGGAGACAGCAATGACCTTGAAATTCCAACTGGACAGCCTCGAAGGCGTCGAAGAATCGGTAGCAGCCCTGTACGTCGAGAAGGACGGCAAGTTCTTCCTCGGCATCGAGGGCCTGCCGCAGCAGGAGGATGTCACCGGCCTG
This sequence comes from Pseudomonas sp. NPDC089428, assembly GCF_044749325.1. Classification (NCBI taxonomy): domain Bacteria; kingdom Pseudomonadati; phylum Pseudomonadota; class Gammaproteobacteria; order Pseudomonadales; family Pseudomonadaceae; genus Pseudomonas; species Pseudomonas sp. NPDC089428. The sequence continues at coordinate 350,064 of NZ_JBIVHT010000001.1, forward strand.
AAGGCCAAGGTGGAAGAGCTCCTGGGCGAGAAGAAGGCCGCCGAGAAAGCCCGCCGCGAGGCCGAAGAAAAGGCGCGCGCCGAGGCCGAAGAGGCTGCCCGCAAGTCGGGCAACGTCGAAGAGCTCGAAAAGTCCTGGTCCGAGAAGTACAACCGCCGCGAAGCTGAGCTGACTGGCACCATCGAAAGCGAACGCGCCACCCTGCAAAGCCAGATCCGGGATCTGACCGTAGGCCGCACCGCCACCGAGATCGCGACTGCTCTGGCCGTGCCAGGCAGCGCCAAGGCATTGCTTCCCCACATCGAACGCCGGCTGAGCGTCGAGCAGCGCGACGGTAAACCAACCGTTGTCGTGCTGGACGCCGCCGGCAAGCTCTCGGCGGCAACGCTGGACGAGCTGAAAGCAGAATTCACCAACGATCCGGCCTTCGGCCCGCTGATCGCTGGTAGCAAGGCATCTGGCGGCGGGGCCGGGGGTGCTGGAAAGGGCGGCGGGGCCGCAAAAGGCAATTTCGGCGGTAACAAAGCGGAACGCACGGCGGCGATCGCCAGCCGGTTCCCAGACCTCCCTCAATCGTAAGGAAAAACACCTATGTCCCTGTCGCAAATGCAGGTTTTCAACGAGTACATCATGCCGGCGACCATCGAGACGCTGGATCAGATGCTCGTTGCGTTCAACGCCGCCAGCCGCGGCGCCATCGTGCTGTCCCCGGACGGCTTCACCGGCGACTTCCTCCAAGAGTCGTTCTTCCAGACCCTGGCTGCTGCCCAGCGCCGCGTGGATCGATACGCTGCCAACGGTGCCGCGCCGATCACCGACCTGACCGAGCTTAAAAACACTTCGGTGAAGGTTGCCGGCGGCTTCGGCCCGGTCCGCTATGAGCCGTCGCAGATGACCTGGCTGGAGCGCCCAACCGCCCAAGGCGTCGAGGTGGCATCCCGGGCGTTCGCTGAGATCCTGCTGAAGGACCAGCTGAACACCGCAATCGCCGCGCTGGTTGCAGCGATCACTGCCCAGGCCGCAGCCGTCAACGATGTCTCGGCAACTGCCGGCATCACTCAGGTCGGTCTGAACAACGCCCACGCCAAGTTTGGTGACGCCAGCCAGAACCTGGTAACCCAGGTGATGCAGGGCACCACCTACCACAAGCTGATCGGCCAGGCCCTGACCAACTCCGAGCAGCTTTTCCAGGCCGGCAACGTCCGCGTTGTCGACATCCTCGGAAAGGTCTCGGTGGTAACCGATGCCCCGGCGCTGATGCAGGCCGGCACCCCGAACAAGGAAATTATCCTGTCCCTGGTTCAGGGCGCAGCACTGGTGCACGACGGCCGCAACATGGTCAGCAACGTGTCGACCACCAACGGCAAGGAGCGCATCGAGACCACCCTGCAGGTGGACTACGACTTCGGCCTGGGCCTCAAGGGCTACACCTGGGATCAAACCAACGGCGGCAAATCCCCGACCGATGCCGAGATCGCCACCGGTACCAACTGGGACAAGACCGCCACCAGCATCAAGCACACCGCCGGTGTTGCTCTGATCGGTGACGCTTCTAAGTAAACCCTGATGGCGGGCTGGGCCTATGGCCTGGCCTGCTGAGGATATGCGCATGAGCAGAAACAACATCTGGTATCTGGCAGGGCCGTTCCACCAGTACCAGGAGAACGTCAAGGAGCTAGCCCGGGAACATGGGCTGGTCATTGTCGACAGCAACGTGGCGGAGGGTCGCAAAGGCGCTGCCAAGGACGTTCCCGAGGTAACCATTCGCCCCGAGCTGCAGGCCCTGGCGGTGGTCGTCGAGGCCGGCAGTTTGAGCCAGGACGTTGTCGATCGCTTGACCGCTGAGCTCGGCTCCATCGGCGTGATCGTCGAATCGTTCGCGGTACAGAGCTTGGAGCGCCCTTCGGGTGACCTGGGCGAAACAGCGTCGCGCCTGTGCGAGGTGCTGGAGGCGGTGAACGCCGGCGTTTCCAGCCTCAAGCGTGAGCGCGACGGTGAAGTGGAGAAGGTCTTACGCCTGGAGCAGGAGAAGGCAGACCTGCTGAAGCAGAATGCCGAACTGCTCAAGCAAGTCGAATCCCTCAAGCCAGCAAACGCTGACCCAGAGGTCGAAGCGCTCAAGGCCAAGCTCGACGCTGCGAGCGTCTCCTACCGCTCAAATGCCTCGAAAGAAGCTCTGCAGAAGCAGGTCGCTGACCTCGATAAGCAGTAATCCAGGGGCTGCGGCCCCAATCATTCAAGCGGAGGCCGGATGGCTACCTACATCACTGTGGCCGACGTAGACGCCATCCTTGGGCCTGACTGGGCAGCTCCAGAGCTGAAGGGGGAGGCGGTCTTCGAGGCGAATGCCTACCTGACTTCGCTTAACCTGGTCGGCATCGACATGGACAACATCCCTGACGATGTGAAGGAGGCAGGCGCACGGCTGGCCAAGTGCGCCTCCCAAGGAAAGCTTTACCAGCAGCAGACCGAGGGCTCGCTCGAGGCGAAGACGGTCAAGGCCGGATCGGTATCGACCAGCAAGACCTTCGGCTCGATCGACAAGACCAGCACTGCAGCCCAGCCAGCCTGTGTGCAGCTGGCACTGGCCCTGCTGACGCCCTGGCGCAGCAATCCGTTCGCGTTTGCTGTAAAAAGGGGATAGCCATGGGGCTCCGCGACGAAATCCAGGCAGACCTGGCCGAGGCCTTCGACGAAGACCTGGCCGACGCGGTATCGACGTTCACCGGTACCTACATGGGGCCCGGCGTCTGGGACCCGGTAAACGAGACCACCACGGCGCAGCCAGTGACCTACACCGGGCGCGGTGTGCTCGACAGCTACGACACCCGCCGCATCGACGGCCTGAACATCCTGGTGGGCGACGTATTGCTGATCTGCCTGGCCAATGAGGTCACGGATAGGCCGGCGGTTGGGCACCAGATCACGGTCGACGACCTGCTCACCGGTCAGCAAGTCACGTACCGCATCGTCAGCCCAGGAATCGATCCGGCCAAGGCGCACTACGAAATCCAGCTGAGGAAGTGACCATGGCCAAGAACAGAGGCTGGAGCACACCGCCCAGCATGTTCACCGGGGTGGTTGAGGAGCAACTGAGCCAGCGCGTTAGGGTTATCGCCATGGCCATGCTCAACGAGATTGTTCTGCGGTCTCCGGTTGATACCGGGCGCTTCCGTGGCAACAACATCGTCAGCGTCGGGGCGCCGGTGTACACCACCACCGTGAACGTCGACCCAACGGGCGCAGAAACCATCCAGGCCGGTGTTCGTGCAGTCACCGGCCTGGAGCCGTACACGCAGGTCTTCATCCAGAACAACCTGCCGTATGCAGGGCCGCTTGAGGATGGCCATTCCCAGCAGGCACCTGCCGGCATCTATGCGGTGTCGTTCAATGGCGTCGCCGAGGCCTACAGGACATGACCTTCGAACAGATCCGGGCCATCGTAACTGGGCGCATGACACAGTGGGCTGGAATTCCCGCTGACGATGTCGACTACCCGAACAACTCAAAAGGGCCCTTCAACCCCGCCGGCAAAGACATCTGGGCGAGGCTGGCGGATGTGCCGGGGCTATCCAGCGCACCCGAGACTGGCATCGGCCCGTGCGTGCGCCGCACCGGCATCATCATGGTTCAGCTGTTCGTGCCCAGCTACAAGGGCACCCTGGCCATCACCAAGGCAGCGGACACGCTGGTGCAGCACTTCGAGTTCTACAGCGACCCCGGCGGGCCTTTCGATTGCTATGCGGCCTCGGCCAGCACGATTGGCGATGACGGCCACGGCTGGTACCAGGTCAACGTGTCGATCCCATACCGGGCCTACTAATCAGGTAGGTTAACTTTGATGTCTTTCAAGTGAAATATGAAGGATGTCCAAACTCTGCTAACGCCTAGCCTGTTTGCCGCGTCTTGAGGTGATTTGTATTTATTAAGAGGGTCATCTTTGTCCTCTGGCCATGTAGCAAAAGCTTTCACTATGATGGCAGACACCGGGTCAATACCAAGCTCCTGATCGCTTATCCTTCTGTAGTACTCAATTCCTCCTAGTCGTTTAGCAACCGGGCTAATGAGCAGGTAGAACTGATGGCGCCAGTGTTCCTCATCGCTCTCGCACTCCCTCATGGTGAAGTCGCTTTTTATGCGTTTTTTGGTGGCTTTGTACTCCTCAATCAATCTCGCTGAGGTTAGCCAGTTCAGTCTGTCTTTTGGCGGCTCTGTTGCCTTCGCCGATGGCCCCTTTAGAGCCAGATATGCGCGCTCTAAAGTTGTTTTCGCGTGATTGAGTAGCCGCTCGTCCTCCCGTGCTTGGTCGTCGGCGTCCCGTTCAATTTTAGAGTTCTGAACTGTTTTTTTGATCGTATAGAACGCGCCAAAAGCAGATGCGGCGGCGGCAATAGCAGAGACAGCGCTCAGTGCAAACGATATGTAGGTAGCGGTTTCCGTTTCCATTTGTTGTATCCAATGTTGCCGCGAAATTATCGATGCTATCCGGGTCGATATCGCGCATCAAACCTTTCACCGCCACATGGCGGTTTTTTTACGCCTTTCGATAGGAGAAACACCCCATGTCCAGTGGTGCCAAGCGCTCGACCGCGTGGATTCGCGAAGTGACCCCGGGGATCATCCCGCAGGGCAACTGGAATGTGCTGACTCGCGTCAGCTTCGGCCTGGTGCCCACCTACAAGACCGAAGAGAACAACGAGATCGGCGAAGACCGCATGGCGCAGGGCACCGCCCAGACCACCGTGGACGTCGGCGGCGATATCGAGACCAAGTTCCGATACGGCGCGCTGGACGAGTTCCTGGCCTCCTGCTTCGGCAAGGACTGGGACAACAACGTCCTGACCATGGGCAACGACCGCATCTCGTTCTCCATCGCCGCCTATGACGCGGACGTGGGAATCGCCGGCATCGCCCGGGGCGCTCAGGTTGACTCGATCAACATCGAGGTACCGAACGACAACGAGATCAGCGTCACCACCACGTTCATGGCCACCTCGTGGGATGACAAGGCCGACAACAGCTCTTTCATCGTCAGCCCTGCGCCAGAGGCAAATCAGCGGCGCTATGGGTTCAAGGATGTGACCGGGCTGAAGATCAACGGCGTGCAGCTGGGCGAGGACAACGCCTGCGTGGATAGCTTCAACCTGCAGTTCGCCAACAATGCTCAAACCCAGCGCTGCATCGGCAACGGCAACCCGTTCCCGGGTAACATCATCCCGACCACCTTCACGCCGTCTGGCTCGATCACCATGAGCTGGTCCAAAACCGCATACCAGTACTGGAAGGCGCAGCAGACCAGTGGCGCGCTCAGCTTCGAGTTCACCCTCAACAATGCTGACGGCGGCTACACCTTCTTCATCCCCGAAATGGAAGTGAGCGGCGACTGGCCTGACGGCGGAGCTACCGACATCATCCAGGTGGAGCTGGCATACACCGCCCGTCGCGTGCCGCCGACCATCACCCGCCTGCCTGCGCCGATCTCCATCGCAGCGGTGACCGTCACCCCGGACACCCTGAGCCTGGAAGTAGACGAGACCGCCGACCTCGAAGCCGCGATAACACCTGTCGGTGCCAGCCAACTGGTCACCTGGACCTCCTCGGCACCGGCCATCGCCAGCGTGAGCGCGACCGGCCTGGTCACCGGCCTGGCAGCCGGCACCGCAACCATCACCGCGACCTGCGCCGCAGACGGCACCAAGAACGACACCTGCGCTGTAACCGTCACCGCTTAACCCTTTGCCCGGCGCGCCCTGCGGTGTGCGTCGGGCCTTTTACCGCAGAGGAATACCATGGCCTTCACCATCGCAAAGAAGCCTGAACTGGATATCAACGGCGAGCGCTGGGTCGAATTCGCCCCGGGCGCCCAGATTCTGGTCGGCTCGATCGCCAACCCGCTCTACAAATCGCACCAGGCGCTGATCAACCGCCACCTGGCCCTGATCAACCAGCAGGCACGGGTAGGCACCGCAGAATTCAGCCTTTCCGAGATCCCAGATGTAGAGCTTGAGACCGATGATGACCTGTTCATCGAACTGGCAGCCAAGCACCTGATCAAGGATTGGAAGGGGGTCGACATCGAGGAAAAGCCGGGCGAGCCAGCCCCGTACAGTCCAGAACTGTGCGTCCAGCTGATCAAGCAGATGAACAGCGTCTATTTCCTTGCTCTGCGCACCGGCAACGACATCGCCCGCCGGGTCGAGGAGAAGACCCAGGCCACCGTGGAAAAGTAGTAGCGGCATACCTGTGGGGGCGCGAGTGGGCCGGCGACGAGAACGAGAAGAAGCGCTGGAAGCATGAGCGCTTCGGTCTGGACATCCCGGCGCCTCCAGAAATCGACGGGGTGACCGCCGAGATCTTGGAGGCCTACGCCTATATCAGCAGGTCCCGTCAGTATGTCGGCATGGTTGGCGCTCCAGCGCCGCTATCGCCGGCATCGATCACCGAATATCTCGACCGCTACCCCTCGGTGATATGCCGCGAAGAGCTTGATGCCGCCATCTTCGCCCTGGACGACCAATATCGCAAGAACTGGGATGAGCAGTACGAAAAGGCGCAGGCTGAATCCGATTCGAAAAACAGACCGAAAAAGCGGTGAGAAATGCTCAGTAGGGGTGTGTTAGATTCTGGCCATCTTTACGGAGGAAGCCATGAATCGACTGCTATTGATCGCCGTTATTGCTTGCATGCCGTTGCCGGCTCTCGCCGCTAGCGGCGAAGAAACCTGCAAAAAGATCTCGGCCATGGCCGGAAAGGCAATGGAGGCGCGACAGGATGGTGATCTTCTTGAGGACGCCATGGCATCCGTAGGCGACCAAAGTAAGTTCTCTAATGCGATGGTTGTTAAAGCCTACACGCTGCCAGTTGCTACAAGCTCTGCCGGAAAGGAAAAGTATGTTTCCGAATTCAGAAACGCCGCATATGCAGAGTGCTACCAAAACTTAATTGAGCCAGTGAAATAACAAAACCCGCTTCGGCGGGTTTTTTAACCCCCGGAGAAAGGTATGGCGCAGGAATCACGCCTGGCGGTAACGATCGACTCGCGGGGCGCCAAGCGCAATGCGGATGATCTGACAGGATCCCTGGAGCGCATGGAGCGCGCCGGTGAAGGGGCAATATCGAGCACGGACGGCCTGTCGTCCAGCCTTGACGATCAGCGCAAGGAGCTTTCGCAGCTACTTGGCCAGATCAACCCGACGGTTGCCGCGCTCGGCCGCCTGGATGACATGCAGGAGAAGCTGGCCAAGTTCAAGGGCACCAAGTTCCTCGACGCTGACACCTTCGCAGAGTACAACCAGCGCATCAACGCGCTGCGCGAAGGTATCGGCGAATCAGCTGAAGGCATGAACAAGGCGGGGATGTCGGCCAAGGCCTACCAGGCTGCGCTGCGGGGCGTGCCGGCACAGTTCACCGACATTGCGGTCAGCCTACAGGGTGGCCAGGCTCCGCTGACCGTCTTCCTGCAGCAGGGCGGCCAGCTCAAGGACATGTTCGGCGGGATTGCGCCTGCGGCAAAGGCCCTGGGCGGCTACATCCTCGGCCTGGTCAACCCGTTCACTGTCGCCGCTGCAGCTGCTGGCGCGCTGGCAGTGGCCTATTACAAGGGGGCCGAGCAATCGGACGCTCTGCGTAATAGCCTGATCCTGACCGGAAACTACTCGAAGGCATCCGAATCACAGCTGATCGCCCTGGCCGATTCGGCAGACCAGGTGACCGGTACGTTCGGCCAGGCAGCTGGAGCTCTGGCGCAATTGACTGCCGCCGGAGAGAACACCACCGGCAACCTGAAGCTGATCACCACTACCGCTGTCGAGATGCAGCGCGTAACCGGAAAGGCTGTAGAGGAGACGGTCGCCGAGTTCATCAAGCTCGGCAAGGACCCGGTCGCCGGCATCGTTGAGCTGGACGAGAAATACCGGTTCCTGACCGCGTCGGTGTATGCCCAGATCAAGGCTCTGTCGGATCAGGGAAATGCTGTGGGTGCTGCCGACTTGGCAGAACGTACATACGCCGAAGCGATTGGGCAGCGCACCTCCAAGATCCGCGAGAACCTCGGCACCATTGAGCGCGGCTGGCTGAACATCAAGGACGCCACCAATGAGGTGCTAGATGCATTTGCCAGCATAGGCCGCAAGAGCGCTGAGAGCGAGCAGTCCGCTATTACTCGACTGCAGCAAGAGCTCGCTTACAGAACGAGCCTGCTCAACACTGCCTTTGAAGATGATACAACCAGATCACGCATAGCGCAGATCGAGAAAGAGATCGCCCAGCGAAAGGACATCCTCACTCTCAACCAGAAGACATTGGAGGAAGAGGAAAAGCGCCGCCGCATTCAGGAAGAGGGGCGCAAAGGACTCCAGGACCTAGACACCACCTACAAAAGCGCGCTGACGCAGACTCAGCGTCTGAACAAGGAGTTGAGCGATCTCGACAAGGCCCGGGCCAAGGCAGTAGCTGCTGGGGTGTTCACCGCATCGGAGGAAGCGAAGTACGCCCAGTCCCGCAAAAACATCGAGAAAGAAATCGCCGACATCAAAGAGCGTGAGGCGAAGAAGAACACGCCGAAGGGGGCCAACAAGGGCGTATCCGAGGCGGAAACGACGTTTTCCCGCCTGTACAACCAGTACGACCCTGCAGCGCAGGCAGCCCGCGCCCTGACCAAGGAACAGCAGCAGCTTGACCTGGCCTTCCAGAAGGGCAAGATCAGCCAGGAGGAATACGGCAAAGCGCTGGCGCAGGCCTCCACGAACTATGCCGCCGCGATCAAGGGCGCGCATGGCCTGACCCAGGCCGAGCAGTACCGCGCGCAGATGGAGCGGCAACTGGCCACCCAGCGCATGGAGTATGCCGCCCAGGCGGACGCCGTGGGCATGGGTCAGAAGGACGCCTATCGCATGCAGGAGCGTCTGCGGATCGAGCAGGAGACTAACAACCGCATCCTGCAGCTGCAGACTGAGCTGGCCAACGCCCAAGGCGAGAAGCAGCGCCAGGATCTGCAAGCCCAGATCGATATCGAGCGCGAGTTCATGCAGAAGCGGGTTGCTGCACAGCGCGATGGCTGGGCCCAGATCGATCAGGCCCAGGCAGACTGGAGCAACGGCGCCCGTGGCGCTTTCCAAGACTATTTGGACAGCGCCAGTGATGTAGCAGGGCAGACTCGCGACCTGTTCAATAACGCCTTCGGCAACATGGAAGATGCCGTGGTCGATTTCGTGAAGACCGGCAAGCTTTCCTTCAAGGATTTCGCTGACCAGGTTGTCGAAGACCTCATCCGTATTCAGGTGCGGCAGGCAGCGGCAGGCTTCCTTGGATCTGCGCTTGGATTCCTTGGTGGTGGCGGGGCGGCGGCATCCGGCAGCGGCACCATGACCGGGTTCAGCGAGACGATCTCGCGGTCTGGCTTCTCGACTGGCGGCTACACCGGTGACGGTGGCAAATTCGAGCCGATGGGCGTTGTCCACGGCGGTGAATACGTCATCCGCAAAGAGGTGGTAAGTCAGCCCGGGGCTCGCGATTATCTGGATCGCTTGAACGCCAAAGGCTACGCCAGTGGCGGCTTCGTCGGGGTGAGCCCTGCGGTTGCGGCTGCATCTGTTCCGGCAGCACCTTCTGCTGGCGCCATGCCGTCCATCATCCAGCACATCATCGTGGAAGGCACCGCAGACGAAGCGACCCTGGCCCGCATTCAGCAGGCAGCCCAGAAGGGCGCGCAGGATGGCTACAACCTGGTGTTGCGCGACTTCAAGATGAACGGGCCGGCGCGGCAGCTGATCGCCCGCAACCGATAGCAAGAAGGAGTACTGCATGGCTATCCAATGGCCGGCATCGCTGCGCCCGTCTGAAATGACGTGGGGCTTAGTCAACAACAGCCGCGCCTTCACCTCGACGCTCTCGAACGCCCAGCAGATCGTCGGGCAGCCGGGCGCGTACTGGCAGTGCACCCTGACGTTTGGTCTGCTTACCCGGCAGCAGGAGCGCGAGCTGTCAGCGTTCCTGGGGCGCTTGGACGGGCTGTTCGGCACGTTCAACCTGCCGGCGTTCACCCGAACCCGGAAGGTGAACGTGGGAAGCCTCACCGTCGTGTCAGGCGTGGCCCAGGCCAGGGCTATCACGGTGGCTGGCGCCGCTGCGAACACCCTAGTTTTCGCCGTGGGGGATTACCTCACGGTGGCCGGGGAGATGTTCGAAGTGGTGGAGCCTGCTGCCTCCAACGCTCAAGGCCAGGCCATCGTGTCGGTCAACAAGCGCATCCGCAAATCGCTGATCGCCGGTACGCCGGTTGAATACCTCAACCCCTACGCCGAATGCCGCATGACCCAGGACACGTGGAACATGACGGTGCGGCCTGTGGTGGCCAGTGGAAGCTACCAGTTCAGGGAGGCTTTCTGATGCCCTCGACGTTCCCATTCAGCCAGAGCGTGGTCGATATCATCGCCACTGGCAAATTCCTCAGCGTGTACGCTTGCCAGCTTGACTTCGAGGATGGACCGGTTTACGCGCACACAGGTACCGGTGACCTGGTGATCGGCGGCATCACGTATCTGGGGGTAGGGCAGTTCGGCGAGGTCGGGCAGTCGCAGGAGAGTGACAACTCGAACTCGCCCATGTCGATCGACCTGGCCCTCACCGGTTTGGACAGCTACATCATCACCGAGACGAACATTCGGGGATGCCGCGGGCGCTCGGGCAAGCTCATGTTTGTGGTGTTCGACGAGCAGGGCAACTACGCCGCCGACATTCTGTTTTCCGGCCGCATGGACGCCGCCACCTTTTCCTACGCCGGCAACGGTGAGGATGGCAACAAGATCACCGTCCCTATCGTTGACCGGATGGCCGAGTGGAGCCGTACGGGCACCGAGCGGTTCACCGACGAGAACCACCGGGCCCGCCACAAGGGCGACCGGTTCTTCTACGCCATCGCCCAGATGTCCGAATGGCCAATCTACTGGGGCTCCAAGAAGGACGCCCCGACGTTCACCTACGAGAAATAGCCATGCGCTACCGAGACTGGACCACACGCCTCAGCGAAGTGATCAAGGCCGCCTTAGAGCGGCCTTTTTCATGGGGCGAATTCGACTGCTGCCTGTTTGCGGCGGACTGCTCGGTAGCGGTGTGCGGTACCGACCCGGCCGAGGCGTACCGCGGCACCTACAAGACCGAGGCGGGGGCGAAGCGGGCGCTGAAGAAGCAGCACGGAAGCCTTGAGGCAGCATGGGACGCCTGCTTCGCCCGTGTTGCGCCGGCATTCATCCAGCGTGGCGACATTGCCATGTACGAAGCGCCTGGCGGCCGGTCGATGGCCGTGTACTGGGCAAACGAATTCTGGGCGACCACTGACGACGGGGTGGCCCGCGTGGTGTGCGACCCGCTTGCGGTCTGGAGAGTTGAATAATGTCCAATGGCGTCAGGAAGATTGCTCAAGTCGCCGTCGGCGCGGTCATTGGCTTCGTGCAAGGCGGCCCGGTGGGCGCCGCCATTGGTGCTGGCCTGGCGTTTTACATGGCCGAGCAGCAAGAGAAGCTGAACACCAAGTCGCCGATGCGCGACAACGAGCCGTCGGCCCAGACCGTCCGCTCCTCTAAAGCGCCCGCGCGCTTCATCCTTGGCCGGGTCAGCACCGGTGGCGTGCTGGTCTGGGCGCAGGAGCAGGTCGGTGACCAAACCGATGGCGAGTGGCTGCACCTGGTCTACGTCCTCTGTGAAGGCCCGGTCGACGCCCTGGAGAACATCTACCTGGGCGAGGAGGAGATCGCCACCTATGGCGAGCATGCCTCCTATGAACTGGTCGTCAACCCAACCCAGGTTAACGCCTTCCTGACGGCCAACTGCCCAGACTGGAAAGAGGAGCAGATCGGCCGCGGGCTGTCGTTCGTGCGCCTGTCGCTCAAGTACAGCGCCGAGAAATTCCCGTCCGGCATCCCTGACGCACGCTTCATCGTCCGTGGCCGCAACGACATCTACGACCCGCGCAGCGGCATTGCCGTGTACACCGAGAACACCGCGCTCCACATCCTCTGGTTCCTGCGCAACCGTTGCGGCGTGCCGGACGATGAGATCGTGTTCGAGACGTTCGCCAGCGGTGCTAACATCTGCGACGAATCGGTCGCGAACCCTGACAACACCACCAGCCCGCGCTATCGCAGCAGCTGCGTGATCGGCGCCGACGAGCAGCGCACCAACGTGCTGCAGAAGCTCGAGGCTGCCTGCGGCGGCCGGACTATCCGCGTCGGCGGGCGCTGGATGTTCCAGGCAGGGGCCTATTATGGCCCGTATGACTTCGAAATCACCGAGGACATGGTGATCGGCACCATCACCGGCAGCACCGAGCCGACCAATGATGCCGCGATCAACACCGTGCGCGGCACCTTCATCGACACCTCGCAGTCGTGGACAGAGACCGATTACCCTGAGGTCAGCGTTGCCGAATGGGTGGTCGAGGACGGCGGGGAGGCGGCTGAAACGCTGACCTTCTCCTACGTCACGGATGCCTACCAGGCCCAGCGCCTGGCGAACATCGAGCTTCGCCGCCGGCGCGCGGGTGGCACCATCAGCATTCCCATGAACTTCCTGGGATACAACTGCCGGCCAGGCCGCGCCGTGCGCGTGAACCTGCCGTCGCTGAACATTCTGGGCGAGTTCATCGTCACCAACTGGAGCATGGGCGCTGACCAGGGCTGCACCGCCCAGCTGCAGCAGTACGATGCAGCGCAGTTCGATGATGCGGTCGGCCAGCCCTATAACCCGATCGGCTTCATCAGCCTGCCAGCCGGTGGCCTTGGCAGCCCAACCGGGCTTGCCTGGACGGTCGACGAATCGGCAGAGATTAACCAGGGCGTTTTGAGCTGGGTGCAGCCGGCGGGCATCGTCACCGCGTACGCCGTCACTGTGCGCCAAGGCACAACTGCGGTGCAGGCCCAGCAGGTGCCGGCCACTACCCTGCAGTTGCCACTGTCCGGCCTTCCATCCGGCAACTACACGATGAGCGTGGCCGCACTCGGCCCGCTGACCCGCTCCGGCGAGGCCAGCATTACCGTGAACATCGACGGCCCACCCATCCCAGAGTCGTGTGTGGTGCAGGCCACCATCGACACCATCACGCTGATCCCGGGCAACGCGCTGCATGGCTTGAACGGCGGCACCTATGAGTACTTCTTCTCGACCAACCCGCAGGCCGCGCAGGGCGATTATCTGGGGCAGGGCCTGACCCTGACCCATACCGGGCTGGCATTCGCCACCAACTACGCTTACTTCGTGCGCTCGAAGAATGCCTATGGGGTGAGTGCATTCCTGAAGGTCGTGGCCTCCACGTCGACTGACGTGAGCAACATGCTCGACGCCCTGAAGGACAAGATCGAGAACGGCCAGCTGGCGCCGGCGATGAAGGAAAAGATCGCGCTGATCGACGGGCCACCCAGCTTGCCTGGCTCGGTCAATGACCGGCTGCAGCAGCTGGATGATCAGGTGCGCGAGGTCACCGACAACCTGCAGGAGCAGATTGAGGGTATTGCCGACCTGGCCGACTCGATGCCGTACGACCCGGACACGGCCTACGTGCTGGGCCAGGCCGTGCTCGGTGATGACGGCAAGTTGTACCAGGCCAAGCAGGCCGTGCCGGCCGGCAGCCCGCCGCCGAACACCACCTACTGGACGGACATCGGCCAGGCAGTGCAGACGGCAAACGGTCTGGCGGCCCGCGTGACCACGGTGGAAACCGCAGTCACCGACCAGGACGGTAAGCTGACAGCGCAGTCCCAGCGTATCGATGGCGTGCAGTCGAGCCTGACCATCACCAACCAGAACGTCACTGCTGCTCAACAGGCCGCCCAGGACGCGGCCACTCTGGCCGGCGGCAAAGGCAAGGTAATCGTGCAGTCGGCCGCACCGGCCGCTGCTGATCGCCTGGCGCAGAACTTGTGGATCGATACCACCGGCAACGCGAACACGCCGAAGCGCTGGAACGGCACCGCGTGGGTGGCCGTCACCGACAAGGTGGCCACTGACGCTGCGGCAGCGGCGGCCAACGCGCTGTCGGTTGCCCAGACCAAGGCCGACGCCTCTGTGGTCGATTCCCTGTCCTCGACGGTGACCCAGCAGGGCAACACCATCACGTCGCAGGGCCAGTCGATTACGGGGCTGTCGAACAGCCTGACCACTACCAACCAGAACGTGACTGCTGCACAGCAGGCGGCCCAGGCTGCAGCCGACGCCGCTGGCGCCAAGGGTAAGGTGCTGTACCAGTCGACCGCGCCGGCCGTGGCGGATCGGCTCACGCAGAACCTTTGGATTGACACCACAGGGAGCGCAAACACGCCGAAACGCTGGAACGGTACCGCCTGGGTGGCTGTGACTGACAAGGTGGCCACGGATGCTGCTGCCGCTGCGGCCAGCGCCCTGACCCAGGTGGCCAGCAAAGCAGATGCCTCGACCGTCTCCGCCCTGAGCAACACCGTGACTCAGCAGGGCCAGACGATCACCGCCCAGGGCAGCGACATCACCAATATCAAGGCGTCGGTGAGCAACGTCTCCGGTGAGAATCTGCTGCTCGATCCACTGTTCGCCAGTAGCAACGGGCTGACCAGTATTCCGGCAGCGGTAGCCTTGCCGCGTAACGACGCGACTGTGCCGGCTGGTGCGTCTACGGCCAAGGTGGTCAAGGTCACAACCGCAACAGCAACGGGCAACACCTACTATGGCTTCTCAGCCGCGCTCAACCAGCGCCCCCCGGAGAACACCAACGCCTCACAGATCGCAGTGGCTGCCGGCGAGGTCTATGACTTTGAACTGTATGTCTATGTGACGGCCGCGCGTGGTCAGACTGGGCTGTGGATTCAGTTCTATGACGGTGCGGGCGCAAGTGTTGGCCATAACTGGGCGGTCCAAGCCGGTGATGGCGTTCGCCTGACCAGCACCACAGGCGCCTGGGTCAAGTTGACCGGGCAGGCCACTGTGCCGGCGGCTTGCATTCGGATGGCGATGACTTTCCGGGTAGGTCCTGGTGATGCAACCGATGTGTTCATGTCGGGGCCAGTCGCTCGCAAGCGCGCTGGCCAAGACAACGCACAGGCGACCGCGCTTCAGGCTGTTGATGCTCGGGTGACGACAGCAGAAGGATCAATCATCAGCCAGGGCTCCGCGCTCACCCAGCTCAGCAACACGGTGGCAGGGAAAGCCGACAACAGCGCACTGCAATCCCTGCAGAGCACTGTGACGCTGCAGGGCAACACGCTGACAACCCAAGGTCAGGCTGTGACCCAGCTGCAAAGCACCATCGGCGGCATCGGGGGTAGCGGCTCCAACTTGCTGGCCGACGACTACAGCTGGCTCACGTCGACAACCCTGCCGGCCACATCGGTCGGTAGTGGCGTGACGCGGGAGGGTGTGGCGGTAGCGGAGGCTGATTCGGGTTTCGGCTACCAGGCGGGCAGCAGCACCAACAGCTTCCTGATGCTTACCCCGACCAACAACCTGGCCGGCTGGAACGTTCGGATCGAGCCGGGGGTTTACCTGGTTTCGATGTACATGCAGGCCAGTGCAGCCACCAACGGGCGGATTTCGCTCTACAACGGCACGCACCGCTATTCGCCGACCGTAGCTCTGCCCACCACGCGGACACGGGTAATGTTCCCGGTCACCGTAACGGACAGCGCGAAGGTCGGCATCACCATCTACTTCAACATGAGCGCCGTTTCAGGGCTCACATGCATCATTGATTCGGTGATGATCGAGAAGCGGGTAGGGGAGAGCAACACGCCTTCGCCGTTCGTTGCCGGGCCGTCGGCGCGCGCGGTCAGCGGCCAGGCCACGGCGATCAGCCAGCTGAACACCACCGTGACTCAGCAAGGCACGGCGATTACCGCCCAAGCGGAGCGGGTCGACGGGTTGTATGTCCAGGTGAATCCGGAAATGGAGGGCGATTCGACGGGCCTGGCGGGCGCTACGGGCAGTTTCGTCGGCGTCTGGACGGAGCAGTCCGCCCGGGTCGAGGACGGCATCGCCACAGGGCGGCGCATTGATACTGTGCAATCGACGGTCGGGGATGTCAGCGCCTCTGTTCAGCAGGTGTCTGAAACGGTCGCGGGTGTTGATGGCCGGGTCTCGGCCATGACGACAATCAAGGCCGAGACTATCAGCGGCGGACGGCGCGTCATGGCCGGCCTGGCGCTGGGAAGCGATGGGGAGACGGCCGAGATCCTGGCGTATGCCCAGCGCTTCGCAATTGTCGACCAGTCGTCTGGGCAAGTGACCCTGCCGTTTGTGGTTTCGAATGGCCAGGTGTTCATCAACCAGGCGGTGATCAATGCCGCGTTCATCCAGAACCTGATCCTTGGCATGACGCTGAAGTCTCAGGCGGTGAACTCCCAAGGCCTGCCGTTGCTGGAACTGAATTTCGTTACGGGGGCGGTGAGTATCCGGGGGCAGGACGCCAACGGCTCAACGCTGCTCAACAACGGGGGCGTGTATGTCTATGACGCCAATGGCATCGAGCGTACGGCAGTGGGGAGGCTTACCTGATGGCTGATCTGTATGGGCTCCGGACGCGGGATGCGGCCGGGGCCGTAACCCTGGACACCACCATTACGCCTATCCGCTCACTCAAGATGTTGCAGGTTACCGGCAATGGCGCCTTCGACCAGTACATCTCGGTGCCGGAGATCCAGGCGGCCTCGTTTGTGGTGGTGGATACCCTCCGCGATGGTGGAGAGCAGACATTCTCGCCGCAAGCGTGGTACTCGACTGGTCAGTTGCAGCTTCGCCAGCCTCAATCACTCACCTGGCAGGTGATGGTTCTCTCGCAGGGCGGCGAGCCTTTTGCGGCCCCAGGCAGTTATGGGATCCGGGCATCCAACAACAACGTGCGAACGCAGATCGACGCGATCAACAAAGTGCTGTCGATTCGTTACAGCGGAGGGTTCAGCATCGGTTTTCAAGGGCCAGGGAGTGGCAACCAGGTTCAGTGGGGAGAGGTCACGTTTCCTGCGCCAATCACCACCACCGAGCGGCCCCTGATTTTCTTGAATGCTGCCGACTACATGATGGTGGGCAACTTCTACGTTCGAGGCGCGCCAGGCAACTGGACAGGCTTTCGGATCAAGGCGTTCAACAATCAGGCAGCCCACGGAACGATCGCTCTGTATCCAATGCAAATCAAATGGTTCTGCGCAAGCTACATGGCGCCGAATACTGATGCGGGAATCTATGGAGCTTCAGTTCGGGATGCTGCGGGAAACAGGACGTTCGTCACAACAGCTAATTTGTCACTGTTGAACGGACAGCCGGCCAGTAATTCCTTTTCGGCGGGAGGAACGCCCATCACCGGTACCGGATATTACGCTTCACCTTTGCAGATGGGGTGGACTGGTAGCTACGAAGACTACGTGCTGGCGAATGCGCTTTTCTCAAATACCAACATCATTCAAACAACTCAGCCGTACCGGGCCAACTTTGGAGGATTCCTATCTGGGAACAGAAGCGTCCTTCAGATGTACTGCGAAAACTTCGACGGGCAGAACCCATTAAGCGCGAACGGGCGAACGCTGTTTGCCTCACGACCTATGAAGCCTCTTTAAGGTAATGACATGACCAAGCAAGTAATCAACCTTGGTGCTTCACCCAGCGGTGCAGGTGGCGATGACCGCAGATCCGCTTGGGTCAAGGCAAGGGCAAACTTTACCGAGCTGTACAACTGGATTGCGAACCTGTCGCAGACAGACGACCAAGCCACCGCTCTCCCGGCCTCTCTGCCTTTGGCCAAAGGTGGTACAGGCGCTACTACAGCTGCAGCGGCTCGAACTGCCCTAGGCCTCGGCAGCGTGTCGACGGAGAACATTCTGCCAGTCTCTAAAGGCGGTACAGGCTCTACCACTGGCGTCCCCACAATTGGTGTAGGCCAGACCTGGACCAATGTTACAAGCTCCAGGTCGTTGAACACTACTTATACCAACACCACCGGAAAGCCCATTCAAGTTACTGCGCTTCTGGGGCCTGTAAGTGGGGCAAACGTAACGGCATGTGTAGGCTCTGATGGCGAGCTTATGTATGGTAATTATTCAACAGCAGCTGGCGGATACATATCGACTCCTACCGTGACTGTTGGGGTTGGCGCTTCATATTCAGTATCTGCTCAGAATGGTTCGGCCGCGCTGGTTAACTGGAAGGAGTTGAGGTAGTGAAATATTACAAGGATTTATCAACTGGCGGCATTTGGGCCTATGAGGACGATGTTGCAGAAGAAATTGTAAGAGCAGGGCTGATACCCATCTCAAATGATGAATACCAGAAGTTTCTAGATGATCAATCTCTGGAAATCCGGAAGGGTGAAGAAGGCATCTGGGTTTCTGAGGAGATGTCAGTAGTCGCTGACCAGTTGCTCATGCTCGAAGATGGCGATCCAAACGCTATACCGGGCGCATCAATAGCAGATTGGCGCTCTTATCGGGTTGCGCTTCGTGCCTGGAATGATGGCGCAGACGGGTTTCCTTCTCAGGGAAGTCGCCCAGTTCGTCCGGGTGTGCCTGCATAGCTCGATCACACATTCAGCCGGTCTTCCGGCAGCACATTCATGAACCGCCGCCTGGCGGTATTTTTTTGCCTGGAGAAAAACCATGACCCAATCCCAGCCCCGGGGCATCCGTAATCGGAACCCCGGCAATATTGATTTCAACCCACGCAACGACTGGCAGGGCCAGATCGGCAAAGAACCTGGTGGCCGCTTCGCCATCTTCGACACGCCCGAGAACGGCATCCGCGCCCTGGGCAAGCTGCTGATCAACTACCGGGGCAAGGATGGAATGCCCGGCGTGGGCGGCAAGGGCATCGACACCGTACTCGAGACCATCAACCGCTGGGCGCCGAGCAACGAGAACGACACCCAGGCCTACGCCGGTGCTGTGGCCAAGCGGTTAGGCGTATGCACCACCGATCCGATCAACATCAAGGACCCGGCCACGCTGCGCGGGATGGTCGTCAGCATCATCGTTCACGAAAACGGTAGCAACCCATATGCGCCGGCGATCATCGACGAGGGTGTGCGGAGGGCGCTGGCATGAAGTCTTGGGCCATCAGGGTGGTAGTGCTGCTGGCGCTGCTGGCTTCGTACTGGGGCGTCTACCAGCACGGCCGATCGTTCGAGCGCGCCGAGGCCGCCAAGGCATCAGCGGAACGTGACAGTGGTGACCGTCTGGCCGAGGTGATCGGCGAGCGCGGCGCCCGACAGGAAGAACAACGACGCGCCAAGGCGCAGGAGGAGGCGAGAGCCCATGCTCAGGAACAACGAACGCTTGCTGATGCTGGCGCTGCTGGTGCCGATGCTGCTGGCCAGCGGCTGCGCGACGAAGGCGCCAAGCTCGCCGCCACCGTCAGTTGCCCCGGCACGGATTCCGCCGCTATCGCACGAGGCCAGGCAGCCACCCGCGCCGCCATGGTGCTCTCCGACCTGCTCGCACGGGCTGATGCGCGAGCGGGAGAGTTGGCGAAAGCTTATGACGGCGCCCGAGTAGCGGGTATTGCATGCGAGCGCTCTTATCAAAGCGTAGCTCAATCGCCTAACTAGCTTTGCTTGGGTCTTCAGAGAATACGATTGTTGCAATCCAGGCAGTATTGCGATCAAGTTCCTTTTCTCCACCAAAGCCCAACTCACGCCGAACTAGATTTCTAAATTTATTAAGCTGATCTGTCAATGGCTGTGTATTGCTTTTCTGAAACAAGATTTCGCAGAATAAGTTTACAAGTTCAATGTCATCACAAGTCAAGATAAGCTTAGAGTGGGCTTCACGTGCTTCTCTGATAGTGGCCATCTGTTTTTGTGGTGGTTTCATGTCAGCGTTCCATTGTATGTGGCTGAAATGTGCGTCGAGTATGGCTAGGGCGTTCAGGCAAGCTTCTAATTTTACGGTTCTGCGAGATGCATCTATAGCATCAATTTTGCTGATTTCACTTTTGACTTCCTCTACTTCTCTAGTGATTTCTCGGATGTCTTCTTTGGTGGCTAAATTTTCGGCTTTCTTTATTAAGTATTTTGGGAAATAGTATTTAATAAAGCAGAATAGAATCGCTGCAGTGAGGGCTGTTGCTATCAGATTTACCGTTTCCATATTGCTCTCCTAGTTATAGCTATTTCTTATGGGTGAAAGTTTTTATGTTAATTTAAGGGTATGTCAAAACACAAATTTTTCTGGTTATTTCATGTTAGGTTTCGCTTGACCTGCGTTTAGCACGCAGGATTCAAAGCGACCTGAAGGGAATTTTACATGCAAGTCTATATCTTCGAAGCGCCACAGCATGTTCTCATTAAAGTTTCGAACTATTCGAGCCGCTGACTCTGCAAACCATCGCCGCCCGGTGGGGAGAAGCTGCTGCTTCTGCATTGAACCGCTGACTGGCAGTTGCCCGGCACGAGGCCGAAGCGATACGATGCTGTATGCATATACAGTATCGGTGCCCTATGTACTTTCTTCTCGTCCGCCGCCGCGTGAATGGCCAGGCTATCCCCTCTGATCAGCTCAGGAAGATCCAGCCCCTGCGCGCCGACATCCACATAGGCGACCACCACAGCGAGCCTCTAGGCCGCGTGGCCACCCAGGCTTGGGTGTTCAATCCAACGCCCGGTCCGGACATCATCCCGCGGCTGCACGACGCCAAGGTCAACGGCATGGCCCAGCTCGGGATGAACATCAACGGGGTCGAGAATATCGACGGCGTGCTGTATGCGCAGTCCTGGTGGTGCAGGGCGGAATGATGGACGGGATCCCTCAGGCTTGGCTGGATGAACTGAACGACCAATTCGCCCTGGTCACGGACCCCGAAGGGCGCGCCGCCGTTCTAGATGAGATGGCCTATGCCGCTCATCGTCGCCGCGAGGTGAGCGCCGAGAGCCTGGTCGACATGCTGGAGCTGTCCGAGGCTGCCAGGGCGTGGGGGTTGATGGAGATCGAGGAGGCGTACCACATCGGCCTGTTCAGTTACGAGAATTTGAAAAGCTGGGAAGGTGACGAGCCAGGACGGATCGTGATCGGCAGGACGCCGGGGTGGGGCGCATAGGCTGTCTAAAACCGCTCGAAAGCTTCTCAGGTTTACTGGGCGAAACTCGCCCAAACTCGCCAATGCATATTAGACAGGAACGACGCATAGGCCGCGAACGGTGCGGCCTGAGGTCGATTTTCCACACTACTGCTGCATTACTGGCAGTTGCGCACGTCGAAGAGGTAGTAGCCGATGATCTCGGCACGCCGAGCATACCGCTCGATGTCGTTTGCCCGATACAACTCGTGCCCTGGGTACCGCTCGACTATCACATTGCGCATCGCCTCGAAGAATTCCTCAAAAGTGATGCTGTAGCCATGGTCTGCAAACGTCGCGTGCAAGGCATGGTGAAACCGCTGCTCATCATCCGGGTGCTTCGTGTACCAAGTGCTCACGCGAAGCCATGGAGACAGAGATTTTTCCAGAGCTTTGAGATCCATTCCGCACTTCCTGAGGAGCTTTACAGCCGCGGAGTGTATCTCCAAACTGCTTGAAAATTACAGCAAAAACCGATTCCAAAACTCAAACGGCGACCCTTGCAGTATGCGGCCTGTAGCCGTGCCGTTTTGTCTTTGTTTTGGAATCGATTCAGCTACCCAAGGGGCATAGATTCTGTATTTATCCCCCGGTCTTGAAAACCGTCGATGGGCAACTATCCTAGAGTTCGAATCTCTACGCTTCCGCCACATTCAAAGCCCTGATTATTCAGGGCTTTTTGCGTTTTTGGGCCATCGAAAAACGACCCGTGGGAACACCCTTGGGAATATAGTGGACTACTAACCCCGGACACCTTTTTAGGCGAAAATGGTCGCCACACAGAGGTGTTCGATGAGCAGACAACGACGTACTTTCACCCCCGAATTCAAACGCGAGGCAGCTGGCCTTGTGCTCGACCAGGGCTATAGCCTTACTGAAGCCGCTCGGTCGCTCGACTTGGTTGAATCGGCGCTGCGCCGCTGGGTGAATCAACTCCAGTCAGAACGTGGCGGTGCTACGCGAGCAAGGCGCTGACCCCCGAGCAGCAGAAGATCCAAGAGTTGGAAGCTCGGATCAACCGGCTGGAACGGGAGAAATCGATTTTAAAAAAGGCTACCGCGCTCTTGATGGCCGAGGAACACGAGCGCTCGCGTTGATTGATCAGCTCCGCTGCGAGGAGCCTGTCGAATTACTCTGCTCGGTGTTTGAGGTCAAGGGGCTGACTGCTCAAACTGGAACCACTGTTCTGGCACTCATCGGGCTATTCAATATTTTTGGCACCTACACAGCCGGCTGGCTCGGCGGGCACCTGTCCAAACCCAAGCTGCTCACGGCTCTCTACTTGCTTAGAGCAGCGGTCATTGTCGCCTTTGTTTCTGTCCCGGTGAGTAACGTCACGGCTTACCTGTTTGGGATGGCAATGGGCTTTCTCTGGCTTTCAACCGTCCCACTGACAAATGGAGTCGTCGCCTCGGTATTCGGTGTTCGCAACCTTTCAATGCTTGGCGGGCTCGTCTACCTGTTCCACCAAGTGGGCGCATTCCTGGGGGGGTGGGTCGGTGGGGCGGCTTACGACATCACTGGGAGCTATGACCTGGTCTGGAAGGCTGCGGTTGTCCTGAGCCTGATCGCTGCTGCAGTCAACTCGGCGGTGAGAGAGAAGCCAGTTGCGGAGCTTCGCACCAGCGTTGCTGACGTGTAGTAAGGAGGCTTTCTGCAGGCGCTCGTTCACCTTCATGGGCGCCCGGCATCGTTTTCGGCCTTCAACACAAACTGAACGTCAAGACCAGCGTTCGGGGCCTTGGGCTCAGGATCGAGTTTGAACACCGTTTCGAATCAGGCCTTCCCCTGTACTTGGCCTTTACAGGGGCGGCTTGCATATCCACTTTTCCGAACGCCACGGCGATGCGAGACCTGGAACCACCCTCTTCGTGCCCGTGCTGAACATCGAGGGTTTCAGGGATGGGTTGCTCACCAAGCGCTATGGCTCCAGTCGAAGCCCGTCATCCGCCTGAGGCTACTGAACCCGCCAGCCTCAGGCCATTTGGCGCTTTGCGAGGCTATCCGTCATCGCGGCCATTGCTAATTTCGCGGGTTCCGCTAACTTATACAAAACCTGTACAAAATTGAGGTGTTGTACATGTTTGGCCCGTGGCCTTTGACCCTTTACTTCGACGGGACCTGCCCATTGTGCGCCAGGGAGGTGGCCTTCCTGCGCAGGCGTTCAACGGCAGCAAAGCTTATCCTGATCGATATTGACGGTGATGACTTCGATCCCACTCGGTTCGGCCTGACGATTGAGCAACTGAGATCGTGCTTGCACGCAAGGTTCGCGAACGGTCAGTGGGTAACAGGCTTGGACGCTACACTTTGGAGCTGGCGTGCTGCCGGTGTGGGGATGTGGGCAGCTCCACTGGCTTGGCGTCCGCTCCGTCCTTTGCTTTCGGTTTTGTACAGGTTGTTCTGTCTTTTAAGGCCAAGTTTGGCATGGTTACCCCATCCCGAGGGTAGGCAGCGTTGCAAAGGCGAGGCATCAAAATGTCACATTCGCTAGCCGAGCATTATCGCGAAATCCTTGTTGGCGTTGGTGAAAACCCACAGCGAGAAGGGCTCTTGGATACGCCTCAACGTGCTGCCAAAGCGATGCAATATCTATGCAATGGCTATACCCAAAGCCTGGCTGAGATAGTCAATGGTGCTTTGTTCGAAAGTCACAATGATGAGATGGTGGTCGTTCGCGATATTGAGCTGTACTCATTGTGCGAGCATCACATGCTGCCGTTTATCGGCAAAGCGCATGTCGCCTACCTTCCAACAGGACGAGTACTAGGGCTTTCCAAAGTGGCGCGCTTAGTCGATATGTTTGCCCGCCGTTTGCAGATTCAAGAGAATCTGACTAGACAGATTGCGTGTGCCATGCAGGAAGTGACTGATGCGGCAGGGGTCGGGGTAGTTATCGAGGCCAAGCACATGTGCATGATGATGAGAGGTGTCGAAAAGCAAAATTCAGTGATGATTTCATCGGTAATGTTAGGTGAGTTTCGAGACTCGCCGACTACCCGGCACGAGTTCCTCAAACTTATTGGTCGAAACACCTGATATCTGATACTAAACCGTATAGGAAGGGCGAGCTAATGAGTGCAATTTTCAATACGTTATCTCCAAGTCGCTTTACAGTCCTTGGTTACGGTGGCTTGCTGCCGTTTGTTGGTGTGGCACTGCTGATGTGTTTGGCGACTGATTATCGAGACCTCCTGTCTGTTGCATTGGTTGGCTACGGGGCTGTGATATTGAGTTTTGTCGGGGCCCTGCATTGGGGGTTCGCTATGATATTACAGGGGTTACCTGCGAACGAGCGGCAGGTGAGGCTCGCGTGGAGTGTCATTCCAGCCCTCATCGGTTGGGTTAGCATGTTGTTACCTGTGTCATGGGGCTGCTTAGTATTGGCCTTTGGCTTCATTGGGCATCTTTGGCAAGATCGTAAATGGGTTGATATTGTGCCTGGGTGGTATTGGCCTATGCGAGTACGTTTAACCATCGTGGCAAGCGTGTGTTTGCTTGTTGGTGCGCTTGTGGTGGTCTTTTAAAATTGAAATAACTATTCCGATGTTAGTGTCTGAGTCATCGCTGAGGCATCACCACCTAGACTAGGCTGGCCCTTTGGTTGGGGCTTGTTCGGGTCCTGACGCTATTAACTGACTACATAACTTTCTCTAACCTATCGATGGTCGGTTGTTCGGCCAGCATGCTTGCAGCTTTTAAGGAAAAATTTAGATAGTGCGGCTGCAGCGTGTGTTCATCCAAAGATTTCTGACTTTTCCAGATCTCATAAATCATGAAATCAGTAGGTACATCCTCTGATCGATGTAGGGTGTACTGGATACATCCCTCTTCTTTTTGAGAGGCCTCGACCAAGCTGCGGAGCTCGGTGAGTAGGCCTTCTTCCAGACCTTCTTCCGCTTTCAATCTAGCGATAATCACAATGGGTGAATTGTTGGGCATATGATCTTTCTCCAAAGCGGGAAGCCGGTTTACCGAGTGATGACGACTTTACCTATAGCCTTTCCGGACTCCAGGCGTGCATGAGCTGCTTTTACACCTTCCGCTGTGAACGGGTGTCGTTCGTCTATAAGGGGCTTGACTAAGCCGCGATCCACCAAACTGCTCAGCTTTGTAAGAATCTTGCCGTGATGACTACGGTCAAGATCATGGATGATTGAAACCGCCATGAAGACCAAGTCCAGCCGTAGTGCCTTGAAATGCATATCTGTGAGGTCGTAGGTGTCATAGCCGATGATGGATATGACGTGGCCCTTGAGCTTGGCAGCCTTCAGCGAGTTTGTGAGCACGGCGCCGCCGAGCGTATCGAACACTGTGTCAAAGCCAGAGCCGTTGGTAATACGGCTGGTGTATTCTTCTGGCGATTCTTCCCGGTAGAAAGCGACATCGTCGGCACCCAGGGAGCGGGCAATCTCTGCTTTCTGTGCAGTCGAGACCGTAGTGGCAACACGGGCTCCCATGAGTTTTGCCAACTGAATGCCGATGTGGCCGACGCCACCCGTTCCGCCATGAACCAAGACTGCATCATCCGGCTGGATGGAGGCTCGATCAATCAAAGCTTCCCAGGCAGTGATTGCCACGAGCGGAAGACTCGCCGCATCAGCAAAATGCAATGAGGCGGGCTTGAGAGCGATCAATCTTGCGTCGGCTTCAACTTTCTCCGCCAAGGCGCCAGGAATACCCACGATTCCTCCGACGCATCCATAAACCTCATCACCTACCTTGAATTGGCTAACGCCTTCACCCACGGAGCTGATGATGCCGGCGACGTCCATATGCAGGATGGCTGGAAAGGTGAGACCTGCGGTGCCTTCGCTCCCGCTGCGAATCTTGGTATCAACCGGGTTAACACTGGTGGCCATAACATCAATGACGACGTGGCCTGGGCGTGCTGAAGGGGGAGCTGTTTCGATTTCTTCAAATACATCCGACTGGCCGTGCTGGTTTATCACGATTGCTTGCATCGAGTATCGCTCCGCTTGAAAACCCAAAATCTATCAGCAATGCAAATTCGCGAATATGCTATTCTTGTTGCTTCATTCGGTCTTAAAAGTTGTTAATTTTTATGCTCGACTCCCTTGATGAGCTTCGCTTGTTTCTTGCCGTTTATGAGGAGGGAACCATCCGTGCGGCGGCGCAGCGGCTGGGTCTCACAGCGGCGGGAGGGAGCAAGAAATTGCTTGCCCTTGAGGATCGACTAGGGCGAAGGCTTTTTAACAGAACGACTCGGAAATTAAGTCCAACCGCTGATGCCGAAAAGCTCCAACGGTTTGCCAGGCAGATACTAGATGGCGTCATGGAGGCGGAGCGGACTTTTTCTGAAGCGCAGGACGTCTCAGGATCTTTACGTATCACAGCTTCTGCCACGTTCGCACAGGGCTACCTTGCTCGAGTGCTGAGCAGCTTTCTAGCTGCCTATCCGAAGGTTGTAGTAGATCTTCACCCTACCGACCAGGTCGTCGATGTCGTTGCAAAGGGGTTCGATTTGGCCATCCGTCATGGGGTGTTGGCGGATTCTTCCATGATTGCCCAGCGTATAAGCGATTCGCGGCGAGTAATTTGTGGTGCTCCCGGGTATTGGGACAAGGTCGGGGTACCCCGGTTGCCTAGAGACCTTTCGAATCTGGATGGTCTCATTGTGGGGAAAGAGGTTAATTGGTCACTGTCCAAAGGTGGTAGCCAGCAATCGATCAAGATCAAGCGCCGATTCGAATCGAGCCAGGCGGAGGTCGTCAGGCAGATGGCGTTGGATGGCCATGGCATCGCGCTCTTGGCAGACTGGCATGTCAAACCCGATCTTGTATCAGGTAGGTTGGTCGAGGCGTTGCCCGATTGGAATGTGGAACCGAATGTAGGCGTCTATGCCGTGTACCCGTCCAGGGAGAATATGGCCCCACCTGTGCGAGCGTTCATCGAGCACTTCAAAGAATGGGCTACGATCCATCCGATCGAGGCCGAGGTAAAGTGAGACGCGCCCAGGCGCATGAGTTGGCCAACGGTTATGATCAGGCCGAGCAGCGGGACAGGCCCAGAAGCTCTGGGCCAACAGTGCAGGAGGCCATTGCACTCAATGATCTAGACGAGGGCGAAGTCCGTTATCCGGCCGTTCCCGTCGATCGCTACTGTGAGCACCTGAGGGTCGCCAAGGGCTAAATCCAACTCCGTATACGCAAACTGCCAGCGCAATAGCCTGACCTCACCGCGAGTCTCACATTCCTCGGAAGGGCCAAACAGACGTTCGATATCACTTAATGTGGATTGTCCGCGAACGAGGAGTTTCAGTTGTTCTTCAACTGGGGTTGAACTGCTGCTGATGTCTTCGAGCAGCATCTGATGTTCTAGAACGCTCAATAGACGATATGAATCCGCACGCATCGACTCAATAGGCTCCGAGTATCAGACCGTTAATTTTTAAAATAATTATCAATGGACGCGGATTCTAATCATGGAATGTACCGAATGGTACAAAAAGGCGACAAGGGGTAGCGTGCAACCCGATTAGCGCTGTGGCAATTCTGCTCAAGCCGCAGGAGAGATGAGTAACCATTCGTGTGAAGCGCCCCTGGTTTCCCAGGCATTCTCCAGGCTCACAAAATGGCGTTTCTCGTACCGCTGGCGACAGCTGCATGCACTGCCGTGTCGGCGTTCAAAGAAGCTCAAGAACGCGCTCGATCGCCGGAGTCACTCGTCCTGCATCCCAGATGTACCATAACTCGGAATAGGCGCCCTCATCGGCCAAGGGCCGGAAACACACCGTCGGCATGGTCAGGTTGGCAATTGATGCCGGAACGATACCGTACCCCAAGCCTGCTGCCACGAGCCCGAGGATGCTTGCCACCTCGGGTACCTGCCATGCCACCTTGAGCGTTACTCCAGCGCGCTGCGCCAAGGTGCTGACGATTTGCTGAATAGCAAAGTTGGAAGGGTCGCTGAAACTGATCAAAGGTTCGTCAGCCAGCTCGGAAATAGTCAATAGCGGCTTCACCAGCAAAGGGCTGTCACTTGGCAAAGCCACGATCAGCGGATTACGCACACCGGCTTTTTTAACATGGTTCGGCGCGAGCACTCCGAGAGGGCCACGCACGACTGCGATGTCGATTTCACCACGCAGCAGTGACTGCAGTTGTTCCTCGATACGCTGTTCATCGAGCGTCAACGCAATGCCGGGAAACCTATGGCGCAGGCGCTTGAGCAGTGCAGGAAATTCAGGCTCGAACATCGCCGAACCGATATACCCCACGTGGATCGATCCCAGCTCGCCTCGTGCTGTGCGTTGAGCGACTTCGTTGGCGTGCCGGTGCATGGCAAGCAGGCGCTGCACCTCTGTTCGATACGCTTGCCCCGCGATCGTCAGCTCGATGCCACGCTTGCGGCGCAAGAACAGCTGCACGCCTGTTTCCGTCTCCAGCTTCTTGATTTGCTGGCTAAGAGCCGGTTGCGCAATACCCAGCCGCTCAGCAGATTTACCAAGATGAAGGGTTTCGCACACGTCGAGAAAGTAGGCCAGGCGGCGCAGGGAAGTGTTCATGAGCTAATCATAAGTTTTTTCTTATCGATAATGCACCTTCTGCTGTATGGTTTCAGCGCTCTTTTCCCTTCATCGTTTACCTCATCTTACGTGCAGCCAAGCGAGGTAACGACCCATGGAAAAGCAGCCTATCAATGACCTGCGCACTGCTCTGGCACGATTGCAGGCACATCCGGGGCAACTGCTGGAAACCAGTCACCCTGTGAGCCCCAAAGCGCAATTGGCCGGGGTATATCGCCGTGTGGGGGCAGGTGGCACGGTCAAGCGACCGACTCAGCTTGGCCCGGCGATGATCTTCAACAACATTGAAGGCTATCCAGGCTCACGGGTTCTGGTCGGGTTGATGGCTAGCCGCGAGCGGGTGGGCCTGTTGCTGGACAGCGCGCCCGACAAGCTTGCAGAACGCATGGGTGAGGCAGTCCAAAATCCAATCGATCCGGTGATGGTCGACCGTGCCGATGCACCGTGCCAAGAGATCGTGCTTGATGCCCGCGATCCTGACTTCGACCTGCGTAGCCTCCTGCCGGCGCCGACCAATACTGCTGAAGACGCAGGCCCGTTTTTCTGCTTGGGGCTGGTGCTGGGCAGTGATCCGGATGAGGGGCATACCGATGTGACGATCCACCGACTTTGCGTCCAGGATCGCGATAAGCTGACGATCTTCTTTGCTCCAGACCGCCATATCGATCACTTCCGTCAGAAGGCTGAAGCCGCCGGCAAGCCCCTGCCGATTACCATCAACATGGGGCTCGATCCCGCCATCCCAATCGGTGCGTGCTTCGAAGCACCGACCACGCCGCTGGGTTTCGATGAACTGAAAATTGCAGGTGGCCTGCGCGGCCAGGGTGTCGAACTCGTTGACGCGGTGACCGTGAAGCAAAAGTCGATCGCCCGAGCGGAAATAGTGATCGAGGGTGAGATCCTCCCGAACGAGCGGATGCGCGAGGATATCAACACAGATACGGGGCACGCGATGCCTGAGTTCCCCGGCTACAACGGCCCGGCCAATCCTTCTCTGCCGGTCATTCGGGTCACCGGCGTCACCATGCGGCGCGGGGCGATTCTGCAAACCCTCGTCGGGCCCGGGGAAGAGCATACAAGCCTTGCAGGTATCCCTACTGAGGCCAGTATCCGAAACGCCGTCGAACTGGCGATGCCAGGCTTTTTGACCAATGTTTACGCTCACACCGCCGGCGGCGGGAAATTATTGGCGATCCTTCAGGTTGCCAAGCGCAAGGCAAGTGACGAAGGGCGTCAACGCCAGGCTGCGCTTATCGCACTGGGTGTGTACCGGGAACTGAAAAACGTGATCATCGTCGACGAGGATGTAGACCCCTTCGACTCCGACGATGTGCTGTGGGCCATGCAAACCCGCTATCAAGGCGACATGGACACGCTCTTCATCCCCGGCGTTCCGGGGCATGTGCTGGATCCTTCGCAGGGGCCTGAATACAACCCCGCGCTTCTGGTGCGTGGCCTGACCTGCAAGACCATCTTCGACTGCACCGCGCCGTTCCACTTGCGCGATCATTTCACTCGTGCGGAATTCGTCGACGTCGACCCACATCCATACGCGCCAGAGCTTTTCCCACGGAGTAACGCATGAGTAGTTCACGACAGCGTCTGGTAGTCGGCATCAGCGGCGCTACTGGGATTATTTACGGCATCCGGGCCCTGCAAATGCTGAAGGCACTTGGGGTCGAAAGTCACTTGGTGGTATCCAAGGCGGGCGAGATGACGCGCGCATACGAAACGGATCTCAGCCGTGATGAGTTGTACTCACTGGCTGACCACGTGCACCGGATTGGAGACGTGGGAGCAAGCATTGCCAGTGGCTCGTTCCGCACCCTGGGCATGCTGATAGCCCCTTGTTCGGTACGTACCTTGGCTGAGGTTGCCAGCGGGGTCACGACCACGCTGCTTACGCGGGCGGCGGACGTCGTGCTCAAAGAGCGGCGCCGGCTGGTACTCATGGTTCGTGAGGCTCCGCTGCACTCAGGCCATTTGCGCAACATGCTGACTGTGAGCGACCTGGGAGGCGTTATTCATCCGCCAGTGCCGGCATTTTACACGCGCCCTAAAACGCTCCAGGATGTTGTCGATCATTCGGTAGCACGTGCGCTCGATAGCTTTGGATTGGAAGTAGAGGATATGCCGCGCTGGGGTGAAAACATTGATGTCTCGCCCAGTGCCCGCAAACACACCGAAACCACCGTCAACTAGCAATCGTCCATCTGGATGTGGCGTTTCAGCGCGACATACGCCAACGGGGCCCGGCAACGTGTAAAAAACGCCGCCGATCAGTGCCACGCTCAGCGTTGTGCTGATTAGCGATGTCGCGCTGGTGGTGCCTGCGATCATCCCGGCCTGCGCATCGTTCATTCCTGCCAGTGCCGCCTCACCTCATCTGCCCGAGCTCAGGCATCCAGCGCCAGGCGAGCACCGCGTGCGCCCGAGACGCAGGGGGCGATCCATTCCCCACTGTTGCGCTGGGCCTCGCTGAGGCAGTCGTCACGGTGCAACGGCTCGCCATCGGTGACCCGGCACAGGCAGGCACCGCAAATGCCCATGCCGCAGGAAACAGGCAGCTCCACCCCAGCTCGCGCGGCGGCCTGCACCAGGCTTTCGCCGGCGCGGACTTGAACCTCGCACCCGCTGCGTTGCAGCACCAGGACACAGCTACCGTCAGCCTGGGCTGGCGCCTCGACTGCTTTGAAGTGTTCGCGGTGCAGCGCAGTGGCAGGCCAGCCAAGGGCCAAGGCGGCCTGCTCGACACTTGTCATGAAACCGGCTGGCCCGCAGCAATACACGCTGGCCTCAGGTTGCCAGGCTGGCAGTTGCTCAGCCAGGCACTCACGAACCTGCGCAGCGCGCAGGCCTGCGAATACTTCAGGTTGCGGCCCCTGGCGCGGGACAAGCGGTGCCTGGTGCACGTGCCGGGTGAAATACAGCAGGCGCACCGCGCGGCCCTGCAGCTGGCAGTGGCGGTACATGGGCAACAGGGGGGTGATGCCGATGCCGGCCGCCACCAGGATCACCGGGCCGGTGCCAGACGCCAGGGCGAACTGGTTGCGTGGCGTGCCGACCTCCACGCAGGCCCCCAAGCGCAGCTGTTCATGCAGCCATTGCGAACCACCCCGCGAAACAGGCTCACGTTTGACCGCCAGGTACAGGTGGCCGTCTTCGGGCAGGCTGATCACCGAGTACTGGCGCACCAGGCCGTTGCCCAGGCGCAGATCGACATGGGCGCCAGCGGCCCAGCTGAAGGGCAAGGGGCCGCCGCCGGGCAGGTCCAGTTCGATACCCAGCACGTCTTCGGCTTCCAGGCGCAGGGCGCGCACGTGCAAGGATACCCAGCTCATGCGCGCACCCCCGCTGCCCGTTGCAGACGCACCACGGCCTCGCGGGCCTGGTGGCCCAGCTCAGTGAGGTCGATACCAGGGAGCGTGTCGTTTTCCACCCGCAGCTGGCCGCCTACCAGCAATGCCCGCAAGGTCGGCCGCCCACCGCCGACCACCGGTGCAATACCCAGGTCATGCAAACCAAAGTAGCGCGGCTGATCAAGCCGATAGAGCGCCAGGTCAGCCGCCATCCCCACCTGCACTGTACCCACCGCGTCAAGCCCCAGCACCTGGGCGCCACCGGCCGTGCCCCAGCGCACCACGTCCTCCACGCAGGCGACATGCGCGCCGCCTTCGCGTGTGCCTGCGGCATGGCCGGGCAAGGCCCGTTCGCCGCCCTTGGCTCGTTGCATGAGCCAGGCGGCATGGGTTTCGCTGATCATGTCACAGGCTTCGTTGGAAGCTGCCCCGTCCACCCCGATCGAGATCGGCACGCCCGCTGCCTCCAGGGCGACGATATCGGCGATGCCACTGCCCAACCTGGCGTTGCTCTGCGGGCAGTGGGCGACGCCGGTGCCGGTTGCGCCCAGCAGGCGGATTTCCTCGGTATCGAGCTTGACCAGGTGGGCGAACCAGACGTCCGTCCCGAGCCACTCGTGCTCGGCACAGAAGGCCACGGGTGAGCATTGATGGCGGCGCTGCACTTCGTTCTGGTACTCCACCGTCTCACTCAGGTGACTGTGCAGGCGGATCCCCAGCTGGCGGGCAGCGCGGGCCGTTTCACGCAGATGTTCCGGTGGCATCGAGTAGGGCGGGCTGGTCGGTGCCATCACCACGCGGCGCCAGGCGTCGGCGGCGCTGTCGTGGTAGGTGCGCACCAGGCGCCCCACATCGTCCAGGTACTGCTCCAGGGTTTCCGGCCCTGCGCTCGTCGGCCCCTCGGCCTGGCGCACCTGGGTTGCGCCGCCTCGGCACAGCACGAAGCGCAGGCCCAGCCGCTGGGCTTCCTCGAACAGAATCTGCGCGCTGTCGAAGGCCATGCCTGGCAGGTAGAGGTAATGATGGTCGGCGACCGTACTGCAACCGGAGCGGGCCAGTTCCACCAGGCCGATGCGCGCGGCCAGGCGGAAGCTGTGCTCGTCGAACAGCCCGCGGTAGCGATAGGGGACAGCAGCCAGCCATGCCCCGAGGTTCTGGTCGATGCCTGCCGGGATGCCCTTGAGCAGCGACTGGAACAGGTGGTGGTGGGTGTTCACCCAGCCTGGGTAGACCACGCAGTCGGTCGCATCGAGCACCTGCTCGCCGGGTTGTGGCTGCAAGGCGCCAAGGGCCGCGATGCGCCCGTGGCTGATGCGGATATCGGGCCCGGCATGGCGCGCTGCTGCGCCACGCAGGCCGGTGAGAATGGCGCTGGCGTTACGGATCAGCCAGCTGTCGGAATGCGTCATGTGAGTCTCCAAGGGCCTAAGCCAGTTCACTTTCGTGCCAGTGACGCAGGCTCAGGCGAGCCAGTATGGCCATCAGGCTGAACAGCGCGACGCCAGTCAGGGCGATCAGCACCAGAGCGGCGAACAAGCGCGGGATGTTGAGCTGAAAGCCCGCTTGCAGGATCTGGTACGCCAGCCCCGCGCTGCTGCCACCGGTGCCGGCCACGAACTCGGCCACCACCGCGCCGATCAGTGCCAGGCCGCTGGCAATCCGCAGGCCGGCGAAGAAACACGGCAAGGCACTGGGGATGCGCAGGCGCAGCAGCACCTGCCAGCGGCTGGCGCGGTTCAGGCGGAACAGGTTGAGCAGCCCGGGGTTGACGCTGCGCAGCCCCAGCACGGTATTGGCGATGATCGGAAACACTGCCACCAGGGTGGCGCAAATCACCAGCGCCAGTGTCGTGTCGCTGCACCAGATGATGATCAGCGGTGCAATGGCCACCACCGGCGTCACCTGCAGCAGGATGGCGTAGGGGAACAGGCAGGCCTCGACCAGGCGGCTCTGCACGAAGACGAACGCCGCCAGGGTACCGATGATCACGGCGAGGGCGAACGACAGGAAGGTGATCTTCAGGGTCATCCACAGCGCGCCCAGCAACATCGGGCCATCACTGATCAGCGTTCGGGCGATGTCGGCCGGCGAGGGCACCAGGTAGACCGGCACCTGCCAGGCAATACATGCCAATTGCCAGAGACCCAGCAGCACGGCGCCAACCAGCAATGGCGAAGCGATGCGCAATACGGTGGGGTTGTGTAGCCAGGGAGCGGGAAGTTGGTTCATGGCGGAGCTCTCAGCAGTGCTCGCTGTTGGCCTGGGCCAGCAGCCGGGACAGGTGGGCGCATTGGGCGATGAAGGCCGGCGAGGTGCGGTAGGCCTCGTCGCGTTCCAGCGGGCCATCGATGGCGACATCGGCGATCACCCGGCCGGGGCGGGCGCCCATCACCACCACGCGCGACGACAGGTACACCGCCTCGAAGATGCTATGGGTGACGAAGACCACCGTCAGGTCGCGCTCTGCCCAGAGGCGGCGCAGGTCGGTGTCGAGCTTGTTGCGGGTGAACTCATCAAGCGCACCAAACGGCTCGTCCATCAGCAGCAGGTTGGGCTCGGTGGCCAGCGCCCGGGCAATCGATGCGCGCATCTGCATGCCGCCCGATAGCTCGCGCGGGTAAACCCCGCCGAATGCACCCAGGCCCACCTGTTCCAGCGCTGCCTGCACCTTGGCCTGGCTGTGGGCCCGGGGCACACCGGCCAGGTCCAGGGGCAGCCGTACGTTGTCTTGCACCTTGGCCCAAGGCATCAAGGTGGCTTCCTGGAACACCATCGCCAGGCGCTGGCTTGCTCCGCCCGCTTGTGGGTCACGCTCCTGGGCCTCCTTGCCCCACCAGCGCACATGGCCGGCAGAGGGTTGTTCCAGGCCCGCGAACATCTTCAACAAGGTGCTTTTGCCGCAACCCGAAGGGCCCAGCAACGAGACGAACTCGCCGCGCTGGATCGCCAACCTGACGCGGCGCAAGGCGTGGGTGCCATTGCTGTAGGTCTTTTCAACCTGGTTGGCGAACAGCGGGGTCTCGGCGCTTATGACATCGGCAGGCAAGTGTGCCTGTGGGCGGGCGTCGGCTTCGGGCAAGGTCTGTATCAACATGGGCGCTTTCCCATTTGGCTATGAGCGGTGGCAGATGCCCCGGCGCACCGGGGCGCTGAACGGCTGTCAGTGGCTGGCGAACACTTCGCTTTCGCCATGGGCTTCGAGCAAGCCCAGCAATTGCCGGCGGATCACCAGCCCGGGCTTGTCCGAGGGCATGTGAAGCTCGACGCGCCGACGGGTATCGACACAGGCATCGGGGTCAGTGGCCTCGAGAATGTCGCGGTCTTCGGCGGTGATCGCTGCGTCCCAGTCGATCAGCGCCTGGGTCGAGCATTGAGCTTCGCTGTCGTTGCGGTACAGCCACTGCACCAGCATCAGGCGCCCATCGTCGATCGGCGTGGCGCAGTTGTAGATGATGTGATGGATGCCGCTGTCCGGGTACATGCAGCCAAAGCGTCGCGAGAATGGCAGGTAATAGCGGTTGACCAGGTGGCGTTCGGTGATCGGTGCGCGGCTGCCGGTGATGGCGAAGCTTGCCTCAGGGTTGCGGATTGGCACGCGGGTCTCGGCTTCGAAGCCGTAGTCGGTTTCGCGGAACTCGTAGCTGGCCGGTTGCGGCTGGTCGAACAAACCGAAATTGGCCTTGTGCACAAAGGAGAAGTGCGAGTTGTCGAATGAATTTTCCATGACCCTAAGCGGGCTGGTTTTCCATTCTTCGTAGAACTGGAAGATGCGCCGGTAGCCGGGGGCGCCGTCCTCGGGGAAGTCGGGTATTGGCTGCAGCGGATCGTCCAGGGCCACCCAGGCATAGCCATAGCGCTCCTGGCAGTGATAGGCCTTGACGGCGGCACCCGCTGGGATCGCACCTGTCAGGTTCTGCGGGATCTTCACGCATGCGCCGCTGCAGTCGTATTCCCAGCCGTGGTAGCCGCAGGCGATGTTGCCGTCTTCGCTGACGAAGCCTTTGGATAGCCTGGCGGTGCGATGGCAGCAGCGGTCGCGCATCGCCACCGGGGTGCCATCGGGGCGTTTCCACAGCACCAGGGCTTCACCCAGCAGGGTGAAGGGTTTTGGCCCATCGTCCAGCGCGGACATCGGCAGAAGGGCGTACCAGAAACGGCGCAATACAGGTTGTTTGGTGACCAACATGATTCGGCTCCTTGCAGTTGGAAGTGACGGGCCGGGTTAGCGGCTGGCGGTGCTGGGCAGCACGCTGAGGTCTTGTACGAAGCGTGTGGTGTAGGCCTTCTGCCAGGGCGCGGTGGCGCCGAGCAGGCCGGCCTCGACCATGAAGTCGCGGGTGGCTTGCCAGCGGGCGTCGCTCATGGTGCCGATGCCTCGGGTAGCCGCATCGCCTCGGGTCAGCAACTGGTGTTGCTTGAGGGTCGAGACGCCCCAGGCCAGCAGCTCATCGCTCATGTTGGGGTTGTCGCGCTTGATCAGCGCATTGCCTGGGGCGGGGTTTTCCAGATAGCGCTGCCAGCCCTCCAGCGAGGCCCGCACGAACGCGGCCACGCGCTGTGGGTGTTGCTCGATGATGTCCTGGCGGGTGGCTATGGTGGAGCCATAAGGCGGGTAACCGGCATCGGCGAACAGAAAGAAGTTGGGTTTCTGACCGGCCTTGATGGCCTGAAACAGCTCCGAACTGGCGTAGGCCTGCTGGGTAGTGTCAGGGTCTGCGAGGAACGGCTGCAGATTGAAGGTGTAGGGGCGCGCCTGGTTGTCCTTGAGCTGGTATTTGCCTTTGAGCCAAGGCCACCAGGTTTGCTGGCCGGAGGTGGACACCAGCACCTGCTTGTCTTGCAGGCGGTCCAGGCCGCTGATGTCCGCGTGGGTCATCAGGCCTTGCGGGTCGCCCTGAAACGGGGCGGCCACCGCTACCACCGGCAGGCCTTGCTCCACGCTCTTGAGAATCTGCAGGTCGTAATTGACGATGAAGTCGGCCTGTTTGCTGACCAGCAACTGCATGCCGTTGACCTGGGGGCCACCCATGCGGATGGTCACGTCCAGGCCTTCGCGCTGGTACAGCCCCTCTGCCAGGGCCTGGTAGAAGCCACCCTGTTCGGCCTGGGCGTACCAGGAAGTCAGCAGCACGACTTTGTCGCCGGCCATGGCCAGGGGTGCGCCGGCGAGCAGCGCACCGAGCCCTGTCAGCAGCGAGCGAAGCGGTCGAGTCAAGCCAAAGCGGTTTTTCATGATTGTTCTCCACCTCGATTCGAAATCCGTCGGGGGGCCAGGTCAGCCCCTCGGCGAGAAGACCGAGTGGAGAAGCGACGCAACTGGAGAAGGGCGAGCGTTCACGGCTGACACTGCTCTCTTGCCCAGGGCCCAAAGGCCGCGCGCAAACATCCACTCGGATGTACACCCGTTCAGGGGCGCAAGAGCAATGTCCCATGCCTGATCAAGGCACTGACCGCTTCTACTCGAAGGTCTGTAAAGCCAGAAGCGTGCCAGTTCCTGCAAGCCACCCAGCGCCATGGCAGATGGCAGCTTGCAGGGTGCTGCGGGGGCAGGGCAGTGTGCCGCGACGGTGCATGTTGGTGCCTGCCGGCGCCATTAAGGTGCTCAATGTGAGTGCTAGATGGTATTCATTAGGTTGCCAAATTGGCCACAATAGTTGCGGTTCGCTGTATTCGATCGACTGGCACGCGCCCTGCAAGGGCATGCCCGAGTAGAAGCGGTCAGTGCCTTGATAAGGCATGGGACATTGCTCTGGCGGCGTCACGCCGCACACCCGGCAAGGGTGGCACCATGCACAGTGCGTGGTCAGAGGCGAGGTCTGTCCGCTGTCCCTTGCCGGTGAACTTCACCGACCTCGACCCAAGGGATGCCCATGAAACTCAACCCACTCGCCTGGTTCTGCCACAGCCTCCTGCCGCTCTGCACGCTGGCAAGTGCCAGTGCCCAGTCCGCCCCGCTGATGTGGAGCGACAACAGCCTCAGCTA
Source organism: Pseudomonas sp. NPDC089428 (assembly GCF_044749325.1). Classification (NCBI taxonomy): domain Bacteria; kingdom Pseudomonadati; phylum Pseudomonadota; class Gammaproteobacteria; order Pseudomonadales; family Pseudomonadaceae; genus Pseudomonas; species Pseudomonas sp. NPDC089428. Next base: position 388,006 of record NZ_JBIVHT010000001.1, read on the forward strand.
CCTCTATGGCCACAACTACAAGGTCGATGGCACCGGTAACGACATTCAGCAGACCATCACCTTCGAACATGCCAGCGGTTGGACGTGGGGGGATGTGTTTCTGTTCGTCGACAACAAATGGTCGAACGGATTGTCCGGCAGCGAGGGGTATACGTATTACGGGGAGTTCTCTCCGCGGCTGTCGCTGGGCAAGATCAGCGGGCAGAACCTGCGCTACGGTGTGATCAAGGATGTGCTGATCGCGGCGACCTACGAGCGCGGCGAGGGGCGCATTCGCCGATACCTGCTGGGGCCTGCAGTGGACCTGCAACTGCCAGGTTTCGATCGCTTCTCGCTCAATACCTACTATCGCAAGCCCGATGGCATCACCGGCAAGGCATCGGGGCAGTGGCAAATCAACCCGACCTGGGCCATGACTCTTCCGCTGGGGCGTTCGGACATTCTCTTCGACGGTTACCTGGAATGGTATGTAAATGACGTCGGTCGCAAGGGCACCTCGAACTATGTGGCCAAGAGTTTTCACTTCAACCCGCAGATCAAGTACGACGTCGGCAAGGCGTTGGGGTACACGGCCAAGCGGTTTTACGCCGGTGTGGAGTGGGACTACTGGTCAGACAAATATGGGATCGAGGACAGCCATGGTTTCCCGACCGATCAGAATGCGCTGAGTGTATTGCTCAAGGCGCATTTTTGAGCCTGCCAGGCTGAACTGACGACCCGTAGCCGCCGCTGGCAAGTGGAAGTGACCGCAAGGGTGGCGGCGGCACGTGGAGCGCTCAGAGCAGAATATAGTCGCTGTATTGCCGTAAGCCGCCATGGGTGCCTTCCATCAGGTGCACGTAGCGGCCGTTCACCCAGTCGATCGGCAAGCAGTCGTCGACATCCAGCACCGTATCGGTATGCGGCTTGAGCCAGCTTGCCTGCAGGCGTTGTTTGCCCAGTTGCCTGGCCTCGGCCTTATCCCTGGCCACCACCAGCAGGTAGCGGTGAGCCTCGCCAAACGTCCTGTCCTCGTAGCCGCCAAGGTTGATGAAGAACAGGCGGGGCTCGTCCGGGCCCGGCGCCACGTCACTGAATTCGACACGGTACCGGTCAATACCGTTGACCTCCATCCATGAGTCGATGTGCAGGCCTGGGCGGCTGCCGAACCAGGCCTGGCACAGTTGCGGGTAGGCCTGCTCAAGGGAGTCAGCCTGCACGAACACCACATCGTGTACTTCGATGCTGGCCCGTGGATGGCGACCACCGAGCATGACTATGTACAGCATGAGCAATTCCTTCCAGTTCCGCTTTGCGTCGTCCGTTACCCGTTGGCCGACAGGAGCGAACCGACTATTGAAATCTATACAAGGCGATATAATATCTGTACAAAATACAATTGTTGTACAGTATTTTTGGCGTGATCGAGGTCAGTATGGCGCACTCTGCTGCGCAGATGACGACACCCCTGATCAACCGCTCGAGTTGTGAAGAGGGTTCCGATCACCCTGTTCTCCGCCGCCTGCCCGAGGGGCACACCATGAACCTGATCGCGCTCACTCAATTGATCTCTACCGGCGAGGCAAAGGAACTTGAACTGCTCTCCCTGGAGGGGGGCTTCTACCTGCTTCGCGCCTTGACCGACGCTGGCCCTTTGACATTGAACGATGCCCATGGGCAGCCCGTTCGTGTGCGCTCCACGACCGAACTGCGGCAGGTGCTGGCAGACCTGCCTCCGGTGCCTTGCATGCTGGTTCAGCAGGTGGTGCACGATGAGATGTGCGGGCAACGTGACGGCCCCATTGCGCCGCTGCGTCTGCCGATATCGCTCACCCGCCAGTGGTAGCCAGAACGATGCGCCTGGGCCTGGTGCTGGGTGACCAGCTGTCGTTCGACTTGGCAAGCCTGGCCACGCTTGACCCTGCCCGCGATGCTGTTCTGATGGCGGAAGTGGAGAGTGAGGCCCGGTACGTGCCGCATCACCCGCTCAAGATCGTTCTCATCTTCAGCGCCATGCGCCACTTTGCCCAGGCCCTGCGTGAGCGGGGTTGGCAAGTGCATTATGTCGAGCTCGACGCTGACGGCAACAGCGGTAGCATCGTTGGCGAGTTGCGTCGCTGGCAGCAGGCCTTGGGCGCCACGCACATTCACCTGACCGAGTGCGGCGAGTGGCGCTTGGAGCAGGCTTTGCGCGATGCCGCATTGCCCCTTGTGTGGCATCGGGATACGCGTTTTCTGTGCTCCCGCGAAGCCTTCGCGCGCTGGGCCCACGAACGACGCCAGCTGCGCATGGAGCACTTCTACCGTGGCATGCGCAAGCGAACCGGCCTGCTCATGGAGCCCGACGGCAGTCCGGCAGGTGGGGCCTGGAATTTTGATGGCGACAATCGCAAGTCGTTACCTGGCCAGTTGCGCGGGCCGTTCGCTGCGCATTTCGCCCAGGACGGCATCACGGCAGCGGTGATCGCCCTGGTACGTCAGCGCTTCAGCGACCACTACGGGGCCATCGACGGCTTCGACTACCCCGTGACCCATGGCGAGGCACAACAGCTCTGGCAGCATTTTCTGGACTTCGGCCTGGCGGCTTTCGGTGACTACCAGGACGCCATGGCCGAAGGCGAGCCGTATCTGTTCCACGCGCGCATCAGTGCGGCGCTGAACATCGGGCTTCTGGACGTGCGTTGTCTGTGCCAGGAGGTCGACAGGGCTTGGCGCGAAGGGCGGGTACCGCTCAATGCAGCCGAAGGTTTCATCCGTCAGTTGATCGGCTGGCGCGAATATGTGCGGGGCATCTATTGGCTGCGCATGCCGGAGTATGCCGGGCTCAATTACCTGGGCAACGAGCGCGCGTTGCCGCAATTCTACTGGACCGGGCGCACCCGCATGCGCTGCATGGAGCAGGCTATCGGGCAAACCCTGCGGTTGGGGTACGCTCACCATATCCAGCGGTTGATGGTTACCGGCAACTTCGCCTTGCTGGCCGGTATCGTGCCTGGCGCGATCTGCGAGTGGTACCTGGCGGTCTACATGGATGCCTTCGACTGGGTCGAACTGCCCAACACGCTAGGCATGGTCATGCATGCCGATGGCGGCTATCTGGGGTCCAAGCCCTATTGCGCCAGTGGTCGTTATATCCAGCGCATGTCCAATCATTGCAAGGCTTGCAGCTACAGGGTCGACCAGGTGATCGAGGAAGATGCCTGCCCGTTCAATGCCTTGTACTGGCATTTTCTTATTCGCCATCGCTCACTGCTTTCGGCTAACCCGCGCCTGGCGCTGGTCTATCGTAGCCTTGATGGGATGTCGGCCAGCCGCCGCGATGCGGTGTGGCAGCGTGGCCAGTCACTGTTGGCGCGCCTCGATGCCGAGCAAGTGGTATGAAAAAGAGCCATCTGCCCAGCAAGGTCTGCGTGGTGTGCGGCCGGCCGTTCAACTGGCGCAAGCGCTGGGCGCGCTGTTGGGAGCAGGTGCGCTACTGCTCCGAGCGATGCCGCAGGTCAGCGCCACGCCGCGAGGCGCCAGAGCAGGCGTAGGGCGAAGGCCCGTATCGGCACCCGTAGCAGGCCTGTTTCCATCGCGCCCGGTTTAGTCAGCGCTCGGCCTGCCCCAGTTGTCGGCGCAATTCAGCCACTTCAGCCTCTAGCTCGCGTACCTTTTCCTCAGCGAAAATCTGTGCTGTGACATCGCGCTGGATACCGATGTAGTACGTCAGCTGATCCGCCTCGTTGCGCACGGGCGTGATGGACAACTCGTTCCAGAACAGGCTCCCGTCCTTGCGATAGTTGCGCAGCACCTGGCGGCAAGGGTTGCCTTCGCGGATCGCCTCGCGGACGGCTGCAAGGCCCTCTTGGTCATGATCCTTGCCCTGAAGAAAACGGCAGTCCTGATAGAGGATGTCGTCGGCGCAGTAGCCGGTCAGCCGTTCGAACGCGGGGTTGGCGTAGATAAGGATGCTGTCGTCGCCTTCCTGCTCGGCGACGACGATGCCATCGTTTGAATGCTCGACCATCAGTTGCAGGAGTTTCGCGTTGATCATAGGGCCCACCTACAGGCGTTTCGTATGCGATAGGCGCAGCGTAGCTTCTGTACAGAAGGCTCAGGCGCCGTAAGTTGCATGATGAACCAAGGAGGCTCGTCGCAGAAGGTGCATATGGGTTTAGAATGTTCTTCCATCTGGAAACCCCCTCGTGATGACTGACGCCACCCCACCCGATTTGCTACCCATGCGCGATGTGGTCAGTTTGACCGGCGTCAACCCGGTGACCTTGCGTGCCTGGGAGCGGCGCCATGGATTGCTCAGCCCGCAGCGCACCGAGGGCGGCCATCGCCTGTATACGGCGCGAGATGTCCAGCGCATACGCGACATCTTGCATTGGACCGGCAACGGCGTGCCGATCAGCAAAGTCGGCGACAGGCTCGCAGGCCAGCCTGAGGTGTCTGCCCAGCAGCGTTCTGCCTTTGACCAATGGCGCGCCGCCGTGGAATCCGCATCCAAGGCATTTGATGTTCAGGCACTGGAAGGCATCCATGGTCAGTTGTTCACACTCTTTCCCAAGGCCACCGTGCTGCGAGACGTGCTGATGCCGGTGTGGCATGACTTGGCTTCAGGGGCGGCTCCAGGTCAGCGTAGCCAGTGGTTGTTTCTCGACACGTTCTTGCGCGCCCGCTTGCTGCTGCGTCTGCAGATGAACCAGGTCGACGCGCCGCGGGTGTTGCTTGCCGCTGCCGAGGGCCAGGCCGAACTCAAGGTGTTGTGCACAGGGCTTCTGTTGAGCAGCGAACAACAGCGTATCGAAGTGCTCGGTTGCGGGCAGCCGCTGGAAGAGCTCCCGATGGTGTGTGCGGCCATGCAGCCTGCGGCGCTGGTGATAAAAGTTCAGGCGCCGGTAAGCCCCACCTTGATCAGGCGCTTGCGTGCGTTGCAGATGGCGATCGTGTGTCCGTTGGCCTTGATAGGCGACGGGCTGGCCGATTCACAACCCGCCTTGAGTGGCACCGCGCTGTTCCTGCTGGACGAGGGCGGCGCTGACGCCGCGCGCATGCTGAACGCCTTGCACCGTGGTGCGCTTGACCTTTGACCCAAGTCACGTTCCGGCCAGTTCTTGCACCAGACGCTGTTTGAGCTCGTGCAGGCGTGCGCTGTCTCGTCGGCGTGGATGGGGCAGGGAGATGCTGATGTCTTCCTTTATCCTGCCAGGCTGCGCATCCATCACGATCACCCGGTCACCCAGGTACAGCGCCTCTTCGATGTCATGGGTCACCATGATCACGGTGCAGCGCTCCTGTACCCAGATGCGTTGCAGCTCCTGCTGCAAACGCACCCGGGTCAAGGCATCCAGCGCGCCGAGCGGTTCGTCCAGCAACAGCACCTTGGGCTTGTTCACCAGTGCCCGGGCAATTGCCGCGCGCTGGGCCATGCCGCCAGACAGCTGGTGCGGGTAGGCCTGCTCGTAACCGCCCAGGCCCACCAGTTCGATATGCTCGGCCACCAGCCGGTTCTTTTCAGCTGTTGGCAACCTATGGTTCTTCAAGGCCAGGGCAATGTTCTGCTGCAGGGTCATCCACGGGAACAGGCGGTGGTCCTGGAACACGATGCCGCGCTCAAGGCCCGGCCCGCGCAGCGCCTGCTGGTCCAGCAGGATCTGCCCCTGGTAATCCTGGTCAAGGCCGACGATCAGCCGCAGCAAGGTCGACTTGCCGCAGCCGCTGGCGCCGAGAATGCTGACGAACTCGCCGGGGCGAATGTCCAGGTCGATGCCTTCGAGTACCGGCACCGGCTTGCCCTTGAGCGGGTAGGTCTTGCTCAGGCCGCGGATGGTCAGGGCGCCAGGGCTGGCGCTGGTGGGTAAGGCATGGGCGATAGCGTTCATGATAGGGCCTTTCAACGGGTGGGCTGCCAGCGCAGCAGGCGGCGGGTAAGCAAGGAACACAGCCAGGACATCAGGTAGCCGCACAGGCCGATACACAGCACGCAGACCACGATGATCTCCATGCGCGCCGCGGCCTCGGCGTTCATCATCAGGCTGCCAAGGCCAGCCCCGGCGGACAGGAACAACTCGCTGCCTACCGAGGTTACCCAGGCAAAGGCCAGCGCTTGCAAGACGCCGGCGGCAATGCCTGGCAACGCCGCCGGCAGCAGGATCAGCCACAGTTGCTGCCAACGGCTGAGCATCAATACTCGTGCGGCTTCACGGTGCTGGCCGGCGACCTGGCGCAGGCTTTCAAAGGTGTTCAGCACCATCGGGTACAACGCCGCCAGGCTGACGATCAGCAGCTTGGCGCCTTCACCGTTACCCAGCCACAGGGCAATCAACGGGATCCAGCCCAGCATCGGCACCTGGCGCATGGCATGGAACAGCGGCGCGATCAGGCGGTTGGCCGGTATGGACAGGGCCATCAGCGCCCCCAGGCCGACACCGCCGACGATGCCGATGGCAAGGCCGCTGCAGGTGCGCAACAGGCTCGCCCACAGGTTGACCAGCAACTCGCCGCTGGCCAGCAGTTCGGCCAGTGCGCTACCTACCTGCGCCAGCGGTACGAAGGCATAGGCGCCAGTCGCGCCTTGGCGCGAGGCGTATTCCCAGGCACCGAGCAGCAACAGCGGTAACACCAGGCCACGCACATTCTGCAGTTTCATCGCATCCTCCTCAGCGGCTTTGCCAGGCAGACAGGCGCCGCTCCACACGGCGCAGGGTGAAATCCAGGCAGAAACCGATCAGCCCGGTCAGCACCACGCCGACCATCACTACATCGATGCGCAGCATCTGCCGGCCCATCTCGATCATCTGCCCCAGGCCGCTGTCGGCCGCCAGCAGTTCGCAGGCCACCAGCACCACCCAGGCACGGGTGAGGGCCACGCGGATACCGGTGACAATGGCCGGGACCGCGGCGGGCAGGGCAATCCGGCCTACCAGGGTGGGCCAGCGCAGGCGGTACACCGCTGCCACTTCGAAATGACTGCGCGGGATCGCGCGGATGCCTTCGCAGGTGGCCAGCGCCACCGGGAAGAACGCGGTCTTGGCGACGATGACCACCTTGAAGGTTTCGTCGACGCCGAACAGCAGCACGAACATCGGGATCAGCGCGATGCTCGGCACCTGGCGCAGGGTATGGAACAGCGGCGCGCAGTAAGCCTCCACGGTTTTCGACAGGGCCAGTGCCGCGCCAAAGGCCAGGCCGGCCAGTGCGCCACCGCTAAAGCCCAAGGCCAGCCGCGACAGGCTGCCGGCCAGGTGCTCCTGCAGCTCGCCGCTGGCCAGCAGGTCGGTGAGGCTGCGCCACACTTCCAGCGGCGGGATCAGCAGGTTGGCCGGAAACAGTCCGGCATTGGCCACCACGGCCCAGAGGGTGAGCAGGGCCAGGGGTGAGATGAACCAGGTAAGGGACGAGAGCACGCGCATGGCTGGCCTTGGAAGAGCAGAGGGTAACGGCTTATCGCAAGAGCTGTGCCAGGCGGCGCAGGCTCTGGATTACAGGGCTGCAGGGAGGCGGGTGGTGCTGGGGAAGCAGCGGGGTGTTGCTGCAGCAGCAGTCGGTCAGCAGTGTCGGTGTTGGCGGCTTCGCGGGTTTGCCCGAGAAGCCGCCCACTCGGTTTCAGATCAGAAATCGTAACTCACACTGGTGTAGTAGAACGCCCCCTGCGCCCCCTCCGGGCTGGTAATGGAGTATTTCGGCACGCCATACAGCTGCGCGCCCTTGAGCTTGTCCGGGTGGCTGTCGAACAGGTTGATCGCACCCGCCGACAAGGTCAGGCCCAGGTCGAAGTGGTACGACACGTCCAGGTCGGTGACCCACTGCGGGCTGAAGGTCTGGTCCAGGGCGGGGTTGGCGGCGTTGCGGTTCTGCCACTCGCCATAACGGCGCTGGGCCACGGTGACGCTCCAGCCGTCATACAGCCAGTTGGCGCTGAGGGTCAGCTTGTCCTTGGGCGTGCCGTCTTCGATCAGGCCCTGGGTGTTGCGGCCGATGATCTGGTTGCCGGGGATGTTGCCCACGTCGTCCAGGCCGGTGATGCGGGTGTTGTTGCGCGCATAGCCGCCATTGAAGTCCACGCGCCCCCAGCGGCCCACGTCCAGCTGGTAATGGCCGGCCAGTTCGAAGCCGTCGGTGCGGGTGTCGGCGATGTTGGTGTAGAACGCCGCGCTCTGGATGTTGGCGTAGGGCGTGCCGGCGAAGATCGGGCCGACAACCGATGCGGGCAACTGGTCGGACAGGGTGATGCGGTTGTCGATGTCGATGCGGTAGGCGTCGAGTGTGACCGAGGCGTTAGGCAGTGGCTGCCAGACCAGGCCCACGGAGAAGTTGGTCGACTCTTCCGGTTTCAGCGCCTTGCCGCCGAGCAAAGCTGCCTCGGGGCTGTCGGCGCGCAGGGTGCGCTGCTGCACCTCGACCCAGTTGCCACTGCCCGGTGGCTGTTCCACCACCTGCACGCTGAATGACGACAACCCGCTCTGCACCAGAGAGGGCGCGCGGTAGCCGGTGCTGGCGCTGGCCCGTGCGGCAATTTGCGGGGTGAAGTCGTAACGCAGCGACAGCTTGCCGTTGGTGGTGTCGCCAAAGTCCGAGTAATGCTCGCTGCGCACCGCCACGCCGGCCTGGAATTTCTCGGTCAGCTGGGCTTCGACATCGAAGTAGGCACCGATCACGCGGCGGTCCAGCGACACCGCATCGACCTGGGTGATCCCCGAGTAGTAACCAGGAATGCGTCGGCCCGTAATGGGGTCGATGGTGTTGAACAGCGGCCCGTTGGACCAGCCGGCAGCGTCGCCCTCGCTGAGGTCGTAGTTTTCCTGGCGCCAGGCCAGCCCGGCGGACACGGTCAATGGCTTGAACAGCCACTCGTTGGCGAAGTCGCGGGTCCAGTCCAGGGTCAGGTTGGTCTGGTCTGCTTCGCGGCGGCCGGTATAGATGGTCGACGGGCTGGTGGTGCCCCAACTGGGGTTGATGGCGTTGCGGTCGGTGGAGTCGACGCGGTTGTTACCGTAGTTCAGTGCCAGGTCGAAGTTGCCCAGGGCGTCGTTTTCAAAGCGCAGGCCACCGGTGACGGCATAGTCTTCCAGGCCGTAGCGGGTGACTGGCAGACGGCCGTCCGGGTAGCGCGCCAGGGCTACGCTGCCATAGTTGCTGCGCAGGGTGGTGGGTGGGTCGAAGAAGTTTTCGGCGTCGGTGTTCTTGTGGGCGTAGGTCGCGAAACCATAGGCGCTCAGGCCCTCGCTCAAGCCCATTTCGGCGTTGGCGGTGAAGTTGTACTGGTCCGAGACATTGCCCGAGCCCCAGCGCCAGTTGCGGTAGCGGTTGTTCTGCTCGCGCGGTGTGTTGATGCTGGTGGAGCCGGGGTAGAAGAGGCGGTTGTCGTCACGGGTATCGCTGGCGGGGTCCTGGCTGCCGGCGTCGAAGGCCAAGGTCAGGAAGCCGTCGTTGGGCAGGGCAAAACCCTTCCAGCCGCTGAACTTGCGCTGCAGGCCGTCGCCTTTCTTGTAGCCCCCGAAGCGGTAGCCGGCGTTGCCGCCTTCGTCGCGCTCCTTGAGCACGATGTTGATCACCCCGGCGATGGCATCCGAGCCGTACTGGGCGGCGGCGCCGTCGCGCAGGATTTCCACCCGTTCGATGGCCGACAGCGGGATCAGGCTGAGGTCCACTGCTGCTGCGCCCCGGGCGTTGACCAGGCCCTGGCGGGTGACGTTGGCGCTGGTATGGCGGCGTTTGCCGTTGACCAGCACCAGTACCTGGTCCGAAGCCAGGCCGCGCAGCGAGGCGCCTTGGGCGATGGAGCCGGCAAACGCACCTTGCGGCGACTGTGGGAAGCTGAAGGAGGGCGACAGCGCGGTGAGCGCGGCGGACAGGTCGCTGGCACCGGTTTGCTGGAGTTTTTCGCCGCTCAGCACATCGACCGGGGCGGCGCTTTGCAGGGCGGTGACGTCGCTGCGATGGGTGCCGACCACGACAACGGTGTCGAGGCGGTCGTTGGGTTCGGCGGCGAATGCGGGCACGGCAAGGCCGGCGATGGCCAGGGCGATGGCGCTGGCCAAGGCGGTGGGATGGGGCATGGAGTAATCCTTTTATGCAGCGTGATGCTTTGGGGCTGCTGCACAGCAGCCCCAATGGCTTGATAATCAGAACCGGCTGGTAACGCTGAGCCCGACGGTGCGCGGGTCGCCGTAGGTGATCACGTACTGCCCGGCGGTGCCGTTGGGCCGGCCGTGCACCTGGTAGCGGCGGTCGGTGAGGTTGTTGACGAAGCCTGTCACGCTCAGCTTGTCGTCATGGCTGAACCAGCTCAGGCGGGCGTTGGCCAGGGTGTAGTGGGGTTGGCTGAGGGTGGCATCGACGCTGCTCTGACGGTCGGCCAGGAAGTACTCTTTGTCACGGAAGCTCACGTCGCCGCCGGCCACCAGCTTGCCGCCCACTTCCAGCGGGATGGTGTAGTCCGCACCCAGCGACACCACGTTGCGCGGCGAACGCACGAAGCTGTTGCCGCTGTAGTCGCCGGTCACTGCGCCGGTGGTGGGGTTGGTGTTCTTGAAGTCGGTGTATTCGGTGTCCAGGAACGATACCGCCGCGCGCAGGTGCAGGCGTTCGGTCGGTTGGCCCTCGATTTCAAGTTCCGCGCCCTTGACCTTGCCCTTGGCTCCGTTGGTCAGTGCGGTGGTGAGCACGCCATTGTTCACCGTCAGCAGGTTCACCTGGATGTCGGAGTAGTCGTAGTAGAAGATGTTCGCGTTGACCGTCAGGCGGCGGTCGAACCACTCCGACTTCAGCCCCAGCTCGTAGGCGTCCAGCTTTTCCGGGTCGACCGTGGTCAACTGCGCCAGGCTGGTCGACAGCCCGGTGTTGAAGCCGCCCGAGCGGAAGCCGTGGGCGTAGCGGAAGAACACCCGCAGGTTGTCGTTGATGCGGTATTCAGGCGTCAGGTCGTAAGTCCAGGCTTCCCAGGTCTTGTCTTCCTGGCGGTTGCCGTTGGTGCCCGCTCCGGCCAATGGGATCAGCGGGCCACTGGCCGTGGCACGGGTCAGCTGCACCAGGTCCAGGTCGATGTCCTTTTTCTCCTGTGTCCAGCGCAGGCCGCCGGTGACGCTGAAGTCATCGGTGAAGTCGTAGGTCAGGTTGCCGAACAGGGCGTAGCTGTCGGTGCGGTGATCGTAGCCCAGGTCGCGGAACGCGGTGGTGCCCACCTGGTTCGAGCCGGTACCGTTGGGGGTCGGCCCCGGCGTGACGATACGCTGCGCAGAGCTGTCCAGGTCTTCATGGAAGTAGTGGGTGCCCACCAGCCAGTGCAGTGGGCGGTCTTCCGGCGAGGCCAGGCGCAGCTCCTGCGACCACTGGCGGTAGCTGTTGTCGGTGATGGCCGCGCCGTTGACCTCGTAGGGGGTGTAGTCGGCATCGCTGGTCGAGCGGTTGCGGATGTAGTCGTAGGCGCTGATCGAGGTCAAGGTGTAGTCGCCCAGGTACCAGTTGAAGGTCAGCGAGGCGCCGTCGTGGTCCAGGCGATAGTCTTCATTGACGTTCAACGAGATGTCGCGCCCGTGCGGGCGTTCGTAGCCGACGTTGTAGTAGCGGCCCACCGGCAGCGAGCCGTTGCTGCCGTCGCCCTTGAACTGGCGGCTGTGCAGCTTGAGCAGGGCGTCCAGGTCAGGGTTGAGCTGGGCCAGGAACTGCAGGCGGATGGCCTTCTTGTTCACGTCGCCGTAGGTGTTGCCATCGAAGTCGTTGTTCTGGAAACCGTCGCGCTCCTCGGAGTACAGCGCTACCCGCCCAGCCAGTTTTTCATCCACCAGCGCACCACCGATGGCACCGGTGACAATGCGCTCGTTCTTGGTACCGAAGCCGACCGTGCCGTAGCCGTCGGTGTCGAAGGTCGGCTTTTTCGAGATCACGTTGACCGCGCCGGCCGTGGTGTTCTTGCCATACAGGGTGCCTTGCGGGCCACGCAGGATTTCGATGCGTTCCAGGTCGAACAGTGGCCCACCACCGGCGATGGGCGCGTTCAGGTACACGTCATCGGCGTAGACGCCCACTGGGTAGACCGTCGCCGCGCCGGTGTCGCCGGTGCCCAGGCCGCGGATGTACCAGCGCGGGCGGCCGTCGCCGTCGGGGTTCTTGGCCGAGGCGTTGGGCACGAAGGTGGTGATGTCGCCCATCGCGCGCACCCCGTCGGCGGTGATGCTGGTGCCCTTGATGGCCGACACGGCGACCGGGACTTCCTGCAAGGTCTGTTCGCGGTGCTGGGCGGTGACGGTGACGGTTTCCAGGGCCGGTTCGTTCTTGTTGTCTTCGTTGGCGGCGATGGCCTGGGTGCCGGTGCCGGCCAGCAGCAGCGCAAGGCTGATCTGGCGAGCGAGTGGATGACGTTGGTGCATGGTGGATCTCCCCGTATGTAAAGCGTTGTTGGGGAGGGCTAGAGCAGGGACTGTGCCACATTGATAACTGATTGATTTGTATGGATTTAATGCCTGCGCTTGGACGGTCTTGCAGGTTGGGCAGCAGTGGGGTGCTGGGCGGGTGCTGCTGGGGCAGCAATGGGGTGGCAGAAATGGCTGGGGCTGCTGCTCAGCAGCCCCAACATCTTAAACGGCCAAGCGCGAGGTCGAGCCGATCACATTCTCCAGCACGCGAAAATCAATCCACTCCCGCACATCAAAGCGCCGAGGTATGAACCCCCACCTGAACAGGAATTCGGTAAAGTCCTGCAGCGCCTCGATCGAGCGGCTGTCCAGCGTCGTGCGCAACCGCCGGTGCGCATCGTCGCCATACGCCGCCGCTACCCAGTACTCGCTGGTGTTGAGCTCACGCGCCAGAAAGCGCCGAGTCTCTTCGGGGTTGGCCCAGGCCCATTGCTCGGTGCGCAGTACCGTGTCGACCAGCGTGCGGCTGGCCTCGAAGTGGTTCTCCAGCAAGTGCCGGTCGACGGTCAGCGTGCGCGGCGTGCCGTTGTTGCTGCGGATCAGTGGGTCGGGGTGGCTGCCGGTGTCCACCACCACGCGCAGGCCGAACTCATGGGCCAGGTGTACCGCATGGGCGCCCTTGAGGAAGATGGCGTCGATGTCGCCACGCAGCAGGCCGATCAGCTCATTGTTGCGGCGGCTGAAGCGGCTGGTGTCCAGGCTCACTTCGGCGCCATACAGGTGCTGCTTGGCATCGTCGCTGTAGGTGCCGCCGTAGGGGTAGTCGACCAGCTCCACATCGGCCACCGCCAGGCCCTCGAGCTTCAGGGCGTTTTCCAGCCCGCGCAGGGCCTGGGCACGGGTGAAGTCGATCTGCACATTGGCCCACTTGGGCAAGCCGAAGCGGCGGTTCTTCAAGTCGCGGATACTGCGTACACCACTTTCTTCGGTGGTGAGGATCAACTGCACCTCATCGCTCCACGACAGCCCCAGCACGCGGGTCTCGACGCCGCTGGCGTAGGCCCAGATCGCCGGGATGTTGCCGCCGTGGCGCACCGAGTTCTGCAGGTGGTGGTCGTAGTGGGCCTCGCGCACCTCGCGTTCGCTGGACTCGCGCAACGACTGGATATTGGTGCCGAATGGCGCAAAGGCCTCGGCCAGGCGCCCCGACTGCACGGCAATGCCGAGGCCGGTGGGCACTGGGCTGTGGGTGTACCAGAGGGTTTCCAGGGGCTTGGTCATGGGGTAACGGGTTTCCTGTCCATGGGGGTGGGGGCCAGCAGCTGGTCCAGGGGTTGGCGGGCGATCCAGTCGCGCACCTCGAAGCGCGCCGGAATGAAGCGCCAGCGTTCGAGGAACTCGACAAAATCCTGCAAGGCCACGATGGCCTGCTCGTCCAGGCGGGTGCTCAGGCGCAGGTGGGCGTCATTGCCGTAGGCCACTTGCACCCAGTACTCGCTGCTGTTGGTTTCCCGCGCCAGGTAGCGGCGGGTTTCATCCGGGTGCTGGTGCGCCCAGCGCTCGGCGCGCAGCACCGTACCGAGCAGGGTGCGTACCACCTGCGGGTGCTGCGCCAGCAGGTGGCTGTCCACCGCCAGGGTGCGTGGTGTGCCGTTGTTGCTGCGGATCAGTGGGTCGGGGTGGCTGCCGGTATCGATCACCGTGTGCAGGGCAAAGGCGTGGGCCAGTTGCACGGCGCTGGCACCCTTGAGGAAGATGGCGTCCACTTCGCCGCGCAGCAGGCCAGCCAGTTCCAGGTTGCGGCCTTCGCTCTGGGTGCTGGACACCGGTGTGCCGGCCACGTTGCGCACTGGGCGGTCGCTGAAGGTACCGTCGTATCGGTAGTTGACCAGCGCCACGTCGCCCACTTGCAGCCCTTCGAGCTTCAAGGCGTTTTCCAGCCCGCGCAGGGCCTGGGCACGGGTGAAGTCGATCTGCGCGGCGGCCCAGTCAGGCAGGCCGAAGCGCCGGCCCTTTAGGTCTTTCACGCTGTGGATGCCGCTGTCCGGCCGGGTCAGGATCAACTGCGCCTCATCGGCCCACGACAGGCCGATCACGCGGGTTTCGCGGCCCTGGGCGCGGGCCCAGATGGCCGGGATGCTGCCGCCATGGCGTACCGAGTTGAGCAGGCTGTGGTCGAAGTGCGATTCGCGCACCGCCTGCTGGTCGGCTTCGCGCAGCGATTGCACCTGGGTGCCGAGGCTCGCCAGGTCGTCTTGCAGCCAGCCTTGCTGCACGGCAATGCCCAGGCCGGTGGGCACCGGACAGCGGGTGTACCACAGGGTATCGAGGGGTTGGCTCATGTTCGGGCTCCGGTCGGGATCAGGCGCTGGCCTGCAAAGGGGAAGTGGTCGCCTGTTGCACCAGCGGCAGCACTTCCTGGCCGATGCGCAGGGCCTCTTCCAGGTGCGGGTTGGCGGCGAGGATGAAGGTGCTGAAACCGGCATCGCGGTATTCGGCCAGGCGTTCGGCGATGTGCTGGTGGCTGCCCACCAGGCCCACGGTAGGGCCTGGCTTGGCCTTGGCAAAGCCGGCCCACAGGTTGCGCGCCAGGATCAGTTCGTCGAAGCCCTGCAAGCCTTGGTGATAGGCCGCCTGCCGTGCGCCGCCCACAGAGTCCGAACCGGTCACGAAGCCCTTGGCGCTGGCGCTGGCTTTGCCTTCCAGGCGCTCGAACTGCTGGCGCAGCTCGCGCCAGGCCTGTTCTTCGGTTTCGCGGGCGAACAGGTCGACGCGCAGGCCGAAGCGCACCGTGCGGCCTTGCTTGTCGGCCAGTTCGCGCACCCGCTCGATATGCGGCTTGAGCTTGTCGATCGGCTCGGCCCAGTTCAGGTATACGTCGGCATGGCGCGCGGCCACCTCCAGCGCGGCATCGGAAAATCCGGAGAAGTACACGCCCGGTTTGCGTTCGTGCTGCAGGCCTGGCGGCAGGCTGCCGTTCTCCAGGCGGTAGATGTCGCCGTCGTAGGAGAACTTGTCCTGCGCCCACAGGCCCTGGATCACGTCGAGGAATTCGCCGGTGCGCTTGTAGCGCAGGTCATGTTCCAGGAAATCGCCATTGGCGCGTTGGCTGGCCGGGTTACCGCCAGTGATGATGTTCCAGTCCAGCCGTCCACCGCTGAGGTTCTGCAGGATTGCCGCCTGCTGGGCGGCATAGGCGGGCAGGGTCCAGGTGGCCTGGAAAGCGATCAGGAAGCGGATGCGCCGGGTTTCGCGGGCCAGCGCGGCGGCGGCAATCCACGGCTCCGGGCCGGTGGGCAGCAGCGCGCCCTCGAAGCCGGCCAGCTCGGCGGCCTTGGCCACCTGGGCGATGTAGTCGATGTAGGTGAAACCGTCGGCCTGGCCATCGGGCAGGCGGCCGGGGGCGATGTTGCCGGCGCGGTGTACAGGGTTGCCACGGTTGTGGCGGTCGGTGGACAGCTGCGGGCCGTCGGTACCCAAGGGCAGGCGCCAGAAGAATTCGGTGGTCATGGGGACTCCTGAAGAGGCAGGGTGTGCGAGTGGGGGAGGTGGTGCAACGGCTGTGCCATGGATGGCTGAGGCCTGTGGGGCGGGGGCTTGCGGGGGTGGGCTGAGGGATATGTGCTGCTGTAGCAGCAATCAGGCAGCAGTGGATGCTGGGACAGCAGCATGAACAGGTCCGGCCTCTTCGAGGCGTCGAACCGCCGCGAAGAGGCCGGCAAGTCAGACCTCGATTTCTTCGGTTGCAACCTCTCCAGCACT
The DNA here is from genome assembly GCF_044749325.1 of Pseudomonas sp. NPDC089428. Taxonomy (NCBI): domain Bacteria; kingdom Pseudomonadati; phylum Pseudomonadota; class Gammaproteobacteria; order Pseudomonadales; family Pseudomonadaceae; genus Pseudomonas; species Pseudomonas sp. NPDC089428. Next base: position 404,088 of record NZ_JBIVHT010000001.1, read on the forward strand.
GCGCAAATACGCGTCGTACAGCGCCGTATAAGCCCCACCACGGCCGATCAGTTCAGCATGCGGCCCTTGCTCCACCACCTTCCCATGCCGGACCACTGCAATCCGGTCAGCATCACGAATAGTCGCCAACCGGTGGGCAATGATGATCGCCGTGCGCCCCTGGCACAGCCGGCGCAGGGCACGCTGGATGCGCCGTTCGGTGTGCACGTCCACCGCTGAGGTGGCTTCGTCGAGCACCAGCACCGCCGGGTCGGCGAGGTACGCCCGCACCAGGCACACCAACTGGCGCTGGCCATGACTCAGGTGCGCGCCCAGCGGGCCGACTTCGGTGTGGTAGCGCTGCGGCAGGCGCTCCAGCACTTCGTCGGCGCCCAGCTCGCGGGCCGCGGCAATCAGTTGCGCATCGCTGGCAGCTGGCGAGGCCAGGCGCAGGTTGTCGAGGATGCTGCCGCTGAACAGCACGTTGTCCTGCAGCACCACGCCCACGTTGCGCCGCACGTCATGCTGGGCCAGGGCACGCAGGTCGATGCCATCCAGCTTCACGGCGCCGTCCTGCACTTCGTAGAAGCGCGTCAGCAGCTGTACCAAGGTGCTTTTGCCATGCCCCGAGGGGCCGACGATGGCTATCACTTCACCCGCACGAATATGCAGGTCGAGCCGGTCAATCACTGGCCGTGGGCTGTTTGGCAGATAGGCAAAACCGACCTTTTCGAAGTCCACCTGGCCGTGTGCCCTGGCCAGCGCTTGTGGCGCAGGTGGGTCGAGTACCTGCGGGCGTGTGTCGAGCAACAGGAAGATGCGCTGGGCCGAGGCACTGCCGGTGGCATAGCGCTCGAACAGGTCCGACAACTCCTGCAGCGGGCCGAGGAACAGAAACACGTAGAACAGGCTCTCTGCCACTTGGCCAACGCTGACCTTGCCCTCGGCCAGGCCGTGGGCGCCGACCAGCAACAGCACGGCCATGCCGGCGGTGCTGAGCAACGCGGTGAACGGGGCGAACCAGCCAGCGCGCAGGCTGCCGCGGATCAGCGCCTGGTTGAAGTCTTCCAGCAGCCTCCGGTAGCGGGCCTGGTTGATCTGCGCTTGCCCACATTGCTGGATCAGCCGCACCCCGCTTACGCTTTCAACCAGATGTGCGGTGAAGCGGCTGCGTTGCTCCGCCACCTTGGCCCAGTTGCGCTGCGACACCCGCTTGAAGCGCCAGGTGGCCACGGCCAGCAACGGTACAGTGGCGGCCAGGCTGTAGAAGAAACTGGGCTCTATGCGCCACAGCATCACCGCAGCCAACCCGCAGCGCAGCAGGGCGCCCAGGAGTTCTGGTGGGCCTTGTACCAGCAGTGGCTCCAGTGCATCGACATCACGGTCAACGCGGGAAATGATTCGCCCGGCACGGGTCTGGTCGAAGTAGTTCACCGACAACGCCTGCACATGGGCGAACACCTTGACCCGCAGGTTGTTGAGCACGCCGATCGCCGCGCGCCCGGCAATGAACTGCGATACCCCGGCCAGCAGAAAGCGCCCCAGCCAGCTCGCCGCCAGGCCAAGGCCCAGCCACAGCACCAGGCGTTCATCGAGCAGCCAATGGTCGGCACTGTGTACCAGGCCCTTGTCCAGCAGTTCGCGCACGAACCACGGGCGCAGGAACACGGTAAACACCAGCAGCAGCTCGATGCCGATCACCGCCAGGATCTGCCCACGAATGGGCCGCAACAGCGGCAGCAGGCGGTGGAACATACCCCGGTCCAGTGCCTGGCGGGCCAGACGCTGCTCGATGTCGATATCGCTGGCGGGCGTGTGTTGCACATCAGTCATGGTCGACCCCCAGCAAATCGCGGTAATGGGCATTGTTCGCGCTCAGTTCGGCATGGCTGCCGCTGGCGCTGATACGGCCGTTTTCCAGCATCAGCACGCGGTCGGCCTGCAGCAGGGTGGAGAGTCGGCTGGTGATAAGGAGCAAGGCCGGGCCTTGGCCGTGTGCACTGTGCAGGTGGCGGATGTTGTGCAGCACCTGGCGTTCGCCCAGGGCATCCAGGGCGCTGGTGGCGTCGTCCAGGCAAAGGATGTCGGGCGCACCAAGCAGCGCCCGGGCCAGGCACAGGCGCTGGCGCTGGCCGCCAGACAAGGTAACGCCACGGTCACCCAGCGGCGTATCCAGGCCGTGGGGCAGGCGCGCCAGCACATCCTCGGCAGCGGCCAGGCGCAAGGCTTCGCGCAACTGGGCGTTGCTGGCTTGCGGCGCGGCCAGGCGCAGGTTGGCGGCCAGGCTGTCGGAGAACAGGAAGCTTTCCTGCGGCAGTACGTGAACGCGGCGGCGCAGGTCAGCCAGGTCCAGGTTGCGCACGTCATGCCAACCGCCGGCATCACTGCCGACCTGCACGCTGCCGTGCTCTACGTCGGTAAGGCGCGGCAGCAGGCTGGCCAGCAGGCTCTTGCCGGTACCGGTGGCGCCGACCAGCGCCACTACCTCACCGGGTTGCAGGGTCAGCGAGCAGTCCTGCAACACAGGCCGAGCAGCCTGCGCGGCACTGACCTGCACCTGGTTCAGCTTCAGCCCCAGCGGCCCGGCAGGCAGCGTGGCATGGCTACCGAGGATGGCCGGGCGTTCGTCCAGCAACTGCCAGATGCGTTCGGCGCTGGCGCGGGCATCGGCGAAGGTCTGCATCACCCGGCCGATGCCTTCGATACGGAACACCAGCGTGGTCGCCACCAGCAGCGAGGTGACCAGTTCACCGATGCCCAGGGCACCGGCCGCCACGCGATGGGCGCCGTAGACCAGGATCCACACATGTCCCAGCGCCACCACGGCCTGGGGCAGCGGGATGCGCGAACTGGCGTAGGCGAGGGCAGCGCGGGCGTGATGGGTGAACACCTCGACCTGGCTGGCGAATCGGGCGATACGCTGGCTTTCCAGGCCGAAAGCCTTGATCACCCGCACGCCGCCGATGCCTTCGGCCAGGTCCTGGCTGACCTGGTCATAGGCGGCGCCCACGGCACGGTCCAGGGTTACCAGGCGATCGGTCTGTACCACGAACAGCCACAGCCCGGCGCCGGTCAGTAGCAAGGGCACCAGGCCCAGCAGCGGGTCGTACCAGCTCAACAGGCCGACGGCGGCGATCACCACCAGCGGTGTTTCGATGATCTGCCGCCAGAAGGTGATCAATGCATCGCGCACCTTGTCGGCATCGCGGGTGGTGCGGGTGACCAGTTCACCCATGCCGTGGCGCCAGTGGTAGCCAAGGTGCAGGCGCTGTACCTGGATGAGGATGCGTTCACGCAGGCGCGTGAGCAGGGCCTGGCTGAGCACCAGCGACAGCACGGCGGCGGCGTATTGCAGCAGGCCGCGTCCCAAGGCGATGGCCAGCAGCAGCCACAACCAGTGCCAGGCGATGCTGGCGTCCAGGCTGCCATCAGCCAGGCGCACCACGGCGCGACCGGCGCTGACATCGTCGACCGCGTGGCCGATCAGCCACTGTTGCCAGGCCAGGCCGAGATTGCCGGCCATGTACAAGGCTGTGACCAGGGCGAAGCGCCAAGGCATTTCGCGATAAATGGCCAAGGCCCGAAGTAGAGGGTGGTTCATGTAAATGCTCGATCAGAATGCGACGCCGCCCCCCTGCAGGAGCGGCCTTGTGTCGCGACAGGGGCGCAAGGCCCCCCCCGCCCAAACCTGGTTTCAACGGCGGGTAGCGCCCTGGTTTTCCTTGGCATTGAGCACTGCCGTGTACTCCCCAGGGTCCGCCCCGTTCAGGTAGTAGTTGCCGACGTTGTGCAGCCGCCAACGGATCGGGTCGTGGGTGGTGTGTACCCGCGCATTGCGCCAGAAGCGATCGAGGTTCCACTTGCTCAGCGACGCGCTCGCGCCCAGCAGCGAGAACAGGTCGCTGGAAATCTTCAGTGACGCCGCATCGGAATGCGCACGGGCGGTGGCCACCGAAAGAATCAGCTCATCCTGCAAGGCTTTGTTTTCCGGGTCGCGCTCGTGATCGTCAAACACCCGCGCGGCCTCGCGCAGCACCGACTCGGCACCGCGCAGGGCCACGGCATATTCACCAACCTGGCGGATCACATGGGGCTCGTCACTGGCGCGCTCGACGCCGCTCTCCACCCAGGCGCGGGCATGCTCGCGCAGGTACTCCACGGCTGCCTGCAAGGCGCCAGCGGCGATGCCGGTGTCGATGGCCGCGTGAAGGATCTGCGGGAAGGTCAGGCCGGTGCGCTTCATCGGCCCGCTGCGGCGGGTCAGGTAGCGCTCGTCGAGCACGATATTGTCGAAATTCACCGTACCGCTCACCGAGTTCTGCTGGCCGAAGGCTTGCCAGTCATCGACCAGGGTCAGCCCGGGGGTGTCACGGTGCAGCAACACGCCAACACCGCCGTCTTCGCTGGCGGCGGTGAGCGAGATCCACTCGGCCAGGTATGAGCCTGTGGAGTAGAACTTGCTGCCGTTGAGCACCCACTGGCCATCGGCGTTGCGTTCGACGCGGGTCTTCAGGGCGAACTTGTTCTTGCCGCCGACTTCGGCCAGGGCATTGCCGAAGCGCTTGCCGGCCAGTACATCGGCGATCAGCCGGTCGCGTACTTCATCCGGGTAGCCGGTAAAGATACCGCGCAGCATCACGTTGTGAATCTGCAGCAACTGGCCGACGCCGCCATCGGCGGTGGACACCAGGCGCACGGTTTCGACCACGGTCTGCACCGAGGCACCGAGGCCGCCGAGCTGGCTGGGCACCGCGATGGCGGTCAGGCCGCTGCTGGACAGCAGCTCGGCCTGGCGGCGGGGAAGTTGGCCGTTGTTGCGCGGGTCGGCGGCCAGTTCGGCGATTTGCGCGGCAACCTCGCGGGCGACTTCGATGGCCTCGGTTTCGCTAGTCAGGCGGCGGGCGGGGGAGGGTTCTATGGCGCTCATTGAGGAATCTCGGTTTGTCTGAAGGGGCCAGTGCGCCTGCTTCGCGGGTAAACCCGCTCCCCCAAGGAACCGCGATGCCTGAGCTTTGCGCGGTTCCCTGTGGGAGCGGGTTCACCCGCGAATGGCCACACCGCGGTCCCAAGCCCTTGAGCAATATCTTTGCCACCCCCTCTTCAGGCCCCATCCTTCAAGGCTTCCACGGCATCTTGCTGCTCCAGCAACAGCGCCTTTGCTGATCTGGCAGCACCCCTCCCGCAATCTTGCTCCCAGCCCAGCAAACGGCGCCCATGAGAAACGGCAGACCCCACGTAAATCAAGGCCTCCAGCGGTTGGCACGCTCACTGCAATGGTGCTTCCACGACGCCCAAGGAGCCACCCCATGTCCCTCGTAACCCCCACCGCAAAACGCCTGGCAGACGACCCGTCCGCCCTGGAGCGTATCTGGTTCACCCGCTGCCCCGTGCCCACCGCCTCAGGTATCGCCTACAAGCTGGGCTGGCTGGAGCAGGAATTCGCCGCCGACGGTCTGCCGGTCTCGACCTTGCAGGAGGCTCGCCAGCTGGGCCACCACCACTACGATCACCAGCTGCCCGGGCTGTTCCGCGAAGGCGGCAACGTACCGGCGTTGGCCGCGCGCGCTGTCGGCTCGCCCAGCCGGCTGATCGGCCTGACCTGGATCGAAGAATGGCAAACCATTCTGGTCCGCCCGGACTCCGGCATCCGCAGCGCCGCCGACCTGCGTGGCAAGCGCCTGGCCCTGCCGGCCTGGGGCGACAGCCGCCCCGGCAGCATCGCCCGGGCCATGAGCCTGCACGGCTACAAAGGCGCCCTGGCGTCGGCTGGCCTGCAGCTGGGTGATGTGCAGTTGGTGGAAGTGGCCCTGCTCGACCAGGCCAACGCTGCAACCCCGCAGCTGGGCCTGCAACGGCTGTGGTCGGGGCTGGAGTACCTGGCACGTGGTGAAGTCGATGCGGTGTACGTGAAGGGCGCGGCAGCGGCAGATGCGGCACGTCGGCTGGGCCTGGTGGTCGGCGTCGACCTCGACCTGCTGGCTGACCCGCGCCACCGCATCAACAACGGCACGCCGCGACCGATCACCGTGCACCAGCGCCTGCTCGACGAGCACTTCGATCTGGTGGTGCGCTTCCTCGCCCAGACCTTGCGTGCCGCAGATTGGGCAGCCAACAACCGCGACGCGCTCAACCGCATCCTCGAAGAAGAAACCCGCGCCGGCAGCCAAGGCGTGGCGCAGGCCTACCGGGGTGACTTCCACACCACCCTGGCGCCTGATCTGTCCGAGCAACGCCTGGCCTTCCTTGGCACGCAAAAGGACTTCCTGTACCTGCACGGCTTCCTCGAGGCCGACTTCGCCATCGCCGACTGGGTCGACCCGCGGCCCCTGCAAGCTGCCCATGAACTGCTGGCCCAGCGCCGCGCCTGACCCGACTGGAGATTGAACATGACCGTACTGATCAACGAACGCCCCGTCACTGCCGAACTGCAAGCCTTCATCGACCAGGTGGTGGCTGAAGCCGAAGCGGCCTTCAGCGTATTCCGCGAAACCAACACCATCACGGCCAATGGCACGGTCGGTTTTATCGAACGCGTGCCCGGCGAAGACCTGCTGGTAGCGGTCAACTACGGCGGCCCGTGGAACCACCGCAAGCCGCTGCAGGCCACGGTGACCGACTTTTCCGGCAACGTCATCGTCGGCAAGGGCAAAGGTGGCCTGGGCCGCTACACCAAGCTGTTCCAGACCCACGCCGACATCACCACCGTGTCACACGTGCACAGCCCGTACCTGGGGGCCTGGGCGCAAACCCACCGTACCTTGCCGTTCCACTATGTGCCGGTGCAGCGCTACCAGCTGGCCCGCGAGCTGCCGGTGTACATCGACCGGCGCCAGGCCGAGGTGGACTTCATCCTCGACAAGATCGCCGAAAACCCGTTCAACCTGGCAATCCTGGAAGCCAATGGCGGCGCCACGGTGTGGGGCAAGCAGGGGCTGCGTGCCACGGCGGAGTTCATCCTGTTGCTGGAGGAGGGCGCGCAGATTCAACTGTTGGCCGATGCCTTGGGTGGGTCGCGGCCATATGGACCGGGGGTGCTGACCCAGCAGTGGAAAATGAGCGGGTTGTATGAGCGGGCAACCGAGCTGGGCCTGGTGCCGGGTATCGATCGGCGTAGCTGATGTGAACGCAGGGGCGCTGGGCGCCCCCCTTGCAGAAAAGGACTCACCCCCATGGCAGTAAAAATACTCTGGTACCTCACCACGCCGGACGGCCCGCACCCCTGGGAGCCTGAAGGCCGCTGGCACACCGACTTCGAGCACCTCAAGCAACTGGCCATCGCCGCTGACCGCCTGGGCTTCTACGGCTCGCTGCTCGGTTCCAGCCCCAATGAAAGCCTGGCCGTGTCGGCAGCGCTGATCGACGCGACCAAGCGCCTGCGCTTCCTGGTAGCCCAACACCCGGGCGAGCTGTCACCAGCCGTGTTGGCCAAATGGGCGCTCACCTTCGACCAGTTCTCCAACGGCCGCCTGCTGTTCAACGTGGTCAACGGCAACGACGCTGGCCTGGCCACCTTGGGCGTGCATTACCCGCACGATGAACGCTACGATTTCAGCCTGGAATACTGGCGTGCCTTCCAACGCTTCTATGCGGGCGACACCGCCGGCTACGACGGCCGCTACGTCAAGCTTTCACCACGTTCGCCGGCGGCCGCTTCCCACCCGCTGGGCGGCTGGCACCCACCGAAGCAGAAGCCTGGCATCCCGCTGTGGGGCGCTGGCACTTCGGCACCGGGCGTTGCCCATTCCGTGCAGCTGCTGGATGTCTACCTGAGTTTCGCCGATACCCCGCAAAAGCTCGGTGACAAATTCCGCCGTGTGGCGGCCGAAGCCGCCAAGATCGGCCGCGAGCTGACCTACGGCACCCGCCTGCAGGTGATCGTGCGCGAGACCGAGGAGGAAGCCTGGGCCCATGCCGAGCGCTTGCTGCAGCGCACCTCGCTGGCCACTGCAAGGGCCGCCATCGAACGCCAGTTGCCGCCCGGGCAAACCATCGACAGTTACGTCAGCGACGACCCGCGCATCCAGCGCAACCTCGACAGCATCCGCGCCGGGCGCCTGCCCACGGCCCGTGAGCTGGAAATCTACCCCAACGTCTGGCTGGGCCCCAGCCTGTTCGGTTTCAACATACTTGGCCCGGCGGCCGGCACCTACCTGGTCGGCAGTGCCGAGCAGGTGGCCGAGCGCATCCGCGAATACGAAGCCCAAGGCACATCGGCCTTCATCCTCTCGGGCTTTCCGCTGATCGACGAGGCCCATCGGGTGGCCGACCTGTTGTTCCCGTTGCTGGACCTGGACCATGGCTTCGACGTACCGCGCCTGGGTGCTGCCAGCAAACCCGGCGTGGCGCAACCGGCGTAAGGAGAGGGTGATGAGCGAGCTGTTTTCGCGCCGGGTGTTTCTCGGCAATAGCCTGGCCGTCGGTGGCGGCCTGCTGCTCGGTGGCGGCCTGCTCAGTGGCTGCGACAGCGGCGCGCCGGCAGCCGCCACGGCGCTGCTGCCGGGTACGCCGGTGCGTGGCGGGCGCTTGCGGGTGGGCATTATCGACGGCGACCAGGCCGGTAACCTCGATGCCCACAAGCCGGTGGGCGGCGGCATCATCCGTGGCTGGGCACTGTACGCCAAGTTCTGGGAATGGAACGCCGATGTCAGCACGCGCCTGGCGCTGGCCGAGTTCGCCGAGCCGAATGCCGATGCCAGTGCCTGGACCATCCGCCTCAAGCCGGGGCTGGAGTTCCACCACGGCAAAAGCATCACCGCCGACGACATGTTGTTCTCGATCCTGCGCCTGACCGACCCGCAACTGGCCTCGCCATTCGCCGGGCTGGTCGGCGCTATCGACCGCCAGGCCCTGCGCAAGCTGGACGAACGCACGATAGAGATCCGCTTCAAGCAGGGGCAGAGCTTCTACCCGCTGGACGAAACGCTGATCAGCTTCGGCGGCATCGTGCCCACCGACTACCATCCGGTGACCAACCCGGTGGGCGCGGGGCCGTACCGGCTGAAAAGCTTCATACCAGGCCAGCGCTCGCTCTACACCCGTTTCGAGCACTACTACAAGCCCGACCGCCCCTATGCGGACGAGCTGGAAATCATCGAATTCAAGGACCAGGTGTCGCGCGCCGCAGCCTTGCGCGCCGGGCAGATCGATGTGGCGAGCGGTGTGCAGGCCGAGCACAGTGCGTTGCTCAAGGCCGACCCACGGCTGCGCTTGTATGCCTCGCCAACCACCTCGTTTACCGGTTTCAACCTGAACCTGGCCAAGGCGCCGTTCCAGGATGTGCGCGTGCGCCAGGCGTTTCGCCTGCTGGCCGACCGCCAGGAGCTGGTGGCGCGTGGTTTGAATGGTTTTGGCCGGGTGGCCAACGACCTGTATTCGCCCCACGACCCCACCTACAACCACGCCATTGCCCAGCGCCCCTACGACCTGGACCAGGCCCGTTCGCTGTTGCGTCAGGCGGGGCAGGACGATTTGCGCGTGGAGCTGACCACCACACCAGGGCCTGGCGTCAACGCCGCGCTGGTGTTTGCCCAGCAGGCTTTGAAGGCCGGGGTGCAGGTGAAGGTCAATCAGGTAGACGGGGCAGTCTTCAACGGGCCGCAGCGTGAGCAATGGCAGTTGTCGCCGAGCTCGACCCCGGCGCGCGGCTTTCTTGCTTCAGCACTGCACAACGATGCGCCGCAGGCCATCTACAACCGCAGCAACTTCCACGACCCACGCTTTACCGAACTGTTCCAGCAGGCCTTGGCGCAGCCCGACCTTGCCCTGCGCAAGGCCCTGGTGCACGAAGCCCAGGCCATCCAGCACGAACGTGGCGGCTTGCTGGTCTGGGGCTTTTGCGACGTGCTCGATGCCGCGTCGGCCAAGGTCGGCGGGCTCACCCCGGAACAGACCACCTTCGCCTCCTGGCGCTTCGACGAACTCTGGTTGAACCCCAATGCCTGATACACGACAAACACCCCGCACGCCGGCCTGGCTGGCCTGGTTCATCGGCCGCCTCGGTTACGGGCTGCTGACCGCCTGGGTGATCAGCCTGGTGGTGTTCATTGCCACCCAGGCACTGCCCTCGGACCCGGCGCGGGTCATTCTTGGCCCGGATGCGCCGCTGCAAAGCATCCTCACGCTGCAACGGCAACTGGGGCTCGACCAGCCGATCCTGTTGCAGTACCTGCGCTGGCTGGGCGCGGCGCTACGCGGTGACCTCGGCATTTCGCTGGACTCCCAGGTGCCGGTGGCGCAGCTGTTGTTTGCCCGCTTGGGCCACACCCTGGCGCTGCTGGCCGGGGTGCTGGCGCTGGTGGTGCCGGTGGCCTTGCTGCTGGGCGTGAGCCTGGCATTGCGGCGCGACAGCCGGGTGGACCGCTGGGGCCTTTCAGCGTTGATCCTGCTCAAGGCCACACCGGGTTTTCTGTTGGCTATCGGCCTGGTGCTGTTGTTCTCCATGCCGGGCATGGGCTGGTTGCCGGCGGTGTCGATCCTCGACCCGCAACTGCCGTTGTGGCGACAGTGGCCGTCGCTGGTGCTGCCGGTGCTGGCCCTGAGCCTGACGGCCCTGCCGTACCTGACGCGGATGGTGCGGGCCTCGATGATCGAGGCGCTGGAATCCGACTATGTGATCGCCGCACGCCTGCGCGGCATTCCCGAGCGGCGCATCGTCTGGCGACACACGTTGCCCAACGCCCTGACACCGGCGATCCAGGGGGTGGCGCTGACCTTGCGTACGCTGGTCGGTGGTGCGTTGCTGGCCGAAGTGATCTTCAGTTTCCCGGGCATCGGCACCACGCTCAACGCGGCAATCCAGATGCGTGACCTGCCGATGATCCAGGGCGTGGTGCTGGTCATCACCCTGGCGGTAGTGCTGATCAATTTGCTCGCCGACCTGTTGACGGTATTGCTCACTCCCAAGCTGCGCACCGCGCGCCGGGTGCGGATGATCCGCCGGGTACGGCGTGGCATCCGCCCGTGGTGGCGCCGTGCACGCAGCACCCCTGCCCAGGAGGCGACCCATGACTGATTGCCGTTGGCTGGCCGACGCGCAGGTACGCCGCGGCGCCGTGATCACCTTGCTGATAACGCTGCTGGCAGCGATCGGCCCCTGGCTGGCGCCGCATGCGCCCACGGCCATGGTCGGGCCGGTGTATGGCGCGCCGGCCGCTGGGGCGCCGCTTGGGCACGATTTTCTTGGCCATGACCTGCTGTCGCGGTTGCTCAGTGGTGGCCTGTCGGTGCTGTGGATGTCGGTGGCTGCGGCCACCCTGGCATTGCTGGTCGGCAGCAGCCTGGGCCTGTTGGCCGGGTTTTCGCGCAGGCGCCTGGACCAGGCGATCAGCTGGGCGGCCGATGTGTCGCTGGCGTTTCCGGACCTGATCCTGGTGCTGCTCATCGTGTCCATGCTCGGCCGTGCGCCGTGGCTGATCGTGCTGACCGTAGCCATTGCCTTCACGCCTGGGGTCGTTCGCCTGGCCCGTGGCAGCGCGGTGGCCGTGGCCGGGCAGGAGTTTGTCGAGGCCGCGCAGATGATGGGCTACCCGCGTTGGCGCATCCTCTTCCAGGAAATCCTGCCAAACATCCTCACGCCGCTGCTGGTGCACTTCGGCAACATGCTGACCTGGGCGGTGGGCATGCTTTCGGGCCTGAGCTTCCTCGGTTACGGCGTGGCGCCGCCGGCTGCCGACTGGGGCCTGATGATCAACGAAAACCAGGCCGGCCTGCTGGTGCAGCCCTGGGCCGTGCTGGCACCGGCGGTGCTGATCGGGGTGTTTGCCTATGGCACCAACATCCTGGCCGAAGGCATTGGCCGGGCCAGTGCACGGGTTGCGGAGAAACAGCCATGAACATGCCGCTGAATAGTGCGGGCGAGGTATTGCGGGTCAGTAACCTGCGGGTAGAACTGGCCGGCCAGGTGGAGGTGCTGGCCGAGGTTTCCTTCAGCCTGGCGGCGGGGGAAATCGTGGGCCTGGTGGGCGAGTCCGGTTCGGGCAAGACCACCTTGGCGACGGCCTTGCTGCGCCATGCCCGACAGGGCGCGCGAATTGTCGGCGGGCAAGTGAGGGTAGCCGGGCAATCGCTGCTGGAACTGCAAGGCGAGGCCTTGCGCCTGGCCCGCGGCGGGCTGGTCGGCTACGTGGCCCAGGACCCGGCCACAGCGCTGAACCCGGCGTTGCGCCTGGGGACCTTGCTGCGTGAAACCCTGTTGGCGCACCAGCCCAGGTTGTCGCGTCAGGCGGTGCGCCAGCGCATCGGCGAAACCCTGGTGGAGGTGGGCCTGCCCGCTGACGATGCCTTCCTGCGCTGTTTCCCGCACCAACTGTCGGGTGGGCAGCAACAGCGGATAATGCTGGCGCTGGCGTTTGTCTTGCGGCCCAGGCTGATCGTGCTCGACGAACCCACCACCGCACTGGACGTTACCACCCAGGCCCATGTGTTGCAGACCCTCAAGCGGCTGTGCCGCGAACACGGTGTGGCGGCGTTGTACGTCACCCACGACCTGGCGGTGGTGCGTGAGCTGGTCGACCGGGTCATGGTGATGTACGCCGGGCGGCTGGTGGAGATGGCCGGGCGCGAGGCGCTGTTTGGCATCCCCGCGCACCCTTACACCCGTGCCTTGCTCGCGGCCATCCCTGACGTTGTTCGTCGCCAGCCGTTGCAGGCCATTGCCGGGCATGCGCCAGCACCCGGGCAGCGCCCGCATGGCTGTGCGTTTGCGCCACGCTGCGACAGGCGTCGTGCCGAGTGTTCGGTGATCGAGCCGCCGTTGCTGACGCTGGGTGGCAAGCACCAGGTCGCCTGCCTGTTGCCGCACCAGGAACCGCGGCGCCTTGGGCTGGAGGCTGTCGAGGCGCTATCGGTACCGAGCGAAGCGGTGTTGCTGGAGGTTCGCGGGCTGGATGTCGCTTACGATCGCCAGGTGCTGTTCGATGTCTCATTGTCTGTGGGGCAAGGGGAGTGCCTGGCACTGGTGGGTGAGTCGGGCTCGGGCAAGACCAGCCTGGCCAGGGCCATTGCCGGGCTGGGCGAGAACGTTCAGGGGCATATGCGTTACGCCGGCGAGCCTCTGGCATTTGCGGCGCGCCAACGTGATGCCCGGTTGCGTCACCAGATCCAGTATGTATTTCAGAACCCTTATCGGGCCTTGAACCCCAGGCAGACGATCGCGCAAACCCTCAGCGCGCCGTTGGCGCACTTTTTCGGGGTACGGGGTAGTGACGCGCGCCGTCGGGTCGAGGCGGTGCTGGAGCGGGTGTCGCTGCCGGCACGCGTGGCCGACTTGTTCCCGCATAGCTTGTCGGGTGGGGAACGCCAGCGGGTGGCGATTGCCCGGGCGCTGATCTGCGAGCCGAAGTTGCTGGTGTGTGACGAGATCACTTCCGCGCTGGATGTGTCGGTGCAGGCGTCGATTCTGGCCTTGCTGCAGCGTTTGCAGGGGGAGGGGCTGACTTTGTTGTTCGTCACCCATGACCTTGGGGTGGTGCGGGCGATTGCCGATCGGGTACTGGTGCTGCGTCAGGGGCGAGTGGTGGAGCAGGGCAGTGCCGAGCAGGTACTGGATCGGCCGGCTGATGCCTACACGCAAGAATTGCTGGCGCATTCGCCGAGCCTGGGTGGGGATGGCAGCGGCTTCACCCGCGAACACGGGTGAAGCCTTGCACATGCAGCGCAATTACCCCACAAACCGTGCCTGGCGCCGGCGCACTTCCTCGCGTACCGCCGGGATCACCCAGCGGCCGTAGTCCACCGTGTCATACAACGGGTCATAACCTCGGTTGAGAAAGGTACTCACCCCAAGGTCGACATAATCGAGCAACGCCTGGGCTACAGTCTCCGGCGTGCCCACCAGCGCGGTGGTATCGCCATAGGCACCCACCGCAGTCGCCGTCGGCATCCACAACGCCCGATCGTGCCGGTCGCCGCGGGCGGCGGCGGCGAGCAGGCGTTCGGAACCGGTGCCCTTGATGCGCTTCTGCCAGGGGCTGCCTGCCGCGAACTGCGGGTTGGCCTTGATCTGTGCGAGGATCTGTTCGGCGCGTTGCCAGGCCAGCTCCTCGGTGGCCCCCAGGATCAGCCGCACCGACAAGCTCACCCTTGGCGCCGTCACGCCTGCGGCGTTCGCGGCAGCCTTGAGCTTGCCGATCTGTTCGGCGACGCCGCTCAGCGGCTCACCCCACAAGGCATACAGGTCGGCATGCTTGACCGCGATCTGGTAGGCGATGTCGGACGAGCCACCGAAGGAGATCGGGATATGTGGCTGCTGCAAAGGTTTCACCGGTGAGAAAGCGCCCTTGATGTTGAAGTAGCGGCCCTCGAAGTCGAACGGCTCCTCGGCCGTCCAGGTACGACGGACAATCTCAAGGTATTCGTCAGCACGCCGGTAGCGCTCGGTCTTGTCCAGCAGCGTGTCCCCCTCTTGCGGCTCGGCGGTAATGCCGGTGATCGCATGCAGGCGGATGCGCCCGCCGCCGGTGGTGTGGTCGAGGGTGGCGAATGCCCGTGCAGCCACCGTGGGCGCGGTCAGGGCCGGGCGGTGGGCGATCATGAAACCAAGGCGTTCGGTGTGCGCGGCAGCATAGGCGGCAATCTGCAGGCTGTCGGCGCTGCCAGGGCCGCTGGCGATCAGCACCCGGTCGAACCCGGCATGCTCATGGGCACGGGCGTGGTGACGGATGAACGGCAAGTCGAAGTCCGCTGTTCGGATGCCACGGGTCTCGGACCACTGGCGGGGGAAGATCATGCCGACGAATTCAATGGACATGGCGGGGGCCTTTCAGGTTGAGGGTGATCAGAACTGGTAATCGACCTGGGCCAGCAGCGTGCGGCCCGGCATCGGTTGCAGGAACGTGTTGGTCGAACCGGCCAGGCCACTGACGAAATTCAGCTCGTCGGTGACGTTGAGCATGCGCACCGTCACACCCCACTGCGGCTGGCGGTAGTACACGGCAAGGTCGAGGTTGTATTCGTCCGGCACTTTCACCGTCTTGCTCAGGTTCAGGTACCAGCTGCTGGTCCACCAGCCGGAAAGCTCGGCGCCAAACCCGGAATCGAAGCGGTAGTCGATATAGCCACCGGCGTTGTATTCAGGAATCTGCACGGCATCGAACTTGCCGGACGGGCGCTGGTTGAGGCTGTTGTTGTCGCCGAATACGGTGCCGTTGTCGGGGATGAACCCGGCCGAGGCGAACCCGGCCTGGCTGGTGAACTCGTTGTAGGCGCTGATGCGGCTGAGGTTGAGGCCGCCGCGCAGGTGCTGGTCCTGGTAGCGCAGGGTCGCTTCCCAGCCTTTGACGATCAGCCGGGCAATGTTGTTGTTGCTGTCTGGCGACTGGTCGCGGGCCTGCCGGTAGGCCGCCAGGGTCAGGAACAGCTGGTCGGGTACCGCCTCTACCTTCAAACCTGCCTCATGCAGCACGCTCAGGCTTTCGAAGGCCAGCGGGTTGAGCAGGTTGGCCCCGCTGCCACTGCCCCAGCCCAGGCCGTTGGTGAAGAAGCCGGTGTTCACCGCCAGCGAGCGGTCGAAGGTGTAATACAGGGTGCTGTTTTGCGTGGGTTTGAAGTAGGGGCTGACTTGCACCGAGAACAACCGGTAGTTGTTCGAGTCCTTGCGCGGGTTGCCGCCGGGCAGCACGAAGGGGTTTTCGATGCGCGCGTCGATCCAGCTGCGGCTGGCGCCAACGTTCAGGCCCAGGCGCTCGCCCAGGCGCAGGTTGTGCTGGCTGAACAAGGTCTTGGTGGCCCAGGTGCTGTCGGCGGTGTACGGCGCCACCGATTCGGCATACAGGCCGTGCCCGGCCGGGTACATGGCGGGCAGGTTGAGCCAGCCGTAGTAGCTGGAGAACTGCGGCACGCCAGGTTGGCCGATCCATGCAGCGTTGCCACCGGCGGGGTTGCGGCCGCTCAGGCCGAGCAGGTCGCCGGGGTTCTTCAAGGTCGGGTCGAGGGTCAGGTCGTAGGCGTTGATGGTGCTGCCGAAGCTGTTGTTGGCGGCGATCGACTCGTTGCGCTCGCGGCGGTAGATCAGCCCGCTGTTGCTGTCGTCGATCAGGGTCAGGTCGCCCAGCTGCCATTGGCCGCGGGCGCGGAACTCGAAGCGGTTGTCGAAGATGTCGTCCTTGCCCTGCACCTGGAACGCGCCCACGGCGTCGGTGGTGTCAGTGGAGTGTTGGAAGAACGTACTGTTGGCCAGGGTGATCGAAGAGGTCAGGTCACCTTCGACACGCAATTGCGTGGTGAAGCGCCGCGAGCGGTTTTCATCCTGCGCACGCTGGCCGGTCTGCGATGACAGCGAAGTCAGGCCATTACCGGCAAGCGACGGGTCGTAGACCCAGCCTCGCAGGGAGCCGGGGTTGGCCTGGGTGTTGGGTGACGCGCCGCGGAAGCTGCCGTCGACCACCTGATACTGGCCTTGGGCGTTGCGCTGTCGCTGCACCCAGCCAAGCACCTGAGCGTCTGCAGCGCCGGACGACAGCACGGGTGACCATAATGTGGTGCCGTTCTGAATGATCGGCGTGGCGCGGCCGGCGTAGTACTTGCCGTGGTCGACCAGGTCCTGGGTGGCTCGGTTCCAGCCGTGGGTGATGTTGTAGTCGTAGTAGTCGTCGTAGGCGGCGTTCCAGTCCACCCGCAGGTTGTCATTGCGCCAGGCCAGCGCACCGTAGAAGGCGTCGAAGTTGTTCTCGACGTTGTCGTAGAAGTCATCCTGGCGCTGGCGGGTGATGCTTACCCGGTAGGCCAGGTCTTCGGCCAGCGGGCCGGTGTTGTCGATGCTGAACTTGCTGGCATCGCGTGACTCGCCGTCGGGGATCCAGCTGCCGATCTCACCGCTGAGCTTGGTGCGGTAACGGTTGAAGTCGGGCTTCTTGCTCAGGTAGTTGACGTAGCCGCCGCTGCCGCTGACCGAGCCGTAGGTCACCGACGACGGCCCGGCGACGATGTCGGCGCCCTCGTAGGCGTTGAAGTTGGCAGGGTGGCGAACGCCGTAGGCGCGCTGGCCATCCTGGAATACCTCGGTGTTCTGCCCGCGCATCTGCGGGGCGATGCCGGCGTTCTGACCACCGCCGCGCGTGATGCCGGGGGCGTACTTGACCAGGTCGTCGGAGCTACGGATCGGGTCGTTGGCCAGTTGTTCGGCATTGATCTGGGTGACCGAGCGCGGGGTGTCGAGCACTTTGGCTTCCAGGCCGCCGTAGATCGAGGCAGGCGGACGGGTGGGCAGGGCGTCGTCGTCGCGCTGCTCGGCCTGCACGGTGACGGTTTGCAGCTGAGTGTCTTCGGCGTGGGCCAGCGGCGAGCTGGCGGCCAGGACGGCCAGCGCCAGGGCGCTGGGCTGGAATCTTGGGTGCAGCAAGGTAACGCGGGGCATTGGCTGGGCCTCGTTCAATAGTAGGAATGTGGGAGAAACGAGGGCGCAGCCGCGCCTGCGGTTATGGATTGCCGTGATGTGCTACACGGTCTCTGTGAGGGCGGGCAAACCCGCTCCCACAGGGGGAGGGGGCACGCTGGAGCTCAGGTTTTCAGCCATAGGCTCTCGAACCGCCAGGTACTGAACAGCGACTGCTCTGCCTGCGCGCCACCCACGCGGGTGCTGACGCTGTCGAGCAGGTCGGCAAAGCCCCAGATCAGCATGCCGCCGCGTTCGTACTGAATGCGTTGTGCCCGGTGCACCAGTGCCTTGCGTTGCTCCAGGTCCGGTTGGGCCATGGCGGCAAGGAAGGCCTCGCTGAATTCGCGGTCGTGAAAGTGGGTCTTGTTGGCCACCGCGAACGGCGCATCGGTGTGGATGGCGCTGGCCAGGAACGGCGCACCGATGCTGCCGCCGGTACTCAAGGTCCAGTCATCGCGCTGCGGTCCCTGGAAGGTGGCCAGGTCGACCTGGCGCACGTTGAGTGTCACGCCGATGCGCCGGGCCTGTTCGGCCAGCACCAGGGCCGAAGCCAGGCCCGGTCCAGGGGTGGTCACCAGCTCCACCTGCAACTGTTCATGGCCGGCTTCGCGCAGCAACTGCGCTGCGCGCTGCGGGTCATGGGGGCGCGGGCCGATGCTGTGGTCGAAGGTTGGGTCGAACGGTGCATACAGGTCGTTGGCCACCCGGCCCTGGCCATTCAGCGCACGGCGCACCAGCTCCTCACGGTCGGCCAGCAGGCGGAACGCCTCGCGCACCCGTGGGTCGTCGAACGGCGCCTTGGCGGTGTTCATGTCGAACGACAACCAGTTGCCGCTCACCGACTTCAGCAGGCGCAGCCGTGGGTCGGCTTGCAGGACCTGCAGGTGTTCGGTGGACATGACGTTGGCCATGTCGATCTGCCCGGCGCGCAGCGCCGCCAGGCGGCCGGTCTGGTCCTTGAAGTCGATGATTTCCAATTCATCGGCATACGGTTTGCCAGGCTTGTAGTAATTGTCGAAGCGGGTGAACAGCGAGCGCTGGCCTGGGGTGAAGCTTTTCAGTTTGTACGGCCCGGCGCCGACCGGGTTGGTGACCGGGTGGTAGTCCACCGGCACGATGCCGCCGAAGTTGACCCAGGTTTCCGGCAGTGGCAGGTAGCTGCGCCCCTCGCGAAAGCCCAGGCGCACGGTACGCTCATCCAGCTTGACCAGGTTGTCGCGGTCCACCCAGTGCAGCAGCGCCGCATAGGGCGAGGCCAGCTGCGGGTCGGTGAGGCGGCGGATGGAGAAGATCAAATCGTCGGCGTCGATGGTCTTGCCGTGGTGGAACTCCAGCCCCGGCTTCAGGCGCAAGGTCCAGCTGCTGGCGTTGGCATTGGGCTCGGCGAACTCGGCCAAGGCCAGGCGCGGCTGCATCTGCTCGTCCCATTCCCACAGCTTGCTGTACAGGGCAAAGCCACGCACGATGCCGCTGCCGACAGGCTTGTGGGCGTCGAGGTTGCCGCTCTGGCTGCCGTCGATGATGCCCAGGCGCAGGCGCCCGCCATGGCGTGGCTCGTCGGCCACGCCAGGGTTCGGGTTGTCGGCGGGGCCGCAGCCGGCCAACAGCCCGCCGGCCAGTACGCCGGCGTGGCCGAGAAAGCTGCGCCGGCTCAGTGGGTAACCGTCCCAGGCCATGGCGTCAGGCTCCGTTGCTGGCGTGCAGTGGCACGGGTTCGGCTAGCGGGCGGGCAAGGGCTGCACGCTGCTCACGAAAGTGCGGCAGGATGTGCTCACCGATGCGGTAGGCTTCTTCCAGGTGCGGGTAGCCGGCGAGGAAGAACAGATCGACACCGATGCCGTGGTACTCGCGGATACGCGCCACCACGTTGGCATAGCTGCCCACCAGCGCGCAGCCCGGTGGGATGCCGATGTAGCCGAAGCCGGTCCATACGTTGGGGTGGATGAAGAAGTCGTCGAAGGCCTGTTGTTCGTCCTTGTCGTTGTAGTCATGCTCGTAGCTCAGCTTGCGCGCCGTGCGCAGGCCGGCGTGAGCAGCGCGGGCCTTGACCGTGCCCTTGGCCACCCCCTCGTCGAAGAACCGCTTGGCCTCGGCCAGCGCTGCGTCTTCGGTTTCGCGGGCGATCACGTCGATGGACAGGCCGAAGCGAATATCGGTGCGGCCCCACTTCAGCGCGCGGGCGCGGATATCTGCGATCAGCGCGGCAATCTCGTCCGGGTGTTCAGCGCGCATCAGGTAGAAGTCGGCGTGCTTGGCGGCGAACTCCCGTGCTGCCACCGACGAGCCGGCCGTGCAGATCAGCGGCAGCTCGGCCTTTTTCAGCGGGCCGCGCAGGCCACCGCCTTCGGCGCGGTAGTAAGTGCCTTGGTAATGGAACTGCTCGTGGTGCCAGTAGCCGCGCACCACGTCCATGAACTCGGTGGCGCGGGCGTAGCGCTGGTCATGGTCTTCGAAGTCGCCGACCTGGCGCTGGATGGCATCCGAGCCGCCGTTGATGATGTTCCACACCAGGCGGTTGCCGGTGGCGCGCTGGTAGGTCGCGGCCTGCTGCACGGCCACCCAGGGGGTGTAGTGATAGGGTTGGAACGCGGTGACGAACTTCAGCGTGCGGGTTTCCCGGGCCAGTAGCGAGCACACCGTCCACGGTTCTTCGCCAGTGGGGGCGTTGACCATCAGCGCGCCGCCAAAGCCGTTTATTTCAGCGGCGCGGGCGATTTGGCCGAGGTAGTCGATATAGGTGAAGTGGTCACCCACGGCAAACCCCGACACCGCACCGGTGCTGAGCCCGCCCGCATGCCAGTCGCCGCGGTTGCGGGGGTCGCCGGGGAGAAACTGGGTTTCGCCATGCAGGGGCAGGCGGGTAAAGAATTCGATGCTCATGGGCTGGCCTCCTTACTGGACGCTTGGGCTGCAATTGGGGGTGACCGGCTGGTCGCTGATGACCTGGCGAGCGAACGGGATGGAGTCCTTCAGCGACGCATTCACCGTTTCGCTATGGCCCAGGCCCTTGTACAGGTGGCCCTGCACCACCGAGCCGGCTTTGCAGGCATCCTGCATCAGCGCGACCTGGGTGGCGGCAGCGGGGGTCTTGTCCTCGGCGCCGGTGCCAATGAAGATCGGCTGGGCAAGCTTCAGGGTCGGGTACGACACCTGCGCCAACCATGGCTTGAGCTGGTCGCCCTTGTAGTCTTTCTTGGCGTTGGCCGGGGTCAGGCCGGTGCCGACCACGTCGCTGACCAATGCCGACAGGCAGCTGGTGCGCGCTTGCTCGAACAGCGGCAGGGCCTTGTCGGTGTAGAAGTCGCGCGGGTCGATGCTCGGGTCATACTGCTGCGCGGCCAGCAGGGTGTAGAAGCCATAGGCCAGGGCCGGGTCGACCTTGTCCTGGTCCTGTTCACCAACGTTCTTGGCGCCCACGGTGTAGATCACACCCGTGCCGATACTGCCCTTGACGCCCAGCTTGGGCGCGTAAGTCGCTGCATAGGCCCCGGCGGCAAAGGCCCCGGCACCCCCTTGCGACTGGCCAATGATCAACACCTTGTCGGCCAGCCCCGGCACGCCGGCGACCACGGCCTTGGCCGCATCGAGAATGCCGTAGGCGGCCATGCGGTTGTTCAGCAGCGGGTGGCCGCCCGGCACACCGAGGCCCTGGTAGTCAGTGGCGACAATGGCATAGCCTTCATCGAGCCAGCGATTGAGGTATTGCACGTCGCGGTAGCTGCGGCCAGCCCAGGACGGCGCGCAGATATCCGCCACGCCGACGGTGCCATGGCCCCAGCTGGCGACCGGCCAGCCGCCCGCAGGTGCCTTGCCTTTGGGGATGAACAGCGCACCGGAAACCACGATTGGGGTCTTGCCGTCGATACCATCGAGCGAGGTGTATAGGATGCGTTGCGCGCTGGCCGCATTTGGCAGGCTGATGGCCTGCTCCAGCGGTTCGCTGCGCAGCAGTTTGCCGGGCGTGGCGGGGATTGCCTTGGTCCAGGTGTAGAAGGCCGACACACGGCCATCGCCCTGTTGCGGGTCTGGTTTGGGGGCGTAGGTTTCGGCGGCCATGGCGCCGATTGACAGTGCCAGGGCGCTGAGACCGAAGACGAGCGAAGCAGGCAGTTTCATGGGAAAGTCTCTCAAGGTTGTTGGCTGATCTGGGCGTCGAGGGATGGCCAGTAATGGGTCAGTTGCAGGTCGATCAACGCCTGGCGGGTAAAGCCCGTGGCCAGGTCGCTGGTAATGTCGTAGGGCGTGCGGATCAGCCGGTTGGCCAGGGCGTACTGGCCAAGGGCGTCGTAGTGGGCCTTGAGCTGGGCATCGCTTTTCGGTGCCCAGCGCGCCTTCCAGGCCACCGGGTCGTCCTGGTCGTCACGGCGCAGCACGCTTTCGCTGACGCCGGCGCGCGAGGACAGCGCGTAGTAGGCGTCGCGGTTCTGCTCCTGGGAGATCCACCAGGCCGCTCGCACCCAGGCTGTGGCCACCAATTGCGTCAGGTCGGCGTGCTGCTGCACGAAGCGGTCGGTGCCCCACAGGTCGGATACCAGCCGCCAGTCGTTGGCACCTTGTTTGGTCGACCAGAGGATGCGCGCCACGCCTTTGTCTTCCAGGGCGTAGGCTTCGTTGAGCAGCACGGCGGCATCCACTTTACCGGCAGACACCGCAGCGGCACCGACCTGCGGGTTGAGGTTGGCGATCTTGAAGTCGCTCAGTTGCAGGCCCTGGCTCTGCAGGAAATTGCTGAAGGCGAATTCCCATGGCCGGCCGCGGTGCAGCGCCAGGCGTTTGCCCTTGAGGTCCTGGATGCTGCGTGCCGTGGAATTGCTCGGCACCACCAGGTAGATGTTGTTGCCGCTGCCGCCCGGCACCACCAGCTTGCCCGGTACCTGGCCGGCACCGGCGATGACCGAGGGCAGGTCGCCGCGTACGGCAAAGTCCAGGCTGTCGTTGCTGAAGCCTTCGTTGATCTGCGGCCCGGCGCCGGCATGGGGCAGGGCGGTCCATTGCAGTTTCACGCCGCGAGCGGCCAGTTGCTGTTCCAGCCAGCCTTCTTCGATCACCCGCCCAGGGATGCCGCCAAACACTGGCGCACCGCCCTGGGTGAAGGCGACGATGGCGATGCGCACCGCCGCCGGTGGCTCGGCTGCCAGCGCAGCCAGGCTGAGGAACAGGCCGCCCAGCAGGGCGAGGGCGTGACGCCAGGGATTGTTCATGTGCAGCTCCAGGCAAAGGTTCTACAGGCCAGGAGCGAAATGCATGCCAGCATGCTGTGAAGTGGCTACAGCCCTTTATCTACAGGGCCTCCAGCCATAAGCAAGGGGCCGTGAAGAGCAAGGGCTGCTGATCGGCGGGCAGGGCAGTGCTGGCGGATTGCTGCTGTAGCAGCAGTCGATTGTTGAAAAATCGAATATTTCCAATTCGAATATCTAAATATTAATTAATAATTTTTTGATCTAATTTGTTTCATGCACTATGGGGCTGCGCGTCAACTGCCAGGAATGCCCCCATGTCGCTGATCACCCACCCAAATGCCCGCGAGCTGACCAAGTCGGTACGCGCCACTGTGCTCGTGTTCAAGGACCCGCGCTCCCAGGAGCTGCTCAGCCGTATCGAGCGCCTGGCGCCCAGCGAGGCCAATACCCTGATCATCGGCGAAACCGGCACCGGCAAGGAGCTTGTCGCCCGCCATATCCACCACCTCAGCCGCCGTGGGCGTGAGCCATTCGTGGCGGTGAACTGCGGCGCATTTGCCGAAACCCTGGTGGAGAGCGAGCTGTTCGGCCATGAGAAAGGTGCTTTTACGGGCGCTACCAGTAACAAGGCTGGCTGGTTCGAGGCGGCCAATGGCGGCACGTTGTTCCTCGACGAAATCGGCGACTTGCCGTTGAACATGCAGGTGAAGTTGTTGCGAGTGCTGCAGGAGCGTGAGGTGGTGCGCCTGGGCTCACGTACGCCGATACCGATCAACGTGCGGCTGGTGGCGGCAACCAACGTCAACCTGGCTGATGCGGTGGTGGCAGGGCATTTTCGTGAGGACTTGTTCTACCGGTTGCACGTCGCAACAATACGCCTGCCGCCCTTGCGTGAGCGGCCTGGAGACATTCTGCCGCTGGCGGAATTCTTCATCGAAGAACATTGCCGACGGCTGGGTTACGAACGGGCATCGCTGAGCCCGGATGCCGAGCGCAAGTTGCTGGCACATAGCTGGCCGGGCAACATCCGCGAGCTGGAAAATGCCATTCACCATGCGTTGCTGGTGTGCCGCTATCAGGTGGTGGCACCGGCGGACCTGCACTTGGTCGATATCCGGCCACAGGTGGCGGCGCCTGTTGCTCAGGCTTACCTGCCGGCAGCGAGCGCGGCACCGCCTGAATTGGAAAGCGCTTTGCTGGCGCTATTCGAGCAGAATGTCCCGAACTTGTATGAGCATATCGAGGAGACGGTGTTCAGGGCGGCGTATCGGTACTGCCACGGCAATCAGCTGCAGACCGGGCGCTTGCTGAACATCAGTCGCAATATCGTGCGGGCGCGGCTGGAAAAAATCGGCGAACTCTCTAAAACGTGATGGCTGTCCATATCATTGCCATCTGATAAGACGTGCAGCCCAGGTCAAGCGACCTGGTGTCGGCTGAAGTCATTGTTTTCCCCTCAACGTCTGCGCTGCCTGGGCTGGCCTTCAGCAAGCCAGTTCCCACAGTGGCAGCCTGTTTTTTCGCAACAGGCGACAAGGACGGTAATGATTCTGGCTTTTCAACTCCTTCGTAGCCGTGCGCTGGCTGCAGCTGAGACGTTGGGTCCAGCCTGAACATGTAGCCCCGATGACTGCTAGCCTTATGTCGCGTGAATGCATTCTCAGGGGCTGTGCTGGGTTGGAGGAAGCATGAAGTTTCACGAATTCAAGATCAGTGGGAAAAACCTGACTCCCGCCAAAGCGAAGCCATTCGAGACAATCACGCCATGGGCCGCAAAGCTCTGGCCGCTGCCAATCCTGTTGCTCGCCACGCTGGTCCGGCTGTATGGCTCAACCGCCTCCGCCATATGGTGCGACGAGGGTTCCAGCTTGTTGATGAGCCAGTACTCGCCCTCGCTTATCTGGATCCACAGTGCCCATGATGTACACCCACCGCTTTACTTTCTCCTTTTACACATCTGGATAGGCGCATTTGGGGATAGCCTGTTTTCGATCAGGTTCCTCAGCGTGTTGACAGGTATCGGTACTGTGGGCCTGGGCATGTGGCTGGTCTATCAGGTCGCAACCCGTCACGCTGCAATCGTGGCTGGCGTGTTAATGGCCTTGCTGCCCATTGCAGTGCGTTATAGCCAGGAAGTACGCATGTACTCGCTGATGGGGCTGTGGTTGCTGGGCGCAACCCTTGCACTGGTCTATTGGGTGAGAAAACCTGAGCGGCACCGTTACCTTGTCATTTATGTCCTGTTAATGACGGCAAGTTTCTACACTCATTATTTCACTGGGCTTTGCGCGCTGTCTCACTGGGCCTATCTGACAGTCGTGCGCAGCGAAAAACGCCGACTCGTCACACTGCCAGCATGGTGGGTCGCCAACAGCTTCATCGCCATGTTGTATGCGCCCTGGATACCCGGCCTGATTGACTTGCTGCAGCACCTTGACCAACTCAGGGCGGGTGGCGACATCGGCTGGATTGAGCCCATCACCATGGCTTCACTGCCATCGACCCTCTGGCAGTATCTGACCCTTAGCGATGCCCAGAATCTGAGGTGGCCGCTCTACCTTGCATTGCCACTGGCGCTGGTGCTGGTAACGGGCGCTGTCTGCCTGCGTGATCGAAGCCCGTACAAATTTAATGTTCTACTGGCGATCTATGCGTTTCTTCCGCTGATCGTCGTATTTGTGGTGTCCTGGAAAGTACCGCTGCTGGTCGAGCGCTACCTGATGTTTTCCGCCCTGGGCTTGCCGATGATACTGGCAATTGCGATTGATCAGCTAAGGCGTCACTTTCGTTACGCCGCAGTCGCCATGTTGGTGACGGTGCTGACGGTAGAGCTGGTCGGTTTGCATAATGACTACCAGACCGATGATGAGCAGTTCGACAAGCTGGTCAACTACGTCAATGAAAACTATCAGGCGAATGACCGTATCGTGGTCAGCGATCTTTTCTGGTATTTCAGCTATGTCTACTACAACAAGACCGGCTCGGTGCCGCTGCTCTATACACCGCCACGCGCCGATGGTACCTCCGGACGGCCAGGCGATTACGGGTTTGGCACGTTGGTCAACAGCGACGCCGACAGGGTCTATCTCGACAGCCTTGAAATGCTACCCTTGGGCCAAACGCGCGTGTGGTTGGTCAGCAACAGCGCGCCGCCCGATGATTTCGCCTCCATTCCGGGTAATTGGAACAAGGTAAGCACGCTCAAGGTCGGGGATACCCAAGTGCGTCTTTACACGTTGAGGCGACAGTAGAAACCCTGGATTGCCCGTGGCGATTCATCCGCGTACATATTGCTCTGTCGACACCACAGTCACATAGCCAGACCGCAACGCTGCTATCAGGAACAAAATGAGAAAGTCCATCACCGTAGCCATCGCATTACTGGCACCGCTGGTGCTCGCGGCCTGCTCCACAACCGGCTCAGGAAAACCGCCCAGCGAAACGGCGGTCACAACTGCCAAATACCAGAAAAGTGACTTGTACGGCCTCTGGTACTCCAACGCCGATGACGGTACCTCACAGGCGTTGGCGCTGTTGCTGCTCAAGGCAGATGGTTCAGCAACCGACTTTCTGATCGTCAGTGACAAAAACGCGATGCAAAAAATCGTACAGCAATCGTCATGGTCGTATGACGCTGAACGCAATGTGTTCGAGCAAACCGTCAGCGAAGTCTCCACCCAGAACGGTAAAGCCCCCGCGACAGTCACTCATCCCCATGAAGTCATTCGCGCATCCGTCGAACTGGTCAAGCTGGATAACAAAGTGATGGGCATCAAATTCAAAAGGGAAGATGGCGAGGTCACCGGTTACCTCAAGGGCAGTGCCGCCATGCTCGAAAAGCTCAAGCACATTCGGTAAGCGCCTACCCGTAAAGCCTTAGCGTTGAGTTTTCTGCCGCTGCAAGCGCTGGATACGGTTGACCGCGATCTGCACGCAGGCCGCCACTACGCACAGCAAACCGATTTTCCAGCTGCCTTCAAGACCAAAATGCTCAGCCAGTTTCCCCGCGATGATCACGCTTACGAAAATGGCCACAGGCAGGATCAGTTTGTTCATCAGGACTTCCACGTAGGGGCAAAGAAAGGCCCAAGTCTACTTCACTGGGCTTGCCCGGTGACAACGGACAGCAATAAGCGCTCCTGCGTGGCTCAGCTTCAGGCATCATGCTCCCAGCCCCGTTCGAAAGCCGACCTCTGCCAATGACCGACAGCACCAAACCCAACCGCGCCATCTACGACCTGGACATGCTCCGCGCCGTGGTCATGGTGGCCGACTGTGGCAGCTTCACCACCGCCGCCGCGCGCCTGCACTCCACCCAGTCCACGGTCAGCCAGAAGGTGCGCCGGCTGGAGGAGATGGTCGGCCACCAGTTGCTCGACCGCAGCAACCGCGAGGTGCACCCGACCGACGCTGGCGAGACGCTGTTGCGCTATGCACGGCACCTGCTGGCGGTCAGCAACCAGCTGAGCGAAGCGATGTCGGGCGGGGTCTCGGTCACGGTGCGCATCGGCCTGCCGGACGATTTTGTCGCGGGCAAGACGATGCAGGCGCTGGCCGCGTTCAACCGGCTCAACCCCACCGTCAAGCTGGAGATCACCGGGGGCCTGAGCCGCGACCTGATGAGCACCTATGACCGTGGCGAGCTGGACCTGGTGCTGGTCAAACAGCGGCGCCACAGCCGCGAGGCCAATGCCTGCCAGCCTGAGCGTATCGAGTGGATCGACAGCGCGCAGTATCCGAGCTTCGCCCAGGACCCGATCCCGCTGGTGAC
Source organism: Pseudomonas sp. NPDC089428 (assembly GCF_044749325.1). Lineage (NCBI taxonomy): Bacteria > Pseudomonadati > Pseudomonadota > Gammaproteobacteria > Pseudomonadales > Pseudomonadaceae > Pseudomonas > Pseudomonas sp. NPDC089428. Next base: position 431,389 of record NZ_JBIVHT010000001.1, read on the forward strand.
CTTTCCGCCGCGTGGCCTGTACCGCGATGACATGATCAGCGCGGTGGAGGCCATGGGGCGCAGTTGGCGCATCGGCTTTACCAGTTCCAGCCTGGCGGGTATCCAGGCGGCGGTGGCCAATGGCTTGGGTGTCAGCCTGTTGCCGTCGCGGGTGGTGACGCCAGGGCATCGGGTGCTGGGGGCGGAGGAGGGGTTCAAGCCGATTCGGGTGTTCGAGGCGGCGATCTTCCATCGGCCCACGGCGGACCCGATGGTCAAGGAACTGGCCGAGATTCTGATCGGCATCTTGCGCGCCGAAGCTGAATAAGGGGGTGCTGCCTTGCAGCCCATTGCCGCGGTTCGTCGCCATGACAAGCGCGGCTCCCACGGGTGTGGAGTAGCCTGCTCGGCATGATCAGAGCCAGATCGCATCCCAATGTGGATAGTCGCCGACGCTCTCGACCAAGCCTGCTCGCTTCGGGTTCATGATGATGTACCGCGCCACTGCCTGGACATCTTCTTCACGGCGTAGCGCCCGGTCATGAAAGCCTTTCTGCCACAGTTGCCCGCTTCGTCCTCTGTGCCGGTTGATCATCAGGGTGCTTCGCGACTTCACGCGCCGCATCAGTTGCCTCAAGCTCATTGGCCCGAGCTCGACCAGCCAGTGGAAATGGTCAGGCATCACCACCCAGGCCAGAGATCGGGCGTCGCCTTCCTCTTGCGCCTGACGGAATTGATTCACCAGCACACGGGCCGAATGAAATTCACTGAAGATATGCGCCCTGCCCAACGTCGTGCTGGTGAGCAGATACAGTCGACTAGTTTCTGAGAACCGGCCAAGTCTCAATTGATCTGAATGGGGACGGTCCATGTTCTCTGCCTCCTGATGATTTACCCATCAGGCTAGCGGCCATGAGTCTATCGATGGCGTGAGAATTGGCACATGGTGTGTCTCTAGGGGGCTGCTTCGCAGCCCATCGCCGGCAAGCGCGGCTCCCACAGGGTTCGTGCAAGTGCTCGGGACGTCCAGCTGGCGCAAATCCTGTGTGGGAGCCGCGCTTGCCGGCGATGGGCCGCAAAGCGGCCCCAGAGAGCGCTCTAGCGACGCAATTCGGCAGCAAATTGCGCAGCCTTCAATTGCAACTGTGCAGGCCCGCCCCAGAACGCGCCATGGCGCACGATCACCCGCTCATGAATGGCCGCTGCCACCGCCGCAGCAGCATTTGGTGCCTTGAACAGCACGAAGCTGGCTTCATTGCCCACCCTCAACCCGTAATCCTGCTTGCCCATTACCCCGGCGCTGGCTACGGTCGCCATCTCCAGCGCTACCCGCAGTTCCTCGTCGGTATTGAAGCCCGAGCGGTAGCTGACCAGCATCGCCCGTTGCAGCATGTCGCCGTTGCCATAGGGCCACCAGGCGTCCTGGATGTTGTCGTTGCCAGTGAACACCCGCACGCCACCAGCACGCAGGCGCAGTACGGGCGGGAAGGCGTGTTCGCCGGGAGCGTTGGTCATGATCGACACGCCGGCACGGGCCAGCACTGCTGCGCTGCGGTCGACTACCGCGTCGCTGACATCGCCCAGGCCATAGGCGTGGCTCACCGCAACCAGGCCTTGCATGCCCAGTGCCTGGGTGCGGGCGGCGATGCGTTCGAGCTGGGCGATGCAGGTGTCGCCGGGTTCATGCAGGTGGATGTCGACCTTCACGCCATGGCGCTCGGCAATGCCGAAAACGATATCAAGCTGGGCTTCGGCGTCGCCGTCCAGGGTGGTCGGGTCGATGCCGCCGACCACCTGCACACCCTCGCGCACGGCAGCTTCCATCACTTCGGCGGTGCCGGGGCAGCTCACCACGCCGGCTTGTGGGAAGGCCACCAGCTCGATGTCGATCAGGTCTTTCCAGGTGTCCCGGGCTTCGAGGATGGCGCGCAGGTTGGCCAGGCCGGTGGTGGCGTCGACGTCGACATGGCAGCGCATGGCCAGGGTGCCGAACGAGGCGGCCTGGCGGATCAGCGCGTCGGCACGCTCGACGATCGGTGGGGCGCTGGCGAGCTCGCGCTTTTCCACGGCCAGCCGCTCGCGCAGGCTGGCGACCGGCTGGTGCGGGCGCCAGCGGTCGCCGACAAAGCTCTTGTCCAGGTGGATGTGGCCGTCGACGAAGCCGGGCAGCACCAGCAGCCCTTCGAGGTCGATGGTTTCATCGGCGGCGATGCTGGCGCGTTGCGGGCCGATGTGGCTGATGCGGCCGTTGCGTACGGCGATGTTCAGGGGCTGGCCATCGGCATCGATGGCATTGATGAACTCACGGTCGTTCATGAGGGGGCCTTTTTTCCGAGGCTTGGGTAGCGCCATACGGTAGGGAGGATCCCGCTCCCTCACAAATTAATTATCAGGATCGACCGCAGTGCATTTCTTGATGCAGGCAGGGCAGCGGGCTGTATTAAAAAGCCCACTGAAGTCGATTCCGATAATTAACTTTCAAAGCCTTCGATCTCGGCCCAGGATGGCCCTCGTGACCAGCCCAACCCCCTGCTACAGGGCTTTCGGGCCGGTTCAACGCCCACAATAAAAACAAATGCCGTGTCGGAGTCCTCCCATGACCAATGATTCCAAGCTGCTGCGTGCCGCCTTGATTTTCATTGCCTGTACATCATTCATCGTCTGCGGTGTGCAACCCATTTTCATGGGCTTGCTCACCGAGCAACTGAGCCTGTCACTCGACCAGCAGGGCTGGGTGGTGTCGGTCGAGATGATCGGCATGACCCTGGGCACCTTGCTGTGCCCGATCCTGATGAAGCGCCACGGCGGGCGCAGTCTGTGCCTGTGCGTCGGTGCGCTGTGCGTGGCCCTGAGCGTGGCCACGGCTTTTGCCACCAGCAACACGATGTTGCTGGTGGTGCGCCTGGCGGCCGGCACCTGTGCGGGGCTGGTGTATGCCTATGCGGTGTCGACGCTGGGCCGTTTGCCCAACCAGGACCGTTCATTTGGCCTGATGTTGCTGTTGCAGACGCCGGAGTACTCGTTGTTCTCCGCAGCGCTGCCGTTGCTTGCCGCGCAGAGTGGGACGGTGACCGCCTTGAGCGCGTTCGGCCTGTGGTACCTGCTGATTTGCGGCGCCAGCCTGGTCTTGCCGCGGCGCCCGGCGCTGTCACTGGCCTGCGGTGAAGGCTCGCCGGCCCAAGTCGGCTCGGCGCGCACGGGGTGCACGGCGCTGCTGGGCATGCTGTTCATGCAGATCGCCATTTATTGCGTGTGGGGCTTCATCGACCAGCTGGCGCGTGACCAAGGCATCGATGGTGTCGATATCGGCTGGGCGTTCGGGCTGTCGGCCATCGGTGGCTTGCCCGGGGCCGGGCTGCCGAGCCTGCTGGGGGCGCGGATCAACCGCCAGCTGATGATCGCGGTGGGGCTGGTGGCGGTGTTCATCTCCATTGCCATGCTCACCGGCCACACCCGCACGCCGATGCAGCTGTTCGTCGCGCTGCTGCTGATCAACTTTGGCTGGGTGCTGTCGTTGTCCTACTACATGGCGTTGATCACCACCAACGACCCGACCGGCAAGCTCACGCCGCTGGTCAGCATTACCTTGATGGGCGCGGCAGCGGTGACCCCGGCGCTGATCGCCCTGCTGGTGGAAGGCTCCAACCAGCAACTGATCTTCCTGCTGGGCACCGGGGCGCTGGTGATTGCCTTTGCCGTGACCTGCCTGGGGGCAGGGACCAAGGCCGTGCACAGCAAGGCGGCTGTCTGAGCGACCGGGCCAAGGCCGCAAGGCCGTGTGCAAACCGCGCCCCGCGCTGACGGGGCGCTTGCCTTGCTACTGCAGCGTCGGCGGTTTGGCCGCCGCAGGCAATGCGGCCACGACTGCTTCTATCCGCGCAATGTCACGCGCCAGTCGCTCTGCATCATTGTGTTTGCCTTCGGCCTTCAAACGGTCCCGCTCCCGTCGCAGGTTGAGCAAGTTTTTCTGCAAGGCCAGGCCAGATTTATTGTATTGATCCATGTTTCTCTCGTGCCATTAGCATCCGTGCCGTTGTAGGAAAAACGGACCGTAGCAGCCCCAAAATCCTCTGGATACTGAGGTTTCATACAGGAAAAAGGCCGTTGCCGCGATTCTGCCTACACTGGGCTGGCGAAACGTCCTACAAATCCCCTCGCTATTTGTTGCAACTCATGTGCAACAAATGCCCGTCGGATGCCCGGATTTGCTGAGGATTGCAGGGTTGGATCTGGTTCACGCGCACGGGCAGCGGAGCCACGTTGATTTCCGCCGCGGCTGAAACGTTATGTAGCAATGTTCAGGTCACTTGAAGAACTGACTGGGGGTGATGCCGAACTGGCGCTTGAACATGCTGGCGAACGCGCTGGGGCTGTCGTAGCCCAGCGTGCCCGCCACATCGATGATGCGCTGGCCCAGGGCGATGCGTTCCAGCGCCTGCATCAGCCGCGCCTGCTGGCGCCACTGGCCGAAGGTCATGCCGGTTTCCTTGCGGAACAGGCGCTGGATGGTCTTCTCGTCGACGCCCAGGTGCGCGCCCCAGTCGGCCACGGTCGAGGTGTCGTGTGGGCGCTCGTGCAGGGCCGAGCAGATGGCCCGCAGGCGCGCGTCGCTGGGGTGCAGCAGCTTCAGCGGCAGGGTCGGCAGCACGCAGATTTCATCGAGGATCAGACGCATGATCCGCGCTTCGCGCGAGTCCTCGACAAACGGCCCCGTGAAGTCGACCGACGCCTTGATCAGCTCACTGAGCAACGGCGAGATGCTGATGGCCTTGCTCTGTTGCGGCATATCGGTTGCTGCATCGGGGCGCACGAACACGCTGCGCATCTTCACGTCACCGACGCAGCGAATCGCATGCGCCTGGCCGCAGGGCATCCAGATGCCGCGGCTGGGTGGCACGGTCCAGCGCTCGGCCTCGGACTCGACCAGCATCAGGCCCTTGATGGCGTAGATCAGCTGGTGCTTGGCATGCGAGTGAGGGGCGATGTACCAGTCCGGCGGGTAGTCGGTTGCCCGGCTGCCCACCTCCCAGGGCCATTCATCGACCTCCATCAGCAATTCGTGCTGGGGTTTGACCATGATGCTCTCGTGCAGTCCGCCAAGCGCCGCATCTTAGCAGCAGCGGGTAGGCTGCGCCTTCGAACGGGTCGCCGGCAGCAGTGCGGTGGCCAGGCCGAGCAGCGGCAGGAACGAAATCACCTGATACACCCACTCGATGCCATGCAGGTCGGCCAGTTCGCCAAGGCCCGCGGCACCGATGCCGCTGATGCCGAACATCAGGCCGAACATCACCCCTGACACCATGCCGACCCGGCCAGGCACTGCCTCTTGGGCGTACACCACCAGCGCTGCGAATGCCGAGGACATCACCAGGCCGATGGCCACCGCCAGCACGGCGGTCCAGGCCAGGTTGGCGTAGGGCAGGGCGAGGGCGAACGGGGCCACGCCAAGGAAGGAGACCCAGATCACCGCCTTGCGCCCGATGCGGTCACCCACTGGCCCACCGGCAAAGGTGCCCAGGGCCACCGCGGCAAGGAACACGAACAGGTACAGCTGGCTTTGCTGCACGCTCAGGCCGAAGTGCTCGATCAGGTAGAAGGTGAAGTAATTGGTGAACGACGCGATGTAGACGAACTTGGCGAACATCAGCACGGCGATCACGCCCACGGCCCGCCACATGGCGCCCTTCGACAGCCCTGGCGCCTGTTGCCCGGCCAGGCCCTTGAGCTGGGTCTGGCCGTGGCGCAGAGTCCAGCCGGTGATGCGCAGCAGCACGAAGATGGCCAGGCCGGCCACCAGCATGAACCAGGCGATGGCCGGCTGGCCGTGGGGGATGACGATGGCGGCGGTCAGCAGCGGGCCGATCGCCGAGCCGGTGTTGCCGCCGACCTGGAAGGTCGACTGCGCGGTGCCGAAGCGCCCGCCGGAGGCCATGCGCGCCACCCGCGAGGCTTCCGGATGGAAGGTCGCCGAACCGATACCGACCACGGCAGCGGCGACCAACAGCATTTCGTAACTGTTGGCGAACGCGAGCAGGGCGATGCCGACCAGGGTGAACAGCATGCCGGTGGGGAGCAGGTATGGCATGGGGCGCTTGTCGGTGTACATGCCGACCCATGGCTGCAGCAGCGAGGCGGTGACCTGGTAGATCAGGGCGATCCAGCCGATCTGGGCGAAACTCAGCGAGAAATCACGCTTGAGCATCGGGTAGATCGACGGCAGCACGGCCTGGATCAGGTCGTTGAGCAGGTGGGCGAATGCAGCGGCGCCGACAATGCGGACCAGGAAGCCCTGGGGTTGGTCGACAGCGGTGGCGGCAGGGGCCAAGGTGGCGGCAGGAGTCGTCATGGGCGAGGCTCTTTTTCGAGTGATGGCAAGGCATTGCCCGAGGGAGGTTATCCAGCCGGGCAATGCCTGTCTCACGCCGAACAGGCACTCACTGTCGCGATTCGGACATTCAATCGGCCAGGCTACAAGGATTGCGCCAGTCTTCGGCGGCTGAGCAAGACAGTTGCTTGCACAGGTACCGTTCGATCCCTGTGGCAGCGGGCTTGCCCGCGAAGAGGCCGGTACAGATTCCGACAATCAGCCGGGCAATGGGCTGCTCATCCTGCTATGCCTAAACATGGCGCATTCACCCGCTCCAGGCCCCGGCGCCCCCGGAGCGCGTGTTTGGCACAGGTGCCGAGCGACTGGGAGGTGCCACATGCTTTTCATCATTCAATGGAGCATTGCCCCGGAAAACCGCAACGCCGTCATGGCCCGCTTCGCCAAGACCGGCGGCCTGCCACCTGCCGAGCTGAAGGTCCATGGCCGTTGGCATGCGGTAGGCGAGCTGCAGGGCTTTGCCGTGGTTGAAAGCAATGACCTGCAGCCGGTGTTGCAGTGGACAATGGACTGGAGCGACCTGGCGCACATGCAGGTCAGCCCGGCGATGACCGATGCCGAACTAGGCCCGATACTGGTGGCCGCCGTGAGCAAGATGACGCATTGAGCACCGTCATCAGGATGGCTGGGGTGTCGTGCCTTCCTTGGCCATCCACTTGAGCAATGCGGCGATCGGTACCCGGCGATGCACTTCGTGACGCTGGGTATCGCCACCACTGCCGTAACGTTCCCGATAGCGGCTGACAATCAGTTCGCGCCCATCCGCCGAGACGCGGGCTTCGAGTTCGTGCAACAGCACCGGCTGCTCGGCCCCGCATTCCACACGGCGGAACAGTGAAACAGCATCACTCACCGGTATTGCCTCCCTGACATTGGTCCGGGCGCTTGCCGGGTGCGCCGAGTTTGCCCTCGGCAACCCGGTTGGCACGCTGCTGCGCGGTGTAGTCGCGCAGGGCCTGGTAGTAGTCCGGCTGAGTGCGCAGTTTGTCGGTCAGCGGTAACGCCTGCGCCCGGCCATCCACCACGCCACCGGCCATGGCCACGGTGCCCAGGGTCTGGACCGTATCGCTGTTGTCGCCGAACGGGTCCAGCGCCAAGCCCAGTACCCGGCCAGTTGCATCGCGCAGGTTGTGCGTGCCCAGCAGCGGCAGCTCGACGATCGGGCCATCGGCGATGTTCCACACGCCGAAGGTCTGGCCGAAGTCCGACTCATGGCGGGCAAGCCCCATCTTGCCGGAGACATCGATCAGGCCGGCCACACCGAGGGTGGTGTTGAAAATGAAGCGGCTCAGGCTGGTCATCGCCCGTTGGCCGTTGCCTTGCAACAGGTCGTTGGCGAATACCTTGGGCTCACCGAAGTTGGCGGCGAAGTTGTGCATGCCTTGCTGGGCGAAGTTCGGCAACGTGGTATAGCCACGGGCGACCGGCGCCAGCAGGTAATCGTCGACGCTGCGGTTGAAGGCGAACACGGCGCGGTTGGCCGGTTCGGCCGGGTCGCTGAGCTGATGGGCAACAGGTCCGCAGGCACTGGCCGGCGGGCGCTGGCTGCAGCCGCTGGCAGCGAGCAGCGACAAGGCAAGGACCGTGTTGCGGGCAGATAGCCAGGTAGCAGAAGGGGTTTGCATAGGCACATTCCTGTGAAGAAGTGGCGCCGATGCTGCAGGGGATTGATTGCCTGGGAATGTCCGAATTATCTCGCGGCTGACACTTTGTTTCCGGATTGAAATATATGACGGCGGCCCGGAGATGGCCTTACAGTACGCCGTAATTGCCTTTGTTCGCGGTACCTTTGTGTGAGCCATTTGCTGATTGTTGACGATGATCTTGAAGTACTCGACCTGCTGCAGAAGTTTCTATGTCAGCACGGCTATGAGGTCGATGTAGCCCGCGACGGCAAAGGGCTTTGGCAAGCCCTGGAACGGCGGGTACCGGACCTGGTGATTCTCGATGTGATGCTGCCGGGCGACAGTGGCCTGGTGCTGTGTCAGCGTTTGCGCGCCGAGCACAAGGTGGCGGTGATCATGCTCACCGCCATGGCCGAGTTGAGCGATCGCGTGGTTGGCCTGGAACTGGGCGCCGATGATTACCTGACCAAGCCCTTTGCCGCCCGCGAGCTGCTGGCGCGGGTGCGTGCTGTGTTGCGCCGGGTCGGTGAAGCGGCGGCAGGCGTGGCCGCCAACCCGTGCACAGTGCTGGAGTTTTCCGGCTGGCAACTGGATGTGCTGCGGCGTGAGTTGCGCTCACCAGAGCAGGTGATGATCCCGCTGTCCAACGGTGAATTCGAACTGTTGCTGGTATTTGCCGAGCATCCGCGGCGGGTGCTCAGTCGCCAGCAATTGCTCGACCTGGCCCGGGGTGAAGCCTACGAGGCCTATGACCGCAGCATCGATGTGCAAGTCAGCCGGCTGCGGCGCAAGCTGGAGGGCGACGCAGGCGCCGAACCGCTGATCCGCACGTTGCGCAATGCCGGCTACCTGTTCACGGCCAGCGTGGTCAGGCGATGAGCGTGTTTGCCAAGCTGTGCAAGGCCCTGCCGCGACCACGGATCACCATCGCCCGCTGGATAGCCCTGACCACCCTGACGGCGATGCTCATCCTGTTGTTGCTCAAAATGCTGTTCAGCCTGTTGCTGAGCGTGTGGGCACAGCCGCCGTTGCTGGAAAGCGGGCTGATCGAGAAGGTCGCCGCCGTGACCCGCATTCTGGATGCCGCACCGGTCACGCAGCGTGCCAACATCGCCAGCGCAGCGGGTGATGGTTCTTATACCGTGCAATGGTTGCGCAGCCATGACGAAGCCGGTGTGCCTGAGCTGGTCGATGCCGAATTTCGCAAGGGCGCAGCCACCCTGCGAGCCTTGCTGAAACGGCCAGACGCGCGGATCCAGACCTTCGAACCGTCCGATCTGCCGGAATATGCACCGGCGCGCGGCTATGCCCTGATGATCGAACTGACTGACAAGAGCTGGGTGCTGTACCGCGCCACGGACCGCAGCTGGGGCCTGGACGAACTGCCGCGCAACCTGATCATCCTCGCCTTGATGCTAGCGTCCAGCCTGCTGGTCGCGCTGTTTGCCGCTCGCTATCTGGCCCGCCCGCTTGAGGCATTCGCCGAGGGCGCGCGGCGTTTCGGCAAGGACTTCAATGCCCCGCCGATCCCGGTGGTCGGCCCCCATGACCTGCGCCAGGCCATTCTTGCCTTCAATGCCACCCAGGCGCAGCTCAGGCACTTCGTGAACGACCGCACACAGATGCTGGCGGCGATTTCCCACGACCTGCGTGCGCCATTGACACGCATGCGCCTGCGTGGCGAGTTCATCGAGGACGGCGACCTGCAGGCCAGGCTGTTCAAGGATGTCGACGAAATGCAGGCCATGGTCGATGCTGCGCTGGAATTCTTTCGCGACGATGCGCGGCTTGAGCAGACCACGGCGTTCGACCTGGCCGAGATGCTGCAGACAGTGGTGGAAGACTTCAAGGACGCGGGCATCAAAGTTGCCCTCGATGCACCGCGGCGCTGCGTTTACGTTGGGCGGCCGGTGGGCATCAAGCGGGTGCTGGTGAACCTGGTCGATAACGCGGTCAAGTATGGCCTGGCGCCTGAAATGCGCTTGGCGGTCACTGCCGAGCACCTGGAAATCAGCGTGCTGGATCGCGGGCCGGGTATCGCGCCGGAATTGCAGGAGCGCGTGTTCGCGCCGTTTTTCCGCATCGAAGGTTCGCGCAATCGCGACACCGGCGGCGTCGGGCTTGGCCTGCCAGCGGTGCGTGCGATCGTGCTGGAGCAGGGTGGCAGCGTGACCCTGGCCAACCGGCCGGGCGGCGGGCTGGAGGTCAAGGTCAGCTTGCCGGTGGGTTGATCAGAGCCCCAGCTCGCTCAGGCCAGGGTGGTCGTCCGGGCGCCGGCCGAGCGGCCAGTGGAACTTGCGCTCGGCTTCAGCGATAGGGTGTTCATTGACGCTGGAAAAGCGGTTCTGCATCAGGCCATCGTCGGCGAATTCCCAGTTCTCGTTGCCATAGGCGCGGAACCATTGGCCGCTGTCGTCGTGGTATTCGTAGGCATAGCGCACGGCGATGCGGTTGCCGGTGAAGGCCCACAGTTCCTTGATCAGGCGGTACTCCAGTTCGTGGTTCCACTTGCGGGTCAGAAACGCCTCGACCTCGGCGCGGCCACGGGGGAATTCGACGCGGTTACGCCAGGCGGTGTCGACGGTGTAGGCCAGTGCCACTTTGGCCGGGTCGCGGCTGTTCCAGCCGTCCTCGGCGAGGCGGACCTTCTGTATGGCGGTTTCGTGGGTGAAGGGAGGCAGTGGTGGACGGGACATCGGGGTGGCTCCTCGGCAGTGGTTGGCAGGGAGTAGCGTAGTACTCGCTGGCGTGGCCGAGAATCCGTGTGTTTGGCATTTCATTATTGCGCAAAGTGGAACAAACGGTCAGCGAGGCACTTGGCACTTACTGAAGTTCAAGCCTCGACTTCGTCGACATAAGCATCGAAGAACCAGTCGGGTATTTCTTCGGCTCGATATTCCAGTTCGCTACCTTCGGTGATTTCCGCCAGCCATACCGCGCGTTCACCTGAGTTGTCGAACACGTAGGCGCGGTTGCTGACGGCGATGGCATCTGGCAGCAAGTCCAAGGCGCGCGCATAACGTGTTCTTACGAGATCTGGCCTGACTGGATGACCACCCTGCTGCACGCGAATGTGCACCCGGTCGATATTGATCTCAGGGTTCTCAGTTGAGACGAAGTAAAGGTATGTGCGGTAGCCACACGCTTGTGCCTGGTGCATGAACTCGATCTTGCTGGGGTGCGACATGACCGTTTCGAAACTGAAGCTGACGCCTTTATCGAGCAAGCGGTGCCGAATGAGGTCAGACAGTACGGAGGCGAAATATGAATTCACCTTGATCTGTCGATAGTCGATTCGAGAGCCGTGCACTCCCAGCATTCTGACTTCATCAGTCAGCTGCTTCTGCTGTACCAGGTAGTGATCGATGTGAAACAAGACCAGTTCAGCCAGGCTAACGTCGATACCGAAGACAGCCAGGTCGACGAAACCAGTGGATCTGGCCTCTTTTTCCAATTCATCAGCATTGACGAAAATTCGCGTCAGGGCTGCCGGCAGGTCAGCTTTGATCGTACTTTTGCCAGAACCGTTGGGGCCAGCGAAAACGCGAAGCCTGGGAGCCTTCACTGGGCCGGATTCTCGCTGACCTTCCTTACGCTGACTTTCTCGCCAATAGTGACCTTTCGTCGGGGTTTGGCCTCGGCCACTACGGTCTTGGAACCGTCGGCAGCCACACGCACGAGATGACCGTCATCCGTACGCAGAACCCCATTGCGGCTCACTTGCAACGCCCGCAGATAAGCGCAATGCGTTGCTTCAGTGGCGCAGTCGGGAATCATCTGTTCGAGTGCGTCGAGCTCAGATTCAGTGGCAGGCTTGGCTTTTGCAGCCATGGGTAGATACCTCCAGACAACCTGAAACAGATTGTATGCATGAGAGGCATCATAGCGTTGGCAGGGTAAAAAGGCATCAATGGATGGCATCCTGGCGTTCCTGATAAGCGGTCGTGGCTGAGTCTGGCACAAAGGTGCTTGGCTGTTTTCGCCACAGCGTGTAGTCCAATTCTGCGTCGTAGCTCTCCGGCACCGCTAGCGGCTTCAACGCAACTGCAACCCCTCATCCACGCCCTCCAGCATGACCCTGAAAAACGGATTCGAAGTCGCCCGCGAAAAGCTCCCCGCATCCACGATCAGCGCCCCACGCTCCCCGCGCATGTTCAAGCTGCCCAGGTTAACCCCGTAATTCTCCTGGCCACCCGGCTGTTGCCCATACAGCGGATCATCGATGGGGAAGGGCAGCGCCACATGGGACAGCGAGATCAGGTTGGCCGGATAGCTCGCGGCGATCAGGTGCTCGTCGGCCTTGCTCGCCTGGGCGGCAAAGCGTGACGACTTGAGCTGCGCATCGCCGGGCCCGCGGGTGGCAACCAAGGTGCGCGCGTAGGCGCGGGCCTGGGGGGTGAACATCCTGTCGCGCAGGGCGGCCACCGACGGCCGGAGCATCTCATCGATACCCAGCGAAGCGTTGGTGTCGAAGATCACCAGCTCGCTGCCATTGGCAGGCAGATGGTCGTACAGATCGGTCTGGATGGCTTCGGTGCTGACCGTGCCATCGACCAGCGATTGGTAGGTGAGGATCGGCGGTAGCAGGCCCAGGCGTTGCGGTTTGCGGGTTTCGGCGAGCAGCTGCTGGCGCACGGCCTCTGTCAGCTCGTACGACTGGCGTGCGGCATTGACCGGAAACGAGTTGTACTTGAACGGATTGAATTCGGGCAGCACGCTCAGCCAGGCGGCCTTGGCGAATGCCGGGAACAGTGCCGGCAGGCCTGCGATGCCGGCAAAGCGGGCAAAGCGGCTGACGCCGATCATGGGAGAGATCAGTACCAGGTGGGCAGGCCTGGCCAGGCGCGGGTCTTCCAGCGCGTCGAGGCTGTATTTGACGGCCAGGGCACCACCGTTGGAGAAACCGACGATGTAAAGCGGCGTGCCTGTCGGCGCGCGGCGGGTGGCTTCGCGCACGGCCAGGCGGGTGGTGGCCATCCAGTCTTCCCAGTGGGCAGCGGTGAGGCCGGCCGGTACTGTGCCATGCCCGGGCAGGCGCGGGGCGACCACCACATAGCCCAGGTCCTGAAAGTGCCGGGCAAAGTGGCGCAAGCTGTACGGCGAGTCGGTCAGGCCATGCAGCAGTACCACCGCGCCCTTGGCGGCCTGCCTGGGTTCGACGACATAGGAGCGGTTCCAGTCATGGCTGAGATTGCCCGGGAATACCCGGCTGCTGGTGGCGAAGCGGTTGTAGGCGGACTGCCCTGCGCTGGGCGGGTGTTCGCGCATCTCCCGATTGAGCGCGTTGAACACGCGCTGCTCCGCCGCGAGGTAATCGCCCCAGCTGGCGCGGTCGATGTCACTCACCGGCATCTCGTCAGGCACATAGGTGTGCCACGGTTCGAGCTGGAAGTCGGCGATCGCGGTAATACGGAAGGCGAACAGTGCAGTGATCAGCAAGGTCAGTACCAGGAGCACCACGGCTGCCAGCAAACGGCGAATTGTCATCATTCCTCCCTGGGTTTTTCTATGGCGCGATCGACCTGACGCGGCTAGTGTCACTGGATCGTCCAGCGAGGCATCGAGCATGAACAGGACGTCAATTGCAGCGATCGGGCTGCTGGCAGTGAGTCTGGCCGCGAATGCCGAAGAAGGCGAGCGAGAAGGGGACTATTGGTACGTGCAGACCAGCGCCTACACCAAACACTGGACCCACGACCCGGATCACAACAACCACCAGGAATTGATCGGTATCGAGCGCATCTACACCGACGGCCTGCTGTGGGGCGCGGCGACTTTCAAGAACTCGTTCTCCCAGCGGTCGTACTACGCCTACCTGGGCAAGGTCTGGGAGCATGAGCGCTATCCCGTGTATGCCAAGCTGAGCGCCGGGTTGATCGAGGGCTACAAGGGCGAGTATGACGACAAGATACCGTTGAACCACTTCGGCATCGCGCCGGTGATCATCCCGTCGTTCGGCGCGCATTGGGGGCCGGTGGGGGCCGAGTTCGTGGTGCTGGGAGGGGCTGCGGGGATGATCAATGTGGGCTTGCGGTTCTGATCTGTATCGTCAGGATCGTCGAGGTCACTGTAAGAGCGGCCTTGCCGGGGCGCCGGACCGGCAAGGCCGCTCCTACAAGTCAGGCGGTGCCCAGGGTTTTTTCGGCGGCCTTGTTGCGCCCACCCAGCCACACCAGCAGCAACCCGGCAGCCGCCAGCACGCCACCGGCCATCGGTACCGCGGCGTAACCGAGGTTCAGGCTGATCACCGCGCCGCCCAGGGCGGCACCCACGGCGTTACCTAGGTTGAACGCACCGACGTTGATCGAAGATGCCAGCCCAGGTGCTTCGATGGCGGCGATCATCACCCGCATCTGTAGCGGCGGCACCACGGCGAAGGTGAACATGCCCCACACCAGCAAGGCGATGGCAGCACCGACATGGCTGCCCAGCACCAGCGGCATCAACAACATGATCACTGCCAGAACGCCGAGGAAGATCCGTGCCGAGCCATCCAGCGACCAGTCAGCCAGGCGGCCACCCAGGCTGTTGCCCAAGGTGAAACCAACCCCGATCAGCACCAGGCCAAGGGTAACGAAACTGTCCGAGGCGCCGGTCAGTTCCGCCAGCACCGGCGCCACGTAGGTGTACAGGGTGAACATGGCGCCAGCCCCCAGCACCGTGGTGGCCATCGCCAGCAGCACGCTGGGGCGGGCGATCACCGCCAGCTCCTTGCGCACATGCGGCACGCTGCCGCGTTCACCCTTGGGCAGTGCGTACCACAGGGCAGCCATGGCCAGCAGCCCGAGCACCGCCGTGCCGGCGAAGGCCATGCGCCAGCCGACCTGTTGGCCAACCCAGGTGGCTGCCGGCACACCGCCGATGTTGGCGATGGTCAGGCCCATGAACATGGTCGCCACGGCACTGGCCTGCTTTTCCTTGGGCACGACACTGGCGGCCACCACGGCGCCAAGGCCAAAGAAGGCGCCATGGTTGAGGCTGGTGACCAGGCGCGAGGCGAGCAGGGTGTAGTAATCCGGTGACAACGCCGAGAGCAGGTTGCCCAGGGTGAAGATCGCCATCAGGGCCATCAGCGCCGCGCGTTTGCCGAAGCGGCTGAACAGCAAGGTCATGATCGGCGCGCCGACCATCACGCCGATGGCATAGGCGGTAATCAGCATGCCAGCGCTGGGGATGCTGACGTCGACGCCCTGGGCGATCACCGGCAGCAGGCCCATCGGGGTGAACTCGGTGGTACCGATACCAAAGGCACCGATGGCCAGGGCGAACAGGACGCGTCCGGCGTTCATAGGGCAGGCTCCTTTGCGTCGAGCTCGGTCAGCGGCCCTTCCATGCGGTGGAAGCTCAGGTCGCTGGCGGTGAAGAAGGCCTGCGAGCGGCCGCTGCCAAAGTCATCGACATGCACCACGGTTGCGCCATCGGTTTCTTGCCAGGAGATCACGTAGACCCCTTTGGCGATCTGCCGCCATTGGCACTCGGCGGCGCCGCTGGCACCGGCATAAGGGCCGCTGATGATGGCATAGCGCACCTGGCGGCCATCGTCGGAGTAGCTGTTGTGTGCGGCCAGGCCGGGGTATTTGACCTGGAAGCTGCGGCCTGCGAAGGCCGGCAAGGGGGAGGCGGTACTCATCGGATTGTCTGCGTCAGTTGGGTTTCATGGAATTGCGGCAGGACGTATTCGGCGATCTCATGCAAGGTTTCGTCCAGCGGGCGCACATTGCGCCGCAGGTGCAGGCCGACATGGTCGACGCCAGCGGCGCGCAGGGCGGCGAGTTCGCTGGCCAGTGCCTTGCGCCCACCATGGAAACCGAAGCGCCAGCGTTGCAGGGGTTCATCGGCGTTTTCCGCCAGGTCCAGGTGTATGAAGCTGCTGTAGGGCTTGCTGCCCGCCACCGCCCGCCAGGCCGCGACGCGGCGCTGGTGGTCGTCCGGTGTGCCGGGGTAGGCCAGGCAGCCGTCCATGTTGGCACCGATCCAGGCCGGGCTCTGTTGTGCCAGGCCGGCCACCAGCAACGGCAGTGGCGCACTGGTCGACGGCAGCACGGCCATGCCTTCGGGCAGGTGGCCGTGGGCACCGTCACGCAGCAGTGCCACGTGTTCGCGGAAGGTGCTGCCACGCCCCTCGAAGTCGCGGCCGAACAACGGGTATTCCACGGGGCGGTCGCCGCTGGCCACACCCAGCAGCAGGCGGTTGCCCGACAGGTGCTGGATACTGGCGGCGGACTTCAAGGTCAGCAGCGGCTCGCGGATCGGCAGCACCACCGCAGCGGTGCCGAGCAGGATGTCGCGGGTCACCCCCGCCAGGTAGCCAAGGTAGCTGAACACCTCGAACACCTGAGCGGCATCGCCGAACGATGGGTCGTACAGCGGCACGTCGCGGATCCACAGGGCTCGGTAGCCCAGGCGGTCGGCCAGCGTGGCGAGTTCGGCGTGCTGACGCAGGTCCGGCTCGCCGAACTGGCGGCCATCGCGGCGCCGGGTCTGGTCGCCGGCAGGCGTCCAGTCGTGGTCCAGCGGTGCTTCCAGGCCAATGCTGAAGCCACCAGCGGTCAGGCGTTCGAGGGGCATGGTCATGGTATCAGTCCCAGATTGGCGCCAGGCCTGCAGGGCTGACTTCGCGGCCATTGCGCTCGAGCGTGGCGATACGCGCCATGTCCTCGTCATCCAGGCGCAGGTCACGGGCGAGCAGGTTGCTGGCCAGGTTCTCGCGCTTGGTCGAAGACGGGATCACGGCATAGCCCAGCTGCATGGCCCAGGCCAGAGCGACCTGGGCGACGGTTGCCTTGTGCTTGTTGGCGATCTCGGCCAGCACCGGATCTTTCAGGACCTTGCCGTAGGCCAGGGTCATGTACGAGGTGACGGTGATGCCCTGTTCCTTGAGGAACGCGGTCAGCTTGCTGTTCTGCAGGTAAGGGCTGAGCTCGATCTGGTTGGTGGCGATCTCGCCTTTGCCGACCACGGCGATGGCCTGGCGGGTCAGTTCGATGTTGAAGTTGGACACGCCTATCTGGCGGGTCAGGCCCAGCTTCTTGGCTTCGGCCAGGGCTTTCATGTATTCGGCCAGCTCGACGCCGTTGCCGGGGGCCGGCCAGTGGATCAGCAGCAGGTCGACGTAGTCGGTGCGCAGTTTCTGCAGGCTGTCGCGCAGGCTGGGGACAAGCTTGTCGGCGGCGTAGTGGTCAACCCAGATCTTGGTGGTGATGAACAGCTCGCTGCGTGGCACGCCGCTCTCGGCGATGGCCAGGCCGACGTCGGCTTCGTTCTTGTAGATCTGGGCGGTGTCGATGACCCGGTAGCCCAGTTCCAGGGCCGACTTGACCGAATCGATGACGGCCTGGCCGGTCAGGCGGAAAGTGCCGAGGCCAAAGGATGGAATGCTCATGGATCTGCTCCTGGTGAGTGAAAGGTGAGCCGGATTGAGACTGGTCGCTCAGGGTCGGCTGATCTTCAAGTGGGAGCAGTGTGCGGGTTTACCTGGGATTGATTAAGACAGGGCGAGGCCAAGGTCATTTGACTGGGAGGCAAGAATAAGTCGTTGTGCCGTGATTCATCTGAGGGAATGAGGCCGGTAAACGAAACGGCCCGCCAAAAGGCGGGCCGTCGGGCGTTGCAGGTGACGATCAGCGGCGGCGGAACAGCGGCAGCGGCTCGTCAGTGGCGGCCTGGTAGGTCACCGAAAAGTCCTTCAGGCTCTGCAGCGCGTCTTCCGGGTCCTTGTCGGCACGGATGGCGAACGCGTCGAAGCCGCAGCGGGCCATGAAGAACAGCTGGTCACGCAGCACGTCGCCGATGGCGCGCAGCTCGCCCTTGAAACCGTAGCGGTCACGCAGCAGGCGCGCATTGGAGTAGCTGCGCCCGTCAGTGAACGCCGGGAAGTTCAAGGCGATGACCTGGAAGTGCTGCACGTCTTCGCCGATTTCCTCTGCTTCCTGGTCGCTGTCCAGCCATACGCCCAGGCCGCCATCGCGGGCCTTGAGCAGGTGGGCATGGTCGCGCCACATCTGCAGCGGGACGATGTAGTCATCGCAATTGGTCAGCTCGTCGATCGATGTTTCCTTGGGCAGCAGATGCCAGGTTTCGTCGACGATCTGGTTGTTCTTAATGATTCGCTGCATAGACGCGTTCCTTGAAGGGGTCGATGCCGATACGCTGGTAGGTGTCGATGAAACGCTCTTCCTCGGTGCGTTGCTCGACGTACACGGCGATCAGTTTCTCGATCACATCGGCCATTTCTTCCTGGGCGAAGGACGGGCCGAGGATCTTGCCCAGGCTCGCATCACGCGCGGCATTGCCGCCCAGCGAAACCTGGTAGAACTCTTCACCCTTCTTGTCCACCCCGAGGATGCCGATGTGGCCGACGTGGTGGTGGCCGCAGGCGTTCATGCAGCCAGAAATGTTCAGGTCGATCTCGCCGATGTCGAACAGGTAGTCCAGGTCGTCGAAGCGGCGCTGGATGGATTCGGCGATCGGGATCGACTTGGCGTTGGCCAGCGAGCAGTAGTCACCGCCCGGGCAGCAGATGATGTCGGTCAGCAGGCCGATGTTCGGCGTGGCGAAGCCGCTTTCGCGCAGTTCCATCCACAGCGCGTGCAGCTGGCGCTGCTCGACATCGGCGAGGATGATGTTCTGCTCGTGGGAGGTCCGCAGGAAGCCGAAGCTGTAGCGCTCGGCGAGGTCGGCGACGGCGTCCAGTTGCTTGTCGGTGAGGTCGCCAGGGGCAACGCCGGTCGGTTTGAGCGACAGGGTCACCGAGACGTAGCCAGGGCGCTTGTGGGCGCGGGTGTTGCGCGAGCGCCAGCGGGCGAAGCCAGGGAACTCGGCGTCCTGGGCGCTATAGTCGACGTTGTCGAGGGCCAGGTAGGCAGGGTCGACGAAGTGGCGCGAGACGCGCTGGACTTCGGCTTCGGTCAGGGTGGTGCTGCCGCCACGCAGGTGGACCATTTCGGCCTCGACCTTCTCGGCGAACACTTCCGGGGTCAGGGCCTTGACCAGGATCTTGATCCGCGCCTTGTACTTGTTGTCACGGCGACCGTAACGGTTGTACACGCGCAGGATGGCGTCGAGGTAGCTGATCAGGTCCTGCCATGGCAGGAACTCGTTGATGAACGAGCCAACTACCGGGGTGCGGCCCAGGCCACCACCGACCAGCACGCGGAAGCCCAGCTCGCCAGCGGCATTACGCACCGGCTCCAGGCCGATGTCGTGCACTTCGATGGCCGCGCGGTCTTCTTTCGAGCCGTTGATGGCAATCTTGAACTTGCGTGGCAGGTAGGCGAATTCCGGGTGGAAGGTGGTCCACTGGCGGACGATCTCGCACCAGGGGCGCGGGTCGACGACTTCATCCGCGGCAACACCGGCGAACTGGTCGGTGGTGGTGTTGCGCAGGCAGTTGCCGCTGGTCTGGATGGCGTGCATCTGCACGGTAGCCAGCTCGGCGAGGATGTCCGGGATGTCTTCCAGCGCCGGCCAGTTGAACTGTACGTTCTGGCGGGTGGAAATGTGGGCGTAGCCCTTGTCGTAGTCGCGGGCGATCTTGGCCAGGGTGCGAACTTGCGTGGCGTTCAGCTGGCCGTACGGCACGGCGACCCGCAGCATCGGCGCGAAACGTTGGATGTAAAGGCCGTTCTGCAGGCGCAGAGGGCGGAATTCTTCTTCGCTCAGCTCACCGGCCAGGTAGCGGCGGGTCTGATCACGGAACTGCTTGACGCGGTCCTCGATGATCCGCTGATCGTACTCGTCGTATACGTACATAAAAGTCCTGTCTCAGGCTGCATGCAGCTATTCGCGCGCACGGCCGCGCACTCCGGTTCGGAGCCGGAGAACGATAGCAGGTTGGGTTTATGCGCTAAAGTGATGTTTTTGCATATGAAAAGAACCAAACGAACTAAGTGAGACTGACTGGCATTTGTTACCCCTGCGTGCGACGGGTTTATACTCGGTGGTTTGTTTCAAAGGGTGTATCCGCATGCTCAAGGCGCTTTGCCAAAGCTTGTGCCTGAGCCTGCCACTGGCAGCTTCCGCTCAGGCCGCCTCGGTGGTCTTTCTCAATCCTGGCCACGCGAACGAGACGTTCTGGACCAGCTACTCGCGTTTCATGCAGGCCGCCGCCGATGAACTGGGCATGACCCTGCGGGTGGAGTACAGCGAGCGTGATGCGGCGCTGGCGATGAGCCAGGCCCGGGCGATCCTCAATGGCCCGCAACGGCCGGACTACCTGGTGCTGGTCAATGAGCAGTACGTGGCACCCGAGATCATCCGCCTGTCCCAGGGCACCGGGGTCAAGCTGTTCATGGTCAACAACGGCCTCACCGCCAGCCAGGCCAGGAGCATCCAGGCTCAACCCGACAAGTACGGGCAGGTGCTCGGTACCTTGACCTCCAACGACCAGCAGGCGGGCTTTCGCATGCTGCACGAGATGGTCGCCTTGCTGCCACGTGACAATGAGCCGATCGACCTGGTGGCCTTTGCCGGGGTCAAGACCACCCCGGCTTCACAGCTGCGCGAGGAGGGCATGCGCCAGGCGCTGGCCGACTTCCCCCAGGTGCGCCTGCGCCAAGTGGTGTATGGCGGCTGGAACCGCGAGCGCGCCTACGAGCAGGCGCAGCAACTGCTGTCGCGCTACCCGAAGACCCGGCTGGTATGGGCAGCCAACGACCAGATGGCCCTCGGCGCCATGCAGGCGTTCGAGGAGGCCGGGCGCAAGCCTGGGCGCGATGTGGTGTTCGGCGCCGTCAACAGTTCGCCTGAAGCCTTGCGCGCCCGTATCGACGGGCGCCTTGGCGTGCTGATGGGCGGGCATGCCACATTGGGCGGCTGGGCCATGGTGCTGCTGCACGACGACGCCCTTGGCCTGGAGGTCAACCGGGATGGCAAGCGTGAGCACATGCTGCCTGTGCTGCAATCGATTGACCAGGCCAAGGCGCGGCGGTGGCTGAAGCTGCTGGAACGGGACGATTACGGTGTCGATTTCCAGCATTACAGCGCCGAAGGGCGCCCGCCGAGCTACCAGTACCCGTTTCTGACGTCACCCGTCGACTATTGAAAGACCTTGCTTGAGAGAAGGGCATTGCTCGTCTTAACTGCTGGTGGTGAAGTGCATTCCCATAACCACTACAAGAGGCAATGCAATGGGAAACTCAACCAAGGTCCGCAAAGCTGACAGCAGTGTCGATGCCTGGGCGATTCTCTGCCTGATCGTCCTGGTGGTGGTCACTGCCGTTTATTGGGTCAGCCACCAGTGACTTGAAACTCAAGACCGTGATGCAGCCAGAACGCCTGCGGGAGGGAATCCCGCAGGCGTTTTCGTTTTACAACGCGATCAGCGGGCCGTGAGGTGCAGCGCCAGTTGCACCAGGCCGATCAGCACGGCGATGAACACCAGGGTGAACAGCGTGCCCAGCACGATGAAATGGCTGGCCTTGCCATGGGTGAAGTCGCGGGCGCGGTTCTTGCCGCTTTGCACGCCGAAGGCGGCGGCGAGGATGCTGTGCAGCATCTGCCAGAAGGTCGGGGGCTTGCCTTGGCTGGGTTCGTCCATGGTGGCTCCTTGGGGAATCGGAGGCAATCAGGGACAGTGTAGGCAATGGGTGAGGGGTTGTCCGTGCCGGCCTCTTCGCGGGCACGCCCGCTCCTACAGGAGGATGCGATCCCTGTGGGAGCGGGCGTGCCCGCGAAGAAGCCAACGCGGTCTTAGCTGTCGTACCCGAGGTTAGGCGCCAGCCAGCGCTCGCTCACGCTGACATCCTGGCCCTTGCGCGCGCTGTAACGCTCGATCTGGTCCTTGTCCACCTTGCCCACGGCAAAGTACTGCGCCTGCGGGTGCGCGAAGTACCAGCCGCTGACCGCCGCCGCCGGGAACATGGCGAAATGCTCGGTAAGGAACACGCCGCTAGGCCCGGTCTCGCCAATCGCGCTGCCATCGAGCAGGCGGAACAGGGTTTCCTTCTCGGTGTGGTCCGGGCACGCCGGGTAGCCCGGGGCAGGGCGGATGCCGCTGTACTGCTCCTTGATCAGCGCCTCGTTGTCCAGATGCTCGTCGCGGGCATAGCCCCAGTGCTCTTTGCGCACCTGCTCGTGCAGCCACTCGGCGCATGCCTCGGCCAGGCGGTCGGCCAGCGCCTTGACCATGATCGAGCTGTAGTCGTCGCCCTTGTCCTGGTACGCCTTGGCCACTTCCTCGGCACCGATGCCAGCGGTGGTGATGAAGCCGCCGACGTAGTCGGTGACGCCGCTGGCCTTCGGCGCGACGAAGTCGGCCAGGGACAGGTTCGGCTTGCCATCGGGCTTGATGGTCTGCTGACGCAGGTGGTGCAGGGTGGCCAGGGGCTGGCCGTCTTCCCCGTAGACTTCGATGTCGTCATCGGCGACCTGGTTGGCCGGCCAGAAGCCGAACACCGCGCGTGCGCTGATCAGCTTCTCGTCGATCAGCTTGTCGAGCATCTCGCGGGCATCCTTGTACAGCGCGGTGGCCGCTTCGCCGACCACTTCGTCGGTGAGGATGCGCGGGAACTTGCCGGCCAGGTCCCAGGAAATGAAGAACGGGGTCCAGTCGATGTACTCGGCCAGGGTGCGCAGGTCGATGTCTTCCAGCACCTTGACGCCCGTGAACGAAGGTACCGCTGGCTGGTAGCCAGCCCAATCGTACTGCGGCTTGGCGGCGATGGCCTGGGCGTAGCTCAGGCGCTCGGTGCGGGCGCTGCGGTTGGCGGTGCGCTCACGCACTTCCACGTAGTCCTGGCGGGTCTTTTCGACGAAGCCCGGCTTGAGTTCCTTGGACAGCAGCTGGGTGGCCACGCCCACGGCACGCGAGGCGTCGGTGACGTAGACCACCGCGTCGTTGCTGTACTTCGGCTCGATCTTGACCGCGGTGTGGGCCTTGGAGGTGGTGGCGCCACCGATCATCAGCGGCAGGTGGAAGTCCTGGCGCTGCATTTCGCGGGCGACGTGGACCATCTCGTCCAGCGACGGGGTGATCAGGCCGGACAGGCCGATGATGTCGCACTGCTGTTCGCGGGCGGTCTGCAGGATCTTCTCGGCGGGCACCATCACGCCAAGGTCGACGATGTCGTAGCCGTTGCAGCCCAGTACCACACCGACGATGTTCTTGCCGATGTCGTGCACGTCGCCCTTGACCGTGGCCATCAGGATCTTGCCTTTGGCTTCTGGCTTGTCGCCTTTCTCGGCTTCGATGAACGGGATCAGGTGCGCCACGGCCTGTTTCATCACGCGGGCCGACTTGACCACCTGTGGCAGGAACATCTTGCCAGCGCCGAACAGGTCGCCGACCACGTTCATGCCGTTCATCAGCGGGCCTTCGATGACTTCGATCGGGCGCGCGCATTGCTGGCGGCATTCTTCGGTGTCTTCGACGATGAAGGCGGTGATGCCCTTGACCAGCGCGTGTTCCAGGCGCTTTTCAACGGGCAGCGAACGCCACTCTTCGTTTTCCACTTCCTTGGTCGCGCCGCCGCCTTTGTAGTCGTCGGCAATCGCCAGCAGGGCGTCGGTGCCGTGCGGGGTGCGGTTGAGCACCACGTCCTCGACCTTCTCGCGCAGCGCGGCCGGGATCTCGTCGTAGATCTCCAGCTGGCCGGCGTTGACGATACCCATGGTCAGGCCGTTCTGGATCGCGTGGTAGAGGAACACCGAGTGGATCGCCTCACGCACCGGGTTGTTGCCGCGGAACGAGAACGACACGTTGGAGACACCGCCCGAGCTCAGCGCGTGTGGCAGGTGATCGCGGATGTAGGCACAGGCCTCGATGAAGTCGACGGCATAGTTGTTGTGCTCTTCGATACCGGTGGCGACGGCGAAGATGTTCGGGTCGAAGATGATGTCTTCCGGCGGGAAGCCAACTTCATTGACCAGGATGTCGTAGCTGCGCTGGCAGATTTCCTTCTTGCGCGCGGCGGTGTCGGCCTGGCCGACCTCGTCGAAGGCCATGACCACCACGGCGGCGCCATAGCGTTTGCACAGGCGGGCGTGGTGCTTGAACTGCTCGACGCCTTCCTTCATGGAGATCGAGTTGACGATGCCCTTGCCCTGGATGCACTTCAGGCCTGCTTCGATCACCTCCCACTTCGACGAGTCGATCATGATCGGCACGCGGGAGATGTCCGGTTCACCGGCGATCAGGTTGAGGAAGCGGACCATGGCGGCCTGGGAGTCGAGCATCCCTTCGTCCATGTTGATGTCGATCACCTGGGCGCCGGCCTCGACCTGCTGCAGGGCGACTTCCAGGGCTTCGGTGTAGTTCTCCTCACGGATCAGCCGGGCGAACTTGGCGGAACCGGTGATGTTGGTGCGCTCGCCGACGTTGACGAACAACGACTGGCGGTCGATGGTGAACGGCTCCAGGCCCGACAGGCGGCAGGCCTTGGCGATTTGCGGAATCTCGCGCGGCTTGTACTTGGCCACGGCCTCGGCGATGGCCTGGATGTGCCCCGGGGTGGTGCCGCAGCAGCCGCCGATGATGTTGAGGAAGCCACTGGCGGCGAATTCCTCGACCACCGCCGCCATTTCGGCCGGGGTTTCGTCATATTCACCGAAGGCGTTCGGCAGGCCGGCGTTGGGGTGGGCGGACACGTGGGTGTCGGCCTTGGTTGCCAGCTCTTCCAGGTACGGGCGCAGGTCCTTGGCACCGAGGGCGCAGTTCAGGCCCACGGAGATCGGCTTGGCATGGCGCACCGAGTTCCAGAACGCTTCGGTGGTCTGGCCCGACAGGGTACGGCCAGAGGCGTCGGTGATGGTGCCGGAGATCATGATCGGCAGTTCGACGTTGTCGTCCTCGAACACCTGCTGCACGGCGAAGATCGCTGCCTTGGCGTTGAGGGTGTCGAAGATGGTCTCGATCAGGATCAGGTCGGCGCCGCCCTCGATCAGGCCACGGGTGGCCTCGATGTAGTTCGCTACCAGTTCGTCGAAAGTGACGTTGCGGTAGCCGGGGTCGTTGACGTCCGGGGAGATCGAGCAGGTACGGCTGGTCGGGCCGAGCACGCCGGCGACGAAGCGTGGCTTGTCCGGGGTCTCCAGGGTCTTGGCATCGGCCACCTGGCGGGCGATTCGCGCACCCTCGACGTTCAGCTCGTACACCAGCGCTTCCATGCCGTAGTCGGCCTGGGAAATCTGCGTGGCGTTGAAGGTGTTGGTTTCGAGGATATCGGCGCCGGCATCCAGGTAGGCTTTCTCGATCGCGGCGATCACGTCCGGGCGGCTGAGCAGCAGCAGGTCGTTGTTGCCTTTCACG
Organism: Pseudomonas sp. NPDC089428; assembly: GCF_044749325.1. NCBI lineage: Bacteria > Pseudomonadati > Pseudomonadota > Gammaproteobacteria > Pseudomonadales > Pseudomonadaceae > Pseudomonas > Pseudomonas sp. NPDC089428. The sequence continues at coordinate 456,623 of NZ_JBIVHT010000001.1, forward strand.
TCGCTTGGCCAATCGGCGAAGCGCGTGCCACGATAGTCGTGTTCCTCGAGGCGATAGCTTTGGATCATAGTACCCATGCCGCCGTCGAGGATCAGGATGCGCTCTTTGAGTGCGTTCTGGAGTGCTTGGAGACGAGCGCTGCGGTCGGACATAGGAACTACCTGGTCGGGCAAATATCAGAAGGTGCCGAATCATAACAAAGCTGCGCGGTTTTTAGGCGCACTGCCCATTTGCATGAATTTTGCTCATGTTGGATGGTCATCAGGCAAACAGAGCACCCAAGGACGACCAGGCAAAATCGTGATGGCTTTCAATACCCAGGACTTTCCGCACATGGTGCATCGTATCCTTGTCAGCGTCTTCGCTCTGCTCATCGGCAGCGTGGCGTTCGCACAGGCCCCCCAGTCGAGCCCGGTCATTTCCTACACCCGGGACATCCAGCCGATCTTCACCGAGAAATGCGTGGCTTGCCACGCCTGCAACGACGCCGCCTGCCAGCTCAAGCTGGAAAGCCCCGAAGGCGCCGTGCGCGGTGCCACCAAAGTGCCGGTGTATCAGGGCGAACGCAGCAAGGCCGTGCCTCCCACGCGGTTGTTCTACGATGCCCACGGTGAAGATGAGTGGCGCAAGAAGGGCTTCTATTCGGTGCTCGACAACCAGGGCAGCCAAGCTGCGTTGATGGCGCGCATGCTCGAACTGGGGCACAAGACCCCGCTCACGCCCAACGCCAAGCTGCCCGACGAGATTGTCCTGGGGCTCAACCGTAACAACATGTGCCCGCTGCCCCATGAGTTCGACGCCTACGCTGGCGCCCACCCCAGGGAAGGCATGCCGCTGGCGGTCACCGGGCTGACCGACAAGGAATACGACACGATGCGCCGTTGGCTCGCTGCGGGCGCGCCGGTCGAGTATCAGCCGATCCAGCCAAGCGCGGCCGAGGCCAGGCAGATCGCCGACTGGGAAGAACTGCTCAACCGCCCCGGGTCCACCGAGGCGCTGGTTGCCCGCTGGCTGTATGAGCACCTGTTCCTCGCGCACATCTACTTCGTCGGTGGCGAGCAGGGTCACTTCTTCCAGTGGGTGCGCTCGCGCACGCCAAGCGGCAAGCCGGTCGACATCATCGCCACACGCCGCCCCAATGACCCGCCGGGCACCGACTTCTATTACCGCCTGATCCCGGTGCAAGGCGTGATCGTGCACAAGACCCACATCACCTACCCGATGGGGCCGCAGAAGCTCAAGCGCGTCAAGCAACTGTTCTATGCCGGCGACTGGCACGCCAACGCGCTGCCGGGCTATGGCCCACGCCACCGGGCCAACCCGTTCGAAACCTTCGAGGCGATCCCGGCGGTGGCGCGCTACCAGTTCATGCTGGATAACGCCGAATACTTCGTGCGCACCTTCATCCGTGGCCCGGTGTGCCGCGGGCAGATTGCCACCGACGTGATCCGCGACAACTTCTGGGCGCTGTTCCAGGAGCCGGCCCACGACCGCTACATCACCGATGCCAAGTACCGCGGCGAAGCCACACCGCTGCTGGCCATGCCGGGGCAGATCGACGATGTCGGCAGCGTGCTGAACCTGTGGCATGCCTACCGCGACAAGCGCAACGATTACGAAAAACTGCGCCGCGAGGCTTATGCCGAAATGCCCGCGCCGGGCTGGGCGACCCTGTGGGCCGGCAACGACAACGCGCTGCTGAGCATCTTCCGCCACTTCGACAGTGCCTCGGTGACCAAGGGCCTGATCGGCGATGTGCCGCTGACGGTATGGCTGTTCGACTACCCCTTGTTCGAGCGCACCTATTACCAGCTGGCGGTCAACTTCGATGTGTTCGGCAACGTTTCGCACCAGTTGCAGACGCGCCTGTACTTCGACCTGATCCGCAACGGTGCCGAGGTCAACTTCCTGCGCCTGATGCCCGCCGACCAGCGCGGCAAGATCCTCGGCAGCTGGTACCAGAACAGCGGCAAGGTGAAGATGTGGATGGATTATGAAGACATCGACACCGACACGCCGACGGGCATCAAGCTCGACCCGCGCGACCCCAAGCGTGACTTCGGCCTGAAACTGCTGCAGCGCACCGGTAGCCTGAATGCTGCGCCAGACCCGATCAACCGCTGTACCGGCGCCTATTGCTCACGGCCGCAGATGAGCGAGGAGTTCCGCAACGTCGAGCAGTCGCTCAGCCGCCTGGTGTCGCGCCCGGCTGCCGGTTTGAAGGTGATCAGCCAGCTGCCTGAGGCAACCATGCTGCGCATCGAAGGCGAGGGCGGCCAGCGCCAGGTCTACAGCCTGCTGCGCAACCGCGCGCACAGCAACGTGGCGTTCCTGCTCGGTGAGGCCTACCGCTACCAGCCGGGGCTGGACACCCTGACCCTGTACCCGGGCGTGCTCAGCAGCTACCCGAACTTCATCTTCAACATCCCGGCCAAGGATGTGCCGGAGTTCGTCGAAGACATGGAGTACGCCAAGGATGACGCGGCGAAGTTCGAGCGCATCGTCATGCGCTGGGGCGTACGCCGCAGCAATCCTGAGTTCTGGCGTTACTTCCATGACCTGAACACCTACATCAAGGAGACCGAGCCTGTGGAGGCCGGGGTGCTGGACATGAACCGCTACGAGAACCTCTGATCGGTTGGGCTGACCTTTCCGAATACGCTGCGGTCGGACTTGTTGGGTGGTCCTGATCGATTGCAGGGGGCTGCTTTGCAGCCCTTGGCGGGTAAACCCGCTCCCACAGGTACTGCGCTGGTCTTGAAGTCGGCACGGTCCCTGTGGGAGCGGTTTTACCCGCGAACGAGCGCGCAGCGCTCGCCTGGGCACTCGATGCGGGCCTCAATGCACCGGCAATCGCAGGGTATTCCATGCTGTATTCGCTTCAGGCACTGCGGGCGTTCGCCGCCTGGGTGGTGGTCTGCCACCATTTCATGCAGATCTTCTTCGACTTCCATGCCACCGGCCCCATCGGCCAACTGCTCACCGACCGCGGCGCGGTGGGTGTCGACATCTTCTTCGTCATCAGCGGGCTGGTGATCTACCTGTCGACCCGGGATAAACCCATCGAACCGCGTCAGTTCCTGCTCAACCGCGCCCTGCGCATCGTCCCGGCCTACTGGTTCTACACCGCACTGATGGCTGGGCTGTTGCTGGCGTTCAGCCAGTGGATGCCGCATCAGGCCTTCAACTGGCAGCACCTGCTGCTGTCGCTGCTGTTCATTCCTGCGGAAAACCCCGGTGGTTACGGCTTGTACCCGACCCTGAACGTGGGCTGGACGCTGAACTTCGAGATGTTCTTCTACCTGTTGTTCGGGCTGGCGTTCCTGGTGCGCCAGCGCCACCACCTGCTGCTGGTGACCGCTGCATTGCTGCTGGTCAGCGAGGTGCTGGGCCGCATGGGCGTGCTCAGCCGCTTCTACAACAACGACATCATCTACGAATTCCTGCTGGGCATCGGCCTGGGCGTGATGCATCGCCGCGGCCTGATCCGCGAAGGCCTGTGGCTGCCGCTGGCGGTGCTGGGCGTGGCAGGCTATGCGATCTATCACCTGGACGCTTCGCAACGCCTGCTGCACTGGGGCGTACCGAGTGCCATGATCGTGCTGGCGTTCATCGCCCTGGAGCCGTACTTCAAGGGCAACCACCTGCTCAAGGCGCTGGGCGACTGTTCCTACTCGGTGTACCTGATCCACGTGCTGGTGCTGTACGCCGGCTGGTTCGCCAGCCAGCGCCTGCGCCTTAACCCGTACCTGGTGTTCGCCGTGTGCGTGCCGTCCATTGGACTAATGTCGTGGTTCAGCTATCAGTGGCTGGAGCGCGGCCTGTACCGGCGGATGCAGGCCTGGCTGGCGGCGCCGCGGGAGCAAACGCCGGCATTTGCGCTTTCCCGAGTCAAATACTAGGACTTTGTTCAAAGGCCAGGTTGGCGTACACTTGGCCGCAAGTCTGTGAGGAACTTCCATGAGCGCTATAACCATTACTGACGCCGCCCATGATTACCTGGCCGATCTGCTCTCCAAGCAGAATACGCCTGGCATTGGCATCCGTATTTTCATCACCCAGCCGGGCACCCAGTACGCCGAGACCTGCATCGCCTACTGCAAGCCGGGCGAAGAGAAGCCCGACGACGAACCCGTCGGCCTGAAGAGCTTCACCGCCTACCTCGACGCAGTCAGCGTGCCGTTCCTGGAAGACGCGCTGGTCGACTATGCCACCGATCGCATGGGCGGCCAGCTGACCATCAAGGCGCCGAACGCCAAGGTGCCGATGGTCAACGAAGACAGCCCGATCAACGAGCGTATCAACTACTACCTGCAGACCGAGATCAACCCGGGGCTGGCCAGCCACGGCGGCCAGGTGAGCCTGGTGGACGTGGTCGACGACGGCATTGCCGTGCTGCAGTTCGGTGGCGGCTGCCAGGGTTGCGGCCAGGCCGACGTGACCCTCAAGGAAGGCATCGAGCGCACCTTGCTCGAACGCATTCCGGAGCTCAAGGGCGTGCGTGACGTGACTGACCACAGCCAGAAAGAAAACGCCTACTACTGATCTTTCGAGGTCAAGGCCTAGCAACAAAGTGTTACGGTTTCAACCCCTGCGACAACAGGCCGCAGCCCGTATTCAAAGGGCTGCGGGCCATCACCGCCTTGGTCGGGTAGAAGCCCACCGGGTGTCATGCCAGAATGCCCCGGTTTTTCGGCCGGCCCGTCCCGAGGGTCGGCACCTTCCCTTTAAAGGATGGTTTCATGAATGATCAGTTTACCCGGCGCGCGGTTGTGGCCGGGATGGGCGTTCTCGGGCTCGGCCTGCTGGCAGGCTGCAACCCGGCCCGGGGGCTCGAGTTCAAGTACGGCAAGAACATGAGCAACGAAATCCTTGGGCGCAAGTTCAGCCTCAAGGACCCTCAGGGCAATGTCCGCACCTTGTCGAGCTTCTACGGCAGCATGCCGATGATCTTCTTCGGTTTCACCCAGTGCCCGGCTGTCTGCCCGACCACCCTGGCGCGTGCGGCTCAGATCAAGAAGCTGCTCAGGGGCCGCGACCGAGAGATCTTCCAGGTGGTGTTCATCACCCTGGACCCGGAGCGTGACACCCCGGAAGTGCTCGATGCCTACGTCAAGGCCTTCGACCCGTCGTTCACCGCCCTGACTGGCACCCCGGAAGAAATCGCCGCGGTGGCCAAGGAGTTCAAGGTGTTCTACGAGAAGGTTCCGGCCGGTGACACCTACACCATCTCTCACTCGTCCACCAGCTACGTCTACGATACCCGTGGCACCCTGCGCCTGAGCCTGGGCCATTCGCTGAATGCCAAGGAATGCGCTGAAGACCTGGCAACCCTGATGGAGATTTGCTAATGGCAGTATCACTGCAACCGATCAAGCGCGGCCTGGCCGCCATCGCTTTGCTGGGCCTGGCCCTGCCAGCCCTGGCGCAGACCACCGTGAGCGACGCCTGGGTACGCGCCAGCGTGCCGCACCAGCCGTCCACCGGCGCCTTCATGACCCTTACTGCCAGCAGCGACAGCACGCTGGTCGGCGTGGCTTCGCCGGTGGCCAAGACCGTGCAGGTGCACGAGATGACCATGAACGGCGACGTGATGGGCATGAAGGAAGTCAAGGCCGTGGCACTGCCAGCCGGCAAGCCAGTGAACCTGGACCCCAATGGTTACCACGTGATGCTGATGGGCCTGACCCAGCAGGTGAAGGAGGGCGAGAAGGTCCCGCTGACCCTGACCATCGAAGATGCCAAGGGCACCAAGGAAACCGTCGAGGTGCAGGCAGAAGTGCGCCCGCTCAACGCCGAGGCCGGCGCCGGGCATGATCACATGCACATGAATCACTGACAAACGAAAGGGCCGCATCAGCGGCCCTTTTTCATTGTGCTGCGCGCTTCAGCTACGGAAGCGTGGCAGCGGCCTGTCGAGGGTCAGCGAGGTCAGGGTCTTGCGGACCTGGGCCTCATCGGCCTCCAGCGCCTTGAGGCTGGCGCGGATCTTGCCCGCAGCGGGCACATCGCCCTGGCGGTCGATCCAGTCGGCAATTTCCTTGCAGGCACTGCTCAGGCAGGCTTGGCGCTGGTTCATCAGCGTTATCAGGGTGGTGAGCTCTCTTTCGGACATGGCAGTATCCTCCGTTCAGCTCTGTCAGTGTAGCAGAGGGAATGCAGGGCATTGCCGGCTTTACAAGGGCGTATGTGAGCCTTAGCTAGGGGGCGGATGGTGAGGCTGTATCAAATAATCAGATTCTGATGAGTTTATATGACGCACTGCTTGAGGCTTGGCATTCATTCGGTATGTCAGAGGCGCTCTATTATGAGGTCGTACTATTTTCCCCTCCCATAAAGCTCAGCCAATGTATGTAGGAGATTTCGCTTTTCCTCCCTACTTTTCCTGTTTTTGGCAACATTTGCGTTACAACTTTTGAGTTGTGCTTGGGTGTGGGTGAGTTGTAGGTTGATTTTGCCTTAGCGATGCGAAGGGCAATTTCAAATATCTGAAAGGAGTCCATCTATGAAATCTGCAATCGATCTGTTTAAAACTGATGTGATTGGCGTGACCACTAAAGGCGTTTGTATGTGGTAAGCGTGGGGCGGCCTCGTGCCGCCCTACTTTCTCCTTGATAGGAGTATGATTAATGATTGATCGTGGCTACCACACCATTTGGGATATCACTGGTGTCTGCGCTCACCTGTTGAGCAGTGATAAAACACTTCACAGCTTCTTTCTTGCTGCATTGCAGTCGTCTGGGTTCACTGTCATAAGCGACATGATTCACAAGTTTTCCTCGGGTGGGGAAGGTGTGACCGGGCTTTTTCTTTTGTCAGAATCTCATCTTTCTTATCACACTTACCCTGAGCGTGGTTATATTAGTATAGATGTATACACCTGTGGAAAAAGTAATCATGCGATCAATGACAAGGTTTCATCGTTTTTCGGTTGTGGTGTGCAAGTCAATAGGAGGACGTTGCTGCGCGGGAGCGTAGTGACCGATATTTCGGGGGTGGAACATGCAGTTGCTCGATAGAGGGTTGGTTAAATTTGATTATCAGTTCCCGCTTTATAACTACTTCTTTCCTACTCAGGCGAGCGGTGTCTATCAACCGAATAGGCAGCAATTTTCTGAAATAATGGAGGGCGCCAACCGTCAGGCTCGTTCGCGTGCATTGTATTTCCATATTCCTTTCTGTGAGGCTATCTGTTCGTTCTGTCCGTTCACGCGGGGGCTCTATAAGAATGCCGAGGATATTGATCGCTACACGCAGGCGTTGATCAGTGAAATTGAATATAAGGCAGAAGTTATCGATTTGAAAGCGGTCCCTGTCAGGGCAATATTTTTCGGTGGGGGAACGCCCTCATTGTTGTCGCGGCGAAATATTGAAGATATTGGCGAAGCGCTACATCGTCATTTTGATATGAGCGCTGTAGAAGAGTTCTCATTCGAGTTCAATGTTACCAGCGTCACTGAGGAGCGGGCCCGAGCACTGGCTGCGATCGGAGTTACCCATGCGCGCTTTGGATTGCAGACGACAGATCCTGAATGGCGCAAGCTGTTCAATCTCGATCCTGATCTTGGCAAGGTTGAGCGTGCGGCTGAACGGTTGAATGCCCATTTCGGGCATGTGCTCTGTGACATCCTGTATGGCATGAACGGCAGTGGTGAGCAGCAGACACTTGCCGATATTGACAAGGCGGTAGAGTTAGGCGTTACCAATATTGATATCTATCCCATTAATAACGCTGCTACATCAGTCAAACTGCATAAGCAAATCAAAGCTCGCTTCAATGAGGTTATGCCAGCTATTCGCAAATTGAACATGAAGTTCATGCTGGACGAGCATCTGCGGCAGTATGGCTTTGTTCCCTACAATGGCCACGGTTACGTACGCGGGCCAGGCGCTGATAGTGCGCTTTTCACCGATACGTACTCTTTCATCTACCACGAACATGTATATGGCTACGCAGATCATGATCTGCTCGGTTTCGGTGTGGGCGCCATATCATCTGTGGCGGGGCACGTAATCACCAATGTGTCATTACGTGAGAAATATACCCAGTGTATGACGGCCGGAGAGCACCTGTGTCAGGTAAGCGGACATGACCCACTGCTCGATGTAGTCAAGCCGCTCGTGGTTCGCCTTGCATATCACGGCTCCATGGACAAGCGCTTGGTTGAGCTAGATCAGGTGCCTGAAACGCTGAAGCGTCGACTCGATGCACTGATACGGGCGGGTCTGGTGCTGGAGGATTCTCATTTTTACCGACTAACCCGGCTTGGCTGGCTTTGGTATAGCAACATCATGTTTTTCCTGATGCCGGCAAGTGAGCAGGACATACTCAAAAAGCTGGTTTACGAGCGTCTTAATGTGGCAGGGCGTGAGATAACCGAGCACGAGTTGATTTATACCACAGGTTTAGGAATCAAGCGACATGCAGGCGTTGATTCATAATCGCGGGACCAGAGTTCTAGCGTTGGGGTATTGTTTATCCAAGTGTGGTGAATTTGCATTCGAAGCCGCATTCGCTGTAACAATCGTTTCCATGACTAACGCGGATATGCTGTTGATTGGCATTGCGTACTTTTTTCGCTATTTGCCAACTGTGGTGTTTTCGCCTTTGGGTGGGTGGTTGGCGGATAACGTCGACAAAAGACAAACCCTATTCAGGGTCGAAATATTCAAAAGTGTTTTGGCACTTGCTTTTTTCGTGTTGCTCACCCTGTATGCGCCAGCATTACCTGCTGTGATATGCCTTGCGATGGTCATGACGGCCCTTGAATGCCTTTATGTCCCCACCTTTCGTGCATACTTTCCCGATCTTATCGAAAAAGATCGGCTCGCGTCGGCCAATAGTGGTATTCAGGTTATCGAGGATGCTGCTTCAATTGTGGGTCCACTGGTGTTCGCGGCATGCGTATTGCTGTTGTTTCGTGAGGCAACGTTCTTATTCTTCGCAATTTGCCTGTTAGCCTCGGGTATGTCCATCGCTTTCCTTGAAAAGTCCGGGCGAAGTACCCGTCAGGAACTGGATGGGCTGGCATTGCTTCGGGATGCTGTACATAGCGTAAGCCAGCTCAAGGCTAACAATGCGCCGTTGTTCGCAGTTATTTGCTGTACCACTGTCTGTGCGCTGTTTGCCACCTCCGTAATCCGCTTCATCCTCCCAGCCACAGTGATAGATTATTTCGCCTCTGAAGAGGTGGTTGGGTACGTTTTCTCGCTGCTTGCAGCTGGTACTGTACTGGGGGGAGTGCTCTATACGCACTTCAACAAGCAGACGACAGTACGATTGGTACTGCGGTTTTGGGTTGTCTATGGTGCCCTTTTTTTTGCTGCCGCGGTGGCGCTGAAATTCAGCAGCTGGCTCTTTCTGATGATCCTGTTTATGGTTGGTTTTGTTGGTGCGTTTGTCGATATTGCGATAGTTACCAACATACAATGTTTGTCGAGCGATCATGAGGTTGGAAGAAACTTTTCTCTTTACTATTTTACTGCTGTTGTTGGTGATGCTGCTTCTGGGCTAATTGCCAGTCTGGTTTTTGTATTCGCAGGGTCAGCAACGTTTATCTGGATGGCGCTAATGTTGTTTGTCGCGCCAATGGTCTGGAGCATAAGAGGGCGTAACTATGATTCCGACGGTCGTTTATAGCGCGACGCTGGACGTGGATGCATGGGAGGGTGTGATAACTGCACCTCTTTCAGGGAACTTGACGCTTGCTTCCGTTTTATTGCTGACGCCTCTTGATGCTTTGCAAGCGGATGTTCGTGAGGCAACGGAGCGGTGGAATTTACCGTTTTTTATTGTTGCCAACCCTAACGATGATTCTTCTTGGACAAATCATGAAAGGTGCCTGAAATTGCCGTTGTCGGAGTATGACAAGGGCCGGTTGGTTGCTATCGCGCACGCTTTTGAAATGCAGGTACTGCCCCCCTTTACACGTACAGTTGCGAACTTTGTCGACAAGCGTCGGCCAACCTTTGCATGCCCTGGGCACCAGGGAGGGGATTGCTTGCAACAACACCCCGCCGGAGCCCGTTTCAGACGATTGCTGGGGTCAGGGGTATTCCATGTAGATATACCGCACGCAGCGCCGGAATTGGGGGATGTGCTGTGTCACGAGGGCCCGGTGCTTGAGGCTGAGCAGCTGGCAGCGAGCGTTTTCGGTGCTGACGATACCTGGTTTGTACTTAATGGCACGTCTACTGCCAACAAGGTTGTTGCCAGTGCGCTTTTGGCTGCCGGGGATCTGGTGTTGATGGATCGTAACAACCACAAATCGGTGTTTCTTGGGGCATTGCTCCAGTGCGGCGCATTGCCGGTGTACTTGGACAATGTGCGGGATGAGCGTGGACTGTTGGGGGGCTATCGCGCGGGCTCCTTGGGTGAGGACCATTTGCGAACCAGGGTGGCAGATATTTGTGAGCGGCGGGCTTGCGAACCTAGGCCCTTTCGTTTAGCGGTGATCCAGCAAGCAACGTGCGATGGGGTAGTGGTCAGTGCAGGAGCACTGTTGGCACGCATTGGTCACCTCTGTGACTACATATTGTTCGATGGAGCTTGGGCAGGGTACGAGCCTTTTGTTCCAGCTCTGTCCAGCCTGTCGCCGCTCAACCTCCAACTCACCGAGTCTTCTCCTGGCATTGTCGTGACTCAATCGGTGCACAAACAGATGTCCGGTCTGTCACAGGCGTCGCAGATTCACAAAAAGGACAAACATATTGGCCACTTGCCGAGTTACTGCCCATGGCCCGTCTTCAATTCCGCGTTCATGATGCACGCTTCAACCAGCCCCTCGTACCCCTTATTCATGTCACTGGAGGTGAACGCTGCCATGCTTGCTGATGGTGAAGGCGAGCGCCACTGGCGACGGGCGTTGACCGCTGCGCAGCTATTGCGTGATCAGGTCGTACACCGTTGCAGGTTTATCCAGCCACTTAATTCATCTCTCCCAAACACCCCGCACGAGTATTTGGCACAAGGGGCATTACCAATCGAGCCTGGCTTGCATTATGTAGACCCTTGCAAGGTCATTTTCACCACGCGAGGGGAGTTCGATATCCCTGCGTGTGTTGTTGCTCAGTATCTGCGAGACAGCAACTTTACCCCTGAGAAAACGGATTTCTACACGTTCACACTGCTGATGACACCCTCCAGTGACAGTGCCGAGTTGATCAAACTGGTAGATGCCCTCGAAGCATTTGAAACGCATTTTCTTGCAGGTACAGCGGTACTACAATTATTGCCCTCACTACGTGTGGCCCCTGACCACTATCAGGGGCTGACCCTTGCAGCGCTCAGTAATCACATTAACAGGCTTTATCGCGAACACGAGGTCGAGCACCGGCAAAGTGAAATTTTTAGCTCCATCGGAACTGTGCGAACTAGTTGCTCACCCTATGAAGCCAACCAGCAGTTCATACGAGGTATGGCGCGCCTGAAACCCCTAGAGCAGGTTGTCGGCCGAGTCGCTGCCGAGGGCGTTATCCCGTACCCGCCTGGGATCATGTGCATTGCCCCTGGTGAGCGATGGACAAATGCTTTGGTTGACTATCTGCGGGCTGTCGAAGCGTTGTCCGTGCAGTTTCCCGAATTTGCTCCGCACATTCAGGGAGTGCATGCAGTTCACAAGACGGATGACTCGGTTGCATTTGAGGTATTCGTACTTGATTGAACGCCCCGAATTTTCCGGTTACGGGGTCAAGGAAGTACAAGGTCACGGGCGCAAGTTCATTCATGTTGACATGGACTCCTACTTCGTTGCCGTCGAGTTGCTGGATGCTCCATGGCTACGTGAGCAGCCAGTTGCAGTCGGCGGCAAGGCGATCGACCGCGGCGTGATCAGCACATCTAACTACATTGCCAGAGAGTTTGGTGTCAGAAGCGGCATGGCAACTGCCACTGCACAGCGATTATGCCCGGACTTGGTCTTGTTGCCAGTGCGCTTTGAGCGATATGAGGCAGTGACCCGCCAACTGGACAGCATTTTCCGGCGCTTTACCCCGAGCGTCGAATTTCTCTCTCTGGACGAGGCCACACTGGATGTGACGGGGCAGGTACATTGCAACGGATCCGCGACGCACATGGCGGTCAAGATTCGCGCTGCGATCAAACAAGAGTTGCAATTGACGGCTTCGGCTGGTATCGCGCCATTGAAATACTTGGCAAAAATTGCTTCGGAGGTTAATAAGCCCAATGGTCAGTTTGTTATCGCACCGGATCAGGTACAGTCCTATCTCGCAAATCTTGACATCCGTAAAATTCCTGGCGTAGGCCCCAAGACCTGGGCTGTACTTAAAGCCATGGGGTGCATGAGATGTGCAGATGTCACTGATGAAATGATTCCGGCACTTTTACGTCACCTTGGAGCTCACGGTTTCTACGTTTGGGAGCGTTGCCGAGGTAATGAAGGTAGCGAGGGGAAACCTGGGGTAGTCCAGTCCTTGGGCGTTGAGCATACGTTGCCCAGTGACTGTGATGACCTTGATCGCTGTATCAGAGAACTGGATGCGCTACACGAAGCTTTAGCAATACGACTGGAGGCGCTTGGCGAGAAGCCACCAATTGTCAGGAATCTCGTCAAACTCAAGTTCTCTGATTTTTCAATCGCCAGTGCCGAATTTCCCGCACTGGAGTTACAGCCGCAGATTTTACATGGCTTGCTTAAAATGCTTTGGAATACCAAACGCCAAGGGCGTGCGGTACGTCTAGTCGGTATTGCAGTCAGGGTTCGCCGTAACTCGCGTGATCCCTTGCAATTAGAACTGGCGTTTTGAACAAGTGGTTAGTCAAAGTGATTGAATGCAAGCCTGCCGATACACCCCCGGAGTCACTCCGTAGGCCTGCTTGAACTGCCGGCTCAAGTGGCTCTGATCGGCAAACCCCAGGGTGAACGCCACGTCGGAGGCCGCCAATCCGCTTTTCAGAAACTCCCTTGCCCGCGCCAGGCGCCGTTGCTTGAGCCAGGCGTGCGGTGGCAGGCCGGTGGCCTGGCGGAACACGCGGGCGAAGTGGAAGGGCGACAGGTTGACCGCAGCGGCCAGGGCCTCCAGTGACGGCGGGTCAGCCAACTGGCTTTCCAGCAGTTCCCGCGCACGCGCCACCGCCAGCGGTTCGTTGCCAGGGGCCGTGGGTTCGGGGCAATGGCCGTGGCGCTGCACCAGGGCCAGTACCGCCTGGCGCCAGGCGGTCTGTTGCTCCAAGGCGCTGGCACCGGCTTCCGACAGCTGGTGCAACTGGCTGAAGGCCTGCGCCAGGGCCGGGTCCTGGATCACGCTGTCATTGAAGCGCGGCATGCCGTGGCGGCTCAGCTCGAGCTCGTCCAGCACGCCGGTGACCCGTTCATGCTCCGGATAGAACCCTCGGTAACGCCAGCCGGCTTCGTGGGCGGTGGCGCCGGTGTGCAGCTCGTCCGGGTTGATCAGCACCATGCTGCCGACCGGCGCCAGGTGCTCGCTGCCACGGTGCCAGAAGCGCTGCGCGCCCGACTCGATCACGGTGAACACGTAGCCTTCATGCACATGGGGGGCGAAGCGCTGCTGGATGTAGCGCGCATGCAGCATCTCGACGTCGCCGAGGGCCGGCGCCTGCCAGAGGTGGGTCTGTTCGCGCAGGGGCGTGCTCATGCCAGCCAGCTGCGCAGCAGGAAGAAGATCAACATGCTCACCAGCATGCTCAGCAACACGCTGCGGGTCAACAGCACCAGCGCAACGGCCACCAGCGCGCCAAGCAGGTAAGGGTTGAGCGGGCTCAGGTCGAGCTGGTGGTCGGGCAGGAAGATGATCGGCCCACAGATTGCGGTGAGCATGCCGGGCACGGCGAAGCCGAGGAACTGCCGGGCGTTGGAGCTCAGGCGCAGGGGCAGGCGTGGCTCCAGGAAGGCGTAGCGGTTGAGGAAGACCACGGCGCCCATGGCGAAGATCAGCAGCCAGGTCATGGGCGGCCTCCGGTGAATTTCTGGCAGAAGAAGCCGGCCGCCATGCCCAGCAGGCCGGCGGCGACCAGCGCGGTCTCCCAGTGCCAGTAGCTGAACAGCACTGAGCAGAACAGCGACACGGCCACACACACCACGGTGGCGAGGTTGCGCACCAGTGGCGTGATCAGTGCGACGAAGGTGGCGACGATAGAGAAGTCCAGGCCGAGCTGGTCGAGGTGCGGAATGTTCTGGCCCAGCACGATGCCGGCCAGGGTGAACAGGTTCCAGGCGACGTAGAAGGTCAGGCCAACACCGAGTGCATACCAGCGGTTGAACTGCTGCTGGTCGTAATGGCTGGTGAGGGCGAAAAATTCATCGGTGAGCAGGAAACCCAGGCCCAGCCGCCAACGCAACGGCTGGTTCGACAGCACCGGGCGCATGGACAGGCCATAGAGCAGGTGCTGGGACGTCAGCAGCAGGGTAGTGAGCAGGATCGATAGCAGGTTGGCACCGCCCTTGAGCATGCCGATGGCCACCAGTTGCGCGGCGCCAGCGAAGACGATCGCCGACAGGCCCTGGCCTTGCCAGGCGCTGAGATTGGCCTCGATGGCCATGGAACCGGCGAGCAGGCCCCAGGGGGCGACGGCCAGGGACAGCGGCAGGATGGCGATGGCGCCGTGCAGGAAAGCTTGGCGGGCGATGGAGGGACTGCTGGGCATGATGGCTGCGACACATTTTGCGAGGTAGGGCAGCATGACAGAGCCGTGGGGCGGGTGGCTTGAACGATCTTGCTTGTTTGCTGCCTGCACTGGCCCTTCGCGGCTGAAGCCGCACCTACAGGGAAAGCGTTGACCTGCAGCAGCGGCTTCAGCCGCGAAGGGCCGGTACAGGCAATTATCGCCTGGTCAGCCGCTGCTGCGCCGCCACGCAGCCATTGATGTCCACGGCTTTCTGCAGCAGTGCCTGGCGATGTTGTGGATCCAGCTCACTGAGCAGCCGGTAGACCTCGGCCTGGTAGTCGCGCTGGCGCCCCCACTGCATCTGCAGCCCCTGCGGGTGGCTGCGGCTGCAGGCCAGGCGTGTGGCCGGCTGCGGGTAATAAGGTGCGTACAAGGTGGCCATGCTCGGGATCGCTTCGAGGGCTTCGCGGTAGGCCGGGCTGGTGTTGTAGGGTGCGCACCAGCTGGCAATCACTGTTGCCGGTGGTGCAAAGCCTTGTTTCAGGCTGGCTTCCAGCAGCGGGCAGGCGGCATCGGCGATCTGTGCTGCAGGCAGGTAAGTGGTGTAGTACAGCGCCAGGCGATACTGCGCCACCGGGTGGCCAAGCTCCACCGACTTTTTCAGCAACGCCACTGCCGTCGGCAGGGTCTGTGCCATCGCCCGGCCCTGGCGGTTGAGCTCCGGGTCAACGCCGATGGCGATGCGCAGGGTGCCGTTGTCGTCCTGGTTTTCGGCCTGCTACAGCAGCGGCAGTGCCTGGCGGTAAAGCAGGTCGGCGTGTGGGTCGATGCGAACTTCGAGCGCGTTTGCGGTAACCGGCGACAGCGCGATGAGCAGCGCCGGCGCCAGCGCGGCGCGGCTCACAGGCGTGCCCCGGGCAACGAACGGGGCCAGCAGGCTGCCAGGTCAGGGTGAGCGGCTTGATGATTGATCACAACTGCGCGTACGCCTCGGGCGAATCGGAACGACGGGATATTCTAGC
Source organism: Pseudomonas sp. NPDC089428 (assembly GCF_044749325.1). Classification (NCBI taxonomy): domain Bacteria; kingdom Pseudomonadati; phylum Pseudomonadota; class Gammaproteobacteria; order Pseudomonadales; family Pseudomonadaceae; genus Pseudomonas; species Pseudomonas sp. NPDC089428. The sequence goes on from NZ_JBIVHT010000001.1 coordinate 472,229, forward strand.
CAAGCGCGGGCTGAAATCGAAACCCCGACGGTCGGCTGTCAGACCAGCTTGATCGGTGTGACCTTGCGCAGTGCGTGTCGTTCCTGGGCCAGCCCCAGTTTGGCAGTGATCACCTTGGCCAGGGCATTGTTGCCCAGGTCGTTCAGGTGCAGGCGGTCGACGAAGAGATCGGCGCCGAATACCGGCGAACTGCTGAGCATGCTGTTCATGTCGTAGCAGGGCACCGGGTCTGCCTGGCTCTTGATGCGGCGGAAGAAGGCTGTATGCAGCTGGCTGTCGAATGTGCCCTCAAGCAGGCGATCGAAATTCGCCGGTTGCTGTTGCAGGGCGGTCAGCATCGCCTGCTCACCCGCCGGCAGGGTTTCTCGGCACCAGGGCAGCAGGGGCTGGAGGATGAAGGTCAGGGAGGCGTGGCTGTCAGCCAGCATGCGGTCCCATTGGCGCAAGGTGCGGCCGATGCTGTCGGCGGCTCGCGCCAGGCGTTTTTCCGGGGCGGACAGCGGCCAGCTGGGGGCCGGTTCGTTGCGCCGCGGTGCCAGTGCCTGGCCCAGGCGTTGCCACAGCGTCGCCCGGCGAGCCGGGCCAACAGGCGGCATGCCCTCGTTGAAACTGTTCAGGTAGGCCTGGAGAGCCTTGGCCTGTTGTGGTCCGTGCGGGCCTGCCAGGACTTCGCCGAGGGCCTCATGGGCCAAGGTGTTCAGGCCGCTGAGCAGCACCACATGGCCGACTTCGCCGAAGCGGTGCTGGTGGGTCAGGAACAACAGCAGTTCCTGGCTGGCGTTGAGCCCACAGCCGGCCAGGCTCAGCCAGACTTCACCGGTCAGCATCGACAGGTGCGAGGCCACCGTATGTTCATCGGAGCTTGCGCCGATACCCAGGGCGGTGGAGCCGCCGACCAGCAGGTTGATGCGCGGTGCACCGCCGCGTTCGGCGGCGGAGAAGCGCTTGCCGGCGCAATGGCTGTAGCGCAGGCCAAGGGCATCGGTGTTGATGGTGCCGGAGCGGTAGCCGCTCTCGTGCACATGCAGGGTGTGCGGTGCGCGGCGGTTGCCCAGCAGCAGAAAACGCTGGTAGTCCTGATGCAGTGGCGAAGTGAGGCCCGGGACGTGCGTGGCGGCTGCGGACGGTGTCATGGGCGCTCCTTCCTGGCTGGCATTGCGGCGGCGCAGGGCGTTCAGCCCGCCAACTCCTTGAGGTTATAGGCCAGGCCACCGGCGGCGATCAGCAGCAGGACGACCCCCGAGGCCAGGGAGATCAGGCGGTTGCTGCGTTGCGAGGTGATCTTGCCGATGGCGAAGATGTACAGGCTGAGCACGGCAAAATCGATCAGTACCCACAACAGCGACAGCACCACCATGCTCTTGCCGAACGATTCGGTGATCTGGATGAACTGCGGGAAGAAGGCGATGAAGAAGATGATGTCCTTCGGGTTGGAAATGCCCACCATGAAGCCTTGCCACAACCCACCGCGCCCGGCTTTGGCCGGTTGTACATCGGCCTCGTCGGCGGCAGGCGCCTGCAGGCACTCGCGCAGGGTGCCCACGGCGATGTAGCCGATGAACAGGCAGCCCAGCAGGCTCATGCCGCTGAGCCAGGCCTTGTCGATGGCGGCACTGGTGAGGATGACCCAGGCGGCGGCGCCGATCAGTACCAGTGAGGCCCAGTTGGTGCCAACGGCGGTAAACATGGCCTTGCGCGAGCCGGAGGCCGCGGCGGTGTTGACGATCAGCGCCACCACCGGGCCAGGGGTGGCGATCAACAGCAGGACGGTGAGTGCGTAAGTCAGTGTCAGTGCGGTATTCACGGTCAGTTCTCGATCAGAGTGTCGGGTGTCGCATGGGCGTGGGCATGAAAGGGGCAGCGCGACGGATTGAGCGAGCCTGCTTCCTGCAGTTGGTACTGCTTCCATTCGAAGTTGTCGTCCTGGCCAAAGAAGCCCAGGGTTTCGGGCATGACCCCGTCGTTGTAGTGGCGCACCCGATCTCGAATGCGGGCACGAATGCGTTGCCCGCTTTCGGTGCTGGCGTTGGCCACTTCGTCGAAGTTCTCCCGCGGGTTGATGACGAAGGTGATATGCGGGCCCAGGTTGCGGCTTTTCATCTGCTGGTGGCCGGGGAAGTTCATGTTGATGAACAGCGGCATGCCGGCATAGCAGAACGACCAGGCGTTGTCGTGCGGGTCGGTGGGGATCGCCTGTGGCCACGGATGCGGGTCACGGGCGTGGACCCCACGCAGTACCTTCCAGGCCAGCGCCTGTTGCTCGGCCAGGCTGGTGTCGATGGCCGTTTCGAGAAACACCACCAGCGGGCTGCCGATGCGCTGTTTGATCGGCACGGGGGTGATGGTGCGCACGTACTCCGCCAGGCCCTGGGCGATATCATCGGCCAGTTGCTCGGCACGGGCGAAGAGGATGTGGCAGGATGCCCCAGCTACTGCTTTGCGGCCGAACAGGCACGGAAAGTCGGGGTTGGCGAGCACGCTGCGAAAATGCTGTATGGTTTGGTGCGTCCAGTGCTGAGTGTTCCGTACATGTTCATCGGCCAGCTCTAGCGCATCCAGGCGATAGCAGTTTCCATAAACCGTAAACATGATTTCCCCAGGAGATTTAAGTAAGAGAGCGTTCCACTCTTATGCAGGCAGGTTGGATACTTATCTTTGTTATTTACCTGCATTTTCTGAGACGCTCTTCACGTTGTAAAACGCGTGGAACTATGACCTACTATTAGTCTCACTCATGCTTCGAGGGCATCATGTCGGAACGGATTCAAGCATTGCACGCCCTGCGTGCCTTCGAGGTGGCCTCGCGCTACGGCTCGTTCACCCGGGCCGCCGAAGAGCTGGCCCTGACCCAGGGCGCGGTCAGCCATCACATCAAGACGCTCGAATCCATGTTCGGCTGCGACCTGTTCGAGCGCCGTGGTCCCAAGTTGAGCCTCACCGAGCATGGGCGGCTGTTGGCCCAAGAACTGAAGGTCGGTTTCAAGATCATCGAGAACGCTTGCGCGCTGCTGCGCCAGGACCGTTATGGGCTGCGTTTGAAAGCCCCTTCGACACTTACCGTGCGCTGGCTGCTGCGGGCGCTGGATGGCTTCAAGAAGCTCGAAGACAACTGCAGCGTGCAGCTGTCGAGCGTGTGGATGGACATCGACTCGGTGGACTTCTACTCCGAGCCCTACGATTGCGCTATCCTCCTGGCCAATGGCCGTTTCCCGGCCGATGTCGAGAGCATCAAGCTGTTCGATGAATGGCTGATCCCGGTGTGCCACCCTGACTACATGACCCAAGCGCAACCGGCGCTGGCCGACCTGCGCCAGTGTGAGTTCCTGCACCCGTCACCCGACCGGCGCGACTGGCGGCGCTGGCTGGCACGCATGGATGCACTGGACATCAGCATCGACCAGGGCCAGGTGTTCGACACCCTTGACCAGGGCATCTCGGCAGCCCAGCAGGGGCTGGGTATTTCGGTGGTCGACCTGGTGCTGGCCAGTGCCGACCTCGGCGCCGGACGCCTGGTGACCCCCTTCAAGCACGCGGTGTCGACCGGTGACGGGTACTACATGACCTGGCTCAAGAGCAGCCCGAAAGCACGGCAGATGCACAAGCTGCGCGATTTTCTGCTCGCCCAGGTGCCGCCGCTGGCCTACAAGGACATCAACTACCTGTACGGCTGAAACCCTGGCCCGGCACATCGGCTTCGTACCGACGGCGCGCTGGCGTAGAATCGTCGCCATCAACCGTGCAGACGAGGCGAGGACCACGCAGTGGAGTTGCAACAGGGCTTTGTCCTGACCCGGCATTGGCATGACACGCCCGAAGGCACCTGCGTGGAGTTCTGGCTGGCAACCGATGCCGGGCCAAGGTTGTTGCGCCTGGCTGCGCAGGAGTCGGTGGCGTTCATCCCCCAGGCGCAGGCCGAGCACGCCCGTGCGCTGTTGGCCAGGGAGCAGGGGGTGCAACTCAAGCCGCTGCGCCTGAAGGACTTCGACCAGCGGCCGATGCTTGGCCTGTACACCCGTCAGCACCGTCAGTTGATGCAGCTGGAGCAGCGCCTGCGTGCAGCCGGGATCGACGTGTTCGAAGCCGATATACGCCCACCCGAGCGCTACCTGATGGAGCGCTTCATCACTGCGCCGGTGCAGTTCACCGGTCAGCCGGATGCCCAGGGCGTGTATTGCGATGCTCAGCTCAAGCCCTCGCCGGGATATCGCCCTGCGCTGCGCCTGGCCTCGCTGGACATCGAGACCAGCGAGCGCGGCGAGCTGTACAGCATCGCCCTGGAAGGCTGTGGCCAGCGCCAGGTATACATGCTCGGGCCGGCCAATGGCGCGGCCGATGAGCTGGATTTCGACCTGCAGTATTGTGCGGACCGCGCCGAGTTGTTGCTGTGCCTGAACCAGTGGATGGCCGAGCACGACCCGGATGCAATCATCGGCTGGAACCTGATCCAGTTCGACCTGCGCCTGCTGCACGAACATGCCAAGGCGCTGCAGGTGCCCCTGGCCCTGGGCCGCAACGCTGCACCGATGACCTTGCGCAGCCAGGCCGGCGGTGGCCACGTGTTCGCCGATGCGCCGGGGCGGCTGTTGATCGACGGCATCGAGGCCCTGCGTTCTGCGACCTGGAGCTTCCCTTCGTTCAGCCTGGAAAGCGTTGCCCAGACCTTGCTTGGCGAAGGCAAGGCCATCGATACGCCGTACCAGCGCATGGACGAAATCAACCGCCGCTTCGCCGAGGACAAGCCGGCCCTGGCGCGCTACAACCTCAAGGACTGTGAGCTGGTCACCCGTATCTTCGCCCATACCCGGCTGCTTGAGTTCCTCCTGGAACGCGCCTCGGTCACCGGCCTTGCCGTGGACCGCAGCGGTGGCTCGGTGGCTGCGTTCTGCCACCTGTACATCCCGCAGATGCACCGCCTGGGCTTCGTCGCGCCCAGCCTCGGTAGCCGCCCGGACGAGGCCAGCCCAGGTGGTTTTGTCATGGACTCGCGCCCTGGCCTGTACGACTCGGTGCTGGTGCTGGACTACAAGAGCCTGTATCCGTCGATCATCCGGACCTTCCTGATCGACCCGGTGGGCCTGGTCGAAGGCTTGCGCCTGCCGGATGACGAGCATTCCGTGGAGGGGTTTCGCGGCGGGCGGTTCTCGCGTACCCGGCACTGCCTGCCGGCCATCGTCGAGCGTGTGTGGCAGGGCCGGGAGGCGGCCAAGCGCGAGGGCAATGCGCCTCTGTCGCAGGCGCTGAAGATCATCATGAATGCCTTCTATGGCGTACTGGGTTCCAGCGGTTGCCGTTTTTTCGACCCGCGCCTGGCCTCGTCGATCACCATGCGCGGCCACCAGATCATGCGCCAGACCCGCGCGCTGATCGAAGCGCAAGGTTATGAGGTGATCTATGGGGACACCGATTCCACGTTCGTCTGGCTCAAGGGCGGCCATGACGAAGAGGCTGCGGCGCGGATTGGCCGTGATCTGGTGGCACAGGTCAACCAGTGGTGGCGCGAACACCTGCGCACGACCCTGAAGCTGGAAAGCGCGCTGGAGTTGCAGTTCGAGGTGCATTACCGGCGTTTCCTGATGCCGACCATCCGCGGTACCGACGAGGGCAGCAAGAAGCGTTATGCCGGCCTGGTGCAGCGCGCCGATGGCAGCGAAAACATGGTCTACAAGGGCCTGGAATCGGTGCGCACCGATTGGTCGCCGCTGGCTCAGCGCTTCCAGCAGGAACTGTACGGGCGGATATTCCGTGGCCAACCCTACCGTGAATATGTCATCGAGTACGTGCGCCAGACGTTGGCGGGCGAGCACGACGCGTTGCTGGTGTACCGCAAGCGCCTGCGCCGGCCGTTGGCCGACTACCAGCGTAATGTCCCGCCGCATGTGCGCGCTGCACGCCTGGCAGATGACTACAACGGCCGCCTGGGCCGCCCTCGGCAATACCAGCGCGGAGGCTGGATCAGCTACCTGATCACCACCGCAGGCCCCGAGCCGCTGGAGAACCTGCAGGCGCCGATCGACTATGAGCACTACCTGAGTCGGCAACTGCAACCGGTGGCCGATGCCATCCTGCCTTTCGTCGGTGATGACTTCAGTGCCCTCACCGATCGCCAGCTGCTGTTGTTCTGAGCCGCGGGGTAGCTATGTAACCCATGCCGGCAAGCCTGGGAATTAGCGTTGCCTCTTCATAAGACGTGAAGGTGCGACATGAAACAAGGTGACGACCCTCTGGATGATCGCCGGCTGGCGATGGAACAAGGCTTTCAGGACGGCATGGTCGCCCGTGGCCTACCAGCCTGGGTTGCCAGGCTCCGGCTGGATTCTGCAGCAAGCGGTAGGCAAGGGCCGGTGCTGACTGCCGGGCAAATGGCGGCGCTGCAGCAGGCACTGAAGGCCAGCCTGGTCTGCCGACAACGGCTGAGCCTGGACCTGGCGCGTATTCAGGGCATCCAGCAGTACTGCAAACCGCTGTTGCAGGAGGCCCTGCGCGAGAGCCTGTATGCCTCGGTCGATTGCGAGTCGCTGTACTACCGACATTTTTATTTTCCCATCTCCGGCAAACCCGAATTCGCCACAGGTCATCTGCCGCAGCGGGAAAAAGCCAGTCATGATTCGCCGCTGCTCGATGCTGCCCTGGCCAACTTCACCGAAGCGCAAGCCAGCGGGCAGGCCCTGCCGCGCAGCGATCGCGTGGTGGAGCGCGATGGCTCGACGCTGCGGCTGATGAGCGCCCAGGCGTTTGCCAGGGGGTGCCGTAAACTGGACCTCGGTCAACGCTACCAGGATCACCTGGCCGCCATTCTCGATGCACCCGCCGCACAGACGGCAAGTGGGCACGCCGTAAGGGCATCATTGAAAGCGCAGCAGGCGGCGACCTGGCTGGTCGATGCTTGCCGGGCCCATGCCGAGGGAGTGCTGACGGTCGCCGAGCTGGAATTGGTGTTTGCCTTGTGCCAGGGCGACCGGCCCGTTTCACTCGCCGGTTATCCGGTGCGGGCTCGCCAGCTGACGGTCTACGAATGCGCGCTTGAACAGATCGTCGTGCTCGAAATGGACGGTGGCACTGGGTTCGGCCCGAACCGGCGAGTATTGGTGCATGTTCCCGCAGACCCGGTTAGCCCATGGAACGCGGCGACAGATCTCGACGCCTTCATTCGTCGCACGCTGGGCAAGCGCCTTGCCGACGAGGCCTATCAGCGCTTTTTCAGCCGCTTCGTCCGGCGCCGTGACCAAGCATCCTTTTTTGCCCGGGTCGGCCTTGAACTGATGGACGTGACTGAAGCCGCTTCGCGGGACATGGACCAGCACATGGTCGATTATCCATTGCCGCTGCTCGATCACCTGGCTCAGGCCCGGATCGAGCAGATCAAGGCTGATGCAGCCTTCATCGCAGTGCCGGTCAAGGTGCTCGATCGCGAGGTTCAGGACGCGCGCCAGGCTCGCTTCATCTCGGCTTTGTGGACGGTGGCGGGGCTGGCGTCGCTGTTCTTGCCGGTCGTCAATGCGGTGGTCCTGGCTGCTGTCGCCTGGGACATGCTCAAGCATGTGTTTCATGCCGTGGAAGCCTGGGACGAGGGCGATGTCCGGGCCGCTCAGGACCACCTGCTGAGCATTCTCGGCAGCGTCATTGCGGGCGGCCTCACTGCAGTGGCGGTGCGCGCGCTGAGCCGGGAGTGGAACCTGGTCGACAACCTGGTCACGGCTCGCCTCGACGATGGCCGCGAGCTGCTCTGGCGGTTCGACATGGCACCTTTGCGCAGTGCCGCCCCCCCGGTTCAGGCGCTGCCCGATGAACAGGGCATCTATCGCCTGGGTGACAAGTGCTGGGTGCGGATGCAAAGCCATTTCTACTCGGTGCGCCTACGTGATGATGGGCAGTGGCAAGTGCTGCCCCGCGAGGGTCACGGTCCCGTACTGCGCCACAACGGCGCGGGCGCCTGGCGAGTCTGGTGCGAATCGCCGTTGGATTGGGACGACTCGCGTGCGCTTTTCCGCCGTCTGGGTAATGCATTCGGGCAGCTGAATGACGAACAGATCGATCAGGTACTGGCTATCCATGGTCTCGACGCCGACCAGTTACGCGGTTTGCACGTCTGTGGCCGTGCGCCGCAAGCCTGCCTGGTCGATACCGTGAGCCGAGTATTGCTGGCCAAGCGCATTCAAGCCTTGGTCAGCCAGCTGCGAAGCGACGCTGTCCTGGACATTGAATTGCTTGAGCGCGTGCAGCGCTGGGAGGGGGGCGAGGGGCTCTCGTCGCAGGCTCTGGCAACACGGGTGTGGAACCGGCGCCGGTCATTTTTGCAACAGCTGTACTACGAAAAATACCCCATCACGACGGATACCCATGAACTGCAGCGCAGCTTCCCCAGCTTGCATCGGCTGGGCGCTGAGGAGCTGTTGAATGGGGCCATCCAGGCGCATCTGGAGCTCTCGGCAGCCGCACTGGCCAGGCGCATTCGCTGCCTGCGGGTGCACGAAGCACTGCTGTTCGACACCCCGCAGGGCCTGGACCTGGCGCGTGTCGTGCTCAGGCTGGCAGAGCAACTGCCGGGGGCCGACAACGGGCCAGCCTGGCAGCTGTTCGACGGTGACGCGCTGGAGCCGTTTGTCCATTCCAATACTGGGCAGCCGGTGTGGCGCCTGCACCATCGAGCTGGCGCGTTCCAGCTCAGCGATGCAAGCGGCACCAATGTGCTGGCGGCCGATGACCTGTTCGAGGTGATGGCCCGTGCTTTCACACCCGAGCAGCGTGCGGCACTGGCGCTGGGTGAGCCATTCGCTGCGCATTTGCGGGCTGCGCTGGCCAGCCGCCTGGTGGGGCAGGAAGATAAACTGGCAGATTGGCTCGGCATCAGGCATGAACCTGGTTTTTTCCGGATGCCACAACGGCTGGGTGATGGCCGCGTCGGCTACCCGCTGAGTCAATGGCGCCGCCGCCTCGGGCTGGAACGGCGGCGCCCCGTCAACCTGCTGGCAGAGTTGCGTGATCTGTACCCGGGGCTGGATGACGAAGCGGTCGCGCGCTGGCTCGATGACATGCGAGCGACGCAACGAAGCCCGGCTGCCGAGCTGCAAGTACTGCGGGAGCAGCTCACGGCCTTGCGCCAGTGCCTCAGGTCCTGGCAGTTTTCCACTGTCCGCACCTGGCGCTGGAAGGCACGCAGGGAGTTCGCCCAAGGGCTGCTCGAATGCTGGCGTTATCAGGTGCCGCGCCAGCTGGGTGCGGCTGCCGAAGACCACGCCTATGTGTTCAGTACCTATGGCAGCGACCTGGACGCGTTACCCGCACTGCCGCCCGAAGTCAGCTTCGCCCACGTGTCGGAAATCGGCTTGCGTACCTTGCAACTGCGCGAAGTGCCGGACAGCTTCCTTCGGGCCTTCCCCTCGCTGAGTTCACTGAGCGTGACCAACTGCCGATTGCGCAGCCTGTCGCTGCCCGAAACCATGGCCGCACGCCTGAAGGTGCTGGACCTGTCGGGCAACCAGTTGCGGATGAACGAACCCTTGCACGGCGTGCTGGCGCATGCCGGCTCACTGGTCTACCTCAATCTGTCGCATAACCCGCTGGGGCGCTCGTTTGCGCTGCAGGGCATGCCTGATCTCAGCACATTGCTGCTGTGCAACACGCAGTTGGTGGAGATGCCCGCGGGCGTCATGCAGGCAGCGCGGCTGACGACCCTTGACCTGGGCGAAAACCGCATTGCTGTGCTGCCATTTGCCTTCTATCGCTCCCGGCTGTGGCTCGGCGCCAGGGTGAGGCTTAGCGGCAATCCACTGGTGTTGGCGGCGGACGCCTGGCATGAAATGGACAACGGCGAAGTGCCGCTCAAGTTGCGCTGGCTCGACCTGGTCACCCGTGAGCAGCGGGACCGGATGGCCGATATCTGGGGCAAGCTCGATGGCAAGCCTGCTTCAAGGGACTTCTTCCACCTGCTGGCGCGGCTGACCACCCTGGCCGACTTCCAGGATGGGTTTCTGGCTCGCTACCTGGCGTTGCGTGTGTTCAGAATGCTGGCCTACATGTACGAGCGACCGACGCTGCAGGCGCAGTTGTATGAGCATGCGTTGACCGAACACTGCCAGGACAACGCAACCCTGCGCTTCAGTGACCTGGAAGTGCGGGTGCGGGTCTGGAAGGCTTTGCACGGCGAATTGTCAGGCGAGCGCGAATGCGCGTTGCTGCACCTGGGGGCGCAGTGCTGGCGGCTTGACACGCTGGATACGGTGGCCGGGATGCATGCCATTGCAGCGGGCCGCCCGGAGGAGTCGATCGAGTTCGCGCTGGCCTATCGATTGGCCTTGGCAGATTCGCTGGATCTGCCCATCGAACATGACGAAATGCTCAACCCCGGGGTGGCCAACCTTGCAACCTACGACCTGGTCAATGCCCAGCGCCTGGTCAGGTCTGCCCAGTCAAGCGATGCATTGGTTGACTACCTGCTTACCCAACACTTCTGGCGCGAGCACCTGACGCAACAGTACCAGGCCCGGCTGCGTGTACCGCAAGCCTTGTACGATGAACTGGAGACACTGCTCTCAAGCGACGCCGGGCAGGTGCAGATCGACCGCCTGCAAGCGCGCATCCAGCAGCGCGAGCGTAACCTGCTGGAAGCGCTTTCTCGCGAAGCCATTTCCCGCAACCTGCCCCTGGTCTTCATAGCGCCGGCTGTACCGCAGGCATCGCTGCGTGAGTAGTAGTTATCTAGCCTGGGCCAGGCACTGAACCGCCTAACCTCGTGCCTTCGAAAACGACGGAGGCATTTATGGGCATACCTGATCGAACTCTCACGGCGGAACAGCATCTGGCCATGGAGCAGGCGTATCAAGACAAGCTGATCGCCGAGCGCCTGCCTGGCTGGTTGGGCAGGCTGGATAGCGTGCAGCTGGATGCTGTCAGCCAGGCGCTCAAGGCCTGCCTTGTGCATCGACATCAGCTTGCTACCCGCCTCGCGGGTCTGCAGCCTGTCGATGCCTTCGTCAAGCGTGCATTGAACCAAGCCTTGGCGGGCCGATACGAGCGCGACGTGGATGTCGACCTGTTGTACCTGCGCCGCTGGTATTACTACTTCACCGAGAAGCCGACATGGGCCACCGGGCGCTGGCCGCAGATGGACCGGGACTATACCGACACGCCGCTGTATCAGGCTGCGTTGAACAACTTCACTGCCCAGGAAGCGGCCGGGGAGGGTGAGCCCAGGCGCAATGGCCTGTTCGATGTGTTGGGCAAGGAGCTGGGGCAACGGTCGGCGGCGGACTTCGCGGGGCTCTGCCGCAAGCTGGACCTGGGCGCGGCTTATCAGCAGCATCTGGATGGCGTGCTGGATGACGCGTTCAGGGCAACCCTGGCGCAGATGCTGCGCCAGGGTTTGCTGGTCGATGCCTACAGGGCAAGAAGCGACGGGGCGCTGGATGACCGTGAACTGGAACTGATCATCACCCTGGCGAAGGAATCGCGCCTGCAGCAGCTGGACGGTTCGGTGGTGCGCTATCGGCAACTGCAGCTCAGTGGCTGCGACGTGCAACAGGTCATTGTGTTGCAGGTGCTTGACGAGGGTTTGTTGCGCAACACCACACGGCGAATCCTCGTGTACATTCCGGGCGATCGCAACGGCGCCTGGAGCGGCCACCCGAGCCTGCAAGGTTTCATTGGCGAAGTGCTGGAGCAGCGCCTCGGGGATCGGCAATACCAGCAGTTTTTCCGCCGCTTCATCAAGCTTCGTGATCAGCAGCGATTCTTCGCCGCCTACACCAGCGGCAGCCTGACGGGTCACCTGCTGAGCGTCAGCGAGGCGCTTTTCGATCATTTGCCAGCAGCGCGTATCGCCCAGATAAAGGACGATGCGGCGATGCTCGTCACGCCAACGGCCCAAGTGGACCGAGCCCTGCAGGCGCAACGCGACCAGCAGTTCAAGCAGCAAGGATGGGTTTTGGGGACCCTGGCAGGGTTGTTCGTACCGGCGCTGGGCGGCGTGATGCTGGCGGTAACCGTCTGGGAGCTGCTGGGCGAGGTATTTCAGGGTATCGACGACTGGCGCGAAGGGGATACCCAAGCAGCGCTGGAACACCTGACCAAGGTCGCCAGGGATGCGGCACTGGTCGCGCTCACCGGGGTTGCCATTGGTCTTGCGCGGCGGGCCTGGACGGGCTCCAGCTTTGTCGATGGCCTGGTGCCGACGCAGCTGGAAGATGGCAGTGAAAAACTATGGGACCAGAACCTGCAGGCATACCGGCGCGCGGCGCCCGGCGCGGATAGCGAGTCGGATGCCTTGGGTATCCATGCCGAAGGTGAGCATGACCTGGTGGAACTGGACGGGCATTGGTACAGCATCGTGCAGCGCAGCGAGGACGAACAATGGCAGATACGACCACAGCAGGGGCACGGCCCCCTGTTACGCCATAACGGCGCTGGCGCCTGGCGCCTATGGTGCGAACGGCCTTCCCATTGGGCTGACCCTCGCTACCTGTTCCGGCGCCTGGGCAGTCCCTTCAGTCAGTTGAGCGACCGACAGGTCGATCAGGTGCTGGCCAATCAGGGGCTGGCGAGTGATGATCTGCGCGCCTTGCACATGTACGGCAGGGCGCCGGAGCCGGCGCTGGTCGATGCCGTGTTGCGCGCGCGCCTGGCCGGGCGCGTGGCACAACTGATCGAACATTTGCGTGCGGGGCGTGTGACCGAGGATTCGGACGCGCTTGCCTATGCCCGGGCCTTGCCCGGCGCAGCAAGCTTGCCTGGACCGGCGCTGGGCGAACTGGCCTGGGCCAGCCGCCAGACGTTATGGCAACAATGGTATGAAGACTTGCAACTGCCCGAGTCTGCGAGCATCGCGACACTGCGCCGGGCGTTCCCCAGTTTGCATGTGCTGGGCGCCGATGCAGTGCTGCGTGCGGCCACCGATGCCGATCGCCAGGCCCTGTTGGACTCTGGCCGCATCACCCCCAGGCTGGCCAGGCTGGCAAGGGCCGGTGCGATACATGCCCGCGTCTCACGTGCAATCGAGGCAATGCAGATAGATACCCCGCAGCACCTGGACCTGGCGCGCGTGGTGCTGCAGCTGTTCGAGCACCTTACCCTGGCCGCCAGTGGCCCGGCTTGGCGGCTGTTCGACGGCCAGGCCCCAGGCCCACTGTTGACCACCCGTGGCACTGGCACACCCCATGACTTGGTCCATCGGCATGGGCGCTTCGCATTGCGCGATGCACAAGGCCTGAGCCTGGGAGAACCCGGTGAGTTGTTCGAGGTCATGTCCCGGGCGCTTGCTGCAGCGCAGTGGCAGGCCCTGGGGCTGGCCGAGCCGGTGTCCGACAGCTTGCGACAGGCCCTTGTCGAGCGCGCGGTCGAGCAACGTGCGCAGTTGCCAGCGATGCTCGGGGTCGCCCGTCAGCCAGCATGGTGGGTGGCGCCGCAAAGGGTGGGCAAGTGCGTCGGGTATCCACTCAGTTGCTGCCCGGGCTGGTTCGATGCCTTCACGTTCCGGCCGCGTTCGTTGGCAGCACGGGTGGCGGAGCTGTACCCGGATTTCGACGACGACGAGCCTCAGATCCGACGTTGGCTGGAGGATGTTCGCGAGTCGGGACGCGACGTGGCGCTACTGATTGGGGAACTCGAGCAGCAGCTGCAGGTGCTGAATCGTCAGCTCAAGGCGTGGGCCCATCGTGCCCCCACTGCCAGACAGCGGCAGGCGCGGCGGGAGTTCAGGCATGGGCTGCTCGACTGCTGGCGCTATATTGTGCCTCAGCAGAGTTACCGCATCCGTTACGAAGAGGGGTACAGCTGGCGCTGGATCGGCCGTGACGTGGACGAGTTGCCGGAGCTGCCTGTCGAGGTGAGCTTGCCGCATGTCAGGGTGCTGCAGTTTGAGCAATCGGGTCTGAAAGTACTGCCAGATGGGTTCCTGCGCGCCTTTCCCAATGTCTGCACCCTGGAATTGATGGGCAACAACTTACAGCGGTTGCCAGCACAGCTGGCGCAGCTCAGCCGCTTGCAGTCGCTGGATCTGTATGACAACCAGATCGAACTGGACCCTTTCCAGTCCACGTTGCTAGCCAGTTGCGAGTCGCTGCTTTACCTGAATCTTTCGAGAAACCCATTGCGTGCCAACTTCTCGGTACAGGCGATGCGGGATCTGGTCGAGTTGAGATTGCGTGACACGGGTATCACGCACTTGCCTTTAGGTGCGCTGGAGCTTCAGGACCTGCAGGTGCTCGATGTGGGCGGCAACCGCATTCGCGAACTGCCCGAAGGTTTCTACGACGCGCCGGTCTGGCGACGAGGCCAAGTCACCCTGGAGGGCAATGAACTGTCGCCGGCCGAGCGTGAGCGGTTGGTCGAGGCCAGGGCCTCCAGGGGCATGGGAACGGTACAGTCAGCACCTGGCAACGTGCCGACCCGGCTGCTCTGGCTGGATCGCCTGGGCCATGAGCAACGCGCACCGTTCGCCGCGCTCTGGTCCAGGGTGGAAGATGAGGACGGATGTGAGCAGTTCTTCAGTCTGCTCAAGGAACTCACGCAGTCCGCCGACTTCAGCGGCGCAAAGAGTAGCGATCTGGCGCGGCGGGTGATGAACATCATGCAGCAGATGGCTGACTTCGCCTCCTTGCGCGAAGAGCTGTTTGCCGCTTCCCAGATCGAGACCTGTGGTGACGGCGCCGCCATTCATTTCAGTGAACTGGAGGTGAGGGCCTTGGTGTGGCACGCCGAGCACGAGGCGGCGGGTGCCAGTCAGGCCCAGGTGCTAGCCAGGCTGGCGAGGCGCCTGTTGCGGCTGGCGCGGCTCAACGCTTATGCATTGCGCGATTTTCGCTCCCGGCAACAACGATCGCCAGAGCTCGAGGAAATCGAGGTGGTGCTGGCCTACAACATTCACTTGCGCGACGAACTCGATCTGCCGATCAACACGCAGATGATGCGTTTTCCTGCTTCCGCCCTGGTCGACGCCCGACGGGCTGCACAAGCTGCGGCCTGGGTGACCGGGCAGGAAACCGACGACGACCTGGCAGAGTGGATGGTGCAGTGCCGTTTCTGGCAGCGCTATCTGGAGAAGGCCCACGCACAGGCCCTGCGTGTTCCTGACCATTACCGCAAACAGCTGGCGGCCCTGCATTCCGAAGCTGAGATCCAGGCCCTGCAGGCCGTGATCGAAGTGGACCAGCATGAGCGCAAGCTGGCGTTGACACGGCAAGCGCTGCAAGGGATGGAGGCACCATGAACCCTGCAGAAGCGAGCGCAGCACAGCGCCGGGTTGGACTATGCTCTGGTCATATGCCTTGGCTGCTGCGCTTGGCTAGGATCAGCCTGGGGCTCCCGGTAATGGCCAGTTACCTTTCGCCTGCCCCAATGCGCGTCAGGTGGTTTAGGCTTTTGTCGGATCTTTCTCCCTGATCCGTAGTCTTTTGGTTTATCGAGAGAAATAAGGAGATTCGCATGCTCGTCCGGTCAATGACCCTCGCCACCTTGCTCGCTGTTGCTGGCCCACTGCTTGCGGCTGACAGTGATGCGCCGCTGGCCAAGGAACTGGGCAAGGCCAGGCCATTGGTCGTCATCGCTCCGAGCAGTGCCGACCCCACCTTGAGGGGGTTGAACGAGGATCTCAAGGATCCTGCCACCCAGGCGGGGTTCAAGGAGCGCAAACTGGTGCTGTTCAGCGTTGCCCAGATGATGGGCAAGCGTGAGGACAAGAACCTCGAACAGCAGACCACCATGGCCCTTATTCGTGAACTCAAGCTGGGCGCCAGCAAGGGCACCAAGGTGATCCTGGTGGGCATGGACGGTGAGCGTCACGTGCTCAAGGATGATGAATCAGGCGGGAAGATCGACCCGCAGGTGATCTTCAAGGCAGTCGATGAGCTAAAGGCCAGCGAAAAGGTCGTGAGCGTGCCGGAGCCTGTGGCGGCGGCACCTGTGCCCGAGGCAAAGGAAAGCAAGCCATCCAAGCCCGCCAAACCCGCCAAGCCAGCTGCCCCCCCTAAACCCCTGGACGATTGATCGGTGTGCGCGGGGGCCGCCAGTGTGACGCGGCGGGCCCTCCACAGCGAGCCAATCGTTACCGTGATCGGGCCTTGAGCCAGTGGTCCAGGCTCATGCGTCCAGAGCCTTTGAGCAGCAGTGGCAGCAGCGCGACCAGATAGATCAGCGGCAACTTGAAGTTGCCATGGCCCTGGTCGGTAATGGCATAGCCTTGCGCCAGTTCGGCCAGGCTGGACCACTGTGCAGGCCAGTGCACGGCGGCAATCGCCACCACGGTCACCACCATCAGCCCCGCCGACGCCAGCCGAGTGCCCAGGCCGAGTATCAGCAGCAGCGGCAGCAGCAGTTCGGCCCACATCGACAATTGCCAGTTCAGCTCAGCCGGCAAGGCGCTGAAGGGGAAGGGGAAACTGCCCTGCAGGTCGCCGAACCAGTTGCTGCCATTGAACTTCTCCAGGCCGGACTCGAAAAACTCCCAGGCCAGGAACAGCCGCAGCGGCAGGTCGGCGGTCCAGTTGCCAAGGCGATCGGCCTGGTTGAGGGTACGGGTCAGTGCATTCATGTGAGTATCTCGCTTCAGGAAAGGGCGTTGGCAGCGCGGCGTGGTGCCAGCTTTGCGGTCAGTTTGAGGGCGATGGCGCTGAACATCAGGGCGAAGGCCAGTGGGTACCAGCTGCCCAGAGGAATACGCTTGTAGAACGACAGGCAGAACACCGCGGCCAAGACCCACATGCCGGTGCTGTGCAGGGCTTTCCAGGCTCGGCCGCCGAGCAGCCGCATCGGGGCCTTGAACGAGGTCAGGGTGAGCAGCAGCAGGAACAGGTAGCCGACGCTGCCGGGCAGGCTCGAGGTGGCCGTGCGCCCGGCCCAGAACAGTTCAGGAAACTGCTGGGCGTAGCGATAGATCAGCAGACCATGCACGGTATGCGAAAAGGCGAAGGCCAGGCCCAGGTAGCGCCGTTCGCGGAGCAGTCGACGGCTGCCGCTGCCGGGCAGCAGCGTGGCTGCCGACGAGGCCAGGAAGGCCAGCAGGAACAACGCGAAGGAACTGCGGGCAGTGGCGCGGATGGCGCTGCGCAGGCTATCTGCGCCTGGCGCGGAGCTGAGCAGTACCACGGCAGTCATCAGCAAGGTCAGGCCCGCAAGGGCGGCGAACAGCTTCCAGCCGGAGGGCAGGGTGAACGTCTTCATGGGTGAGGTCTCCCGGGGTGTCGTTGTGTGACCGGGAGTGTGTGAGGGACGGGTATCTGCAGTGTGTCGGTGAAAGTGGCTTTATGTATCGGACTGTAGGCATGGCGGCTGGCGGGCCGCCGCTTCTGCCGTCACAGCTCGATCTGGGCGCACAAGCCGCCGTTTTTCCGGTTGCTCAAGGTCAGCCTGCCGCCCATGGCCTGGGTCAGTTGCTGGGCGATGGCCAGCCCAAGCCCGGTGCCGCCGGTGCTGCGGTTGCGCGAACTTTCTACCCGGTAGAACGGCTTGAGCACCTCGTCCAGCTCTTCTGCGGGGATCCCAGGGCCTTCATCCAGCACCCGAATCAGGGTCTTTCCGTGCTCGCGGCTGACCTCAAGCTCAGCCTTGCCGGCAAACTTCAGGGCGTTGTCCACAAGGTTCACCAGTACCCGGCGCAGGGCATGCGGGCGGGTTTCCAGCAGGCTGCCGGTATTGCCGTGGCGCTGCACCTGGGCGCCGCTGTCCTGGTAGTCGAACACCACGCTGTCGAGGAAAGCGTCGAGGTTGATCCGGCACGGGGATTCGGTGTTGATGTCCATGCTGCGTGCGTAGGCCACGCCTTCGCGCACCAGATGCTCCATGGCGTCCAGGTCGTGCCAGAGTTTTTCCTTCTCGACCCCTTCATCCATCACCTCGACCCGCAGCTTCATGCGGGTGATCGGCGTCTGCAGGTCGTGGGAAATGGCGGCAAGCAGCTGCATGCGCTCTTTCAGGTAGGCCGCAATCCGTGCCTGCAGTGCATTGAATGCGACGGCAGCGTACTTCACCTCGCGCGGGCCGCTTTCGTCCAGCAGCACGCCGGGTTTGTCTGGATCGAGGTCATCAACCGCCTGCGCCAGGCGAGTGAGTGGCCCGATGGCCAGGCGAACCGCCAGCCAGGTGCAGAACAGAAGGACGGCAAGCTGGATCAGCAACACCAGCGGCAGCCAGCGCGCTACCGGGACGGGGGCCGGGGTGACATCAATGGTCAGCGGTGCGCCATCGGCCAGGCGCAGATGCGCCTGAAAGTGCGCATTAGGGCCGGGAATCTCCTGGAAAGTCAGGCGGTACTGGCTGCCAATGGCCTTAATGATCGACTCGGCGGCCATGGGTGGGTCGCTGCTTGGCATCGCTTGGCCGGCCAGCCCTTCGTCGAGCCGGTAGCGATAGGTGCGTCGCTCCAGGCGCGGCAGCCATGCAGCGCGCTCGGCGGCAGGCAGGCGGTCGAGGATGGCCACCGAGGTGGCAACGTCCAGTTCCAGGTTGCTGAGCATCATCGATCGGCTGCTGATGTAGCGTTCATACGCCTGCAGGCTGAAGGACAGCCCATAGGCCAGTACCAGCCCGGTGAAGAAGATCAGCGCCAGGCGCGAGGCCAGGGTGCGCGGCCACTTCATGACGGTGACTCGAGCAGTTGCACGGCCAGCGAGAACACATAGCCTTCACTGCGAACGGTCTTGATGCAGCTCGGTTCCCGCGCATCGTCGCCCAGGCGCTGCCGCAAGCGGCTGACCAACAGGTCGATGGAGCGGTCGAAGATATCGGCTTCGCGGCCCTGGGTCAGATTCAACAGCTGCTCGCGGCTGAGCACCCGTTGCGGATGGTCGAGGAACACGCGCAACAGGCGGTATTCGGCACCACTGAGCGCCACCAGGGTGCCTTCGCTGTCCAGCAGGTGGCGGGCGGTGGTGTCCAGCCGCCATTGGCCGAAGGCGAGCAGGCGGCTGCTCTCGCTGATGGTCAGGTTCGGCGGCAGCATGCGCGTGCGACGCAGCACGGCATTGATACGGGCCAGCAGTTCGCGGGCGGAGAATGGCTTGGTCAGGTAATCGTCGGCGCCCATTTCCAGGCCGATGATGCGGTCGGTCTCGTCGTTGCGTGCGGTCAGCATCAATACCGGTGTGTTGCGGTGCTTGCCGGCACGCAACTCGCGGCAAAGCAGCAGGCCGTCGTCTCCGGGCATCATGATGTCGAGGACGATGAGGTCGACGCTGTTGGCTTCGAGGAAGGCGCGCATCTGCCGGCCGTCGGCGACGATGCTGGTGCGCAGGCCGTTCTTCTTGAGGTAGTTGCCGACCAGTTCGCGGATCTCACGGTCGTCATCGACGATCAGAATGTGATCGACATGTTCCATTCGCAGCGTTCCTGTTCAAGTGGGAATGGGCGCAGTGTACCGAGCGCGTGGGTGCTTGCCTGCGGGGTTTTGTATTGCAGTGTATCTGGCCCGAGAACAGATACAGGAGGAAGCAGTTCACAGGCCTGGGCGACACACATGAGATACCTGGCGAACGTGTAATGGCTCTCGACCGGGGAGTGCTGATCCCCACCTTCAACGTGTTGCAAAGGAGAGTTGCCATGAACTTCAAGACCCTCGCCAGCGCCAGCCTGTTTGCCGTAGTGGGCTTCGCCGCCGTCGCCGCCAATGCCAGCGCCACATCGATGAACGACGCCAGCGTCATGCAGTACCGCTACGGCGACCATCTGGATGTGAAGCGGGTATTGTCGGTGAAGGACGACCACAGCAATGCTTGTGGCCCGGTCAACACCCGCATGGACTACCTCGACTCCAAAGGCCAGAAGGAGAGCGTTGAATACCGTTCCTACGCAACGAGCGGTTGCCATGACAATTGACCGCAGGCTGCTGTTGAAAGTGGGGGGCGTGGCCTTGGCGCTGGTCGGCCTGGGCCTCGCCGGAGGGCAACTGATGGCCCGCGACAATTATGGCGCCATGCCGTCGCTGTCCGGGGCCAGCGAATGGCTCAACTCGCCGCCGCTGGACGCGCCGACGCTCAAGGGCAAGGTGGTGCTGGTGGACTTCTGGACCTGGGATTGCATCAACTGCCAGCGCAGCCTGCCGTATGTCAACGACTGGGCACGGCGCTATGCCGACCAGGGCCTGGTAGTGGTCGGGGTGCATACGCCGGAGTACGACTACGAGCATGATGTGGCTCAGCTCAAGAGCAAGGTGGCAAGCCTCGGCATCGGTTATCCGGTGGCGGTAGACAACGATTACCAGGTGTGGAATGCCTGGGGTAACCAGTTCTGGCCGGCGCACTATTTTGTCGATCGGCAGGGGCAGGTGCGGCATGTGCACTTCGGTGAGGGTGACTATGCCGGCCAGGAGAAAGTCATACAGGCGTTGCTGGATGAAAAAGGCTGAGTTGCGGGTTTGCCCTCATTGCCAGCAGGCAGCAATGAGGGCGGGACGGGCTCAGGAGAAACTGGCGAAATGTGCCTGCATCCGCTCGGCATCCGCCGGTTTGCCACTGAACAGCTCGAACGCCTTCACCGCCTGGAACACCGCCATGTTGCTGCCATCCAGCGTGCGGCAACCCAGTGCGCGCGCTGCTTTGAGCAGTTCGGTCTCGAGCGGGAAATAGATGATTTCGGCGACCCACAGGCGCGGGTGCAACAGTTCCACCGGCAGCGGAGTACCTGGCAGCTTGGCCATGCCCACCGGCGTGGTGTTGACCAGGCCATCGGCCTCGGCCACTTCGGCCGCCAGATCCGTACCCAGTACCGCCCGGCCCGGGCCGAAATGGCCGTTGAGGTTGTCGACCAGCGCCTGGGCACGCGCCGCATCCACTTCGAACAACACCAGCTGCTCGACCCCTTCGCTGAGCAGCGCATGGGCTACCGCCGAGCCGGCACCGCCTGCGCCCATCTGCACCACGCGCCGGCGCGACACATCCGGCAGGCCACGGCGCAGGCCTTCGGCAAAGCCCAGGCAGTCGGTGTTGTGGCCGACCCGCTTGCCGTCCTTGAGCACCACCGTATTGACCGCGCCAATGCCGCGCGCCTCGTCCGACAGCTCATCGAGCAGCGGCAGGATCGCCTGCTTGAATGGGTAAGTGATGTTGAGCCCGGTAAAACCGGTGTGCTGGGCGGCATCGAGCAGCTGCGCCAGGGCGCTGTCTTCAAGCTTGAGCTGGTCGGCGTCGATCAGCCGATAGAGGTAGCGCAGCTGCTGGGCGTCGCCTTCATGCTCGTGCAGGGCAGGGGTGCGCGACAGCTGGATGCCACGGCCGATCAGGCCGGCAAGGATGGCGGGCTGGCTCATGCGCGCGACTCCTGGAGCATCTCGGCGAAGTGGCTCAGGGCCATGCGATAGCCGTGGCTGCCCAGGCCGCAGATCACCCCGACGGCAATCGACGAAACGAACGACAGGTGGCGGAACGGCTCGCGCTTGTGGACGTTGGACAGGTGTACTTCGATAACCGGGAGCTCGCTGGCCACCAGGGCGTCGCGGATTGCCACCGAGGTGTGGGTCCAGGCGCCAGGGTTGATCACGATACCGGCGCAGCGGCCGCGGGCGGCGTGGATCCAGTCGATCAGTTCGCCTTCGTGGTTGGTCTGGCGGAATTCGATTTCCAGGCCGTGGGCATGGGCAGTGTCGGCGCAACCCTGGGCCAGGTCGGCGAGGGTTTCATGGCCATACTGAGTGGGTTCGCGGGTCCCCAGCATGTTCAGGTTGGGGCCGTTGAGCACGAGAATAAGGGGCTTCATGGCGGGCATCGCTTTTGTTGTTGTTGAATGCCTCTATGTTTGTACTGGGTGGTTAATTTCGTCAATTGGGTCGGCTGCCGCATGGGGGCAAAGTGGGCGATTATCGGACTCATTTACTCAGTCAGCCGGATTACAGAATTGTAATTTTCATGCCACCACCTCGATAACCACCCGTCCTTACAGTTCCTCGCCAATGCACGCCGACGAGGACGCCCGAAGTGCCCACTCCCCGCAAGATCGCCTTGCTCAGCCTGTTACTGGCGACCACCGTCAGCGCCCAGGCCGGGCAAGGCATGAGCCTGCCCGAGGCGCTGAGCGCCGCCTTTGCCAACAACCCTGAATTGGCCGCAGCCGCTCGTGAAATCGGTATCGCCGAGGGCGAACGGCGCCAGGCCGGATTGATCCCCAACCCTGAGCTGGCCTGGGAAGTCGAGGACACCCGCCGCGATTCCAGCACCACTACGGTGACGCTCAGCCAGCCACTGGAACTGGGCGGCAAGCGCGGTGCGCGCATTGCTGTGGCCGGTGCCGGCCAAGCCATTGCACGGCTGGACCTCGAGCGCCAGCGCAATGGCCTGCGCGCCGATGTGGTGCAGGCGTATCACGCCGCCTTGCGCGCGCAGACGGCCGTGGAGTTGGCGCAGCAGTCGCAGGCGCTGACCGAACGTGGCCTGCGTGTGGTGCAGGGCCGGGTCGGCGCAGGCCAGTCGTCGCCGGTAGAAGCCACCCGCGCGCAGGTGCAACTGGCCCAGGCCCAAGCCGAGCAACGCCGTGCCGAAACCCAACGTACCGTGGCCTACCAGGCGCTGGCTCGGTTGACTGGCAGCCCGCTGGCGACCTTCGATCAGTTGCCAGTGAGCCACCTGTCACCCGGCCAGGCCCCTTCAGCCGACACCTTGCTCGGCCAGGTCGAACAAACCGCCGAATGGCGCCTGGCAGATGCCCAGGTCGAGCGCGGTGAAGCCTCATTGGGCTCGGAAAAGGCCCTGCGCATTCCCAACCTCACCGTCAGTGTCGGCAGCCAGTACAGCCGCGAGGACCGTGAACGGGTCAACGTGGTGGGGCTGTCGATGCCCTTGCCGCTGTTCGACCGCAACCAGGGCAATGTGCTGGCGGCCGCGCGCCGTGCCGACCAGGCCCGCGACCTGCGTAACGCGGTCGAGCTGCGCCTGCGCAGCGAAACCCGCAGCGCGGTCGATCAATGGCGCACGGCGATGCAGGAGGTTCAAGCCTACGACCGCACCATCCTGCCCGCGGCGCAGCAGGCGGTGGACACCGCCACCCGCGGCTTCGAAATGGGCAAGTTCGCCTTCCTCGACGTGCTCGATGCCCAGCGCACGCTGATCGACGCACGCGGGCTGTACCTCGAGGCACTGGCCTCGGCGACCGATGCACGGGCACAGGTCGAGCGCATCTATGGCGACCTTGAAAGTTTGAGCAATAAATCGAGCAGCAGGAGCAACAATGACTAACCCCCGCAAACTCGCTCTCCTGGCCGCTGCCATTGCCGTTTTCGGCATGGGTGGCCTGGCCTGGACCAGTAACGACGGCCAGGCCAGCAAAAGCGAGGCCCGCCACGACGAGCATGGTGAAGACAGCCACGGCCACGCTGAAGAGGCCGGCGAACAACATCAGGAAAAGGAAGGCGCGCTGCACCTGTCGATTGCCCAGATCGAGTCGGCCGGCATTCAACTTGCCGCGGCCGCCCCGCGTGAACTGGGCACCGCCATCAGCTTCCCCGGCGAGATCCGTTTCGACGAAGACCGCACTGCCCATGTGGTACCACGGGTGCCGGGGGTGGTCGAGGCGGTGCAGGCCGAACTCGGCCAGGCGGTCAAGCGCGGCCAGGTGCTGGCGGTGATCGCCAGCCAGCAGATTTCCGACCTGCGCAGCGAGCAGCAGGCCGCCCAGCGCCGCCTCGAACTGGCGCGCCTGACTTTCCAGCGCGAGCAGCAACTGTGGCAGGAACGTATCAGCGCCGAGCAGGATTACCTGCAGGCGCGCCAGGCCTTGCAAGAGGCCGAGATCGCCCTGGCCAATGCCCGGCAGAAGGTGGCCGCCATCGGCCCGGCAGGTGCCGGTAACCGCTACGAACTGCGTGCCCCTTTCGATGCCGTGGTGGTGGAAAAGCACCTGACCGTGGGCGAAGTCGTCGACGAGACCAGCAATGCCTTCACGCTGTCCGACCTGAGCCGGGTCTGGGCCACCTTCGCTGTCGCACCGCGCGACCTGGCCCGGGTCACCACGGGGCGCAGCGTGACTGTCAGCGCACCGGACCTCGGTGCCCAGGTCGAGGGCAAGGTCAACTACGTCGGCAGCCTGCTCGGCGAGCAGAACCGCGCCGCCACCGTGCGCGCCACCCTGGCCAACCCCAACGGCGCCTGGCGCCCCGGGCTGTTCGTCAATGTCGCGGTCAATGTCGAGCGCTTCAATGCCGCTGTCGTCGTGCCCGAAAGCGCGTTGCAGAACTGGGAGGAGCAGACCGTGGTGTTCGCCCGCACCGACGAAGGTTTCGAGGCCCGCCCGGTGAAGACTGGCCGCCGCGACGCAGGCCAGGTGGAGATCACCGCAGGCCTGGCAGCCGGCACCCAGGTGGCGGCCGCTGGCAGCTTCGTCCTCAAGTCCGAACTCGGCAAGGCTTCTGCCGAGCACAGCCATTGATCGCGGGGACGCTTGCATGTTCGAACGCCTGATCCAATTCGCCATCGAGCAGCGCCTGGTGGTGATGCTCGCCGTGGTGCTGATGGCCGCCGTGGGTATCCACAGCTACCAGAAGCTGCCGATTGATGCGGTGCCTGATATCACCAACGTCCAGGTGCAGATCAACGCGGCCGCGCCGGGTTATTCGCCACTTGAAACCGAGCAGCGCATCACCTTCGCCATCGAGACGGCCATGGCCGGCCTGCCGGGTCTCAAGCAGACCCGCTCGCTGTCGCGCTCGGGGCTGTCCCAGGTGACGGTGATCTTCGACGATGGCACCGATATCTTCTTCGCCCGGCAACTGGTCAACGAGCGCCTGCAGGTGGCCCGCGAGCAGCTGCCCGAAGGCATCGAGGCCGGCATGGGGCCGATCTCCACGGGGTTGGGGGAAATCTTCCTGTGGACCGTGGAGGCCGAGCAGGGCGCACTGAAGGACGACGGCACGCCCTATACGGCGACCGACCTGCGGGTGATCCAGGACTGGATCATCAAGCCGCAGCTGCGCAACGTGCCCGGTGTCGCCGAGGTCAACAGCATCGGCGGCCACGCCAAGCAGTACCTGATCGCCCCGGAGCCCAAGCGCCTGGCGGCCTACAAGCTCACCCTCAACGATCTGGTCGCAGCGCTTGAACGCAACAACGCCAACGTTGGTGCCGGCTACATCGAGCGCAACGGCGAGCAGTTGCTGATCCGTGCACCGGGGCAGGTGGCTTCGGCCGAAGACATCGCCAACATTGTCATCTCCAGCGTCGATGGCACACCGATCCGCGTCAGCCATGTCGCCCAGGTCGGCCTGGGCGAGGAACTGCGCTCTGGCGCGGCCACCGAGAACGGCCGCGAAGTGGTGCTGGGCACGGTGTTCATGCTGATTGGCGAGAACAGCCGCACGGTGTCCCAGGCCGTGGCGGCCAAGCTCGCCGAGATCAACCGCAACCTGCCCAAGGGCGTGCTCGCGGTGACCGTCTACGACCGCACCAATCTGGTGGAAAAAGCCATAGCCACGGTGAAGAAGAACCTGGTCGAAGGCGCCATCCTGGTGATTGCCGTGCTGTTCCTGTTCCTCGGCAACATTCGCGCCGCGCTGATCACTGCCATGGTCATCCCGCTGTCGATGCTGTTCACCTTCACCGGCATGTTCAGCAACAAGGTCAGCGCCAACCTGATGAGCCTCGGCGCCCTGGACTTCGGCATCATCGTCGATGGCGCGGTGGTGATCGTCGAAAACGCCATCCGCCGCCTGGCCCATGCCCAGCAGCGCCATGGCCGCATGTTGAGCCGTGCCGAACGCTTCCACGAGGTGTTCGCCGCCGCCCGCGAGGCACGCCGGCCGCTGATCTACGGGCAGTTGATCATCATGGTGGTGTACCTGCCGATCTTTGCCCTGACCGGCGTCGAAGGCAAGATGTTCCACCCGATGGCCTTTACTGTGGTGATGGCACTGCTGGGCGCCATGATCCTTTCGGTGACATTCGTGCCGGCGGCCATCGCGCTGTTCGTCACCGGCAAGGTCAAGGAAGAAGAGGGCGTGGTCATGCGCACCGCCCGCCTGCGCTATGCACCGGTGCTCGAGTGGGTGCTGGGGCGGCGCAAGCTGGCGTTTACCGCCGCTGCCGGGCTGGTGCTGCTGTCCGGGGTCATGGCCAGCCGCATGGGCAGCGAGTTCATCCCCAGCCTCAGCGAAGGCGACTTTGCCTTGCAGGCGCTGCGGGTACCCGGCACCAGCCTGTCGCAGTCGGTGGACATGCAACAGCGCCTGGAGCAGGCGATCATCGCACAGGTGCCGGAAGTGGAGCGGGTGTTTGCCCGCACCGGCACCGCCGAGATCGCCTCCGACCCGATGCCGCCGAACATCTCCGACGCCTACGTGATGCTGCGCCCGCGCGACCAGTGGGGTGACCCCGGCAAGCCCCGCGAGGTACTGATTGCCGAGGTCCAGCGCGCCGCTGCCAGCGTGCCGGGCAGCAACTACGAGCTGTCGCAGCCAATCCAGTTGCGTTTCAACGAGCTGATTTCCGGCGTGCGCAGCGATGTGGCGGTGAAGGTGTTCGGTGATGACATGGACGTGCTCAACCGCACCGCCGCGCAGATCGCCAGCAGCCTGCAACAGGTGCCAGGCGCCTCTGAAGTGAAAGTCGAGCAGACCACCGGCCTGCCGGTGCTGACCATCGACATCGACCGCGACAAGGCCGCGCGCCATGGCCTGAATGTGGGCGACGTGCAGGATGCCATCGCCATTGCCGTCGGCGGGCGCACGGCGGGCACCTTGTACGAAGGCGATCGCCGCTTCGACATGGTAGTACGCCTGTCCGAAACCCTGCGTACCGATGTCGATGGCCTGGGCAGCCTGCTGATTCCGGTACCCGCCAGCGCCGCAGCCGGTGCAGCGCAGATCGGCTTCATCCCGTTGTCGCAGGTGGCCACGTTGAACCTGCAGCTTGGGCCGAACCAGGTCAGCCGAGAAGATGGCAAGCGCGTGGTGGTGGTCAGTGCCAACGTGCGTGGGCGTGACCTGGGCTCCTTCGTCGAGCAGGCCGAACAGACCCTGCGCGAGCAGGTGCAGATCCCGCCAGGTTACTGGACCCGTTGGGGCGGCCAGTTCGAGCAGTTGCAGTCGGCGGCCGAGCGCCTGCAGGTGGTGGTGCCGGTGGCGCTGCTGCTGGTGATGGCCTTGCTGCTGATGATGTTCAACAACCTCAAGGACGGCCTGCTGGTGTTCACCGGGATTCCGTTTGCCTTGACCGGCGGGGTGCTGGCGTTGTGGCTACGGGATATCCCGTTGTCGATTTCCGCAGGGGTGGGGTTCATCGCCTTGTCGGGGGTGGCGGTGCTCAATGGCCTGGTGATGATCGCCTTTATCCGTAATCTGCGCGAGGAGGGGCGCGGTTTGCGTGCAGCGGTCGAGGAGGGCGCGTTGACGCGCTTGCGGCCGGTGCTGATGACTGCGTTGGTGGCGTCGTTGGGGTTCATTCCAATGGCCTTGGCGACAGGGACAGGCGCCGAGGTGCAGCGGCCGCTGGCGACGGTGGTGATTGGCGGGATCCTGTCTTCCACGGCGCTGACCTTGCTGGTGTTGCCGGCGCTTTATCAGTGGGCGTACAGACGCGAAGAGGATTGAGATCGCCGGGGCCGCTTTGCGGCCCATCGCCGGCAAGCCAGCTCCCACAGGGATAGCGTCTGCCTCAAGCATGTCGCTGTCCTTGTGGGAGCTGGCTTGCCGGCGATGGGCTGCAAAGCAGCCCCAGGGATCTCAGATCGGAGTACGAACCTGAGGGCTCACATCACTACCAGGTTCATCATGCAGCGAAATCCGCGATGTCTCCGGCAACGCCAACCCACCCACCAACGCCACCAGCGCAATCACCACCAGGTAGAACGCCGGCGCCAGGCTGCTGCCGGTCTGCCCGATCAGCCAGGTCGCCACCAGCGGCGCGGTACCGCCAAACAGGGTGTAGGCCACGTTGTAGGTAATCGCCGAAGCGGTATAGCGGGTACGCGTAGGGAAACTCTCCGACAGCAACGCCGCCGTCACCACGCCACTGCACAGCGCCCCCACCGCCAGCAGGATCACCCCCAGCAGCGCTCCCGACATCGAACCGGAACTGGCCAGCCAGTAGGCGGGGAACACGCAGACCATCACCCACAGGCAGGTGAAGCCAATGGTCTTGCGTCGCCCGACCCGGTCCGAAAAGGCCCCGGCCAGTGGGCAACCGACCGCCGCGAACAGCAACGCCACGGTGGTCACCAGCAGCGACTGGGCGCGGGTCAGGTGACCGACCAGTTGCAGGTAGGTGGCGAAGTAGGTGGTGAACATGTAGAACGACAGCGCCGTCAGCGAGATGAACATGCCCAGGTTGCGGATCGCCCGGCCGTGGTTGCGCAGGGTTTCCTTGAGCGGCGAATGTTCATGTTCCTTGCCTTGGGCGACAGCCTCGCGAAACGCCGGGGTTTCTTCCATGCGCCAGCGCAGGTACAGCCCCACCAGCCCCAGTGGTGCAGCCACCAGGAACGGGATGCGCCAGCCCCAGGCAGTCATGGCCTCGGCCGACAGGCTGGCCTCCAGACCATAGGCGATCACCGCCGCACAGGCAAAGGCGGAAAAGGTCGAGACTGGCACGAAGCTGCCGTAGAACGCTCGCTTGTTCTGTGGCGCATGTTCCATCAGATAGGCACAGGCGCCTGCGTATTCGCCACCGGCAGAAAAGCCCTGCAGGCAGCGCGCCAGGGTCAGCAGCGCGGGTGCGGCAAGGCCGATGCTGGCGTAGGTCGGCAGCAGGCCGATCAAGGTGGTGGAACCGGCCATCAGCAGGATGGTCAGCGACAGGATGCGCTTGCGCCCAAGGCGGTCGCCCAGCGCGCCGAACACGATGCCGCCGAGCGGGCGCAAGGCGAAGGCCACGGCAAACACGGCGAAGGTCTTGAGCAGGGCGACACTGGCATCTTCGCTGGCGAAGAACTGGTTGGCGATCAGGGTGGCGAGGAAGCCATAGACGGCGAAGTCGAACCATTCGACGAAGTTGCCGATGGCCGAGGCGGCGATGACCCTGCGCAGGGTGGCGGGGGATACCTCATGCGATGCAGACATACGGAAGCTCTCCGGTTTCCATAGGCAGCCTGGATGGATGTGGTGGGCTCAAGGCCCGCCATCGTTGTTATCAACTGCCAGTAGACCGATGGACTCGCTCGCCTGCATCGTTCAGGGCGACATCGGGATACCTGTTTCGACCGCACCACCCGGCGTCATACGGAGAACATCACTCCGGTCCGCGAAGCCGCATTGCGAATGTGCTCCTGCATTGCCTTTTGCGCCGCTGCCTGCGAGCGGCGGCTGAGGGCACGGAGGATCTTGCGGTGTTCATGCCAGGTTTCCATGGCCCGTTCCGGGCGGATGAAGGGGAGTTTCTGGCTTTCCAGGAAAATCTCCTGGCTGGCGGTGATCACTTGCAGCATCGCGTGATTGCCGCAGGCCTGCAGCAACTGCTGGTGGAAAATGAAGTCGAGCCGGGCGGCGGCGTCGAAACGGCCGGCACGTAGCTCCAGGCGCATCGCTTCGACATTCTCTTCCAGGCGATCGAGGTGCTCGGCGGTCAGCGTCAATGCAGCCTGGCCGGCGGCGAAACCCTCCAGGGCATAGCGCAACTGGAACGTGTCGCTGGCGGAAACCTGCTCGGCGTATGGCCAGGCAAATGGGGAGGGCGCAGGCGAGGGCGCTTGCACGAATACGCCCTTGCCCGGCTGCACGCTTATCAGGCCCAGGGCGCTGAGCGATGACAACGCTTCACGCAGTGATGCCCGGCTGACCCCCAGTTGCTCGGCAAGGTCACGCTGCGAGGGCAGGGCATCGCCGGGTTGATAGGCGCCCTCATCGATCAGCTTGCGGATGCCTTGCAGGGCCTGTTCGGGGACGGCGCGGGGGAGGGAGTCGAGCATGCTGTTCAGACCGGTCGGAGGGCAATGAACTTGGCTTTTTACGGCTATTGCCCGGCGCTTGCAAGTGTTGCTCCCCGTTGGCGCAGGCTGCAGCCATGGCGCACGAAAGCGGGGCGTAACGGCGCCAGAGCAGGCGAACGGCGGTCAAACTGTTCAGACCAGTAAGACCGTTAAGTTCAAGCCTTTCGGCCATTTGTGCAGGGTGGCGGCCTGTGCTGGCATGCCCCGTGCAATGCCCAGCCGGCCCCCTTTTTGTGAACCTCTGCGAGGCCGTTCGATGAAGACTTTCCGTACCCTGTTCCTGGCCAGCCTGTTCTGTAGCGCCAGCTTTGCGCTGCCCACTGCCCAGGCCGATGCACTGGCCGACATCAGCGCCCGAGGCGTGCTCAAGGTGGCGGTGCCGCAGGACTTTCCGCCCTTCGGCTCGGTGGGCCCGGACCTGAAGCCCCGTGGTCTGGACGTCGACACCGCGCAACTGCTGGCTGACAAGCTTGGCGTGAAGCTGGCACTGACGCCGGTCAACAGCACCAACCGCATTCCGTTCCTCACCACCGGCAAGGTCGACCTGGTGATCTCGAGCCTGGGCAAGAACCCCGAGCGAGCAGCGGTGATCGATTTCTCCCGGCCCTATGCACCGTTCTACCTGGCCGTGTTCGGCCCGGCCGAAGTGGAAATCGCCGGTATCGAGGCGATCGACGGCAAAACCATCAGCGTCACACGTGGCTCGATCGAAGACATGGAACTCAGCGCCGTGGCGCCCAAGGGCGCGGTGATCAAACGCTTCGAAGACAACAACTCCACCATCGCCGCCTATCTTTCCGGGCAGGTCGAGCTGATCGCCAGCGGCAGCGTGGTGATGGCTGCCATCGCCGAGAAGAATCCCGCCAAGGTGCCGGTGGTCAAGGTCAAGCTCAAAGATTCGCCGGTGTACGTTGGCCTGGCCAAGAACCAGCCAGCGTTGCTGGAAAAGGTCAATGCCACGCTGGACGCAGCCAAGGCTGACGGCAGCCTTGACCGCAACGCCGAGAAATGGCTGAAACAGCCGCTGCCGGCCGACCTCTGAGCACAGCCCGGAGCCTGTGACCATGGCCTATGAATTCAATTTCGCCCCTGTGCTTGCCCAGGCTGACCTGCTGCTCAACGGCGCTTTGTTCACGCTCCAGCTGACGGCGATCGGCACGCTGCTTGGCGTGGCCATCGGCGTGCTGGGCGCCGGCGTGCGCGCCTGGCGTGTGCGGCCCTTCGACGCGCTGTTCGGTCTGTATGTGGAGCTGATCCGCAACACGCCGTTCATCGTCCAGCTGTTCTTCATCTTTTTCGGCCTGCCAGCGCTGGGCATTCGCCTGACCGAGTGGCAGGCGGCCGTGCTGGCCATGGTGATCAACCTGGGCGCCTACTCCACGGAGATCATACGTGCGGGTATCCAGGCTATTCCCAAAGGGCAGCTGGAAGCTGCTGCGGCCTTGGCCATGAGCCGCTTCGAAGCGTTTCGCCATGTGGTATTGCAGCCTGCGCTGGCCAAGGTGTGGCCGGCGCTGACGAGTCAGATCGTGATCGTGATGCTGGGGTCGGCGGTGTGTTCGCAGATCGCCACCGAAGAGCTGTCGTTTGCCGCCAATTTCATTCAGTCGCGCAACTTTCGCGCGTTTGAAACCTACCTGCTGACCACTGCACTGTATCTGCTCATGGCCATCGTTGTGCGCCAGGTGCTGGTCTGGCTGGGGCAGCGCCTGCTGATGGGGAGACGCTGATGGACTTCACGTTCTGGGACATCCTGCGCAACCTGCTGATCGGCCTGCAATGGACCTTGTTGCTGTCGCTGGTGGCCTTTGTCTGCGGGGGGCTGGCCGGCTTGCTGATATTGCTGGCCCGGCTGTCCGAGCAACCGATATGGCGGGGCCTGGCACGTGGCTATATCGAGTTGTTTCAGGGCACTCCCTTGTTGATGCAGCTGTTCATGGTGTTTTTCGGGATTGCCTTGTTCGGCCTGGATGTGTCGGCCTGGATGGCGGCCGCCATTGCCCTGACCCTGTTCACCAGTGCCTTCCTTGCCGAAATCTGGCGCGGCTGCGTCGAAGCGATTCCGCGCGGCCAGTGGGAGGCCTCGGGCAGCCTGGCGCTGAACCGCCTGGAGCAATTGCGCCATGTGATCCTGCCGCAGGCGCTGCGTATCGCGGTCGCCCCGACCGTGGGCTTCTCGGTGCAGGTGGTCAAGGGCACGGCGGTGACTTCGATCATCGGCTTCACCGAGCTGACCAAGACTGGCGGCATGCTGGCCAATGCGACGTTCGAGCCGTTCATGGTCTACGGTCTGGTCGCGTTGGGCTATTTCATCCTCTGCTATCCGCTCTCGCTGAGCGCCCGTTATCTGGAAAGGAGGCTGCATGCCCCTGCTTAGAGTGTCTGCTTTACACAAGTACTATGGCGACAACCACGTGCTCAAGGGTGTCGACCTGAGCATCGAAGAGGGTGAAGTGGTGGCCATCATCGGCCGCAGTGGTTCAGGCAAGAGCACGCTGCTGCGTACGCTCAATGGTCTGGAGTCGATCAGCGACGGTGTGATCGAGGTCGACGGTGAATACCTGGACGCCGCGCGTGCCGACTTGCGTGCCTTGCGCCAGAAGGTCGGCATGGTGTTCCAGCAGTTCAACCTGTTCCCGCACCTGAGTGTCGGCGAGAACGTGATGCTGGCCCCGCAGGTGGTGAAGAAGGCCAGCCGTGGTGACGCGCGCCAGCTGGCCGAACAGATGCTGGCTCGGGTCGGGCTGGCGGAAAAATTCGATGCCTACCCAGACCGGCTGTCCGGTGGCCAGCAGCAGCGCGTGGCGATTGCACGGGCCCTGGCCATGTCACCGAAGGTACTGCTGTGCGATGAGATCACGTCGGCCCTCGACCCTGAACTGGTCAATGAAGTGCTGGGTGTGGTGCGACAGCTGGCCAGCGAGGGCATGACCCTGATCATGGTCACCCACGAGATGCGGTTTGCCCGTGAAGTGGGCGACAAGCTGGTGTTCATGCACCAGGGCAAGGTGCATGAAGTGGGCCACCCGCGCGAGGTGTTCGCGGCACCGCGAACGCCCGAGCTGGCCAATTTCATTGGTACGGTGACGTCGGCCCAGGCCTGCTGATTGTCGGGCCATGCAGCGGTTGTCGTAATGTCTGTGCCGGCGTCGAGGCCGGCACAGACATTGGCATCAGAAGCGCATGTCTACCGCCACCTCGAATGTGCGCGGTGCGCCCATGTAGTACTGCAGCCCATAGGCCTGCTTGGCATACACCTCATCGGTCAGGTTGCGCACCCGTCCGGTGATCGTGGTGTGTTCATCCAGCCGATAGCGGGCAAAGGTGCCGAACAAGGTATAGGCCGGCGCCTTGAGGGTGTTGGCGTTGTCGGCATACACCGAGCCGACATAGCGCGCATCCACACCCGCCGACCAGGCCGAGGTGAAGCTGTAGGTCAACCACAGGTTGGCGACATTGGCCGGCACGTTGACCGGGGCGTTGCCCTTGCGTGATACCGATACGCCGTTGACCGCTTCGTTGAACTCATCGTACTGCGCGTCGACGTAGGCATAGTTGCCCTCGGCCAGCAGCTTCGGCGTGACCTGCAGCCGCCCGGACAACTCGACCCCGCGCGAGGTCTGCTGGCCGGCCTGGACCGTCAGGTTGGGGTTGCTCGAATCGCGCACGGCAAAGTCCTTGCGCACGATCTGGTACAGGGCCACGGTCGCCGCGCCGCGTCCGTCGAGGAAGTCGAACTTGCTGCCCACCTCCCATTGCTCGCCCTTGGACAGGTCGAATGTGCCGACGTTGGCGTAGGTGGCCGCCGCCAGCGAGCCGGCCGGCAGGTCGGCAGCAGTGCTGTACTGGGCATAGAGGCTGGCCGACGGCGTCAGTTCGTAGGTCAGGCCGATGCGCCCGGACAGCGGCTCCCAGCGCCGCTCGAAGAATGCCGGTGAAGTTGGCGTCACCGCGCCATAGTTGGTCACCTCCATGTCCAGGTAGTCGTAACGCAGGGCCGTGAGCAAGGCCAGGCGCTCGGTCAGTTGCAGGCGGTTTTCGGCGAACACCGCGCGGTTGCTGGTGACATGCCGGCGCTGCTTGGTCAGCCCGGCATTCACCCCGGGGATGTCGTAGAAGCTGCCTGGGTCGAAGTGGTCCGGGTCGACCACATCGGTCCAGCTTCCGGCCGTCGGGTACACGCTCTGGCGCATGTGCGAGTAGTCCAGGCCCAGCGACCACTGGCTGGCCAGGCCGAACAGCTGATTGTCGTGGCGCAGCTCAATGCGGTCGCCCAGCACGCTCTGTTGGTGGCGCTGCAGGTAGGGGCTGGCGCGCTGGACGTTGCCGCTGCTGGTGTAGCTGTAGCGTTCGACGTTGCGGTAATCGCGCTGGGCGCTGTAGTGGTACAGGGTGTTGTGCACGCTGGTGCTGTCGCTGAGCTGGTAATCGAGCAGCGAGCGCAGCCAGCGCACCCGCTGTTCGTAACGGCCATCGGCGACGTTGTAGTTCTCGAAGCGGCGGCTGTTGTCGATCTTCATGGTGCTGCGCCCTGGCAGGATCGGCGTTCCCCAGTACGGGCTGTCTTCGCGGTCCTCCTGGTATTCCAGCGCCAGGGTGTGGGTCAGGTCGGGCGTCAGGTCGCTGAGCAGGGAAAACGCCAGGCTGTCGGTGTTGCGCTGGTTGCGGTCGATGTAGCCATTGCCCTCGGTGTGGCTGAAGTCCAGGCGCATGAAGTGGCGGGCATCGGCCGGGTTGCTGGCCAGCGCCTGGTTGATGCCGAAGGCCACTTCCGAGTCGTCGTAACTGCCGTAGCGCACGCGGCCATCGATGATTTGCTGGTCGCGGCTGGCGGTCTTGGTGATGTAGTTGATCGAGCCGCCCACGGCACCTGCGCCATGCAGGAAGGAAGACGGCCCGCCGAGCAGTTCGACGCGGTCCAGCACCCAGGCATCCACCGGCCGGGTGGCACTGCTGTAGCCGAGGTTGATGCCGTTGTAGAGCTGGCTGACCTGGTTCTGGGTAAAGCCGCGGTAGCTGACGAAGCCGCCGTAACCCGGGTTGGCCGATGCGTTGACGCCAGTCATGGCGTTGATCACGTCCTGGCTGTCCTTGGCGTCGCGCGCTTCGATGACACGCCGGTCCGAGACGCTGACCGAAGCAGGTGTTTCCCGAGCGCTGAGGCCAAGCCGCGAGCCGGTGCGGATCGGCTCGTCCAGTTGCACGCTGGAGGGTGCATCGCGCTCACCATCGATGGTGGTGGCGCTGAGTTCGACGGCGGCATCGTCCGCCCAGGCGAAGGTGCAGGTGCCCATGAGGAGCACCAGGGAGGTATTGCGGAGCATGTTGTTGGGTCTTCCACGCAAAGGTCATGGCTGACGCGAGTGCGCAGGCAGGCGCACCCGGCTGAAGTCAGGCGATTTGAGTAACGGCTGCGGGGAAGATGGCAGGGGGAGCACGGGGGGTAAGGGCAGGGCGCAGGTAACGGGGTGGCGGTTGCGCCCAGCTGCGCACGACGATGGGCGAGGTGGCAGTGACCTGTGCCGGGCTGAACGACCAGGCACCGCTGCCCAGAGGCACGGCCAAGCCGAACGAGGAGCACACCGGGCAGTCGAGCTGCGCCATGTGCTGGTCGCCACCGGCACCGTCGAGGTCGATGGCCACACCGTGCTCGCTGTTGATCGAGCAGAAACCACCTTCCAGGCCGGCCAGGCGCAGGCCGCCCATCTGGCCGTGGTGCAGGCCGCACAGCAACAGGCTGAACAGGACGCTGGCATAGAGCGTCCAGGCAGTCAGCGTGCGGGTGTGCCGGGTGATTTTCATGGCGGCGAATCTATCACCCGGACGAACGGCAGGGTAGTGCCTGGCCGTGGCAGGTTGTCGCAGTTCAGGCCGCGCGTTCGAGCGCGTCCAGCAGTTCGACGAACTCTTGCGCCAGCTTGTGGCGCGGCGCCATGTGTACCAGCGGTACTGAAACCTGGTGCGATTCGCGCATCTTGATCGAGTTGCTGAGGTACACCGGCAATACCGGCAGGCCTTCGTTGCGCAGCTGCTCGACCAGGGTCTGGTGCAGGGCGGTGCGCCCGGCGAACTGGTTGACCACCACGCCTTCGACCTGCAGCGCCGGGTTGTGGTCCTGGCGCAGTTCCTCGACCTCGGCCATGACGCTGAGCAGTGCCTGGCGCGAGAAGCTGTCGCAGTCGAACGGAATGAGCAGGCGTTCGGCGGCCACCAGGGCGCTGAAGGTATAGAAGTTCAGCGCCGGCGGGGTGTCGATGTAGATCCGCTCGTAGTCCTCGCCCAGCTCCACCAGCAGCTTGCGCAGCTTGTTGATCTTGAACTTGCTCTCCAGCTTGCTCTGCAGGTCGCTGAGGTCGGGGCTGGCGGTCACCAGGTGCAGGTTGTCGTAGCGGGTTTCTGTGATCGCCACGCGGTGTTTCTTGCCGGCGGCGGTAACCGGCGAGAGGGTCTGGCGGAAGAAGTCGGCGATACCGGCGGGGATGGCGTCGTCGGTCAGCCCGGTGAGGTAGTAGGTGGCATTGGCCTGGGGGTCGAGGTCGACCAGCAACGTGCGATAGCCTTCGGCGGCACTGGCCGCGGCGAGGTTGCAGGCGATGCTCGATTTGCCGACGCCACCTTTCTGATTGAAAACCACACGACGCATGAGACGCTCATCCATGAAGAGGGAAATGTCAGGTAGGGGTCAATCCTATGACCGAATCACGACAGTTTTATGACAAGGATTGTTACAGCAATGAAGTTCATCCTTGCTGAACCGCAAGCGCTCTGTTTCGGCCTGTTCACGGCGGTTCGACGCCTCGACAAGCCCGCCCCCAGGGACCGCACATCCGTCAGGTATGGGGTGATCCTGTGACAGCGGGCTTGCCCCGCGAACACCTGCGCAGCCGGTGCCAGGTCAAGGAATCAGGAGCCTGACTTCTCCAGCGCTTTCAGTTCATCCTCCACCTGCTGCATGCGCTGCTCGGCCAACGCCTGGACCTTTTTGTCCTGCGCGGTCTCACGCATCAGGCCGGTAAGCTTGTCGCTCAGGCGCTTGCCTTCTTCGGTCTCTTCCAGCGCCCTGGCCTTGGCCGGGTCGCGGGTGGCGGCGACGATGGTGGCGAATTCGGCGTCGCTGAAATGTTTCTCGCTGTAGAGCTTGAACAGGTCCTGGCGCTGGTCCTCGACGGTGAGGTGCTTGCGCAGGACGTTGCTGATCGTGGCTGCATCCAGCTGCGGGTGGGTGCGGGTCAACAGGGCGGCCATGCGCTCGATGTTGTGGTCGTAGGCTTCCTGCAGCGGCAGGTTGGCCAGGATCTGCTCTTCGCGGGAGGGCTTCTGGTCGCAGGCGGCAAGGGCGGCAATGAACAGCAGGGGTAGCAGCAACTTCTGGATGCAGGGCATGGGGGTGGCCTTGGGGGCGTAGTGCAGAAGGGGGATTATAGCGGTGTCGGGTTGCCAGCCATCAGCCCTTGAGGTAGAAAAACGCTCGCTCAGATCACGTTTTCAAGCTCATGACCCAGTGGATCATCCAACCCCCCAGCCACGGCAGTATCCGTGAAGTCGTGGCGTTCATCGACAGCGCTCGGCGTGGGCTTTTCCCGATGCTGGCCGATTCGCCGATGCCCAAGGACCTCGCCCACTTCGCGCAGACTTACCTGGAAGGCGAAGGCCATTTCCTCGAAGCCCGCGATCAAGGTCGTTTGATCGCCGGCGTCGGCTATCTGCCTTACGACCACCGCTTCGCTCAGCTCGATTACCACGACAAGCGGGTGGTCGAGGTGGTGCGCCTGTTCGTGCTGCCCGAGTACCGCCGTCATGGCCTAGCCGCAGCATTGTTCGCCGCCTTGCGCGAGCACGCCCGTGCCGCTGCAGTCGAATGCCTGTACCTGCATACCCACCCGTTTTTGCCCGGGGCGATCCGCTTCTGGGAGCGGCAGGGCTTTTCGCTGATCGATGTGGAGGACGACCCGGTATGGCGTACGACACATATGGAGCATTGGCTCGCCATAGAGGGCGTGGGCCTGTCAGAAACTGCCTGACAACGGCCACTCCACGGCCAGGCGGATCTGGTCACCATCCAGCTCCGCCTGCGCCGTATTGCCCCGGTGCATGTTGTGCCGCAGCGAGAACGTGGTGCCCTTGGCCTTGCCACTCTGCACCACATAGCGCGCCTCCAGGTCCCGCTCCCAGTGCTTGCCGCCCTTGCCATAACCCAGGTACGCATAGCCGCCGTTGGGGTCGACGTGAGTGCCGTCGATATCGAAGCCGCGTACGTACAAGGCGCTCAGGCTCAGCCCCGGCATGCCGTAGCCGCCCATGTTCAGGTCATAGCGCGCCTGCCATGATTTTTCGTTCGGGGCGTTGAAGTCGGACATCTGCACGGCGTTGGCGAGGTAGATCGCCCCGCGGCTGACGTAGTCGAATGGCGTGTTGCCGTCCACTTGCTGCCAGCCGAGGCTGACGCTGTGTGGGCCTTGGTTGTAGCGCGAGACCAGGCTCCAGGTGGTGTTGTCGATACGCCCGGACAGCGCCTTGCCGGTGTCGGTGGTGCGGTACAGGTTGAGGTCCAGGCTCAGGCTGCGGCGTTCGTCCAGTGCATGGGTGAGGGTGCTGCCGAGGTAGTGCTGGTTCCAGTTGTCTTCGTAGCGCGAGGTGTACAGGCTGGCGCTGAAGGCGGCGCCGGGGTTCCACACCAGGCCGGCGAGGTCGAAACTGTTGCCCTGGCGGCCGTCGGAGTAGTTCACTACGAAGCCCTGGTCGTGGCTGGACGCGTTGCGGTCGGTATTTTCGTTGAAGTGGCCGGCGACCAGCTTGAGGGTGTCGATCTCGTTGCTGGTGAGGAACAATCCGGTGGCCGTTTCGGGCAGCAGGCGGCTGTCGGAAGAACTGA
Source organism: Pseudomonas sp. NPDC089428 (assembly GCF_044749325.1). Taxonomy (NCBI): domain Bacteria; kingdom Pseudomonadati; phylum Pseudomonadota; class Gammaproteobacteria; order Pseudomonadales; family Pseudomonadaceae; genus Pseudomonas; species Pseudomonas sp. NPDC089428. The sequence continues at coordinate 510,921 of NZ_JBIVHT010000001.1, forward strand.
ACACGGGCGTCTTCACCCGCTGTTCTCCCCAGGACAGCACGGTATCGGATACCCGCAGCTTCAGCGCTGCACCGCCACGGCTGTATTCGTTCTTTGGATGGCCGTCGTTGTCCACACTCAGCAGGCGCGCCTTGCCGGCACGCCCGCCGCCGCTGTCGAGTTGCACGCCCTGATAGACGTGGGCATCGACGCCAACACCGATCAGGCCTTGGGTGAAGCCGGACTGCAAGGTGCCCATCAGGCCGTAGGCCCATTCTTCAGCCATGCCATTACGTTCGCTGCGCGGCTTGAAGGCATTGCGTGCGCTGCTGTTGCGCCCACCGTGTTTGTAATCGCGCTGGTCGTAGACCGTGCGGTTGAGCAGGCTCCAGCTGCTGTCTTCGAGCAAACCGTGGCTTTGCGATTGCGCCGAGTCCGCCAGGGCGAACGGGGCCAGGCCTGCCAGGGGCAGGGATAACAGCACAGCGGCGGGGCGCAACGACATGGCAGGCACTTCCGGGTTCAGGGGGCGCGAAAACGCAGGATGCGCGCGCCGTCGAAGGGGTCGGTGAGGTAGTGGGCGTGCACGCCGAAACTGCTCAGCAGGCGCTCGGGGGTGAGCACCTCCAGCGGCTTGCCGAGGGCGACCAGGTGGCCTTTGTCGAGCACCGCCACGCGGTCGCAGGTCAGTGCCTGGTTAAGGTCGTGCAGGGCCACCAAGGTGGTCACTGGCAGTGCCTGCACCTGTTGCAGCAGGCTTAGCTGGTGCTGGATGTCCAGGTGGTTGGTCGGCTCGTCGAGCAGCAGTACCTGTGGGCGCTGGGCCAGGGCACGGGCGATGTGCACGCGCTGGCGCTCGCCGCCGGACAACGAACGCCAGATGCGTGCGCGCAGATGCGCGGCATCGAGGTCGGCCAGGGCCTGCTCGACGATGGCGCGGTCTTTCCTGGAAAACGGGGCCAGCGCCGACAGCCACGGCGTGCGGCCCAGGGCTACGGCATCGAACACGCTGATCGCATCGAGGGTGTCGGCTTGTTGCTCGACCAGCGCCAGGGCCTGGGCGATACGCCGGCGCGGCAGGCGTGCCAGCGGCTCGCCAAGCAGCTGCACGCTGCCTGTATCGGGTGTGCGCAAGCCGGCCAGCAGCTTGAGCAGGGACGACTTGCCTGAACCGTTGGGGCCGACGATGGCCAAGGTCTCACCGGTCACCACGCTGAGTTCGACGTTGCTCAGCACGGTGTTGCCCGACAGTTGCAAGCCCAGGCCATGGCACGCGAGTGGCGCCAGTTGCGCGGTGTTCATGGCCGTCATGGGCGCCCCCTCCGGCTGACCAGGATCAGGGCAAATACCGGCGCGCCGAGCAGTGCGGTGACCACGCCCACCGGGATCGCCTGGCCGGGGATCAGCGTGCGCGAGAGGATATCGGCGGCAATCAGGAACAACGCACCCCCCAGGGCGCTGGCCGGCAGCAAGCGGCTATGGCCTGGGCCGAGCAGCAGGCGCAAGGCATGGGGAATGACCAGGCCGACGAAGCCGATAGCGCCGACGATCGAGACCATCACCGCCGTCACCAGCGCCGCGCAACTGATCAGCAGCAACTGGCTGCGGCGTACGGCAATGCCCAGCGACGCCGCCGAGTCGGCGCCGAAGGTAAAGGCATCCAGCGCCCGACGGTGCCACAGGCACACCATCAGCCCGAACACGGCCACCGGCACGGCCAGCCACACCGACGGCCAGCGCACACCACTGAGGTTGCCCAGCAGCCAGAACAGGATGCCCCTGGCCTGCTCGGCGGTGGCTGACTTGGTGATGAGAAAGGCAGTGAGGGCGTTGAACAGCTGCGAGCCGGCGATGCCGGCGAGGATCACCTGGGCATTGTTGCCGCCTGGTCCGGCGGCACGGGCCAGCACCAGCACCAGGGCGAACGCCGCCAGGGCACCGGCGAAGGCGCCGCCGGACATGCTCAGGGCTGCGCTGCCCAGGCCCAGCAGGCCGACCAGCACCGCGCCGGTCGAGGCGCCGGCGGACAGGCCCAGCAGGTAAGGTTCGGCCAGCGGATTGCGCAGCAGCGCCTGCAGGATCACCCCGCAGGTCGCCAGCCCCGCACCGCAGGCGGCGGCGACCAGCGAGCGGGGCAGGCGGTAGTTCCAGACGATGCCGGCGTCGATCGGGTCGACCGGGTAGCCGGCCTGCCACAGGTGGTTGGCCAGCACCTGGCAGACCACGCCCGGCGACAGGTTGGTCTCGCCGATGGCGGTGCCGGCCAGCACGGCTGTGAGCAGGGCCAGCAGGGCCAGAGCGCTGTAGGGCAGGGCTTTCATCACTGCGCCGCTTTGCCGCTGGCGAAGGCCACAGACAGGGTCTGCAGGCCACGGAACAAGCGGATACCGGCCTGCATGGCGTCGGCATCGAGGATGATGATGCGGTTGTTTTTCACCGCGTCCATGTGCTTCGTCACCGGGTCGCTGTGGAGGAATTCGAGCTTCTTCTGATAGTCGTCGGCGGGGTAGCGGCGGCGGTCCATGCGCGCGATGATCAGCCAGGTCGGGTTGGCTTTGGCCAGGGTTTCCCAGCCCACGGTCGGCCACTCCTCGGTGGACTCGACCACGTTGCGCACGCCCAGCGTTCGCAGCATGAAATCGGCCACGCCCTGACGGCCGGCAACGTAGGGAGCGATGCCGAGGTCGGCGCTGGAGAACCAGAACAGGGCCGAGGTGTTGCTCAGGTCCTTGCCGCTCAGTTGCTGTTTCGCGCTGTCCAGGCGAGCCTTGAGGTCGGCATTGAGTGCGGCGCCATGGTCCTGCACATCGAAGATCTCGGCCAGCTGGCTGACGCTCTTGTAGATGCTCTCGATCTGAAACGCCTGCAGGCGGGTGCCGTCGGCGCCGACCAGGTTGTCCTTGCCTTCGCAGTCCGAGGGCAGCAGGTAGGTCGGGATGTTCAGCTCGCTGAACTGTTCACGGGTAGCGACCGCGCCCTGGGCGCCGACCATCCACTCGAACTGCACTGCCACCAGCTGCGGGCGCTTGCCGACCACGGCTTCGAAACTGGGCTCATTGTCGGCCAGGCGCGGCACCTGTGCGTTTTGCGCCTGGTACTCGGGGAGCACGTTGTTGTACCACAGCGAGGTCCCGGCCAGTTTGTCGCCCAGGCCCAGCGCATAGAGCATTTCAGTGCCGGCCTGGCCTATGGTGACCGCACGCTCGGGCGCCTGGGTGAAGGTCTGCGCTGTGCCGCAGTTGTCGAGGGTTAGCGGGTAGTGGGTGGCGGCGGCTTGGGCCAGGCCGGTGAGGCTCAGGCCTGCGAGCAAGATGGCGATACGGGGCAGCATGCTGGGCGATCTCCTATCGGACAGTTCTGGTGAGGAACGCACGGACAGGCATCGCCGATCCCCTGCATGTACAGGGGCAACACGGATGGCCATCCCGGACACCCCGCCGGTTGGTGAATGTTTGCCGGCAGGTCTCCTGACTGGTGCGTCCTCGCCCGGCTCCGGCCTTCCCGGATCTGTTGATCCAGTGGCATCGATGGAGCAGGCTCGGCACCTACAGTTGCGGGGGCAGTTCCGATTGGCACGCCTTGTGGGGCGGGCCCTGGGATTCCCTATTAATTCCGTGGTGGAAACCGGCGGCCCGCATGGTAGACGATCCGGCCGCCGGGTGAAACGCTAAATCAGAAGTACTTCAGCCAGCGGATGTCGCGCCGGCGCGCCTTGAGCCGGGCGAACCCGCGCACCGGCAGGTACAGCGCCACTGCCAGCAGCAGCGCAGCCAGCCACACCGCGCCGATGCCATCGAAGCCGAAGTAGTCGCCGTGGTTGAGGCCGAACAGCGCCACGCAGGCCAGGTACAGCAACTTGAGCACGTACAGGTGCAGCAGGTAGAAGAACATCGGCGCGGCGCCGAACACCGCCAGGGCGCTGATCCAGCGGGCAAGCCCTGCGCGTTCGAAGGCGCGCAGCAACAGCAGGCCACAGCCCAGGGTCAGGGCCAGGAACAGCAGCGAAGGCGGGTACTTGGTGATGTTGAAGAAGCTCATCAGCGTCTGGGTGATGGTCGGATAGCCGCTCCACGGCGCTTCACCGTAGCCGTTGTAGAGGCGCAGCACCATGAAGCCGAGCAGGGCGATGACGCCGGCCATCAGCAGCCGATGCTGGCGCTCGGCGGCGTCGCTGCCACGGGCGAACCACGGGCCCAGGCCATAGCCCAGGGCGATCACGCCAATCCACGGCAGCACCGGGTAGGAGGTGCGCAGGCGCAGGTTCTCCGAGACTTCCAGCCAGCCACGCTCATGCAGGATCGCCCACGGTACATGCATGGCCGACTCCACGCCGAAGTGCAGGCCGTCGAGCAGGTTGTGCCCGGCGATGATCAGCGCGCCCAGGGTGAGCAGGGCAGGGCGTGGCAGCCACACCAGCAGCGACAGGGCGATTATGCTCACGCCGATGGCCCAGATCACCTGCATGTAGATCACGCTCGGCGGCAGCTGGAAGGTCCAGGCGAAGTTGACCAGGGTGAATTCCAGCACCACCAGGAACAGCCCGCGCTTGAACAGGAACGCCGAGACATCGCTGCGGCCCTGGTACTTCTCGCCATACAGCCAGGCGGACAGGCCGGTGAGCAGGACGAACACCGGGGCGCACAGGTGGGCCAGGGTGCGGCTGGCGAACAGCGACGGGTCGGTGGCATCGATGCTCATCGGGTCGCTGACCTGGCGGTGCAGGAAAAAGGTTTCGCGCACGTGGTCGAGGAGCATGAACAGGATCACCAGGCCGCGCAGGGCATCGATGCTCTGCAGGCGCTGGGTAAGCAGGGTGGGGGTGGCTGAGGCGCTGGTCATGGAAAGGGTCGCAGGCAGGAATCAATGTCAAATGAAACGTTATCTTATAACTATTTCATTTGCGGTTGATAGCAGTTTTTGAGTTGCCTGAGCTGGCCTCTTCGCGGGCAAGCCCGCTCCCACAGGTACTGTGCCAGGCCTGAAGCTTTTGCAATCCCTGTGGGAGCGGCGGTTCGGCGCCCCGATTCACCCGCGAAGAGGCCCTCAAATCAGAAGGTGTAATCCACGGTGGCGAAATACGACCGTGGTGCGCCCATCACCCATTGCTCGCCACTGAATATCGACGCCACATACTCCCGGTCGAACAGGTTGTTCACCTGCAACCCCAGCCGCACATCCGGCAGCACCTGCCAGCCGATGTTCGCATCGACCACGGTATACCCCGGTGCATGCTGGTTATTGGCAGTATCCGCATAGCGCTGATCCACATACCGTGCGCCAATCCCGGCTTCCACCTGCTGGCCAAAGCCCTTGCTCAACCACAGGTTGGCCGTGCGCCGCGGTACATTGGCCGGCCGGTTGCCGGCACGGTCCTGGGCCACGCCATCGACCACCTCCTCGAAGTCATCGAACTTCGCCCGCACCAGCGCGGCATTGGCCGACACCTGCCACTGCTGCCCCAGGGCCAGCTCCAGCGACATCTCCAGGCCATCGGAGGTCTGCTGCCCGGCCTGCTGCGCCTCGTGGGTGATCGGGTCATCCACCAGCAGCTTGCGCTTGACGATATGGAACGCCGCCAGCGTCCACTCGACACGGCCCTCCCAGAAGCGTTGCTTGAGGCCCAGTTCGGTCTGCTTAGCCTCGGTCAGGTCGTAGTGCATCTGCGTCGGGCTGAGGCTGACCAGGTTGTCCACGCCGTCCTCGCTGGTGGAGTACTGGCCGTAGAGCGACAGGTCGTCGCTGACCGCGAACACCAACCCGGCGCGCCAGTTGCCGCCTTGCAGGCTGCGGTCGTTGCGGCTGCCGTCGACCAGGTTGTCGCGGTCGATATGGTTCTGGTCGCGGCGCACGCCAGTCACCAGCGACAGGCGTTCGCTGAGTTGCAGGCGGTTCTCGGCGAACAGGGCGAAGGTGTGGGTGCTGGACAGCGTCTGCGGGCGGGTCGGCGAATCGCTGTGGAACCCGCCAGGGCTCGGCTGCCACGGGTCGATGAAGTCGCCGCCCACATCGTTGTAGGGCCGGTTGCTGTCGACGTTGAAGCGCACCTTGTTGTACTCGACACCGACCAGCGTCTTGCTGGCCAGGCCAAGCAGGCTGTGGTCGAAGCTGAAGGTCTGGCGGTCGCCGACCTGCTCCTGGTTGTGCTTGATCTCCAGGTAGCTCTGGCGCTCCAGCTGCTCGCGCCCGGCGTCCCAGCTGTAGTTCTCGGCGTTGCGCCAGTGGCGGCGGCTCTTGATGTAGTAGAGCTGGTTGCTGGCGCTGAGGTGGTCGTTGATCGCCCAGTCGGTGGTGAAACGGCTCCACTCGTCGTGGTAGCGCTGTACGTCGTTCTGGATGTTGTAGTTCTTCTTGCGCAGGCTGCTGCGGTAATGGCCGTCGATCAGCGGCGTGCCGTAGTAGTTGGCGGGCTGGGCGTCGCCGCGCTCGTGAGCCAGGGTGAAACTCAGGTCGTCGCTGGCATCGAAGCGCAGTGCAGCACTCAGGGCCAGGCTACGTGAATCGGTGCGGTCGACCCAGCCGTTGCCGGCCTGCTGGTTGAGGGTCAGGCGATAGCTCAGGCGCTCGCTGAGGCTGCCACCGCTGTCCAGGCCGAGCTGCTGGCGATCCCACGAGCCGTAGCCCAGGCGCAGGCGGTTATGGATGTCGCCGGTGAACGGTTTTTTCGGGATCACGTTGATCACCGCCCCGGTGGCGCCTTCGCCATACAGTACCGAAGCCGGGCCGCGGATCACGTCGATCTGCTCGACCATCCACGGGTCGACCGGGAAGGTCTGGGTGCCGGCCCCGGTGTACAGGCGCGCCCCGTCGAACAGGGTCATCACCGAACCATGGCCGGCGAAGCCGCGTGCCGACAGGCCGGTGCCGCCATCGCCTGGGTTGCCGATGAAGGTGATGCCGGGCGAGCGGGTCACGGCGTCTTGCACGGTGAGGTTGTTGCGCTGCTCGATCTGTTCGGCCGTGATGTTGCTGGTGCTGGCTGGGGTTTCCAGGGCACTGAGGTGCAGCCGTGAGCCGGCTTCGGTCGGCGTGGCCAGGTCGACGCGCTGTGGGTCACGGGTATCGGTGATGGCCGTGGAGGGGAGGTTCAGCACCGGTTCGTCGGCCAGGGCTGGCAGGGTAACGGCCAGGCAGGCCGCCAGGGGATGAAGCTTGATCAATCGGGACATGTCGTTCCACTGCTGCAGGAATGAATGGATCCCGGTGGAAAACACGCAAAGGCGCACCCCGTACGCAGGCGCACGCGGATACCGGCCTGCGCCCGCCCACCGCGGGTTGCCAAGTAGCGCTTCAGGCCGGTCTCCGGGCTTGCGAGGGTCGTGAGGCCTTCACCTTCCCATGCTGGCGCACAGTGGTGTGTCGAAGGCATCGCTCGCTTACCGTTGCGGGGGCAGCGCCGGACTTGTCGTGGACCACGACGCACCGGCTTCCCGTTTCACCCTGCGCACGGCGGCGCAGGACACCTGAAACTGGCGCGCATCTGACCATTGAATGGCCAGTGCGTCAAATGCGTGTGTCAGCGCCCGCGGCGGCGCGACACCCGTGCCTCGATGTTCTTGCGCCCGATCAGCAGCGGCGGCTTTTCCACCACTGGCTCATCGGCCAGCCACTTGTACATCACCAGGCAGTCGACCAAACCCAGGCGGGCATGGCGATAGGCTTTGGGCAGCCGGCCAACGGTCTCGAAGCCCAGCTTGGTCCACAGCGCCACGGCCACTTCGTTGCTCGCCACCACCGAATTGAACTGCAACGCCAGGAAGCCCTCCTGGCGCGCCAGCTTCTGCGAGTGCTCGCACATCAGCCGGGCCACGCCACGGCCACGGGCGGCCTCGCAGACCATGTAGCCGCAATTGCCGACATGTGCGCCCGGGCCGGCGGCGTTGGCCTTGAGGTAGTAGGACCCGAGCAGCTCGCCATCCGCTTCGGCCACCAGCGTGTGCAGGGGCAGTTGCAGCCACAGCTGGCGTGCCTGCTCGAGGTTCAGCTCGGGGTCGAAGGCGTAGGTTTCGCGGGCCTGGACGATGGCCTGGAAGGTCGGCCAGAAACGCTCGAAGTCCTCGGGCGTCATGGGGCGGATGTGGATCATGGCGGTTCCTGCAATGGCTAGGCCGCCAAGTCTGGGTGGCGCGGCGCCGTCGCGCAAGGGCGGCGACGCCGCTTGCCTTCAGCCGTTGGCCTTGCCCACCGCATCCATGGCGCGGGCCGAGTAGACCAGCGCGGCCCCGGCGTTCATCGCCACGGCCACACCCAGAGCCTCGGCGATTTCCTCGCGGGTGGCGCCGTGCTTGACGGCTTGCTGTGAGTGCACGGCGATGCAGCCGTCGCAGCGGGTGGTGACGGCCACGGCCAGGGAGATCAGTTCGCGGGTCTTGGCGTCGAGGTGGTTGGTCTTGGCACCCGCGCCGCTGGCGGTCATGTAGCCGGCCACGGTGTCGGGGGACAATTGCTTGAGATCGCCGATGCCGGCCATCAACTGCTTACGGTAGGCGTCCCAGTCCATCATGCTCATCGTCTTCACCTTGGGGAGGTTGCGGGAGGAGCTTTCAGGCTAGTCGAATTTGCGCCTGTCGCCGGCAGCCGGTGACAGGCGCAAGGGGGCCATCAGATGTAGACGAACACCAGCACCAGGGCTGCGACCACCAGCCACTTCTCCAGGTAGTAGCGCATGCGGTTGCGCTTCTTCAGCGCCTTGCCACGCTCGCGGATCTTGTAGATGCGGGTGAACAGGCGGTTGATGCCGCCGGTCTTGTCGCCGGCATCGTTGGGTGCGGCGGCAGCGGCCATGACGTTACGGCTGAACCAGCGGTTGAACGCGGTGGCCCAGCGATACTTCAGCGGGCGCTCGATGTCGCAGAACAGGATGATGCGGTTGTGCTCGGTGGTGTTGGCTGCATAGTGGATGTAAGTCTCGTCGAAGACCACGCCCTCACCATCGCGCCAGGAGTATTTCTCGCCGTCCACATCGATGTAGCAGCCGTCATCGTTGGGCGTGTCCAGGCCGAGGTGGAAGCGGTACGAGCCGGCATACGGGTCACGGTGACGGACCAGCTTGGCGCCCGGTGGCAGGGTAGCGAACATCGCCGCCTTGACCGTGCCGATGCCTTGCAGCAGTTCGGTGGTGCGTGGGCACAGGGTCATGGCCGACGGGTGGCTTTCGCCGTACCACTTCAGGTAGAAGCGCTTCCAGCCGGTCTTGAAGAACGAATTGAAACCGACGTCGTCATAATTGTCGGACTTCTTGATCTCGCCCACGTGCAGCAGTTGCTGGGCTTCGGCTCGGATCTCCTGCCAGTGGTCCTTGAGCGGCTGCAGCTCGGGGAACGCCTCGACCGGCAGGTAGGGCTTGGCCGGGTGCTTGGAGAACAGGTACAGGAAGCTGTTGACCGGGGCCAGGAAGCTGGAGTGGTCGCCCAGCTGACGGGTCAGCTTGTGGCGTACCCGACCGCGCAGGTGAACATAGGCGATCGAGAGGACGAAGATCAGTACGAGTGCAATTTTCATGGGCGGACACGTGTCAGAAGTGGCCATTTGCGATGGCTAAGCCCGCCAGCATAAACAATCGAAAGGATGCTTTGTAGGAAAAGTTGCACGGTCATGGCAGACCTTGGTACAGCTTGCGCTTGTGCCAGGCCTGCCATGAGAACCATGTCGTGACCTTAGCGGTCAAGGGTTACGCTAAAGGATGTGCTCGCTACGACGTGCTCTTTCCCCTTGTAGACAAATACTCCGTCCTTGAACGAGCCGGAGAGTGTGCCGGCCTGCTCATCCCACACGAAATCGCCCGTGACACCCTGCAGATCGACCAATCCGGAGTCGATGATGAAGAGCGGCCTATAGATAGCTATAGGATCGCTTGGGTAGATGAACATCCTGAGCCCCTGCGCAGAGTTACCTTCCATTTGAGTCGCAGATAGCAGGTAGCCATCGTCATCAATGCACGTGAGGCTGATCTGGTCTGCGATAAGGTTGCCCATTGGTAATGCCGCAGGTGTGATAGTGGCCTCGACGCGACTGCCCAGATTGCCGCTTTCGATAGTGAAGGACACTTCACCGCTTGTGACCTTTACTTCTTCTGCCTCAAAAGAAAACGCCATGTTCAGCATACCGCTGACGGGGTTCCAGCCAACGATTTCCACCTCACCGGAAGTCGCTTTGATAACACCATCAATGGTCTCGAACGAGGCACGGACATTCTTGTCTTCACCAATTTTGAACCGCTGGCCTGACACGGCTTGGTGAGCAGGGAATGACAGACTGATTCTGCTGCCGTCGACTTCGATATTGCCATGTACCCCGGCAAAAGACCGCTGGCCATTCAGATCGAGGCTATCGAGTCGGTCAGCGATGAATTGGCTTTCCGCGCCGCGGAAATGGACTTTCGCGGTCATGAGGTTTGCTGAAATTTGCTGCTCGCGGATGTTGCTCATGGTTGATGTTCCTGCTGTTTGTTTGAGGCGTCAGTTTCAACTGGGCCAACGTCTTGAACTACTCGCAGAGTTACGAGGTGACCGTTGCGCTACCCTGTGATGTCGAGTCGAGTGAGAAGTCAGGGAGTATTTATGCAACGCGAGTCGAAAGGCCGTGATCAACCGTTCAAGCGCCTGTTCTTTGCACTGCCACTGGGTGACGATCAGCGACGCGCTATCGCCCAGTGGCGACGCGGCTTGAACCTGCGCAGCGGCAAGCCGGTGCCCAGTGACAATTTTCATCTGACTTTGCAGTTTCTCGGTGATGTGGATGCGGCTCAGGTGCCTGCCATTTGTGCGGCGGTAGACAACCTGGCGCGGCCGGGTGCGCCATTGCGTTTGCTGCTGGATCAGCTGAAAACCTGGCAGCGCGCCAATGTGCTGGTGCTGGAACCGCAGGAAACGCCCGCCGCCTTGCGCCAACTGGTTTATGGCTTGCAGCAGGCGTTATTGCCCATGGGGTTCGAAGAGCAGGCCCGTGAGTACCGTCCGCACCTCACCTTGTCGCGGGATTTTCGTGGCCAGGCTCCGGAGGCGGGCGTGGCGCCAGAGTTCTTCCTCACTGCCAGGCATTTCACCCTGTACGAGTCGCGCAAAGGGCGATACTGGCCGCTGGCGCAGTGGTCTTTGGCGGATTAGCGCCGGGCGGGTGATCTGGTTGAGGGCCTGTGGGGCGCCTTTGGTTGTTTGTCGCTTGTGAGATCGAGCGCCGCGCGGGCGGCGCTTGATCTCCCAGGCGACAAAACTCCCATGCCAAACCCCGCGCAGCACAAGCCGTGATACCCGTCAGACCGGCAAGCTCTGGTAAGGCAGTTCATCCCCAGGGCTGCGGGCAAACTGGCGCTTGTACTCGCGGCTGAACTGCGAGGTGCTCTGATAGCCCACCCGGTGCGCCGTCTGCGCCACCCCCAACCCTTCCCCGATCAGCATCTGCTGCGCCTTGAGCAGACGCAGGCGCTTGAGGTACTGCATCGGTGCCATATCGGTGCAGCGCTTGAAGTGCTCGTGGAACGTGGACACGCTCATGTTGGCGCGGGTGGCCAGCGCTTCGACGCTTAGCGGCTCGGTGTAATGTTCGCGCAGATGGGCGAGGGCCGCACCGATGCGGGCGAAGTGGCCCTGTTGCTCGACCAGCGCCCGCAACACCCCGGCCTGGGGGCCGCGCAGGGCGGTATACAGCACCTCGCGAATACGCGCCGGGCCCAGCACCTTGGCGTCCACCGGGTCCTGCAGGCAGCGCAGCAGGCGCTCCACTGACTCACGCATCGGTGCATCGAGCGCCGCCGAGGTCATCGACTGTGGCGTCTGCGCCTGTACTGCCGGGTCGGGTGCCAGGTCCATGCTCTGCACCAGCTCGCCCAGCACACCGCGGTCGATGTCCACCGCCACGCCCAGCAGCGGCTCGTCGGGGGTGGCAAAGGTCTCGCACATGAACGGCACCGACAGCGCCTGCACCAGGTAATGCCCGGCACCGTACTCCAGGGTACGCGGCCCCAGGCGCGCCAGTTTGCTGCCCTGGGCCAGGATCATCAGGCTCGGCTCGTAGATCTGCGGGCTGCTGGCCACGTAGTGGTCCCAGCTCAGTACCTGAACCTGGGCCAGGTGCGTGGGCACGAAGCCCGGGCGGGTGGCGAGGATGCGGATCAGCGCACACAGCGGGGCGTTGGCGTCGACGTGGCGGGTCAGTTGCATGATGAACCAGGGCAGAGAATCAGACAGTGTCATCATCGCAGATTGGCCGCTCAGCGCCAGATGCTCGAGATCAAGTCCGGAGGATCAGGCATGGATGCCGGAGAATCAGCCGTGGGCGGGGAGGGCGCTGGCGAGCAGAATGTGTGGCCTGAATCGTTTCACTTCCCTGTGAGGTCCCCCATGTACACTGCCATCGGCTACGCCGCCCAAACCCCGACCAGCCCCTTGGCCCCCATGACCTTCGAGCGCCGCGCACCGCGCCCGGACGACGTCGCCATCGAGATCCTCTACTGCGGCGTGTGCCACTCCGACATCCACCAGGCGCGCAACGAGTGGGGCATCGCCGTGTACCCGCTGATGCCTGGCCACGAGATCATCGGCCGGGTCACCGCCGTGGGCGACAAGGTCACATCGCACAAGGTCGGCGACCTGGTCGGCGTCGGCTGCATGGTCGATTCCTGCCGCCACTGCGAAGCCTGCGCCAAGGACCTGGAGCAATACTGCCTGGAAGGCCCGACCATGACCTATGCCACCCCGGACCGGGTCGATGGCAGCAATACCATGGGCGGCTACTCCAGCAGCATCGTCGTCAGCGAGCACTTCGTGGTGCGTATTCCGGCCGGCATGGACCTGCCCAGCGCGGCGCCGATCCTCTGCGCGGGCATCACCACCTATTCGCCGCTCAAGCACCATGGCGTCGGCCCCGGCCACAAGGTCGGTATCCTCGGCATGGGTGGCCTGGGCCACATGGGCATCAAGCTGGCAAAGGCCCTGGGCGCCGAAGTGACCTTGTTCACCCGCTCCCCGGCCAAGGCCGAGGAAGCTCGCCGTCAGGGCGCCGACCACGTCATCGTGTCCACCGATGACCAGCAGATGCGTGCCGCCGCCGGCCGTTTCGACTTCCTGCTCGACACCATCCCGGTGCAGCACGACCTCAACCCGTACCTGGAAACCCTGAAGTTCGACGGCGTGCACATTCTGGTCGGCCTGATCGAGCCGATCGACCCGGCCGTACATGCGGCCAACCTGGTGCTCAAGCGTCGGGTGCTGGCCGGTTCGCTGATCGGCGGCATCGCTGAAACCCAGGAGGTGCTGGATTTCTGTGCCGCGCATGGCATCCGTTGCGACATCGAGATGCTCGACATCCGCAACATCAACCAGGCCTATGAGCGCATGATCGCCGGCGATGTGAAGTACCGCTTCGTGATCGACATGGCCACCCTGCAGGGCTGATCGCTGCCCTTGCCGGCCTTTTTCGCAGGGCATTCCGGTGCGCGCCGCGGCCATGGTTGTGAGGCCCTGGCGTGACGCGTACCATGCGGGCAATCCTTCCAATAACAAACCCGTGCCTCAGCGCGGCCGATACTTGGCCCCTGACGCACGTCTTTTCGCCATGCCTGCGGAGAACAGCTTCCCACCCATGAACGGACCCATTCCTACCAACCTGCCCCCGACCACGGGGGGCGGCAGCTGGCTGAGCGTGATCGCCCTGGCCCTGGCGGCCTTCATATTCAACACCACCGAGTTCGTCCCGGTGGCGCTGCTCAGTGACATCGGCAGCAGCTTCGACATGACCACCGCGCAGGTCGGCCTGATGCTGACCATCTATGCCTGGGTGGTGGCGCTGGCTTCGCTGCCGATGATGCTGCTTACGCGCAACATCGAGCGCCGGCGCCTGCTGTTGTTCGTGTTCCTGGTGTTCATCCTCAGCCACTTGTTGTCGTGGTTGTCGCAGAGCTTTGCCATGCTGCTGGTCAGCCGCATCGGCATCGCCCTGGCCCATGCCGTGTTCTGGGCGATCACCGCGTCGCTGGCGGTGCGCGTGGCGCCGCCGGGCCAGCAGGCCAAGGCACTGGGGTTGCTGGCGACGGGCACGACCCTGGCAATGGTGCTGGGCATTCCGCTGGGGCGCGTGGTGGGCGAAGCGCTGGGCTGGCGCATTACCTTCCTCAGCATTGCCGGTGTCGCGCTGGTGACCATGCTGTGCCTGATGAAGTCGCTGCCGTTGCTGCCTAGCCAGAACTCTGGCTCGCTGCGCAGCCTGCCGATCCTGTTCAAGCGGCCGGCACTGGTCATCACCTACCTGCTGGTAACCCTGGTAATCACCGCGCAATTCACTGCCTACAGCTACATCGAGCCCTTTGCCCTGCACGTGGCGCAGATCGGTGGCGAGCGCACCACGCTGTTGCTGCTGTTGTTCGGTGGCGCGGGGGTATTCGGCTCGGTGCTGTTCAGCCGTTACAGCGACCGCTTCCCGCATGGTTTCCTGGTGGGGGCGATCGGTATGTTGGCAGCTTGCCTGCTGTTGCTGCTGCCGTTGTCCGGCAACTTCTATGTGTTCGCGGCGCTGAGCATGTTCTGGGGCGTGGCGATCCTCAGTTTCAGCCTGTCGCTGCAGTCCAAGACCCTCAAGCTGGCCTCCGATGCCACCGACGTGGCCATGGCGCTGTTCTCTGGCATCTACAACATCGGCATCGGTGGCGGGGCATTGCTGGGCAGTATCGTCAGTAGCCAGATGGGCGTGGCGGATATCGGCTGGGTTGGAGGCAGCGTGGCGGTGGTCGGTCTGCTGCTGGCCGTGGCCAGTACCCGGCGCTTTCGCGAAGCGCTTGGCCACTGATTTACCTGCATCGGACACTTCGCGGGCTTGCCCGCGATGAGGCCGGTGCAGGCTGGATCAGTTTCAGCTCAACACAGCAGCCCAGGCCGACACCAGCAGCAACCCGGCCAACCCCCGGTTGAACCACAGTAACCGCCCCGGCGCCTGCAACCAGCGCGCACTGCCTGCCCCCAGCAATGCCCACGCCGCCATGCACGGCAACGCAATCAGCAGGAAGACCAACGCCAATTGCCACACCGGCAACGACGGCGCGGCAAACACCCCGATCACCGCCACCGCCATCATCCACACCTTCGGGTTCACCACCTGCAGCGACGCCGCGCTCAAAGGCCCGAACGCGTTGCCCGACGACGCATCCAGCGGTTCACCCGCACCGCGCAACATGCCCAAGGCCAGCCAGCTCAGCCAGATCACCCCCGCCCAGCTCATGGCTTGCTGGGCCAGTGGGTGGCGCATCAGCAATTCACCCAGGCCCAACCCCACCAGCAGCACGACCGCCGCCGCCGAGCCGCAGGCCGCGAGTATCGGTGCCAAGCTGGCGCGCATGCCTTCGCGGGCGCCATGGGCGAGTATCAGCAAGTTGGTCGGCCCAGGGCTGATGCTGGCGACCAGAGCGAAGAGGATGAAGGGCAACAACGATTGCGACATGGTTAACGGCTCCGATTGATTAGAGCCCCATGCTCGCAGCGGGTCCCGCGTCAGTCTGGAAGGTTTGAGCAGCGGCGACGGTAGTCGGCTGGGGTCAGTTGATAAGCGCGCCGGAACCAACGCCCCAGATGGCTCTGGTCGGCAAAGCCCAGGACCATGGCCACCTCGGCGGGGGTCTGGCCTTGGGCGAGCAGGCGCCGGGCGCGGGTCAGGCGCAGCTGGATCAGATAGGCGTGGGGCGCCAGGCCGAAGGCGGCCTTGAAGGCCCGGGTCAGGCGGAAGCGGTCGACCCCGCAGGCCTGTGCCAGCTGCTCCAGGCCGATGTCCTGGTCAAGGTGGGCGTGCAGGTAGTCGCGTGCCCGCTGCGCGGTCAGCGGCAGGCGCGGGTCGGGGTTCAGGCGCTTGCGCCAGTGCAGGTGGCGGGTCAGGCAACTGAGCAGGTCATCGGTGGCGGTTTGCCGCACGATGCGCAGCTCCGGGCCATGCACGGCCTGGAATGCCCGGGCGACGGCGCCGACCAGGCGCGCATCATGGCACAACGGCTCGGCGATGCTGGGCAGGCTGTCGCTCGGTGCCTGTTCGAACAACGTGCGCAGTTCAGCCTCCAGCCAATGGGGCTGCAGGTACAAGGTCGAGTAGGTAAAGCCTTCGGCGGTGGGCGCCTGGCCGTTGTGGATATCGCCAGGCTCGAGCAGGAACACGTGCCCCGGCGTGCTGTTGTGGCGCACCTTTCGGCAATCGAATTGCTGCACGCCCTGCTCGGTGAAACCCACCAGGAAGCTGTCGTGCCAGTGCGGGTCGTAGGCATGGCCGACAAAATGCGCTCGGACCGACTCGATGCCGGTGACGGCGTCTTGCTTGAGGTCGATCCAGTTGCTCATGGCGAGGTGGCCACTGACGGGTAGGGCAGTTCACCTTACCCCAGATGCCCCAGGGGGGTTAGAACAATTGTGCAGGCTGCAGCGCGGTAAAACGCTCGCGCAGCCACAGGTGCAACTGTGTCACCGCAGGCGACAGCTGCTTGCGGTGCGGACACACCAGTGTCAACGGCGAGACTTCGCCCTGATGGTCCGGCAGCAGGACTTCCAGCTCGCCGGCGGCGATGTTGGCGCTGACGTCCAGCCACGACTTGTAGACGATGCCTTCACCCTCCAGCGCCCAGCGCCGCACCACGTCGGCGTCATCGCTGACCAGCGGCCCGCGTACCTGTACGGTGCGGTTGCCAAGCTGCCATTTGTCGAACACGCGGTTGTGTTGCAGGTACAGCAGGCAGTCATGCTGTTGCAGTTCATCGGGCGTGCGGGGGCGGCCGTGGCGGGCCAGGTAGCCGGGCGATGCCACCACCACGCGGCGGTTCCAGGGTGCCAGCGGCAGGGCGATGTAGTTGGCGTCCTGGTTGAGGCCATAGCGGATGGCGATGTCCACCGGGTCGCGGCTGAAATCGGCAATCTGGTCGGAGAGGAAGTAGCGCAGGTTCAGGGCCGGGTGCTCGCGGCGAAACGCGCTGAGCCAAGGCAACAACAGGTTGCGGCCAATGTCGGAAGGCGCCGATACCTGCAATACCCCGCGCAGGGTGCTGTGGCTGCCGTGAAGCTGCTCGTGGCCCTGGCGCAGGGTGTCCAGCACGCGCTGGGCAGTGGGCAGGTACAACTCGCC
The DNA here is from genome assembly GCF_044749325.1 of Pseudomonas sp. NPDC089428. NCBI lineage: Bacteria > Pseudomonadati > Pseudomonadota > Gammaproteobacteria > Pseudomonadales > Pseudomonadaceae > Pseudomonas > Pseudomonas sp. NPDC089428. The sequence goes on from NZ_JBIVHT010000001.1 coordinate 527,979, forward strand.
CTCGGCGGTCAGGCGCAGGCTGCGGGTGGTGCGGGCGAACAGACGTACGTCGAGGTCGCGTTCCAGGCGCTTGATCGCGGCGGCCACTTGCCCGGGCAGCAGGTCGGCTTCATGCGCGGCGGCGGTGAAGCTGCCCAGTGCGCTGCTGCGCACGAACAGTTCGAGGTCGGTGAGACGAAGCATTTTCACTCCATGGGTGAAAGTGTTGCTCCATTTTGCCGGTTTTTCTTATCAGCAGGAAAGATAAGATGCGCGACAAAATCACTGGAGTTGCAGCATGGATACCGTCTCCCTGGCCAAGCGCCGTTACACCACCAAAGCCTACGATGCCGCCCGCAAGATCCCTCAGGCCACGGTCGATGCCTTGCTTGAGCAGTTGCGCCACAGCCCGTCTTCGGTCAACTCGCAGCCCTGGCATTTCATCGTCGCCGACAGCGCCGAAGGCAAGGCTCGCCTGGCCAAAGCCACCGATGGCCGTTTTGCCTACAACTCGCCAAAAATTCTCGATGCATCGCACGTGATCGTGTTCTGCACGCGCACCGAGATGACCGAGGCGCACCTGAATGCGGTACTCGACCAGGAACAGGCCGATGGCCGCTTCCGTGACGAGCAGGCGCGTGCAGCGCAGAACCAGAGCCGTCGCGGTTATGTGGACCTGCATCGTTTCGATCAGAAGGACCTGCAGCACTGGATGGAGAAACAGACCTACCTTGCCTTAGGGACCGCATTGCTGGGTGCCGCGGCGCACGGTCTGGATGCCACGCCGATCGAAGGTTTCGACAGCAAGGTTCTGGATGCCGAGTTGGGGCTGCGTGAGCAGGGCTACAGCAGCGTGGTGGTATTGAGCCTGGGTTATCGCAGCGAGGCGGATTTCAATGCCGGGCTGAACAAGTCGCGTCTGCCGGCTTCGACGGTGTTTACCTTCCTCTGAGAGGGCGGTGGGGCCTGGGGTGGTTGCCGCGGGTCTTGCAGCGCCTGTGAGATCGAGCGCCGCCCGCGCGGCGCTCGATCTCACAGGCGCAGAAGATGTGGCGGCAGGCACCTGACCCTACCAAAGTGCCGCCGAAGCCGCAGTCAAAGCCCGCCCGAACACCGCGATCGCCGTGTCCACCTCGGCCTCGCTGGTAAACCGCCCGATACTCATGCGCACACTCTTGCGCGCCCGCACCTCATCCAGCCCCAGCGCTAACAGCACATGCGAAGCCGCGTTACTCGCCGAGTTGCATGCCGAGGTGGTCGATAGTGCCAGTTCACTGGCCAAGGCCATGCTGTTGAAACCGTTAGCCTCGATGCACAGGTTCAAAGTGTGAGGAATGCGCTGCATGGCGCAGCCATTGAGGCTGACGCCAGGCAATGCCAGCAACCCCTCACGCAAGCGCTTGGCCAATTGCTCGATACGCTGGTGCTCGCTGTCACCCGGCTCACCGGCCAAGGCGAAGGCGCTGCCCATGCCAACGATCTGATGCGTCGGCAAGGTACCCGAGCGCAGCCCTTGCTCATGCCCGCCACCGTGGATCTGCGCCCGCATCAGCTCACGGGCGCGAGGCCCGACATACAGCGCGCCGATGCCTTTTGGCCCATACACCTTGTGCGCCGAGAACGACATCAGGTCCACCGCCATCGCCTGCAGGTCGATCGCCAGCTTGCCGACCGCCTGGGCCGCATCCACATGCAACAAGGCGCCATGGGCGCGGACCCGTTCGCCGATGGCGGCAAAATCGGTAACGGTGCCCAATTCGTTGTTCACGGCCATCAGCGACACCAGGCGGGTATCGGCGCGCAGGGCCGCCTGCACAGCGTAGGGCTGGATCAGGCCGCTGGCGTCCGGCGCCAGACGGGTGATGGCCCAGCCCTGGCGCTCCAGTTCATTGACGGTGTCGAGCACGGCCTTGTGCTCGAGCTGGCTGGTGATCAGGTGGCCCGGCTGGATCATGCCCTGAGCGATGCCCTTGAGCGCCAGGTTGTTGGACTCGGTGGCGCCGGATGTCCAGACGATATCGTCGGCTCGGGCGCCGACCCGCTCGGCCACTTGCCGACGAGCCTGCTCGACCACTTCGCGTGCGGCCTGGCCGTAGACATGGCCACTGGACGCGGGGTTGCCGAAGTTCACTTGGCGACCTAGACAAGTGAGCATGGTTTCGATGACCCGGTCATCGACCGGAGTGGTGGCAGCGTAGTCGAAATAGAGAGGGGCGCTAGGCATGGGGCGGGTCCGTGCAATGTTGCCGTGGTGTCGGCAATCGTTGCAGCAAGCGTACGCGCTAGAGTGAAAATGAATTTATCCTTTATGCTGCCTGATTGCAGTTTCTGGAGAATATTTTTCTCTATTAATAGATCAAGATGGAATAGATTTTCACCTTGTGGGCCCGCAACGAGCCCACACAGCTTCGCGTGGGCTCAGGCAGTCTCCAACGCACGCTCCTCTTCAGCCACCACACGCTCGCACAATTCGATGATCTGTTCGCGCATCCAGCGGTTGGCGGGGTCCTGGTCGGTGCTTTCGTGCCAGTACAGGTGTGTTTCCAGCGGCGGCACCTCCACCGGCAGCGGCTGGAAACGCAGCTGGTGACGGCGGGCGAAGCGCTCGGGCACGGTCATGGCCATGTCGGTCTGCTGCAGTACCTGCGACGCCATCAGGTAATGCTGAGAGCGCAGCGCGACCTTGCGTTGCACGCCCATCTTGCCCAGTGCCAGGTCGACATAACCCAGGCCGTTGCGGCGGCTGGAGATATGGATGTGAGTCATGCCCAGGTAGTTGTCGAGGGTCAGCTTGGCATCCGCCAGCGGGTGGCCCTGGCGCAGGGCGCAGACGTAGCGGTCCTGCATCAGTTTGACATGGCGCACTTGCGGGTCGGTGTTCAGCGGCGCGTCGACGGCGAAGTCCAGGCGCCCGGCGGCCAGTTCCTTGGTGGTTTCGCGGCGCTTGCACAGGAAGCTTTCGATCAGCACCGCCGGGGCCAGGCGCCGCAGGCGCTGGAACAGCGGCGGCAGGATCACCGCCTCGGTGAGGTCGGTCATGCTGATGCGGAAGGTCTTGTTGGCCTGCTGCGGGTTGAAGATGCGGCTTTCCTGCACCGAGGTGCGCAGCAGTGCCAGGGCATTGCGCACCGGGCCGATGATGTTCTGGGCCATGGGTGTGGGCACCATGCCCTGGGCGGTACGTACGAACAGCGGGTCGTTGAAGGTTTCGCGCAGCCGCGACAGGGCATTGGACACCGCCGGCTGGGTGATGCCGACGATCTGCCCGGCGCGGGTCAGGTTGGCTTCGGTGTAGATCGCGTCGAAGACGATGAACAGGTTGAGGTCGACCTTGCTGAGGTTCATGGCGCCGCTCTTTGTTGGAATTATTGGCCGATCATATATCGGTTATGAATGTTTATACACGCGGAAAATAGACTAGGTAGATCGAGGCCGGCTGCTCTAGGCTCTGCCCATGTACTTCGAACCGTGAAGGTAGCCCCGATGGATTTCGCCTATTCGCCCAAGGTCCAGGCACTGCGTGAACGCGTCAGTGCCTTCATGGATGCTTATGTCTATCCCGCTGAGGCGGTGTTCGAGCGCCAGGTCGCCGAGGGCGACCGCTGGCAACCCACCGCGATCATGGAAGAGCTCAAGGCCAAGGCCCGGGCCGAGGGTTTGTGGAACCTGTTCCTGCCGGAGTCGGAATACGGCGCCGGCCTGAGCAACCTGGAATACGCGCCACTGGCCGAGATCATGGGCCGTTCGTTGTTGGGCCCGGAGCCGTTCAACTGCTCGGCGCCGGACACCGGCAACATGGAAGTGCTGGTGCGCTACGGCAGCGAAGCACAGAAGCGCCAGTGGCTGGAGCCGCTGCTGCGCGGCGAGATCCGTTCGGCATTTGCCATGACCGAACCAGACGTGGCGTCTTCGGACGCCACCAACATGGCTGCCACTGCCGTGCGTGACGGTGACGAGTGGGTGATCAACGGCCGCAAATGGTGGACTTCTGGCGCCTGCGACCCACGCTGCAAGGTGATGATCTTCATGGGCCTGTCGAATCCCGATGGTCCACGCCATCAGCAGCACTCGATGGTGCTGGTACCGACCGATGCACCGGGGGTGAAGATCGTTCGGCCATTGCCGGTGTTCGGTTACGACGATGCGCCCCATGGTCATGCCGAAGTGCTGTTCGAGAATGTGCGGGTGCCGTATGAGAACGTGATCCTCGGGGAGGGGCGTGGTTTCGAGATCGCCCAGGGCCGCCTGGGCCCGGGCCGCATTCACCATTGCATGCGTTCGGTCGGCATGGCCGAGCGGGCATTGGAGCTGATGTGCAAGCGCTCGGTCGAGCGCACGGCCTTTGGCCGGCCGTTGGCGCGCCTGGGCGGCAATGTCGACAAGATCGCCGACTCGCGCATGGAGATCGACATGGCGCGCCTGTTGACGCTCAAGGCGGCCTACATGATGGACACCGTCGGCAACAAGGTCGCGCGCAGCGAGATCGCGCAGATCAAGGTCGTGGCGCCGAACGTGGCGTTGAAGGTGATCGACCGGGCGATCCAGATGCACGGCGGGGCCGGGGTGAGTGGTGATTTCCCGCTGGCCTACATGTATGCCATGCAACGTACACTGCGGCTGGCTGATGGGCCGGATGAGGTGCATCGGGCGGCGATCGGCAAGTACGAGATCGGCAAGTATGTGCCGGTGGAGATGCTGCGCGGCGGAAGGTGATGCAAGCCTGCTCGGGCCTCTTCGCGGGTTAAACGGGGCGTCGAACCGCCGCGAAAAGGCCGGTACGGACTCATTGGGTTTTGAGGTCAACCACCAGATCCTTGGCCGCCTTGGTGGCCAGTACCGTCATCAACTTGCTCATTTCATCCTGACGCCCCACGCCAGTGTCTGAACCACCCATCATCACGCTTGGCACGGGCGCCCGTGCTGCTGCTTCGGCCCAGACGCGGTTGATCTGTACCAGCGCGTCCAGCTTGGTCTGCAAGGCCCCGTCCGCCTTGAGCGAGGCCTCGCGGGCATGCGCCTCGGCGTCGGCGGTGATCCGGGTGGCTTCGGCGGTGACCCGGGCCTTGTCGCGCAGCAGCTCGGCGGTCTGCTTGTCGATTTCGGCGCGGCGTTTTTCCCGCTCGGCGTTGATCAGGGTGAGCTGCTTTTCGGTCTCGGCTGCGGTGGTGCGCTCGATCTGCTGGCGCAGGCTTTCCTGGCGCTTGGCTTCGACATCCTTGGCACCACGGGCGGACACCAACTGCTTCTCTTCTTCTTCCTTGAGCCGGTTCTGCCGCGCCACCGCCAGTTCCGCCAGTGCCTGTTGCACCCGCACCATGCGCTGCTGGTATTGGGGGTTCGGGTCGATATGGGTTACCCGGGCATCGGCTACCTCGACACCGAATAGGCGGAATTGCTGCTGTTTGCGTAACTCCTGGCCGTCCTTGTCGAGCTTTTTCTCGATGACGAAACGGGTCGCGCTGTTGTCGCCGAAACTGCCTTGCTCGGTGCCGGACTGCAGGATCGCTGTCTGCGCGGGATAGTTGTCGCGCTGCACGCGGATTTCCTTGCGGCTGGTCAGGTACAGGCCGTTGCGCAATTGATTTTCGAACTCAGCACCAAAGTGGCTGCGATTACCGGCGTAGTAGTCGTCTGCGCTCATCAACGAGGCCGTGGCCTGCAAGGTTTCCTTGACGGCTGGCAGCAAGGCGCGCTGCAGGAAGTTGTCCGGCGTGCGGTACTCCTGGGCGATTTTCAGGAAGGCCTCGCCCGAGGGCAGGCGGAATTGGGTACTGAACTCGGCCTTGGCGTCGACGTTGCCGAGGAACACGATGGGCAGGTTCTCGATGGCTACCGCGGGGTGCCCGCTGCGGTTGTCGTCCTGGCTGTCCACCTGCAACGCCGACTGTACCCCGATGGTGCGCCGCCAGGCGGTACTGCGGCCGAACCACTTGGTGGCGTAGCCCACTTCCTCGACCACCTTTTCCTCGCCGAATATCGTGCGCACGTGGGTCATCTGGCCTGCTTCGTTGTAGAACATCACCGCATTGAACAGGACGGCCAGGACGCCTCCGGTAATCACCAGTATGGCAACTGTGGCAATGAGTTTGCGACTTACGCGTAATTGGGTGAGGTCAGGTATCGGAAGTTTTTGCATGGGGCACTCCTTCAGGGGGAGTGTGCATGCTGGCTAAGTCTGGAATCGATGGACAGTCAGGGAAGCCAACTGATGCTGTAGGAACTTTCCATCAGCCTGATGCGGAAAATTCTTCAGGGCTGGTTGAAAGAACATTCACTCTCACATCGCGATGTCAGCCATCACAAGTAATCCCTGTCTGGAACAGATGAGTCCGGGGCAGCGGGAGACTCTGTGAGTAAGAAATGATTGCAACTCAGACCCGCATCTGCGGGTCTTCCTCTTTCTTCACCGCCTTGTCATTCCCGGGCGCTGCCTGCTCCAGCTCGGTGCTGGCCAGCGTGGTCTGCTCCCCCCGCGTCTTGATCAACGAAACCACCACCCCACCCAGCAACAACCCGAACGTCACCCCCAACGACAGCAATGCCGGCACCTTGCCCACCATGCCGTGGTAGAAGATCTTGCAGCCGATGAAGATCAGCACCAGCGCCAGCGCGTACTTGAGGTAGACGAACCGGTGCATCAGTGCCGACAGGGCAAAGTACAGCGAGCGCAGGCCGAGGATGGCGAAGATGTTCGAGGTGTAGACGATGAACGGGTCCTGGGTGATGGCGAAGATGGCCGGCACGCTGTCGACGGCGAACACCAGGTCGGCCAGCTCGATCAGCACCAGTGCCAGGAACAGCGGTGTGGCGTAACGCAAGGCCTTGCTGGCACCAGGTGGCGTCAGGCGTACGAAGAAGTGCGAGCCGTGGATCTGATCGGTTACACGCATGTGCCTGCGGACGAATTTCAAGATCGGGTTGTTGGCCAGGTCGGGGTGGCTGTCTTCCTTCGACAGGGCCATCTTCACCCCGGTGAACAGCAGGAAGGCGCCGAATACATAGAGCACCCAGGCAAAGTTCTGCACCAGTGCCGCACCCACGCCAATCATGATCGCACGCAGGAACACCACCCCGAGAATGCCCCAGAACAGTACCCGGTGCTGATAGCGGCGGGGGATGGCGAAAAAGCCGAAGATCATCGCCATGACGAACACGTTGTCCATCGACAGCGACTGCTCCACCAGGAAACCTGTGTAGAACTCCAGTGCCGACTGCGCGCCCAGTTCATGCCAGACCCACAGGCCGAACAGCACGCCGACGCTGAAATAGCCCGAGTACAGCAGCAGGCTCTCGCGCATTTCGATCTCGCGGTCCTGGCGGTGCAGCACGCCCAGGTCCAGCACCAGCAAACCGATGACGATGGCCATGAATACCAGCCACAACCAGGTGCTGGTGCCAAGAAATGGGGTGGTGAGGAATGTCTGTAGAGCTGCCATGAGCCCCTCCTTGATAGTCGACGTTGCCATGTGAAGATCGCAACAGTGATCCGACATCACGGCTTGGCAGCCGTCAGAGGGGCCCGGTATCACGTGAGCTTGAGCCTAGACCCGTTTGCCGGTGATGCCGAGTTTTGAGCTGTTACATTTCTTTGCCTTTCAGTAGACCCAGACTTCCACCCGTCGGTTACGCAAGCGGCCTTGTTCGCTGTCATTGCCGGCGATGGGCAACTCATCGCCCATGCCGGTCACCTCCAGCACCTCGACGCCACCGCGTGCCAGTTCGCGGCGTACGGCCTGGGCGCGCAGGCGCGACAGCAGGGCTGCACGGCCAGGCGTTTCCTTGGGGTCGCCAAAACCCACCAGCACCGCCTTGCTTTGCAGCTTGCCGGCCTGGCGCAGGTATTCGGTGACCCGCTGCACATCGCGCAGGGCCTTGTTGTCGAGGCTGGCACTGCCTTCCTGAAAACGGAAGTTGACGCTCAAGCGCTGCGCCTGCTGGGCCAGGCTGCGGTAGCGCGGTGGCATGTCGGCCTGCGTCGGTACCGGTTGTGCGCTGACCTGCTGTGAGACGAAGCCCTGCGCGGCGACGATGGCCTGGCCGGCCGGGCTCTGGGCGAAGTCCGCCAGCGCTCGGGCCTGGGGCTTGGCATTGGCGGGCAGATAGAAGTACAACCGCCGTGACAGCGGGTAGTCTTCACTGGCCACAAGCTGGCGGTCCGGCAACAGGGCTGGCGCATCGCCTTCGGCCACCGCCAGTACCTTGGCCCTGTGCACGGCCGCCAGGCTGCTGAAACCGATGGCCTGGCGATCGCTACCGACCCGTTCGGCCAGTGCTTCGCTGGACTCGAAGCGCTGCGTCTGGCTCGCCAGCTCGCCATGCTGTGGTTCCAGCACCAGCGCCTTGAAGGTCTCATAGGTCCCGGAGCGGTCATCCCGCGCATACAGGTGGATGGCGCCGCCCGCCACGCCAAGTTGCTCCCAGCGCTGGATCTGCCCGGAGAAGATCTGCGCCAGCTGCTGAGTGGTCAGCTGTGGCAACGGGTTGTCGGGGTGGACGATGACTGCCACGCCATCCAGGCCGATGACCTGCTCGGCGCTGGCCGAGCGCAGGTCACCCAGCGCCTCGAGCTGGCGCACCTCGGCGTCGCTGATGGGGCGTGAGGCCGCAGCCAGGTCGGCATTGCCATGGCCCAGTGCGGCGAAACCGGTGCTGGAGCCATGCGCGGCGATGTCGATGCGCAGCGCTTGGCCCTGGGCATCGCGGGCGGTGATTACGGTCTCGTTCGCAACTGCGCCAGGTGACTGTCGTACATCAGTCGCCTTTAGCGCCCATAGTTGCCCCTGCACCAGCGCCGGCAACAGAGCCGCGCCAATGGTGTTGGACCCTTGCACACGCAGGTGGCCCGCCTCGGCCAGGGCTGTCAGCGGGAGCAGGGGAAGCAGCAGGAGCAGCAGGCGGAACATGCCGGGCGACCTTGTGGCATAGCGTTGCCCGGCAGATTACGACGCGGGGGTGACCGAAATGTTACAGCCAAGCCACCCACGCACCGGCCTCAATGCGCCCCAGCCGACTTGCTCAGGTCACTCTCCGCCCACTCGGTATAGATGCAGGCATCCGCGACCGCCCAGCGCACTTTCACTGAATCCCCCGGCTGCATCGGCATGCCGGCGGCCGACAGTGCCTTTACCGTCAACTCGGTACCGCCGGCGGTCACCACATGGCAAGTCTGGCTCTCGCCCAGGAACAGCACCTCACCGACCTTCGCACTGACCTCGTTCCAGCCCGCCGGCAACGGCTCGCGCGCGGCCTGTTCGGCCGTCAGGGCCAGTGCCTTTTCCGGCCGCACCATGATCAGTGCATCCTGCTGTGCAGTGAGGCCTGGGGTCAGGCGGATTGCCACCGGCTGGCCTTCGAAACTGCCCGCGCCATTGCTGCTTGCCTTGATCCGCAGGAAGTTCGAGTTGCCCAGGAACGACGCGACAAACGCATTCGGCGGGTTCTGGTAAAGGTCGTAACCGGTACCCAGGCCAACGATCTTGCCATGGCTGAAGATGGCGATGCGCTGGGACAGGCGCATGGCTTCTTCCTGGTCATGGGTCACGTAGACGATGGTGATGCCCAGCCGGCGGTGCAGCTGGCGCAACTCGTCCTGCAGGTCTTCACGCAGCTTCTTGTCCAGCGCACCGAGCGGTTCATCCATCAGCAGGATGCGTGGTTCGTACACCAGCGCTCGGGCGATCGCCACGCGCTGCTGCTGGCCACCAGACATCTGCGACGGCTTGCGGTGGGCGAACTTCTCCAGCTGCACCAGCTTGAGCATGGCGTCGACGCGTTTGGTGGTCTCGGTCGCGCTGAGCTTGCGGATGGCCAGCGGGAAGCCGATGTTGTCACGCACGTTCAGGTGCGGGAACAGCGAGTAACGCTGGAACACCATGCCGATGTCGCGCTTGTGCGGCGGCACGTTCACCAGCGACTGGCCGTCGACCAGGATCTCGCCGCTGCTCGGCGTTTCGAAGCCGGCCAGCATCGACAGCGTGGTGGACTTGCCCGAGCCGCTGGAACCGAGGAAGGTCAGGAACTCGCCGTCCTGGATCTCCAGGTCGAGGTTGTCCACGGCGGTGAAGTCGCCGTAGTGCTTGTTCAGGCCACGCAGGCTGACCAGGGTCTTGCCGTGCGCGTTGTCTTTGATGACTGCACTCATTGTTGTTTTCTCCGCACGCTCAGGCGTTGACTTCGGTGCGCCGGCGCAAGGCGGCGGCAATGAACATGACAAGCAGCGACAGGCCGATCAGCAGGGTCGAGGCCACGGCGATCACCGGGCTCAGGTCCTGGCGCAGGGTGGTCCACATCTTCACCGGCAGGGTCTGCAGGTCGGGGCTGGCCATCATCACGCTCAGCACCACTTCATCCCACGACACCAGGAAGGCGAACAGACCGCCGGCGATCATGCCCGGGCGAATGGCCGGGAAGGTCACCTTGAAGATCGCCTGCAGTCGCGAGGCGCCGCAGATCACCGCGGCATCCTCGATCGACTGGTCGAACAGCTTCAGCGAGTTGATGATCGAGATGATGGTGAAGGGCAGGGCGACGATCACATGGCTGACCACGAAGGCGAACAGCGTGCCGGTGTAGCCCAGCTTGAGGAACAGCGCGTACACCGCAACGGCGATGATCACCAGTGGCACGATCATCGGCATGGTGAACAGCCCGTAGAGCATTTCCCGGCCAGGGAAGCGGCCACGCACCAGGGCGAAGGCGGTGGGCAGGCCGAGCAGCACGGCAGCGATAGTGGTCAGCACGGCGACCTTGAGGCTGGCCAGGGCGGCGTCCATCCACTCCGGGTTGGAGAAGAACTGGCCATACCACTTGAAGGTCCAGCCCGGCGGCGGGAACACCAGCCATTGGGATGAACCGAACGACAGCAACACGATGAACACCACCGGCAGCAGCAGGAAGGCCGCGATGACCCCGGTGGTCAGGTACAGGCCCGTACGCAGCGGGCGGCCCATGGCATTGGGAGACAGGAGCATGGCGGTTTACCTCGCGTTGCCAACCGGGGATTCCGGCTGCAGCTTCAGGTACAGGTAGAAGAGCACCAGGGTGATCACCACCAGCAGTGCGGCGGCGGCGCTGGCCAGGCCCCAGTTGAGGAACGACTGCACCTGCTGGATGATGAACTCAGGCAGCATCATGTTCTGCGCACCGCCGAGCAGGGCTGGGGTGACGTAGTAACCGAGCGACATCACGAACACCATCAGCGCCCCGGAGAACAACCCCGAGCGGCACAGCGGCAGGAACACCTTCCAGAAGTTGGTCCACGGGCTGGCGCCGCAGATCGAGCCGGCTTGCAGCACCATCGGGTCGATGGCGTGCATGGTCGCCTGCAGCGGCAGCACGATGAACGGGATCATGATGTAGCTCATGCCGATCACCACGCCGGTGAGGTTGTGCACCATTTCCAGCGGGGTATCGATGATACCCATGGCCATCAACGCCTTGTTGATCACCCCCGAGCTCTGCAGCAACACCAGCCACGAGTAGGTGCGCGCCAGCAGGCTGGTCCACATCGACAGCAGCACGATGTTCAGCAGCCAGCGGCCCCAGCCCTTGGGCACCAGGGTGATTGCCCAGGCCAGCGGGAAGCCCAGCAACACGCTGATCAGGGTGACCACGCCGGCTACCGAGAAGGTATTGAACAGCACCCGTGCATAGGCCGAGTTGGCGAACAGCTGCTCGTAGTTGCCCAGCCCTGGCGTTGGTTCCAGCACCCCGCGCAGCAACAGGCCGACCAGGGGGGCGAAGAAGAACAGACCGAGAAACAGCAGGGCCGGCAGCAGGTTGCGGCTGCCTTTCCAGCGCTGGCTCAGGCTGATGCGGCGCGGGGCCGTTCCCGGGGCGCCGGCGCCCGTGGGGGCACCTTGCGCGTTATGCAGGGCGTTGATGGCGACTTTCATTTGACCAACCACTCATTCCAGCGGGCTGCGATGGCCTGGCCGTTCTTCGCCCAGTAGGCGAAGTCCAGGGTGACCTGGTCCTGGGCATAGGCGGTCGGCAGGTTCGGGGCGAGGTCTTTGTCGAGCTTGGCGACGCTGTCGAGGTTCACCGGGGCGTAGGCGGTCTTGTTGGCGAACGCGGCCTGGCCTTCGGCGCTGCTGGCATTGGCCAGGAACTTCATGGCCGCGTCCTTGTTCTTCGAGCCTTTCGGGATGACCAGGAAGTCGGCCATGACCAGGTTCTGCTTCCAGCTCACGCCCACCGGCGCACCGTCTTGCTGCAGGGCATAGACGCGGCCGTTCCAGAACTGGCCGAGGGAGGCTTCACCGGAGGCCAGCAGCTGCTGCGACTGGGCGCCACCGCCCCACCAGACGATGTCCTTCTTGATGGTGTCGAGTTTCTTGAAGGCGCGGTCAAGGTCCAGCGGGTAGAGGTCCTTGGGTGCTACGCCGTCGGCCAGCAGAGCCAGTTCCAGCACGCCGGGGCTGGGCCATTTGTACAGGGCGCGTTTGCCAGGGTAGGTCTTGGTGTCGAACAGCGCGGTCCAGTCGGCGGGCTTGTTGGCACCGAGCTTGCCTTCGTTGTAGCCGAGTACGAAGGAGAAGAAGAACGAGCCGACGCCGTGGTCGGAAACGAAGCGTGGGTCGATCTTGTCGCGCTTGATCTGGGTGAAATCGAGGGGTTCGAGCAGGCCTTCGCTGGCGGCACGCAGGGCAAAGTCGGCTTCGACGTCGACCACGTCCCACTGCACGTTGCCGCTCTCGACCATGGCCTTGAGCTTACCGTAGTCGGTGGGGCCGTCCTGGACGACCTTGATGTCGGTGGATTTGGTGAAGGGTACTGCCCACGCTTCTTTCTGGGCGTCCTGGGTGGTACCGCCCCAGCTGACGAAATTCAGGCTGTCAGCAGCCTGGGCGGCCTGACATGCCAGGGTCAGCAGGCTGGCGGACAGCACTGCGGTTACACGTTTGCTCAACAGCATGGTTACGCCCTCGTTGCTTTTGTTATTCGAGGCGGGGCTTCTGGTGCGCCCGCCAACAGTGTTCGGGGAGCAGCTAAAACAAAGTGTCTTGTGGCCGTTTGTAATTGTAGGTGCCGGCCTGCAGATTTAAGGTCTACGGGATATCATATTATGGTATTCCAAACTTTTGGCAAGAGGTATGAGGCGACCGGCCATCACTCCGCGTCAGGTTTGGTCAGATTGCTTTGTCCAGGATCAGAAAGCTTGCGCGCTCCCTTTGGGAGCAGGCTTGCCCGCGAACGCGGGCGAAGCCCGTGCCATGCCCCGCAGTGGCTGCTTCGCGGGCAAGCCCGCTCCCACAAGGGGCCGTGTTTCAACCCAGCAGGCCAGGCTCGAACGGAATGCTTTGAACCACTTCCAGCTCATAACCCGCCAGGCCTGCATACTTCAGCGGTGGGCCCAGGTGACGTAGCTTGCCGACGCCGAGGTCTTGCAGAATCTGCGCCCCAGTACCCACCTCCGAATACACTTTCGACTGCCCACGCTGGTACGGCCGCACTGGCTGGGTCAGTTGCGGTACGCGCTCGAGCAACGCCTGGGAAGATTCGTGGTTGGCCAGGATTACCACCACCCCGCAACCTTCCTCTGCCACTTTCTGCAGCGCCGCCCACAACGTCCAGTTGGCGGGGCCGGCGTATTCGGCGCCGACCAGGTCACGCAGCGGGTCGATCACGTGCACCCGCACCAAAGTCGGTTGCTCCCGGCGGATGTCGCCCATGACCATGGCCATGTGCACGCCGCCTTCGATGCGGTCCTCGTAGGTCACCAGGCGGAACGTGCCGTGCACGGTCGGCAGTTCGCGCTCGCCGATGCGTTTGATGGTCTGCTCGGTGCTCAGGCGGTAGTGGATCAGGTCGGCGATGGTGCCGATCTTGATGCCATGCTGCGCGGCGAACACTTCCAGGTCGGGGCGCCGGGCCATGGTGCCGTCATCGTTGAGCACTTCGACGATCACCGAGGCCGGGGTAAAACCGGCCAGGCGGGCCAGGTCGCAACCGGCTTCGGTGTGCCCGGCGCGGGTCAGCACGCCGCCTTCGCGGGCGCGCAGGGGGAAGATGTGGCCCGGCTGCACCAGGTCTTCTGGGCGAGCATTGGGGGCCATGGCGGCGGCTACGGTGCGTGCCCGGTCGGCGGCGGAGATGCCGGTGGTAACGCCGCTGGCGGCTTCGATCGACACGGTGAAGGCCGTGCTGAACACGCTGCCGTTGGCCGGTACCATCTGCTCCAGGCCCAGGCGCTGGCAGTGTTCGTCGGTCAGGGTCAGGCAGATCAGGCCGCGCGCTTCGCGGGCCATGAAGTTGATGGCCTGGGCGTCACAGCGCTCGGCGGCGATCAGCAGGTCGCCTTCGTTTTCCCGGTCCTCGTCGTCCACCAGCAGGACCATCTTGCCTTGCCGGTAGTCCTCGAGGAGTTCCTCGATGGTGTTGAAAGCCATGTTGCACGCTCACTGTGGTGGGGTGATTTTTATGGTATACCATCATACACAAATACTGCTAAAACAGGAGAGCAGCGGATGAAGGCCTATTGGATCGCCCACGTCGACGTGACCGACCCCGAGCAATATCAGCAGTACACCCAGCGTGCTCCCGCTGCCTTCAAGGCATTCGGCGGCCGCTTCCTGGCCCGCGGCGGGCGCAGCGAGGCGATGGAGGGGCGGCCCACTCCACAGCGTAGCGTGGTGATCGAGTTCGATTCGTATGAGCAGGCGGTGGCGTGCTACCGGTCGGCGCTGTATCAGGAGGCGTGCAGCCATCGCCAAGGGGCGGCAAAGGCAGAAGTGATCATCGTGGAAGGCTTCGAGCCCTGAGTCTTTGCTGATGGCCTCTTCGCGGGCAAGCCCGCTCCCACAGGTACTGCACAGTCTTGAGAACCTGTGCGGTACCTGTGGGAGCGGGCCTGCCCGCGAAGAGGCCGATCCTGCTTACGGCATGCCAGGCAACTCATGGGGCCGCAGGTCGAACACCAGCACCTCGGCATCCACGCCATTACCCAGCTCCAGCAGCTGTTCCTGGCGTACCCGCACGCCGTCCCCTTCATGCAGCACCTGGCCATTGAGCTCGATGCTGCCGCGCGCCACATGCACATAGGCATGGCGGTTCTCCGGCAAGGCCAGCGTCGCGCGTTCCGCCCCATCGAACAGGCCTGCATACACCCTTGTGTTCTGGCGTACCTGCAATGACCCCTCGGCGCCATCCGGCGAGATGATCAGGCGCAATTTGCCGCGCTTGTCCTCGGCACTGAAGTGCTGCTGCTGATAACGTGGCGTCGCTCCTTTCACATTGGGCACGATCCAGATCTGCAGGAAGTGCACCGGCTGCGCCTGGCTGTGGTTGAACTCGCTGTGGGCCACGCCGTGGCCGGCGCTCATCAGCTGCACATCACCCGGACGGATCACCGAGCCGGTGCCCAGGGTGTCCTTGTGCTCCAGCGCACCTTCGAGCACGTAGGAGAAGATTTCCATGTCGCGGTGCGGGTGCTCGCCAAAGCCTTTGCCAGGGATGACACGGTCATCGTTGATCACCAGCAGGTCGGAGAAGCCCTGCTCGTCGGGGTTGCGGTAATGGCCGAACGAGAAGGTGTGGAAGGATTTCAGCCAGCCATGGTAGGCCAGGCCACGGTCTTGGGCGTTACGGACGCTGAGCATGACGGATCTCCAGTAAGGGCAGGGCACCTGGGCCCTGCCACGTGGTTGGCTGGCGTTATTGCAAATGCACTTTCAGTTCGTTTGCGGCCTGGCGCATCGCCGCTTTCACCGCCGGTACCTGGCTCAGCGGGTTGAGCAGGCCATAGTCATGGATCATCCCGTTGTAGCGCACCGAGGTCACCGTCACACCCGCTGCATTCAACTTACGGGCATACGCCTCACCCTCATCGCGCAGCACATCGAACTCGGCCGTCTGCACCAGCGTCGGCGGCAGGCCCTTGAGTTGTTCGCTGCTAGCCCGCAGCGGCGAGGCGTAGATCTCTGCCCGTGCCTTGGCATCAGTGGTGTAGTTGTCCCAGAACCACTTCATCATCCCGGTGGTGAGGAAGTGCCCCTCGGCGAACTGCTTGTACGACGCCGTCTCGAAGCTGGCATCGGTCACCGGCCACAGCAGCAACTGGAAGCGCAGCGCCGGGGTGCCGGCCTCTTTGGCCTTGAGCGCGACCACCGCCGCCATGTTGCCGCCGACGCTGTTGCCAGCCACGGCCAGGCGCTTGCCGTCGACACCGATTTCCTTGCCATGCGCGGCCACCCACTGGGTCGCGGCATAGGCCTGGTTGATCGCCGTCGGGTAATGCGATTCTGGCGACGGGGTGTAGTCCACATAGACCGCCACCGCACCGGAGCCGACCACCAGGTCGCGGATCAGCCGCTGGTGGGTCGGGAAGTCGCCGAGCACCCAGCCGCCGCCATGGAAGAACATGAACACGGGCAGCTCACCTTTGACATTGGCCGGGCGCACCACCTGCAGCTTGATCGACTGGCCGTTGGCCTGGATCGTGTGTTGCTTGACCTCGATACCGGACAGGTCGACCTTCACCGAAGCCTGGGCACCGGTCAGCACGGCGCGGGCGTCTTTCGGGCTGAGCTGTTCGAGCGGCTTGCCGCCCCCTTGCTCAAGCGCTTCGAGGAAGGCCTGGGTGTGCTGCTCGACGCCTGGGCTGCCAGCGGCGAAAGCGCTGGACACGGACAGGGCGAGAAGGGAGGCGGTGAGGGTCTTGTGGACAATGTTCATGAGCGAATCCTTTTCTGTTCAAGTGTTGGTAATGGGCGTCTTGCCTGGCCTTAAGGGCCATCGCTGCGACCTGTGCGTAGATTAAGAAGGTGCACTCGCGGGAAAAAGCCGCTATAAAGCGTTTGACTGTCACCAAGATCGAGACAATGAACCCCTACGAAGACATGCGCATCTTTGCCCAGGTCATGGAAGCCGGCAGTTTCACCGCCGCCGCCGACCGCCTGGGCATGTCCAAGCAATCGGTCAGCCGCCGCCTGATGCAGCTCGAAGAGCGTCTCGGCGTGCGTCTGCTCAACCGTTCCACCCGGCGCCTGGACGCCACCCCGCTGGGTCAGCACTACTACCAGTCGGCGCTGCGCCTACTGGGCGAGGTGCAACAGGTGGAGCACGACATCAGCGGCCAGGCCCAGGCTCTGCGTGGAACCTTGCGCCTGAGTGCGCCGCTGTCGTTTGCCATGGCGCACCTGGGCTGCCTGCTGACCGAGTTTCTGCAGTTGCATCCGCAGGTGGATGTCGAGGTGGACCTCAGCGATCGCCCGGTGGACCTGATCGGCGAGGGGTATGACCTGGCGCTGCGCATTGGCGCACTGGAGGACTCCAGCCTGATTGCCCGGCGCATTGCCGATGTCGAACGGGTGTACTGCGCAAGCCCGGCGTACCTCGACGCACGTGGCGTGCCGGCCAAGCCTGAGGAACTGGCCGAGCATGATTGCCTGCCCTATGGGCACTCGCGGCAGGTGCAGTGGCAGTTCCGCCAGGGCGGCAAGGCGCAGGCGATTCAGGTGACCGGGCGGATGCGGGCGAACAACGGCGAGTTGCTCAGGGATGCGGCGATTGCCGGGATGGGTGTGACCTATTTGCCGACCTTCATTGTCGGGCAGGCGCTGGCGGACGGGCGGCTGGTGACGGTGCTGGATGAATGGGTGCCGCCGGCGTTGCAGTTGTCGGCGGTGTATCCACAGCACCGGCAGGTGGCGCGGCCGGTGCAGGGCTTCGTGAGCTTCCTGCGTGAGCGGTTGGTACACCTCTGATACCGAGTTGGCTTCTTCGCGGGACAAGTCGGATCGCCGCACCGCCGCTCCCACAGGGTCATCACAAGATTCGGATCCGTGGTGATCCTGTGGGAGCGGGCTTGTCCCGCGAAAAGGCCGGTACAGGTCAAATCATAAGCTGATCCACCCCGACCCACCCGCCATCGAACTCATCCATGGCATCCAGCACCGCCGCCTGGAAATACGCCAGCGACGCCCGGTCGAACAGCAATTGCAGTGCTGGCAGTTCATCGCTCCCGACATTCACCACGATCACATTGATCCGCGCCGCCGACGTCTGCGCCACGGCACCGACCGCAAAGGCCTGCGGACGCAGGTCGACCCCGCACAACTTGGCCATCACCGCACTGCAATGCTCCCCCGACAACTGCAACCAGGCATGGCTGTCCTGACGCGGCAGCAGGTAGTTGCGCCGGGCATCCTGCACCCACGCCTGCTCTTCGGTGGCCACCCGCGCGCCCTGGTCGGTGAAGCTGCCCAGCAACAGATACTCGCTGGCTGACAGGCGCGCCACCCAGCTGCCATCATCCTGGCGCACGGCCTGGTTGGGCAACGCCGGCAAACGGTAGCCACGTTCTTCCAGGTAGGCCGCACTGTCCCCCCCGCGAAACCCGACCCGCGCCAGTTCGGTGAGGTCGGTCAACGCGCAAGTGTGCAACAGCTCGGCCCGCGGGCTGCGTGGAATGAAGGCTTCAGCTTTCAGGCTGGTCATGGTTCAGAGCTCCTGGCGCAGGTTGTCGGGGTCATGGAAGGGCAGTTGCACCACCTTGGCATTGACCATCACGCCGCCTTCCACGCGGATCGGGATGTGCATGCCCGGCGTCGCCTGGTGGGCGCCGGCGTAGGCCAGGCCGATGATCTGCCCCAAGGTCTGCGAGTACTCGCAGGAGGTGACGTTGCCGCTGATGTCCGGGCCGTCCAGCACCAGGTGGCCTTCCAGCGGTTGCGGGCTGCCCTTGGGCAGGGTGAAACCGACCAGCTTGCGTTTGAGCGGCTGCGCTTCAAGGATCTCGATCGAGCGCTTGCCGACGAAGAACGGCTTCTTGCGGCCGATTGCCCATTGCATGTCGATCTCCGCCGGGTGGGTCATGCCGTCGGTGTCCTGGCTGATGATCACGTGGCCTTTTTCCAGGCGCAGCAGGCGCTGGGTCTCGACGCCGAACGGGCGGATGCCCAGCCCGGCACCGGCCTGCATCAGCGCGTCCCACAGGCGTTCGCCGTGGCGCGCCGGCACGTGCACTTCATAACCCAGTTCGCCGACGAAACCGACCCGCAGGATCCGCGCCGGGATACCAGCCACCGTGCCCAGGCGCACACCCAGGTAGGGGAAGGCTGCAGCCGACAGGTCAAGGTCGTCACAGACCTTTGCCAGCACCTGGCGCGACAGCGGCCCGGCCAGGTTGACGGCGGCCAGGGCGGCAGTCACGTTGGTGATGTCCACGTCCAGCCGCCATTGCGCGTTCCACTTGAGCATCTGCTGGTAGATGCGGTCCACGCCGCTGGTGGTGGCGGTGACGTAGAACTGCTGCTCGGCCAGGCGCGCGCAGACGCCGTCGTCGATCACCACGCCGTGCTCGTTGGTCATCAGCGCATAGCGGGTGCGGCCGATGGCCAGCTTGGCAAAACCGAAGGTGTACAGGCGCTCCAGCAGTTCGGCGGCGTCGGGGCCGCGCACGTCCAGGCCGCCGAGGGTGGAAACGTCGATCAGGCCCACCTTCTCGCGCACATGGCGGGCCTCCTCCTGCATGCAGCGCTCACGCTCTTGCGGCTTGCCGTAATAAGCCGGGCGCTGCCAGATGCCGGCGGGCATCATTTTTGCGCCGGCTTGCAGGTGGCGGCGGTGCATCGGCGTCTGCCGGTACGGGTCGAACCCACGGCCGGCGACATGCGCCAGCTTCTCCGCCTGGAACGGCGGGCGGGCGGTGGTCACGCCGGTTTCGCTGATGCTGCGGCCGGTAGCCTGGGCTACCAGGCGCGCGGTGGGCAGCGCCGAGTGGCGGCCCTGGGACGGGCCCATGCCGACGGTGGAGAAACGCTTGACCAGCTGCACGTCGCGGTAGCCGCTGCGGGTGGCATTGACGATATCGCGCACCTGCAGGTCCTCGTCGAAGTCGACGAAATCCTTGCCCTTGGGGTGCGGGAAGATCGGCCAGGGGAAGTTGACTTTGGCCTCGGCAACGTAGGCCGATGGCGTTGCTGCTTGCAGGCCAAGGGCCGTGAGTGCAGCAGCGGCGCCGCGGCTGGCGTCGGTGAGCACGTTGTCCAGGTGGTGGCGGCCGTTCACCGAACCTGCGATATCCAGCCCGGCCGGCAGGTGGCTGATGGCGAACTCGTCGCGGTTGACGTCATAGGCCAGCTTGCCGCCGGCCTGGCACAGCAGTTGATACACCGGCATGTAGCCGGCGGACATGCACAGCAGGTCGCAGGCCACACGCAGGCCGTGCTCGGCAACTTTACCCTGGCCGGTGATCGGGCGAATGTCTGCGCCCGTGACATGGCGCATGCCCGCCTCGTGCAGGGCTTCGTACACGGTACTGCCCAGGTGCAGGGGAATGTCGCGGCGCTTCAGCTCGCTGGCCAGCGCGGCATCGGCAGGCGCGGCGCGCATGTCGACCAGGGCGGCAACGGCCACGCCTTGCTCCTGCAGGTCTAGCGCGGCCAGGTAGCCGTCATCGTGGCCGGTGAGGATCACCGCACGCTGCCCTGGCTTTACGGCGTAGAGCTTCATCAGGCGTTGCGCGGCACTGGTCAGCATCACGCCGGGCAGGTCGTTGTTGCGGAACACCACGGGCTGGTCGAACGAGCCGGCTGCCACCAGGCAGCGGATGGCGCGCACCTTGTACAGGCGTTTGTGCTGGATTACCGGCAGGTAGTTGTCGGTGAACCAGCCGTTGCAGGTGGCTTCGCACAGCACCTGGATGTTCGGGTGCCCCTCGACGGCGGCCAACAGCTCCTGTCGCAGGCTGGCGGCACGGGTGCCGGCGATGTCGAAGCGGGCGTAGGTCAGCGAGCCGCCGAGCACCGGCTGCTGCTCGATCAGCAGCACCTTGGCCCCGCCATTGGCCGCGTCCAGCGCGGCGCGCAGGCCGGCCGGGCCGGCACCGATGACCGCCACATCGACAAACAGATAGGCCTTGTCGTAGTACTGCGGCTTGAAGCCGAGGTCGAGCACGCCGAGGCCGGCCTTCTTGCGGATCAGCGGCTCCCAGACCTTCCACATGCCCTTGGGCTTGTAGAACGAGCGGTAGTAGAAGCCCACCGGCATGAAGCGCGAGAACTTGCCCAGGTAGGCGTCGCGGTCGTGCTCCAGGCTGCCGTTGAAGTTCTGCCCGGTGACCACCAGGCCGTCACGGGCGGCTTCCATGTCGGCCGGCACGTTGGGCTCTTCGGGTAGCTGCACCAGGGTGTTGGCGTCTTGCCCGGCCATGCTCAGCGGGCCGCGCGGGCGGTGGTACTTGAACGAGCGCGACAGCAGCCAACGGCCGTTGCCGAGCAGGGCGCTGGCAAGGGTGTCACCGGCAAAGCCCGGGCATGCCTGGCCGTCGAATTCGAAACGCAGGGGCCGCTCGCGGTCGATCAGCAGGCCCATGGGCGCGGGGAGGCGAGTGAGGCTGTTCATCCGGCGATCTCCGGGGTGGCGGCGGGGGCGAAGTCGACGCGGCGGTCGAACAGTTCTTTCGGGTCGAAGGCGCGCAGCACCTGGTCGCTGACGGTGTGGCGCTCGGCCAGGAACCAGTAGCTCGAGGCGTTGTGCAGCCACCACTCGATCACCACGCCAGCCAGGTTGTCGCTGTTGAACACGTAGTCGGCCCACTCGGCGTCACTGCAGCTGGCCGGGTCGGGCATGTGCTTGAACTCGCCGCCGTAGGTGAACTCGCTGATGTTGCGCGGGCCGTTCAAGGGGCAGGTCAGGATCTTCATCGTCGGGTGCTCCTAGTGGCTGGCCGCGGTGGCGCCCATTTCGTTGACTTGCTGGAAGCGGCTGAAGCGCTCCAGGGCGAACGGCGCGATCATTTCCGGCACCTTGCCGCCGCTGGCGACCAGCTCGGCCATGGTCTTGCCGCAGATCGGCGTCGACTTGAAGCCCCAGGTGCCCCAGCCAGCATCCAGGTAATAGTTCTCGACCGGCGACAGGCCCATGATCGGGCTGTAGTCCGGGGTCATGTCGGTCATCCCGGCCCACTGGCGCATGAGCTTGGCGTTGGCCATGAACGGGAACATTTCGATGGCATGGGCCAGCAGGCTTTCCTTGAGGTCGAGGGTGGAGCGGGTGTTGTACAGCGGGTACGGGTCGGAGCCACCGCCGAAGACAATCTCGCCACGGCTGGTCTGCTGCACGTAGCAGTGCAGTGCCGAGGAGCTCACCAGCGGGTCGAGGAACGGCTTGAACGGCTGGGTGACCATGGCCTGCAGCGGGTAGGTGTGGATCGGCGCACGGATGCCTGCCTTGGCCATCAGCAGCGAACTGGCCCCTGCCACCGCCTGCACCACGCAACCGCACTGCACGGTGCCGCGGTTGGTCTTGACCGCTTCGATGCGGCCGTTGCGGATCAGCAGGTCCTGCACTTCGGTCAGCTGGTGGATCTGCACGCCGCGCTTGGCAGCCTGCTTGGCGTAGCCCCAGGCCACCGCGTCGTGGCGCGCGGTGGCGCCATCGATGTGCCAGAGGCCGGCAAGCACCGGCAAGTGACCAGGGTCCAGGTTCAGGCTCGGCACCAGTTCGCGGATCTGCTGGCGGTCGATCATCTCGGTGCGCCCGCCGAAGTGCTTGTTGACCTCGGCGCGCTGGCGGAAGGCGCGCACGGTGGCGTCGGTGTGCGCCAGGGTCAGCTGGCCACGCTCGGAATACATGATGTTGAAGTCGAACTCGTTGGACAGGTTCTGGAACATCCGCACCGATTCCGCGTAGAAGCGCACGCCCTCGGACGTCAGGTAGTTGGAGCGGATCACTGCGGTGTTGCGCGCCGTGTTGCCGCCACCCAGGTAGGCCTTTTCCAGCACCGCAACGTTGGTTACGCCGTGGTACTTGGCCAGGTAATAGGCGATGGCCAGGCCGTGGCCGCCGCCGCCGATGATCACCACGTCATAGCGCGGCTTGAGTTCGCACGGTGGCGGCAGGTCGACCTCCACCGGGTAGTCGGCGCTCAGGCCGTATTTCAGCAGGGCGAAAGGCATGCGGTGCGCTCCTGGTGGGCGGCCTGTTGCTGCAGGTCGAGGGCGAGCAGGGTGTTTTTCATCAGGTAGGCGATGGTCATCGGGCCGACGCCGCCGGGCACCGGGGTGATGGCGGCGACCTGGGGTAGCGCGGCGGCGAAATCGACGTCACCGACCAGGCGGCTGTGGCCACCTTCATCGATGCGGTTGATGCCCACGTCGATCACCACCGCGCCGGGCTTGAGCCAGTCGGCCCCGATCAAGCGCGGCTTGCCGACCGCCGCGACGACGATATCGGCCTGGCGGCACAGCGCCGGCAGGTCGCGGCTGCGCGAGTGCACCACCGTCACCGTGCAGTCGGCCTGCAACAGCAACGCGGCCATGGGTTTGCCGACGATGTTCGAGCGGCCGACCACCACGGCATGCTTGCCGCGCAGCTCGCCGCAGGCATCGCGCAGCAGGCGCATGCAGCCGCTCGGGGTGCACGGGGTGAGCACGTCGCGGCCTTGGGCCAGGCCGCCGACGTTGGCGCTGTGAAAGCCGTCGACGTCCTTCAGCGGGTCGATGGCCTGGAGAATGCAGTGTTCGTCAACGTGCTTGGGCAGCGGCAGTTGCACGAGAATGCCGTTGACCTCGCTGTCACGGTTGAGCCGGTCGATCAAGGTCAGCAGTTGCGCCTGGGTGGTGTCGACCGGCAGGCGATGTTCCAGCGAACGGATGCCCACTTCCTCGGCGCGCAGCACCTTGTTGCGCACATACACCTGGCTGGCCGCGTCGGCGCCGACCAATACCACGGCCAGGCCCGGCCGCACGCCGCCCTGGCGCAAGGTCTGCACCTGCTCGCGGACCTCGGCCAGTACCCGCGCCGCAGTGGCCTTGCCGTCGATCAGCTTGAGGCTGGGGATGGCGTTCATTTGAAGATCACCGTGCGGTCGTGGTTGAGGAACACCCGGTGCTCGAGGTGGTACTTGACCGCGCGGGACAGGGCGATGGTCTCGGTGTCGCGGCCGATCGCCACCAGGTCGTCGGGGGCGTAGGCGTGGTCCACACGCTGCACTTCCTGTTCGATGATCGGGCCTTCGTCGAGGTCGCTGGTGACGTAGTGGGCGGTGGCGCCGATCAGCTTGACCCCGCGCTGGTAGGCCTGGTGATAAGGCTTGGCACCCTTGAAGCCGGGCAGGAACGAGTGGTGGATGTTGATGGCCCGGCCCGACAGCTGGCGGCACAGGTCATCGGAGAGGATCTGCATGTAGCGCGCCAGCACCACCAGTTCGGTGCCGGTGTCCTCGACGATGCGCATCAGGGCGGCTTCCTGTTCAGCCTTGGTCTCCCTGGTCACCGGCAGGTAGACGAAGCGGATGCCCTGGCGCTCGGCCATCGGCCGCAGGTCGAGGTGGTTGGAAACCACGGCGGTGATCTGCATCTCCAGTTCGCCCTTGGCGTGGCGATAGAGCAGGTCGGCCAGGCAGTGGTCGAACTTGCTGACCATCAGCAATACGCGCAGCGGTCTTGCGCTGCTGTGCAGGCTCCAGTCCATGTCGAAACGCTGGGCCACGTCGGCGAAGCCCGCTTCCAGCTGCGGGGTGTCGCCGCTGACGCCGGTGTTGTAGCGGAACACCGCGCGCATGAAGAAGCGGCCATTGTCCTCGTCGTCGAACTGCGCCATCTCGCTGATGTAGCAACCGTGCTCGGCCAGGTAGGTGGTCACCGCGGCGACGATGCCGGACACGGCCGGGCAGCTGACGCGCAGGATGAAGTGATCGGGAGCGGGGTGCATGTCGGATAGGCCTCGTGATGGAGTGGGGCAGGTCTGGCACAAGGGCAAAAGAGGCTTCGCAGCGGGCGAAGTAATGTTTCTTGTTGGGAATATAAATTTCCCTTGGGGGATTTATAGGCGAAGCAAGGGGCGGCGGTCCAGTGGTTTATGAAATTTTTTATCCTGGTAGGAAAGTTATCGACGGGCATTAACGGCCAACTGGCCGCTGAGGCTATGCTTGCTCCATGAGCAGCCCACCCCCTCTTCGCCAACCGTGCCCCCCTGGTGCCTGTGACTGCGGCCGCGAACACCTGGCCGAGCACCCGCCAGCGGCCCAGCGCATCCTCCTGCTCACCCGCCAGGAGGAGAAGCGCCTGCTCGAACGCCTTGAACACCTCAAGGACCTCGAAGACCTGCAGCGCCTGCAGCTACGGCTGTACGAGAACCTCGGCATTCGCGTGCACATCAGCCCCGGCTTCAACGAGGTCCGCACCATGCGCGGCATCGTCATCGAGCTCGACGACCAGCCCGGCCTGTGTCGCAAGACTCGCCAGTCTATCCCGGCTGCTATTCGCCGGGGCCTGGAGCGCAATCCAGAGGTGGCATTCCGCTTGCTCGACGCGCATGACTTGCTGAGAGACGCGTGAGGCGAATGCTTGGCTTGGGTTGTGTAACGCCTGTGAGATCGAGCGCCGCGCGGGCGGCGCTCGATTTATGCCCAACCTCATAACCCAAGTCAGGCACTTGGTAGCGTCCAATCTATCTCCCGGCGAACATTGCCTATCCTCATTCCCTGAATAACCTAATTTTTCCGATCTTTCCTACGTCTACCTGAGAACTTCCCTGCGCCAGATGCGCAGCGGCATCCATCACTCAAGGAGACAGGCAATGACTTCCGTATTCGACCGCGACGATATCCAGTTCCAGGTAGTGGTCAACCACGAAGAGCAATACTCCATCTGGCCGGACTACAAGGCTATCCCCGAAGGCTGGCGCGCGGTGGGCAAGAGCGGCCTGAAGAAAGACTGCCTGGCCTACATCGACGAAGTCTGGACCGACATGCGCCCCTTGAGCCTGCGCCAGCAGATGGCCGCAGCTGCCGCCCAGTGACCACGCTCAACTTGCTGTGCCTGCCATACTCCGGGGCCAGCGCCATGGTCTACAGCCGCTGGCGGCGCAAGCTGCCGGCCTGGCTGCAGGTGCGCCCGGTCGAGCTGCCCGGGCGAGGTGCGCGCATGGGCGAGCCGCTGCAGACCGATATGCAGGCTCTGGCCCGGCAACTGGCCAGCGAACAGCGGTCAGTTGCCAACAACACCCCGTATGCGTTGCTCGGCCATAGCCTGGGCGCACTGCTGGCCTTCGAGCTGGCCCATGAGCTACTGGCACTGGGTTGCCCGCCACCTGCAGCGTTGTTTGCTTGTGGCACCGCGGCGCCAACCCGGCGCGAGGACTATGACGGCAACAACTGGCGCGCGCCCAAGAGCGATGATGAGCTCAAGCGTGAGCTGCGCGAACTTAACGGCACTCCGCCGCAGGTGCTGGACAACGCCGAGCTGATGAGCCTGACCTTGCCGATCCTGCGCGCCGACTTCCTGCTCTGCGGCCGTTACCTCTACCGCCAGCGGCCGGCTCTGCACTGCCCGCTGCATGTGCTGGGGGGCGAGGATGACCGGGCCAGTGGAGAGCAACTGCAGGCCTGGCGCCAGGAAACTACGGGTGACTTCACACTTGATCTGTTCCCAGGCGCGCACTTTTTCATCCATGAACAAGAAGATCGGGTGCTGGGCCGGCTCGGCGAGTTATTGCACGCTGCCTGTGATCCTTGTCGGCAATCCTCTGCGGTGTGAGCAATCAAAGCCTGTGTGACTGTCGAGGCTGCTGCGCTCTACTGGAGCCTTGTTGATCATCGATAAGGCTCCACCATGCCATTGCACTTCAGCACACAGGTTTCAGGTCTGTTCAGCAAGGTAGAACAGGCCAGATTTTCACCTTCGGCCGGTTGCCACGCCGTAGGCCACAATCACAAGTTCTACTGCGTTTTTCGCCAAGAGGCAGCTGCCACTACGGCTGTGTATGCGCAGATGTCACTTCCAGGTACCTGGAGTGTGGCTCGTTCCCTGTACCTGGAAAGTCCCTACGCCGATCCCACCCTTTTCACCTTCAAGGGTGAGCTCTATGCACTGGTCGCTGGGAACACGGAGCAGGCCCAGTCGGTGCCTGCGCGTTTGACGAACATCAATGTGAATACCCTCGTCACCACAAGCGAGGTATTCACTATCCAGTTTCAAGGCACCCCTGCACTGGTGGAACACCGACAGAAGCTTTACCTGTTCTACCGCCAGCCCGGCACGGGCGAGCTGCGCTGGAGCTGGACCAGCGACCTGGACACCTGGGCGGCGTCCGAGGCCGTGATGTCGGGGGGAGAGGTTCTGACACCGGTCGGCGACCCTGCCTGCTGCGTGTACCAGGGGGTTATTCACCTGTTTCACGGTACCACCTCTGACGTATCCCACATGCGTTTCGATGGCGACTCAGGCTGGAGCCGTTCGCAGACCTTCATAGAGCGCAAGTTCGAGCATCCGCCGGTTGTGGTGGTCCATGATGGCCTGCTCAACCTGTTTTGCGTCAAGCCAGACGGGCGTCCGGTAGACACGGCCATTTACCGCTACCGCTATGACGGAAATGCTGTCGGCCTGGTCGACCTGTGCGAGAACATGTTGGCAACCGACCTTCCCGGCGCAGCGGTTGTCGATGGTCACCTGATCCTTGCCTACCGCTCGATCTGAGCCTCTGTACAAAGGAGGGCCAGATGCCCGTAAGCCGTAGAATCCGCCTGGATGCGGATTACTTTCTTACCCCAAGCGTGAGCCGGACTGCTTTGTATTTCCACCTGAGTGCGTTCATCGACGACATTTTCGACCTGCTTGCCACGGACCCGACCACTGCGGAACATTCAGCAGCATTCTTGAGTTATCACCTTTCAACGCTGTTCGTACGCAATCGCGATTTTGAGCGCCAGATGGAGCTGGCTGAAGACTTGGCAACCCTGCTGGATGTCCACTACAACGAGCCCACAACGTTGGCCACATTGTCGGCTGCCCCACGCGCCCAGGCATACGCAGTGCTGCTGCGTTTCTACAACATCCATCATGCCGTGCTGAGCAATGGGCTGCGTGCCACCGAAGGCCCTTTGCGCCTGGATGCTTTCGCTGCCTTGCGCCTGCTGCGAAGTGTCGTCGGTGCGGCGTGGGGGCCATGGCAGGCGCTTGTGCGCCTATCGGGTGCGATCAGGGATTATTATCACATTCGTGTGGTCAACCCGCCGGGTGGTTCGCTCATCGAGGTAGGCAGGCAGACGTTTCAGGGGTTTGGGGTCGATATACGGGTGGCTTCTTTCAACCTGCAGGGTTTGAATGCGCAGGGGAACAACAAGTACCAGTCGCACATCCTGCCGATGCTGGCGCAACACGATATCGTGGCCGTGCAGGAAGCGGGCGATGCGCCACCCAGTTCCCAGCTTGTGGCACAGTTGACGGTAACCGACCAGTTCGGCGCCCAGCATCTGGTCAATCAGTACATCTGGCAGGCCGGGACCCTCGCGCGGCCGTTGAACTACTACCTCTACGTGCTCGATGTGAATCGATTGAGGGTTCGTCTGGCCATGGTTGTAACGGAACAAGTCCAGGTCGACGAGGTGGTGGTAATTGCCGATGGTGTGCCCAGGATGGCGGGCCTGCAAACGGCAAGGCCAGTGCTGGGATTACGTGTTCGGCTTGGCGGCATGACTGAAGCCGTGGCGATACTGAATTTCCATGCAATTTCCAATGGTGGCGCGAACTGCTCGCGAGTGCTTCGTGAGGTAACCTGGCACGTCGGTGCGCGCTACGCACTGGTCGGAGATTTCAATCGCGATCCACGTCCGCCAAACCGGGCCTTCCCTCGGCGTGGCAACTGGGTGAACCCACCCGGTATTGGCGAAGTGGTCATGGCGCAAGGCCCGACGCACCCAAGCTTTGGGCCCACCCAGATGCTCGATTACGCCGTAACCAATGGTACGCGGGAACCAAGCGAGCTGGGCAGAGTTGGCCCAGTGATGGACTCGGACCATCGTTCGGTGTCCTATACCTTCAGCTTTTCCGGATGAATTGACGGGGCACGGCGACTGGGACAGGCTATACGCGGCGCGGCGCGGCGCGGCGCGGCGCAGTCGTCGGGCCTTTTCCTTCTCGCTGGGTTACGGAGCTGCAATGCTGATTGATCCTCACAAGGCCACCTTGCTGGTCGTAGATATCCAGGAAAAGCTCATTGGTGCCATGAGCGACCCCCAGGGTACCCGCGCCCGGGCTCGCTGGTTGCTGGCTGCCTGCAGCGACCTCGAGTTGCCGGTGGTGATCTCCGAGCAATATCCCAAAGGCCTGGGCCATACCTTGCCTGAGCTGATCGCGGTGGCCCCGGCCGCCGAGGTGGTGGAAAAGACCCATTTCTCCTGCGTGGCCGCCGAGTGCCTGCCTGGCAGCCTGATGGCCCGCGAACAAGTGATCGTCTGCGGCATGGAAACCCACGTCTGCGTGCTGCAGACCGTGCTCGGCCTGCTGGGCCTGGGCAAGCAGGTGTTCGTGGTCGAGGATGCCTGTGACAGCCGCACGCCAGCCAACAAGGCTGCGGGCCTGGCGCGCATGCGCCAGGCCGGGGCGCAGGTGGTGACCCGGGAAATGGTCCTGTTCGAGTTGATGGGCAGCGCCAGCCACCCGCAATTCCGCCATATCAGCAAGACCTACATGGTCGGTGACCAGCCCTGAACGGGCGGCTGTTGGCGGCAGGGCTGATGGCGCTGGCGCTGCTGCAGGGCTGCGCCGGGCGCCGCGAGGAAGAGGCCGAAGCCGACCCGGCCAAGGTGCGCGCGCAACTCATGCGCCTGTTACCGGCCCAGGCCAAGGACCGCGCAGGCTGGGCCAAGGATATCCAGGTGGCGTTCGAGGCCCAGCGCATCACACCGAGCAAAAGCAACCTGTGCGCGGTGCTGGCGGTGACCGAGCAGGAGTCGACCTTCAACGCCGACCCGCAGGTGCCCAACCTCGGGCGCATCGCCCGTGAGGAAATCGACCGCCGTGCGGCGCGCCTGCACATTCCCAAGCTGCTGGTCGACGGCGCACTGAAGACCCCGTCAGGCAATGGCCAGAGCTATCAGCAGCGCCTGCTGGCGGTGCGCAGCGAGAAGCAGCTGAGTGCGCTGTACGACGAGTTCATCGCTCGCCTGCCGTTGGGCAAGACCTTGCTCGACGGCTTGAACCCGGTGCACACCGGTGGGCCGATGCAGGTCAGCATCGAGTTCGCGGAAAAGCACGCCAAGGATTATCCCTACACCTACGACGGCAGCATTCGCCAGGAGGTCTTCCGCCGCCGTGGGGGCATGTATTTCGGTATTGCCCATCTGCTCGGTTACCCGGTGCATTACGAGCGGCAGCTGTACCGCTTCGCCGATTTCAACGCAGGCTGGTACGCCAGCCGCAATGCCGCGTTCCAGGCCGCTTTGAGCAAGGTCACGGGTGTGGACCTGGCGCTGGATGGCGACTTGATTGCCCCCGGCTCGATCATGCCCGGCAGCACCGAGCAGGCGGCGCGCAAGCTGGGGGTGAAGCTTGGGCTGCGCAATCCACAAATCCGCAGCCAGCTGGAGCTGGGCGACAGCCTGGCGTTCGAGGACAGCAAGCTGTACAGCGGGGTGTTCGCCCTGGCCGATGCGGCGGCGGGCAAGCCGGTTGCGCGGGCGGTGTTGCCGGGGATCGAGCTGAAGAGCCCGAAGATCACCCGCAAGCTGACTACCTCCTGGTTTGCTGGGCGGGTGGATGAGCGTTATGAGCGGTGCATGAACCGGTAGGTTTTTCCTGTGCCGGCCCCTTCGTGGCGGTACGCGCGGGGGATGGCGTCAGGGCCACCCTGTGCTCGCCATGACAAGTTCAGCGCCTATCAGATCGAGCGCCGCCCGCGCGGCGCATCGCGGATAAATCCGCTCCTACATTTGTTGCAACGTGGCCATGCCTGTGAGGCCATGGTTGTCAGTCTTGTTGGCCTGACGGGATTAGGAGGTAGGCATTGATGCCGCCTCACCTGACTTGAGTCATGCGCCAAGGCGGGCAACCATGGCCTATCAGGTTCGGCACGTTGCAACAAATGTAGGAGCGGATTTATCCGCGATGCGCCGCGCGGGCGGCGCTCGATCTGATAGGCGCTGAAGATGTTGTGGCAGGCACATGAAAGCCCTGATGCCATTCCCAGGCGACATCACCCTTCGCTCAATGCCCCAACCACCTGCTCGACGCTGGCCTTGAGCCCGGCCACCGCATCCTCGGGGTCACTCTCCACCACCAGCAACTTCGCCCCGGCCGCCTCGATCACCTTGGTCAGCGCCGGGTCCGGCTGACGATGATCCAGTACCAGCGCCACATCCTGCTCCTTGAGGTTCTCTCCCAGTACTTTCAACGCCGCCTCATCCCACTTGCCATCCTCTGGCAACGGCTGCTCCACCACATCCAGGTTCAACCCGCTGGCCAGGTACCCCAGGCGCTCGGACAAGCTGACCACACTCAGGTTGTCGACCTTGGCCAACTGCGTCTGGCTGCTGGCCGTCATCTCCAGCAGCTGGCGCTTGAGCCCCGCCAGGTTGCCCTGGATCTGTTCCTTGTCGGCGGGCGCCAGGCGTTCCAGGTCATTGGCCAGCACATCGGCCATGCGCCCGAGGTTGGTCGGGTTCAGCCAGGGGTAGGTGGCATAGGCTTCATCGCCGTTCACGGCGACGCCCGGCAGCGCGCCATCCACCGGCCGCGCCGCGTCGATCTCGACGATGCGGATGTTGCTGCGCCGCGCCATCGGGTACAGCGGGTCATCACGCCAGATCGAGCGTACGCCGATCACTGCATCGGCCTGTTGTGCGGCGCTGGCCAGTGCAGCGCCGCCACGGCTGCTGAAGTACGACGGTTGGCGGCTGGCCGGCAGGTTGGCCGGCGCGGCGCGCTTGAGTTGCACGGCGGTGCCGGCGAGCAGGGCGCTGGCCAGGCTGTGGGTGACAGGCAGGCTGGTCAGCACTTGCGTGGCCGAGGCGAACGCAGGCAGGCCGGCGAGGGCGACGGCCAGGGTCAGCTGTTTCAGGTTCATGCCGGGTTTCCTTGCAGGCGTGGGACGAGCGCGCGGGCCAGCGCGGCGAGGGCAAAGCAGATACCAGCGACCAGAATGATCGCCGCGCCAGAAGGCACGGGCAGGTCAAGCATGATGGGCAGGAGGATGCCGAGCAGCGTGCTCAGGGTGGCAATCAGCACCGAAACGAAGAAAAACCCCTTCAGCGACTGGCTGACCAGGCGCGCCGCCGCCGCCGGGATCACCAGCAGGGCACCGACCAGAATCGCCCCGATCACCTTCACCGAGGCCACCGTGACCAGGGTCACCAGCACCACGAACAGATAGTCCAGGGTCTTCACCGCCACCCCGCGCACCGCCGCCAGCTGCGGGTTGAAGCTGGCCAGCATGATACGGTTGTACAGCGGCAGGGCCAGTGCCAGCACCAGCACCGCGACGATGCCCAGCACGACCAGGTCCTGGGCGCTGACGGTCAGCACCGAGCCGAACAGCACGTTCTCGAGGATATGCACGTTGATCTTGCCGGCCAGCATCAGCAGCAGGCTGGCGCCGAGGGCCAGCGACACCGAAAGGAACACGCCGATCAGCGTGTCCGGCGACAGCCCGGTACGGTTGCGCAGGAAGTTGAGCAGAATGCCGAACAGCAGGCAGTAGCCGAACAGGCTGCCATAGGGGCCGGTATACGGCTCGCCGAGCAGGATGCCGATGGCGACCCCGGTGAGCGCGGCATGGCCGACCGCTTCGGAGAAGAAGGCAAAGCGCTTGACCACCACCAGGGTGCCGAGGCCACCCAGCACCGGGCCGATAATCAAACCGGCCAGCAAGGCATTGATCACGAAACCGTAGGCCAGCGCCTCCGGCAGGTAGCCAGCGCCGGCCCAGGCCTGGACCAGCTGGCGGAATGTGTCGAAGCTCATCAGGCAAGGCCCTCGCTGCGAGGGTGGACGGAGAACAGGCCGAGCAGGCGTTCCGGGGTCAGGGCCTGGGCGGGCGGGGCGTCGAACAGCACCTGGCGGCTGAGGCCGGTGACCCGGTCGGCCAGGCGCAGCACGGCTGCCAGGTCGTGTTCGATCCACAGCACGGTGGTACCGGCCTGGCGCCAGCCTTGCAGCAGCTGTTCGAACACCTGGATGCCGGCTTCGTCGAGCGCCGACATCGGCTCGTCGAGCACCAGCAGCCGCGGTTCGGGAATCAAGCCTTGGGCCAGCAGCACGCGCTGGCGTTCACCGCCGGACAACGCGCCCATGCGGCGCTTGCGCTTTTCGAGCATGCCGACCCGTGCCAGCGCCGCATCGATCGCTGGCCGTACCCGGCGTGACAGGCCGAGAAACGCCGGGCGCTGCTGGCACATGGCAGCCATGAAGTCGTCCACGGCCATCGGCAGCCCGCGGTCGAACTCAAGGGCCTGCGGCACATAGCCGATCACCTGCTGCGTACCAGGCCAATGCACGGTCAGCTGGCCCTGGTGCGGCATCTGCCCGAGCAGGGTCTTGATCAGCGAACTCTTGCCGCCGCCATTGGGGCCGACGATGGCGTGCACGCTACCTGCGGCAACGCTGAACTGCACCTGTTCGAGGATGCGCGTGCGGCCCAGGGCCAGGTCTATGCCGGCGAACTCGATGCGCGGCCCACAGGGGGCCGTGAGGTGGGCAGCGGCGGTCATGCGCGGTTCTCCTGGATGGCGCGGACCACGGTGTCGAGGTTGCGCTTCATCTCCACTTCGTATTTGTCATTGGTGTATTCGCCGTAGGAAATGTGCGTCAACGGGTACAGACGCACGCCGGACTCACGCTGGATGGTTTCGACATAGGCTGAGGGAAAGTCCATTTCCGAGAAGATCACTTTCACGTCCAGCGCCTTGAGCTGGTCGATGGTCTTTTTCAGCTGCGCCGGGCTCGGTTCGATGCCGTGGGCGGGCTCGACCACGGCCGTCACTTCCAGGCCGAAGTCGCGCACCAGGTAGTCGTAGGCGGCATGGATGGTGGCGACGCGCAAGGTGGTGCTGGGCGCCTCGCTGACCTTGGCCAGGGCCTCGGCACGCAAGGCCCGCAGGCGCTTGGCATAGGCGCGGGCGTTCTGGGTGTAGAGTTTGGCGTTGCCCGGGTCGAGCTTGCCCAGCTCGCGGGCGATGTTGTTGACCTGGGCGATGGTGGTGCTGATCGACAGGAAGGTATGCGGGTTGACCACCTTGCCGGCGCCGCGGGCGGCGATGCCGGTGGCCGCCAGCAAGGGTACGTTCTGGTTGGCTTCGATGGTCTTGATGCCGGGTTTTTCGCTGGCGGCGATCATGCGGTCGGCAAAGTCATCATGACCGACGCCATTGAGCACCACCACATCCAGTGTGCCGATGCGCTTGATGTCCTCGGCGCGGGGTTCGTAGGCATGCGGATTGAAGCCTGCCGGAATCAGCGGCACCACTTCGGCCTTGTCGCCGACGATGTTGCTCACGTAGCTGTAGTAAGGGTGCAAGGTGATGCCGATGCGCAGGGGCTTGCTGGTGTCGGCCAGGGCTAGTGCGGGCAGGGCGCAGGCCAGGAGCAGGGCGAGGGCTTTGCGGAACATGGGAAATCCTTGGGTTCAATGACGGTGTTCGCGGGTGACCCCGGCGTCGTAGTGGCTGACCACCTGCTGCCAGCCGGCGGCAATCAGTGCGGCCTGGCTGAGATCATCAGGGCGCACGGCGGCGCTGTCGCGGCGCAACCAGACGTCGACCTCGGTGCTGCCAGCATGGGGCAGGATCATCAGGAAGCTGCCCGCCACTTGCGGTGCCTGGCTGCGGCCCAGATAGGCACCGCTTGGCAGCCACTGCCACTGGTGGTTGCCACGGCTCTGGCTGCCGGCGTCGGCCACGAACGGTGGCAGGCCTTCCTCTGCCAGGGCTTCGACGCTGGGCGTGGCGGCGTTTTCTGCACGCAGCAGCTGGATCTCGTCGAATGCCACGCGCAGGTCGGTGTAGATGCCTTGTTCGGCTGCGGTCAGGTCGCGGCGGGCGTCGATCTGGTGGGCGGCGATGGCCTGCTCGTCCTCGCGTTCGCCGCGCAGCAGGACCACGCTGGCGGCGAGGGCGATAATCAACAGGCTGGCCAGCAGCACGTAGAGGGTTTCGTGCCCGGCACCGGCAGGGCGCACCACCTGGGTGTGGCGCATGGCTGGGCTGCTCATGGTTGCGCGATGTCGGCGTGGTCGACTTCCACGACATGGCCTGGGCCTGCGTCGAACAGCACGTAGAACTCGCCGTCGGGGCGCTTGAAGGTCAGGCTCGAGTCGTCACCGAGCTTGCCACCGACCAGCACCTGCTCGTCGTAGCCGATCACGTCGAGGGTTACCCCAGGCGCGCCGCTGCCATCGGAAAAACCACCGGTGCATTTCACCTGGCCACCGGCGACTTCCTCGCACTCGCACATGGGGTTGTGGGCCAGTGCCGGGCCTGCGGCCAGCACCAGCAAGGGCAGGGCGAGCCTGCGCATCAGCTGTTTCATGGTTTGCCTCCTTGTTTTTCGAGCCAGGCCACAGTGGCTGGCGAAGCCTTGGCCAAGGGCACGGACGCCTGGTGCAGGCTGCCGTCCCAGCCTTCGAGGGTGATCCATATCTGCGCATCGGCGCGGGTGCGCGGTGGTATCGGCAGGTTGGTGATCATGCGGTACGGCGCGCCGAAGAAAATGCTGCCGGCGGCGCGCAGGCTGCGCGGCTTGCCGATGCGCAGGTAGACCGCCTTGACCTCGTTGACGCAGGCCTTGCACAGCGCGGCGTTGAACAGCTTGAAGTGGCCGGCGGGGCCATCGGCGCGTGGGGCTTCATTGCGCAGCTCGGCGAGGTCGAGGCTGTAGGGGCCGACCTGGATATTGTTGATCGGGTTCGCCCCGAGCCCGGCGTCACCTCGGAACAGCCGGACATCAGCGAAGTATTTGGGCATGAAGCCCAGAGGGATCAGGATCAACAGGATATTCAGGTGGAAGCGCCACTTCAGCCACCACTGCTTGAGTGGGCGGGCGGGCAGGGCTTGGGCCTGGCTCATGGGCGGACCTCCAAGGTGGTGTCGTGGCGTGCGCTGCGGGGCGCGCGTTCGCCGCGTTTTAGCGCCGTTGCGGTGGCCTGGGCGGTGCGTTTGGTCCAGATCAGCAGGCCACTGAACACCATCAGGGTCAGGATCAGGCCAAAGAAGAACCACACCAGCTTGATCGGCAGGCCGCCGAAGTCGCCGGTGTGCAGCGGGCGCATGGACTCGGTGACGAACTCCAGGGCCGAGCGGTCGCTGAGCAGGAACTGGCTGTCGACCTGGCGGGTATAAGGGTTGACCGAAGCGCTCTGAAACATCAGCGGGTACCAGCCACGCCCGCCCATTTCGATGTGGCTGTAGGCGGTGGCCGGCAGCGAGATGGAGGTGATGTCCAGGCTGGGGATGGCCAGGCCGGCGATGCGCGCGGCTTCGTCCAGGTCGATGCGTGGCGCCGGGCTGCCATCGACTGACTGTGGCACCTGCTCGCGGGCGATCACCGGCACGATCGGCTCGCTGGAAATGGTGATGTGGTTGTCGGACAGGATCGCCCGGATCAGGAACCAGATGCTGGTAATGGAAATGACCGCGATGAACCAGATCGACCAGACCCCGGCCAGGCGGTGCAGGTCGCCCCAGAAGATGCGCGCACCATGGCCGGTGCGTACCGGCTTGAAGAAGCCTTTCCAGAACTTCTTGTACACCACCAGCCCGGTCACCAGCGACGCCAGCATCGGCAGCCCGAGCAGCGACACCATGTACCAGCCCCAGCTGAAACCATGGGTGAAAGGCACCAGCCACCAGCCATGCAGGGCGCGGGTGAAGGCTTCGAAGTTGAAGTCCGGCATCTTGCCCTGGATCGCCCCGGTGTAAGGGTTGACGTAGAGCATCGGGCTGGAGCCATCGGCGTAGGTGACCCGTGCCGTGAGCGCGAAGTGCGAGCCGTCCGGCTGGCTGAGCGAGTTGACTACCATGTCCGGTTCGGCCTTGCGCAGGGCATCGAGTACTTGCTGGAAGCTCAAGCGTTCGGCGCTGTCGTCGGGTTTGCTGGCACGCACGTCGGGGTTGGCCAGCCAGACGATCTCCTGGCTGACCACGGCCAGCATGCCGGTGAAGCAGACGATCAGCACGAAGAACCAGATCGGCAGGGCGAGCCAGCTGTGGACCAGGAACCACAGCTTGGACTTGGATTTTTTCGGTGATTTGGCCATCGGTCAGTCTTCTGAAAAAAGTGGCGAACACAGGCCCAACCAAAAAGGGCTGTTCTTCAAAAGACGAATGAGAATGAAAATCCTGCTGAATTAAATGCAAGAAAATGTTTCAGTGAGGCATAAATGCCGACAGGGCGCACTTGGCACCCTGTCGCTCTGATTGCTTCGTGAATCAGGCGCTGGTCAGGGCCACGGCGGGTTGTGCCTTGCCTTGCTGGCGAGCCAGGTCGTGGTACAGCGCCTGTCCGATTTCTGCGGCACGGGAGGGCAGTACCGACAGCAAGGTGTCACTGAGGCCGTGGCTGTTTTCACAGAACCCTTGCAGGTACACCGATGCCTGCAGGTCCGGGCTGGCCAGGACCCGGTAGTTGCGGTCGACGCTGAAGTCTTCCACATACTCCGCCAGCGGTGCGAGCAGGTCGCGGTGCGAGCGGCGTTCGTAGCCTGTGGCGAGAATCACCGCGTCGTAGCGGTGAGTCTGCTGTTGGCCGGTGGCCAGGTCGCGCAGGGTCAGTTCGATGCCGTCGCGGGTGGCGACCACCGCTTCCACCTGCCGCCGGCACAGCACGTTGTGGCGGAACTGGTGGGCGACCTTCTGCCGGTAGAGAATGCCGTAGATGCGCTCGATCAGGTCGAGGTCGACCACCGAATAGTTGGTGTTGTGGTACTCACCGAGCAACTTGGCGCGCTGGTCGGCCGGCTCGTTGTAGACCAGGTCGGTGTAGTCTGGCGAGAAGATCTCGTTGACGAACGGGCTGTCGTCGGCCGGCTTGAGGGCGGAGCCGCGCAGCACCATGTCGACCTTGACCGACGGGTAGCTGTCGTTGAGGTCGATGAAGGCCTCGGCGGCGCTCTGGCCCGAGCCGATCACCGCGATGCGCATCGGCTTGCCGGCCGTGCACGGCAGTTTGTTCAGGCTACTCAGGTACTGGGAGTGGTGGAAGACCCGTGGGTCGTCCTTGAACGCGCCGAACTTTTCCGGAATCTTCGGTGTGCCGCCGCTGCCGACCACCACCGAGCGTGTGCGCCGGCTGAATTCCCGGCCTTGCGCATCGCGCGAGACCAGGCGCAGGTGCTCGACGCGCCCAGCCTTCAGTTCAGGCTCGATGCGCAGCACTTCTTCGCCATACACGGCTTGGCTGGCGAAATGCTCGGCGGCCCAGCGCAGGTAGTCGTTGTACTCCAGGCGGCAGGGGTAGAAGGTGC
The DNA here is from genome assembly GCF_044749325.1 of Pseudomonas sp. NPDC089428. Taxonomy (NCBI): domain Bacteria; kingdom Pseudomonadati; phylum Pseudomonadota; class Gammaproteobacteria; order Pseudomonadales; family Pseudomonadaceae; genus Pseudomonas; species Pseudomonas sp. NPDC089428. The sequence continues at coordinate 566,136 of NZ_JBIVHT010000001.1, forward strand.
CGAGGTTGATGAAGTCGGCCAGGCGCTGCTTCTGGTGCAGGTAGTTGACGAAACTGTACGGGCTGGTCGGGTTGCGCAGCGAGACCAGGTCCTTGAGGAACGAGATCTGCAGTTCGCTCTGGGTGGCCAGGGTCTCGCCGTGCCAGCGGTATTCCTTCTGCTTGTCGATGAACAGCGCATCCAGAGCATGGCCCTGGCTTTGGGCAAGTTCTTCCAGGGCGATGGCCAGGGCCAGGTTGGACGGGCCGAAGCCCACGCCGATCAGGTCCTTGATAGTTTCCGGGTGTGCAGACTGGCTCATGGCTGCGATTCCATAATGGGGCGAATGTGGGCGCATGCCGGGGCTCCGGCGCCTGCGCTTGTACATTGGGTGGAACGAGCCAGTGGAATGGGAATTTACTGCCCGGCCGCGTGCCTGCGGCCAGTCGAGCCTAAAGGTCTGCGACTGTCGGCCGATACGCAGGTCAACTCAAGGACCCATTGCAAGGCAGGGAGAATGACATGGTAAGTATTGCGGCAGTCAGCATCAGCAACACTTCGGCCCAGGCGGCCAGCACCCTTCAGGCCAATGACAGCGAAAAGGCCGAGGCCGGCAGTACGACACTCCAGGTCGACACGTCGAAAATTCGCGGCGACGGGCAGGCCCAGGCGGCAGCAGGGGCGGCTCAGGGCAGCAGTGAAAGTGATGAACCTGCGCACATCAAGCAGTTGCGCGAGATGATCAAGAACCTGCAGAAGCAGATGGCGCAAGAGCAGCAGCAGCTGGCCCGCCTGATGGCGCAGAAGGGCGATGACAGCAGCAAACTGGCGGCGATCACTGCCAAGCAGGCCAGCATCGCCACCCTCAGTGGCCAGATCATGACGGCGACCGCGCAGTTGCTCGAAGCACTTCAGGAAAGCGGTGGCAGCAGTGCTGGCGGCGTGGTCGACACCCAGGCCTGATCCGAACCGGCCGACTGTCAGCGACTGCCAGGTGTGCGCGGCTCCCACACGTCATGTGTTGGCCTCAGATTACTCCGACGCCAGGCGCCCCTTGTTGTGCTTGTCCGACTTGTACTGCATGGCCACCGCCGGAGCCGGCTTGGCTGCGCCGGTCTCCAGCCACTGGCGCAGGCGGGTGGCGTCGGCGAAGTGGGTGTACTTGCCAAAGGCGTCGAGGATCACCATGGCCACCGGGCGGTTGTCCATCTTGGTCAGCAGCACCAGGCAGTGGCCGGCCTCGTTGGTGAAACCGGTCTTGGTCAGCGTGATGTCCCAGTTGCTCTTGTTCACCAGGTGATCGGTGTTGCGGAAGCCCAGGCTGTAGTTCGGCTTGCGGAAGGCCACGGTCTTTTCACGGGTGGTCGACAGCTCGCTCAGCATCGGGTACTTGCGCGATGCCATCAGCAACTTGGCGAGATCGTGGGCGGTGGATACGTTCTGCGTCGACAAGCCGGTCGGCTCGACATAGCGGGTGTGCGCCATGCCCAGGCTGCGGGCCTTGGCGTTCATCGCCTTGATGAAGGCCGGGTAGCCGCCTGGGTAATGGTTGGCCAGGGTGGTGGCGGCGCGGTTTTCCGACGACATCAGGGTGATCAGCAGGGTTTCCCGACGGTTCAGCTCGCTGCCCAGGCGTACGCGCGAATACACGCCTTTCATGTCCGGGTTGTTGGCGATGGTCATGGTGAGCATCTCATCCATGGGCAGCTTGGCATCCAGCACCACCATCGCCGTCATCAGTTTGGTCACCGAGGCAATGGGCACCACGCGGTCGGCGCGGCTCGAATACAGTTCCTGGTTGGTATTCAGGTCGATCAGCAGGGCGCTGCCAGACGCCAGGTGCAGCTTGGACGGGTCGCGTTGGACCTGGGCCGGGGGTTGTGCAGCAGCGGTCGACGGAAGGGTCGCGGTACCTGTGAGCAACAGCAGCAGACTGAGGATGGACAGGGATGTTTTCACGTTGAGGCTCACTAAAAGTTGGTATGTCGTTGGCTGTGCAAGGGTTTTCCCCCAAAAAACCGATGCATTTTGGAGTATGGCTGAACGCCTGTCGATTGCTCGTTGAGTCGGCTGACAGAAATGAAAAAAGCTTCATGCTGTATCGGTTTTCCTGCCTCCGTTCGTCGGTTCGTCCAGGCAAAAAAAGACCCGCCAGACGGCGGGTCAGAAGAGGCGTAGGGAGCAACGCACAACAAATTCGGTCAAGCGATCAGGCAATTGGCCTGAAGCTGTTCAGCCAGGGCTTGGGCCGAGGCGCGGGTCGCCAGCGGGCCGCTGACGGCTTCGCCATTGCTTACCAGGTACCAGCAGGCCAGTAGGCCTTGCTCGCGCAGGGTGACGGGGACAGCAGTGCCGACGACGGACATGATCTGAATAGTGGCCATGGGGACCTCCTGTGAAACATGGCCCTACCTTACGCAGCAGCCGACACGGTTTGAAATCAACTCGCTCAATAGTGCTCATCAGTTTTATCAACGGTCACCAGCGTGGCGGGCCGTAATACACCGGTGGCGGGCCATAGTAGGGGCGGTACGCCGGCGGCGGCGGTGCCGGCACGTAGTACGGCTGGTAGTACACCGGCTGCGGCGGGGCCTGCACATACACGGGCGGTGGCCCATAGTAGGCAGGCTGGCGTTCCACATAGACCGTGCGGTCGTGGCCGCCATACACCGTCGCCCCGACCACGGCCCCGACTACGGCGGCGCCGAGCAGTGGGCCTGGTCCATACCAGCCATGTCCGCCGCCACCATGGGCAGAGGCTTGCCCGCTGATGGCCAGGGCACCGACCAGCAGGGCGATTCCGGGGAGATGACGGTTCATGAGACTTCCTCGCAAGGTAACCCCGCGCTCGGGGCCTTATTACTATGACTCCGGTCTCTGTAAGCCGCGCGCAGGGAAACGGTAAAGGTTGTGTAAGGGACGACCAGTGGTTGTGTCTGGTACGCTGCACAAACGTTTCAGTTATGAAAAAGGAGCAGGTTATGGCGACAACTCCCAGCAGAGACACCGTGCTGTGCATTTCCCTGGCCGGTCGGCCTGGCACCTTTGGCGTGCGTTTTCATAACCACCTCTACCAGCAGCTCGGCCTGGACTATTACTACAAGGCCATGAGCACCGATGACCTCCCGGCAGCAATCGCAGGCATCCGCGCGCTGGGCATTCGCGGCTGTGGCGTGTCGATGCCGTACAAGGAGGCCTGCATGGCGCTGGTCGATGAAATCGACCCGTCGGCGGCGGCGATCGAGTCGGTCAATACCCTGGTCAACAACGCTGGCCGTCTGAAGGCCTACAACACCGATTACCTGGCCGTGCGGCAACTGCTCGAGGCGCACCAGGTCGACCCTGCCACCGCGTTCGCCCTGCGCGGCAGTGGCGGTATGGCCAAGGCTGTGGCCAGTGCGCTGCGCGATGCCGGATTCCGCGAAGGCATCATCGTCGCCCGCAACGAGCAGGCCGGGCGGCAGTTGGCGGATGTCTGCGGCTATCGCTGGGTGGCTGAAATGGGCGACCTGTGCCCGCCGATGCTGGTGAACGTGACGCCGATCGGCATGGAGGGTGGGCCGCAGGCCCAGGTGATGGCCTTCAGCGAAAACGCCATCGCGGCGGCCGAGCGGGTGTTCGACGTGGTGGCGATGCCAGCGCGCACGCCGCTGATCCAGCGGGCCGAGGCGCTGGGCAAACCGGTGATTACCGGGCTGGACGTGATCGCCTTGCAGGCGTTGGAGCAGTTCGTTCTGTACACCGGGGTACGGCCCAGCCGCGAACAGGTTGAAGCGGCGGTAGCCTTTGCGCGCGATATCTGATGCACGCCGATCTCCTGTAGGAGCGGCCTTGTGTCGCGAGAGGGCTGCAAAGCAGCCCCAGCGATTTATGCATCAAGGCTGATATCTTTGGGCTGCTTTGCAGCCCTCTCGCGACACAAGGCCGCTCCTACAGCTCCCGCGCAGGTCTTCAGAAGGCTTTGTGCCCCTTGTCCAATTGCTCATCCACCAATGCCCGGCCATGGGCCAACGACACATGCTGAGCGTTCTCGAGGTCCGAGAAGAACTTCATCGGCATCGACATCCGCTTGCTGGTGTGCCCCTGTGGATCGGTGATCAGGCAGCCGGCGGCGTAGGGCAGGGGGGAGTCGGGGTGGGGCATCACGCTGGCGGTGATGGTGTGGTTGCGGTATTCACAGTGAAGAGATTGCATCGTCCTTTACCTCGCTGTGGCATGTGAAGCGGTTACCTTCATATACCACAGCAAGGGGCCAGGAGTTCCCGGCCCGACGAGCGCGAGCGGATGGCGGTCAGCCCTTCAGCTCGGTTGGCTGGATCACCTCAACCCAGTAGCCGTCCGGGTCCTTGACGAAGGCCAGGTGGTTCATGCGGCCATCCTGCAGGCGCTTCTGGAACGGCACGTCGAGTGCCTCGAAACGGGCGCAGGCCTCACGCACGTCCGGCACCGAAATGCAGATGTGGCCAAAGCCGCGTGGGTCGGTGTTGCCGTTGTGATAGGCGAAATCCGGGTCGTTTTCGGTGCCGTAGTTGTGGGTCAGCTCCAGCACGCCCGGGATCGACTTCATCCACTGGTGGCGCTCGGCGTCGTCGGCAGGGATCTGCGCCGGGTCGACCAGGGCCAGGAAGTACAGGCTGAAGGCAGCTTCGGGGAAGTCACGCTTGTCGACCAGGCGGAAGCCCAGCACGCGGGTGTAGAAGTCCAGCGACTTCTCGATGTCCTTGACCCGCAGCATGGTGTGGTTGAAGACGAACTGTGCGGTGGCGGTGTCTGGCTGTGCGGTGACACCAGGCAGGGTTTGCAGATCGTGCAGGCTCATGGGTACTCCAGAGACGGGGCCGGCAACCAGGTGCCAGCGAAACAGACAGGGGGCCATGATACGGCAGTGAAGCGTTTGCGCAAATGAAAGCGCCCTGCTCGGGGGGAGCAGGGCGCCGGAATTAGAGGCCCGCATGTGCGGGCGCGTGATGGGGTCGCTAGTCCTTTAGCTGTCTCGATACTGCTGCAGCCGTTGTGAAAAAAGTGTGAAGTGGGTGTTGACGTTTCATCAGCGAACCCAGCTTTCCACGGTAGCGGCCCCGTACTGTTCTTTCCACGCCTTGAGGCCGCGGTGGTTGCCGCCTTTGGTCTCGATCAACTCGCCGGTGTGCGGGTTTTCGTAGACTTTGACCACGCGCGGGCGGCGCTGCTGTTTCGGTGCACTGACAGCGCCACGGGCAACCGCCTTGGGGTCGAGGATGGCGATGATATCGCGCAGACTTTTGTCATAGCTTTTCATCAGGCCGACTAGTTTCTGCTCGAATTCGATTTCGCGTTTGAGGCCGGCATCCTTTTTCAGCGCCTCCAGTTGCGCCATCTGTTCCTGGAGCGCTTTTTCGGCAGCACGAAACTCTGCAAGTCTGGACACTGTAATCACTCCTGTACGTCTTTCGTGGCAGGGCGTGACGAACATTGACAAGGACTAAACGCCAGCCACGCGGGTGGGTGAAACTGTTCGCTGACATCGAGTGTAGACACTTGCAGGAGTTCGGTAAACCGCAAACTTTTTATAAGTAGGGCGGGAACTTTCCAAGTTTTCCGAGCGGTAATGCAGGCGCTTTTTCGAGCCGACTGCCCGGTATTCTAGACCATGGTCCAATGGCCCGGAACAGAGCGGTTGGGCGATCATTTCAGATGATGGTCGGCTGATGTTCGGCCGCGACGCATTCGCGTGACGCAGGTGCGTCACGATTTGTTTTTTCGCCTTTCTTGTGGATGTTTCCTCGCATGTTTTCCCCTCTTCCTCTCGCCCCCGGGCGCCGTGTTGCCGGCCTGTTCATTGTGTGTGCCGGCACGCATGCCCAGGCCGCCGGTTTTCTTGAAGACACTAGTGCCAAGGTCGAAGCGCGCACGGTCTATTTCAACCGGGATTTCCGTGACGGCCACAGCAGTTCCAGCCAGGGCGCGTCAAAACGTGAAGAGTGGGCGCAAGGCTTCATTCTCAATGTGCAGTCGGGTTATACCCAGGGCCCGGTCGGCTTTGGCGTGGACGCACTGGGCATGTTAGGGATCAAGCTCGACTCCAGCCCGGCCGACAGTAACAGTGGTTTGCTGCCATCTTCCGGCCACGACCCTCGGCACTCCGCCGACCAATACGCGAAGATGGGCCTGGCGGCCAAGGTCAAGGTTTCCAACACGGTGCTGAAGTACGGCTCGATGATGCCGGACCTAGCGCTGTTGAAATACAACGATGGTCGCCTGCTGCCGACCATGTTCCATGGCGCGATGCTGACCTCCGAAGAAGTGCGCGACCTGAAGTTCACCGTGGCCCGCCTGAACAAGTACACCGCACGTGACTCCACCGATCGTCAGGATATTCGCGTGCATTGCAAGAACAAGCGCTATGCCTGCAATATCGAAGCCGACCACTTTGACCTGGCTGGCCTGGACTACCGTTTCAATGACCGGCTCAGCGCTCAGTATCAGGTCGCCAAGCTGGAAAACATCTACCGCCAGCATTTTCTGGGCCTGGTCGCCAGCCAGCCGCTCGCCGTTGGCAGCCTGTCGGCAGACCTGCGGCTGATCAAGAGCGATGACATCGGCAACGCCCGCGCCGGCGAGATCGACCACCGTGCCTTCAGCGGCATGCTCGGCTACAGCCTGGGCGGGCACAAGATCAGCGCCGGCTGGCAGCGCATGTACGGCGAAAGTGCCATGCCGTACCTCGATGGCAGCAATCCGTACCTGGTCAACTACGCCCAGGTCAACGACTTCGCCGCCGCCCAGGAGCGCTCCTGGCAGCTGCGTTACGACTACGACTTCAAGGCCCTGGGCGTGCCTGGCCTGAGCTTCTTCACCCGCTACATCAACGGTGACCACATCAAGGTCCCGGGCAGCAATGCACAAGGCAAGGAGTGGGAGCGCGACACTGAGCTCAGGTACCAGGTGCAGAGTGGCACCTTCAAGGATGTCAGCGTGCGCCTGCGTAACTCGACGTACCGCAGTAATTACGAGAAGTGGGCACGGGACATGGACGAGACGCGGGTCATCGTCAGCTATAACTTCTCTATCTTCTGAGTCGTGATGTCGGGCGCTGCCATGAAAGACCTTCTGTTGATCGGCATCGGTCCGGGCGATCCGCGGCAGATCACCGTCGAGGCAGTCGAGGCACTGCGCCGCGCCAGTGTGTTCTTCGTGCTCGACAAAGGCGCCGGCAAGGATGAGCTGGTGCGACTGCGCAAGGCAATGCTTGAGCGCTACCGGCCCGAGGGTGGCTACCGTCTGGTGCAGGTAGCGGACCCGCGGCGCGATGCCGAGGCGCACGACTACACAGGTGCGGTGCACGACTGGCACCGCCAACGTGCCGCGCTGTATGCCCGGTTGCTCAGCGAAGAGATGGGCGCCGAGGATGTCGGCGCCTTTTTGCTATGGGGTGAGCCGGGGCTCTACGACAGCACCTTGCGCATTCTCGACCTGGTCCGCGAGCGCGGGGTGGCACTGCGCCTGCAGGTGATCCCTGGCATCAGCAGCGTGCAGGCCCTGGCGGCGCGGCATCAGATCCCGCTCAATCGCATTGGCGAGCCGCTGACCGTGCTGCCGGGGCGGCGCCTGGCCGAGCAGGGGCAGGTGGACAATGTGGTGGTGATGCTCGACGGGCAGTGCGCGTTTGCCGCGCTGGAGGATCCGGCGCTGGTGATCTACTGGGGTGCTTATCTGGGTACCGACGATGAAGTGCTGATCGCCGGGCCTTTGCAGGCAGTGAAGGCCAGGATTCTTGAAGTGCGCGCGCGGGAACGGTTGCGCAGGGGGTGGATCATGGATACCTACCTCCTGCGGCGGGAGCTGTAAGGTGGGTTGCCTTTTCCGGCCTCTTCGCGGCTAAAGCCGCGAAGCAGGCGCCACCGATCTCAAGGTGTACCCAATATTTCCACCACCTTGTCGCGCAACTGGTCGATGCTGAACGGCTTGCCGATCAGGTGCATGCCCTCGGGCACATCAAAGCTCTCGGCATAACCGCTGGCGAACAGCACCGGCAGCAAAGGCCGCACTTCACGGGCCCTGGCCGCCAGCGCTTCGCCGCGCATGTCCGGCAGGCCCACGTCGGTCATCAGCAGGGCCAGTGGCTGGCTGGCGTCCTCGATCACCTTCAGCGCCGCCGTGGCATTTTCCGCTTCAAGGGTGCTGTAGCCCAACTCGTCGAGCACTTCGACCATCAGCATACGTACGATGTCGTCGTCTTCGACTACCAGAAGGTGCATGGTGGGTTTCCTGTTGTAAAAAGCATGTCTCTACTCTGTGCGCCAGGCAGTGATAGAAGTTCCCGAGGATACCGACTGTGGCACATCGATGGAACGATTCTCACGCGCGGCATTCAAATACTGGCTAAATGCCCTGCCGAACCCGCTCAAGCGGGTTAAACTCGCTGATTGACCGGTGAGCGCAGCGGCAGGCACTGACAGGCTTCAGCCGCCACTCTTTTTCAATGGACTTTTTTTGCGCGGGCGTTATCAGATGATTCAAGCAGCCTCGATGGACCAGCAAAGCTTCCGCAAGCTGTTGAGCCGAAATATCGGCTTGCCCCTGGCAGTGGGCCTGCTCGGCGCCGTGGCTTTCGTCGCGGTGATCAACTACTTGCTATCGGCCATGCAGTGGGTCGAGCACACTGATCGGGTGATCGGCAATGCCAACGAAGCGGTCAAGTTGTCGATCGACATGGAAACCGGCATGCGCGGTTTTCTGATCACCGGTGACGAGCGCTTCCTCGACCCCTACGAGGTAGCCAAGCCGCGTATCCTTGGCAGCTTGCAGAGCCTGCGCAGCATGGTCGAGGACAACCCCCAGCAAGTCGACCGTATCGACCGGCTGATTGCCTTGCAAAACGCCTGGAACGCGTTCGGCGGCGAGATGATCAGCCAGCGCCGCAGCGGTGGCGACTACCGTGCTTCGGTCGGCAATGGCCGCGGCAAGCGCATCACCGACGAGATTCGCAAGGAGTTCGACGGCCTGATCGGCACCGAGCAGCAGCTGCGCATGGCGCGTACCGAGAAGGTGAGCACGGTTACCGTGACCGCCATTTCGATCTTTGTGCTGTTCATCATCGGCCTCAGCGCATTGCTCGCCTACCTTGGCCGCCGTGATCTGCTGGCCCTGTCGGGCAGCTACAGCGAGAACCTGCAGGCTCAGCAGCGCGCCGCCGAGCGCCTGGAGCACCAGGCCTGGCTGCGCAATGGCCAGACCCAGCTGGCCGAGCAGGTGTTGGGCCAGCTGACCCTGCCGATGCTTGGCGACAACATCTTGCGCTTCTTCGCCAGCTACCTGGGCAGCGTGGTCGGTGCGCTCTACGTGCGCGACGAACATGGCCGCCTGGTGCGGGTGGCCAGCTATGGCCTGAGCAGCGAAGAGCAGGCCCGCCAGCAGGTACTGGGTGATCACCATGGCCTGTTGGCGCAAGCCGTGCGCGATGGGCGCCTGCTGCGCCTGGACGACCTGCCGCAGGACTACTACCGGCTCAGCTCGGGCCTTGGCGACGGCCTGCCGCGGGGCGCCTTGCTGATGCCAGCGCGTAACGACGGGCAAATCAACGGTGTGATCGAACTCGGTTTTCTGCGCCCGCTGCAGGCGCGTGATGACGAGTTCATGGAGCGGGTCGGTGAAAACCTGGGCATCTCCATCGAAAGCGCACGCTACCGCCAGCGCCTTCAAGAAGTGCTGGCCGAAACCCAACAGCTCAACGAAGAACTGCAAGTCCAGCAGGAGGAGCTCAAGACTGCCAACGAAGAGCTCGAAGAGCAATCGCGCGTGCTCAAGGAGTCCCAGGCCCACCTGGAAACCCAGCAGGCGGAGCTTGAGCAGACCAACGAGCAGCTGTCCGAACGTACCGATGCCCTGAACCGCAAGAACGACGAACTCAGCCAGGCCCAGGAAGAACTCCAGGCCCGTGCCGAAGACCTGCAACGCTCGAGCAAGTACAAGTCCGAATTCCTCGCCAACATGTCCCACGAGCTGCGCACGCCGCTCAACAGCTCACTGATCCTGGCCAAGCTGCTGGCCGAGAACGGCGAGGGCAACCTCAGCGCCGAGCAGGTCAAGTTCGCCGAGTCCATCTATTCCGCCGGCAACGACCTGCTGAACCTGATCAACGACATCCTCGACATCGCCAAGGTCGAGGCCGGCAAGCTCGAAGTGCGCCCAGAGAACACCCAGCTCGAGCGCCTGGTCGAAGGCCTGCGCGGCATGTTCCAGCCACTTGCCGAGCACAAGGGCCTGGGCTTTGAGGTCACGGTCGAAGCGCAAGTGCCGGCCACCCTGTTCACCGACCGCCAGCGCCTGGAGCAGATTCTCAAGAACCTGTTGTCCAACGCCATCAAGTTCACCGAGCGCGGCCAGGTCAGCCTGAACATCGGCTATCAGGCCGGCAATGGCATCGTCTTCTCGGTGCGTGACAGCGGCATCGGCATTGCCGCCGACCAGCAACAGGCAATCTTTGGCGCCTTCCACCAGGTCGACGGCACCAGCAACCGTCGCTACGGTGGCACCGGCCTGGGGCTGTCGATCTCGCGCGACCTGGCGCATCTTCTTGGCGGGCAGATCAGCGTCGACAGCAGCCTCGGGCAGGGCAGTGTGTTCAACCTGCTCATGCCGGAACGTTATGAATCGCAGGGTGAGGAGATCGAGGCACAGAGCTTGCGGCCGGCCGTCGATAGCTTGCCGCCGGCGCCGCCGATTGCCGCGCCTGCAGTGTCCAAGCGCCCGGCCCCGGCCTTCAGCGATGATCGCGAGCGCGCACCGTTTGGCAATCGCTGCATCCTGGTGGTGGAAGACGAGCCCAATTTCGCCCGCATTCTCTTCGACCTGGCGCACGAACTGGGTTACAGCTGCCTGGTGGCGCAAAGCGCCGATGAGGGTTTCGAGCTGGCCGAACAGTACGTTCCCGACGCCATCCTGCTGGACATGCGCCTGCCGGATCATTCCGGGCTGACCGTGCTGCAGCGCCTCAAGGAGCAGGCCACCACCCGGCACATCCCGGTGCACATCATCTCGGTGGAAGACCGTGTAGAGGCCGCCATGCACATGGGCGCGGTGGGTTATGCAGTCAAACCGACCAGCCGCGAAGAGCTCAAGGAAGTGTTCGCCCGCCTGGAAGCCAAGCTGACCCAGAAGCTCAAGCACATCCTGCTGGTGGAAGACGACGACCTGCAGCGCGAGAGCATCGCCCGCCTGATCGGCGACGACGATATCGAGATCACCGCCGTGGCCATGGCCCAGGACGCCCTGGCGCTGCTGCGCGACAATATCTACGACTGCATGATCATCGACCTGAAACTGCCCGACATGCTCGGCAACGAGCTGCTCAAGCGCATGACCGCCGAGGATATCCGCGCGTTCCCGCCGGTGATCGTCTACACCGGGCGCAACCTCACCCGCGAAGAAGAGGCCGACCTGCTCAAGTATTCGCGCTCGATCATCATCAAGGGCGCGCGCTCGCCAGAGCGCCTGCTCGACGAAGTGACGCTGTTCCTGCACAAAGTCGAATCGCAGTTGTCCCATGAACGCCAACGCATGCTCAAGACCGCGCGCAGCCGCGACAAGGTCTTCGAGGGCCGCAAGGTGCTGCTGGTGGACGACGATGTGCGTAACATCTTTGCCCTGACCAGTGCCCTGGAGCACAAGGGCGCCATCGTCGAGATCGGCCGCAACGGGCGTGAAGCCATCGAGCGCCTGGAGCAGCACGATGACATCGACCTGGTGCTGATGGACGTGATGATGCCGGAGATGGACGGCTTCGAGGCTACCCGCCTGATCCGCCAACAGCCGCGCTGGCGCAAGCTGCCGATCATCGCCGTTACCGCCAAGGCGATGAAGGACGACCAGCAGCGTTGCCTGCAGGCCGGCGCCAATGATTACCTGGCCAAACCGATCGACCTGGACCGCCTGTTCTCGTTGATCCGCGTGTGGCTGCCGCAACTGGAGCGAATTTGACTAGCGAGCGCAACACCGACATTGAGATCCGGCTGCTGATCGAGGCGATCTACCTCAAGTACAGCTACGATTTTCGCAATTATTCCGGCGCTTCGATCAAGCGCCGGGTCCTGCATGCTCTGCGCCAGTTCGACTGCCTCACGGTGTCGGCGCTGCAGGAGCGGGTGCTGCATGACCCGGGCATGTTCATGCAGCTGCTGCAGTACCTGACGATCCCCGTCAGCGAGATGTTCCGCGACCCCAGCCATTTCCTCGCGCTGCGCCAGGAAGTGGTGCCGCTGCTGCGCACCTGGCCTTCGATCAAGGTGTGGATTGCCGGCTGCAGCACGGGTGAAGAGGTGTACTCGATGGCCATCCTGCTGCGCGAAGAGGGCCTGCTCGACCGCACCATCATCTATGCCACCGATATCAACCCGCATTCACTGGACCGCGCCAAGCAGGGCATCTACTCGATGCAGAGCATGCGCGAGTATGCAGAAAACTACCGCCTGGCCGGTGGCCGCCGCGACTTTACCGAGTACTACACCGCGGCCTACGGCAACGCCATCATGGACAGCAGCCTGCGCGAGAATGTGACCTTCGCCGACCACAGCCTGGCCACCGACAGTGTGTTTTCCGAAACCCAGTTGGTGTCCTGCCGCAACGTGCTGATCTACTTCAACAAGGCCCTGCAGGACCGCGCCCTCGGCCTGTTCCACGAGTCGTTGTGCCACCGCGGCTTCCTGGTGCTGGGCAGCAAGGAGTCGGTGGACTTCTCGGCCTACAGTGACCGTTTCGAGCCGTTGGTCAAGCCCGAACGGATCTACCGCAAATCATGAACGGCGTGGACGCGGTGGTCATCGGCGCCTCGGCAGGCGGCGTCACGGCATTGTTCACGGTGCTGGGGGCGTTGCCTGCCAGTTTTGCCATTCCCGTGCTGTGTGTGCTGCACCTGCCGGACGACCGCCACAGCCAGCTGGCCGAGGTGCTGCAACGGCGCTTGCAGCGGCCGGTACGCCAGGCCTGTGACAAGGAAGCCATTGCCCCAGGGCAGATCTACGTGGCCGGGCCGGGCTATCACCTGTCGGTGGAAGCCGACTTCAGCCTGTCGCTGAGCCAGGAGGAGCCGGTGCATTTCTCGCGCCCGGCCATCGATTTTCTCTTCACCTCGGCGGCCGATGCCTTTGGCCCCGGGCTGCTCGGCGTGCTGCTCACCGGGGCCAACGAAGATGGCGCCCAAGGGCTTGCCTACATCAAGAACAGCGGCGGCCGGACCGTGGTCCAGGATCCCCGCGACGCACAGGTGGCGCTGATGCCGGAGGCCGCCCTGGCCCTGCACGCGCCCGACCTTATTCTTTCTCTGAGCGGTATCGGGCAGTTGCTCGCGACCCTGGAACCCAGCGCATGCTAAGCCACACCACTGCCAAACTGCTGATCGTCGACGACCTGCCGGAAAACCTGCTGGCCCTGGCCGCCCTGATCCAGGGCGAGGACCGCGAGGTGCATCAGGCGCAATCGGCGGAAGCGGCCCTGTCGCTGTTGCTCGAGCACGAGTTCGCCCTGGCCATTCTCGACGTGCAGATGCCGGGCATGAACGGCTTCGAGCTGGCCGAGCTGATGCGCGGCACGGAAAAGACCCGCAACATCCCGATTGTCTTCGTCACCGCGGCCGGGCGTGAAATGAACTACGCCTTCAAGGGCTACGAGAGCGGCGCCGTGGACTTTCTGCACAAGCCGCTCGACACCCTGGCGGTGAAGAGCAAGGTGTCGGTGTTCGTCGACCTGTACCGCCAGCGCAAGGTGCTCGACCGGCAGTTGCAGGCGCTCGAGTGCAGTCGCCAGGAACAGGAGCAGCTGCTGGCCCAGTTGCAGGTGGCCCGTGGCGAGCTGGAGCATGCGGTGCGCATGCGCGACGACTTCATGTCGATCGTTGCCCACGAGGTGCGCACGCCGCTCAACGGCCTGATCCTGGAAGCCCAGTTGCGCAAGATGCACCTGGCGCGCGGCAACCTCGACGCCTTCAGCCCCGACAAGCTGCAGGCCATGGTCGAGCGTGACGAGCGGCAGATCAATAGCTTGATCCGCCTGATCGAGGACATGCTCGACGTGTCGCGCATTCGCACCGGCAAATTGTCGCTGCGGCCCAGGGCGTTCGACCTGAGCCAGCTGGTTCGCGGCCTGGTGGAAAATTTCGCGGCCCAGGCCACGGCGTTGGAGACGCACATCGAGTTGCAGCGTTGCGAACCGTTGCAGGGCGAGTGGGACGAGTTTCGCATTGAGCAAGTGCTGGCCAATCTGTTGTCCAATGCCTTGCGCTATGGCGAACGTCAGCCGGTGCAGGTGCGGGTGTTCGAGCAGGACGGCATGGCCTGGGTGCAGGTGCAGGACCATGGGATCGGCATCAGCGCCGTCCACCAGCAACGGATCTTCCAGCAGTTCGAGCGCGTGGCCACCCAGCAGGCCAGCGCTGGGTTGGGGCTGGGGTTGTATATTTCCGAGCAGATCGTCCACGCCCATGGCGGACGCATTCAGGTGCAAAGCGAGGAGGGCAAAGGTGCCACGTTCAGCTTGCTGTTGCCGCTGGCGGGGGCAACCGAACAAAACGACCAGCTGCGGGCAACCTCCGCATAAGCCTGGGGTCAGATGGCCAACTGTATGAATTTCAAGGCGTTGTCATGAGTGAAGATGCACAAGATGTGGTGCTGGTAGTCGAGGATGAACCAGCGATTCGGATGATCCTGCGCGATTACCTGGCGGGTGAGGGCTACCACGTGCTGGTGGCCGAAGACGGTGAGGAGGCGTTCGCCATCCTGGCGAGCAAGCCGCACCTGGACCTGATGGTGACCGACTTCCGCCTGCCGGGTGGCATTTCCGGGGTGGAGATCGCCGAGCCTGCGGTGAAGCTGCGGCCGGACCTCAAGGTGATCTTCATCAGCGGTTACCCGGCGGAGATCCTCGAGTCCGGCAGCCCGATCGCCCGCAAGGCGCCAATCCTGGCCAAGCCGTTCGACCTCGACACCCTGCACGAGCAGATCCAGGCCCTGCTGCGTTAGCCTGTCCCGGCCTCTTCGCGGGCAAGCCCGCTCCCACAGGTACTGCACCGCGATTGAAAGCGGTGAAAAACCTGTGGGAGCGGGCTTGCCCGCGAAGAGGCCGGTGCAGGCTAGCGCAGGGTCCGCTCGATCCCGCCAGCCAACAGGCTCTCCATCAACCCGAGCCCTTGTTGCTCAGGCAATCCCTTGAGCATCCCCGGCAATTGGTTGAGCAAGGTCGCCACGACATGCGCCGTCGCCGCCAATGCTTCGCCCTGCAACGTCGCCCGTGGCGCAATCAGGCGCAGCAAGCCCGCCTCATAGCGCTTGCGCAGCAACCCCAGGCGCGCCTGCTGTTCCTCGCTCAGGCAGCACAAGTCGCGTTCGGCCAAACGAAACTGCAGGGGCCGCTCGGCATGCAACTGCCAGTGCGCAGCAATCAGGCAAGCCATTGCCGAAGCCCCTCGGGCCATGGCCCGGCGCCCCTGTTCGAGGGTCGCCTGCAGCTCCTCGTACAACTCCTCGATCAGGTCGAACAGCAGATCCTGCTTGCTGGGAAAATGGTGATACAGCGAGCCGGCAGTCAGGCCGACGTGGGCTGCCAGCTCGCGCATGCTGACCTGGCCAAAGCCCTTTTCGGCGAACAGTGCCATGGCCCGGTCGCGTCGCTCTTCGAAGTTGGCACAGCGCATGGCGGCATTGACCGGGGGCATGGCGTGCGCTCCTCAGTAGGTGAAGAAGCCGCGGCCGCTCTTGCGGCCCAGCCATCCGGCCGCGACCATTTCCTTGAGCAGCGGGGCAGGGCGGTACTTGCTGTCGTTGAAACCTTCGTGGAAGGCCTCCATGATCGCCAGCAGGGTATCCAGGCCGATCAGGTCGGCCAGGGCCAGCGGGCCGATCGGCTGGTTGCAGCCCAGGCGCATGCCGGTGTCGATGTCCTCGGCACTGGCCAGGCCTTCCTGGCGCACGAAGATGGCTTCGTTGATCATCGGCACCAGGATGCGGTTGACCACGAAGCCCGGGCGGTTGCCGGCGGTGATCGGGGTCTTGCCCAGCTTCTCGGTGACCACCAGCGCCTGGGCATAGGTGCTGTCGCTGGTCTGCAGGCCGCGGATGATCTCGACCAGGGCCATCATCGGCACCGGGTTGAAGAAGTGCACACCGATGAAGCGCTGTGGGTGCTCGATGCTGGCGGCCAGTTGGGTCACCGACAGCGATGAGGTGTTGGTGGCGATCAGGCAGTCGGCCGCCACGTTGGCCGCCACCTGCTGAAGGATGCGCTGCTTGAGCTGCAGGTTCTCGGTGGCCGCCTCGATCACCAGCTGCGCACTGCTCAGCTGGGCATAGTCGGTGCTGGTGCGGATGCGGGTTTTCGCAGCCTCGGCGCGCTCGGCGTCGAGCGTACCCTTGCTCACCTGGCGCTCCAGGTTCTTGCTCAAGGTGGCCACCCCCCGCTCCAGCGCGGCGTCGGAAACGTCCACCAGCAGTACCTGGTAGCCGGCCACCGCGCACACCTGGGCGATACCGTTGCCCATGGTGCCGGCGCCGATCACGGCAATCTGTTCAATCGTCATGGTTCAGCCCCTCAGACGCGCTCGAAGACCACGGCGATACCCTGGCCGCCGCCGATGCACATGGTTGCCAGTGCGTAGCGGCCCTGGATGCGTTGCAGTTCGTGGATGGCCTTGGTGGCGATGATCGCCCCGGTGGCACCGACCGGGTGGCCGAGGGAGATACCCGAGCCGTTCGGGTTGACCTTCTCCGGGTCGAAGCCGAGCTCGCGGGCCACGGCGCAGGCCTGGGCGGCGAAAGCTTCGTTGGACTCGATCACGTCCAGGTCGCTGACACTCAGGCCGGCCTTTTCCAGCACCTTGCGGGTTGCCGGGATCGGGCCCAGGCCCATCAGTTCCGGCTCGACGCCGGCGTGGGCGTAGGCCACCAGGCGCGCCAGCGGCTTAAGGCCCAGGCGGCGCACGGCGTCGCCGGTGGCCAGTACCAGGCCGGCGGCGCCATCGTTGATGCCGCTGGCGTTGCCGGCGGTAACGGTGCCGTCCTTCTTGAACACGGTCTTCATGCCGGCCAGTTGCTCGGCCGTCACATCGGCGCGCACATGTTCGTCGACGGCGAACTGCACGGTGCCTTTACGGGTTTTCAGCTCCAGCGGCACGATCTGGCTGTCGAAGCGGCCTTCGGCCTGGGCGCGGGCGGCGCGGCGCTGGCTGGTCAGGGCCAGTTCGTCCTGCATCTCACGGCTGATGCCCTGCTTGGCGGCGACGTTTTCCGCGGTGATGCCCATGTGGAAGTGTTCGAACGGGTCGTGCAAGACGCCAACGGTGTAGTCGATGCCCTGCAGGTCCCCCATGCGCGCGCCCCAGCGAGCCTGCGGCAGCAGGTACGGGCCACGGCTCATGGATTCGGCACCGGCGGCCAGGGCCACATCGGCGTCACCCAGCAGCAGGCACTGGGCGGCCGAGACGATGGCCTGCAGGCCCGAACCGCACAGGCGGTTGACGTTGAAGGCGGGGGTTTCCTTGGGGATGCCGGCGTTCATTGCCGCCACTCGCGACAGGTAGGCGTCGCGTGCTTCGGTAGGGATGACGTTGGCCATCACCACATGGCCGATCTGCTCGGCGGCCACGCCCGAACGCTCGATGGCAGCGCGGGTCACGGCGGTGGCCAAGTCGGCCAGGGGCAGGTCCTTGAGGGCCCCACCGAAACCACCGATGGCGGTACGGACGGCACTGACGATGTAGATTTCTGCGCTGCTCATAGAGGCTCCGATTGCGTAGGCATGGCGGGAGCGGGCCAGGCTCTGCGAGAATGGCCGGCGATCCCGGATGGGGTCCGAGTCTAGGCAAAGGCTCTGTTGCAGCCTATGCCGGATCTGTTCAGTCAACCTGGCATTTTTTGCCACTCAGCATAGACAGTGAATTCCGCCATGCGCGATAGCGATTCGGTCGCGGTGTACTTTCTCAATGCCATGCTGCATGCCTTGCGCGAGCAGCCCGAGGTGCTCGAGGCACGGCTGCGTGGGGTGGGCATCGACCCGGCCGTGCTCGGCCAGCCCCAGGCGCGGGTGCCGGCCAAGGCCTTTGCCCGCTTGTGGCTGGAGCTGATCGAACTGCTGGACGATGAGTTCTTTCGCCTCGACAGCCATGGCATGCCGCTGGGCAGCTTTGCCCTGATCTGCCGTGGCTTGATCCAGGAACCGAACCTGGAAAAGGCCCTGCGCCAGTGCATGAGCAGTTTCGCCCTGTTTCTGCGCGACCTGCGCGGCAGCCTCACCCTGCGTGGAGGGCGTGCGGTAATCAGCGTGCAGTCGACGATCGCCGACCCGCTGACCCGGGTGTACGCCGAGGAAACCTACCTGGTGCTGATGATCGGCCTGCTGTGCTGGCTGGCAGGGCGGCGCATCGCCATCGACCGCACGGAACTGGCGGTGGCGCGCCCGGCCCAGGATGACGACCCGCTGCTGTGGGGGCCGGACCTGCGCCTGGGCAGCGGGCGCACCGAGGTCGAGTTCGACAGTGCCTGGTTGCGTTTGCCGGTGGTGCAGGACCTGGCGGGCCTGAAGACCTTCCTGCGTAGCGCGCCGCAGGGCCTGGTGATCCGCTTTCGCAATCAGAATGGCCTGGTTGCCGAGGTCTATCGCCATTTGCGCGCACGCCGCTATGGGCAATGGCCGACCCTGGCGGCCATGGCCGGGCAGCAAGGGGTCAGCGCCAGTACCTTCCGCCGCCAGCTGGAGCGCGAGGGGCGTTCGTATCAGCAGATCAAGGATGAAGTACGCCGGGCAATGGCCTTCGAGCGCTTGCGCGAAGGCACGCTGAGCATCGCCGAGATTGCCGAGCAGGCCGGCTTCCAGGAGCCCAGTGCCTTTCACCGGGCGTTCAAGAAGTGGACCGGGCAGAGCCCAGGCAGCTATCGGGCGCGGCTGGCCGGGCGTTAACCGTCAACCTATCAGTGGATAGCCACCGGGTTGATGTTGACCTGGGTCGAACCCTTGTACAGCGGCTGCCCCAGCACGAACAGGAACTCGAAGGCCTTGTCCTTCACCAGCGCGCGGGTGTCGATCAGCTCCAGGTTGTAGATGCCGCGCTTGGCCAGCATGAACTGGTTGACCGGGAACTCTTCACCGGTCGGGTTCGGGTAAACCTCCGAAGCCCAGGTATCCCCGCCAAAGGCGACGATGCCCTTGCCGTAGTGGGCCGTCATGTCCAGCACTACGCCGCGGGACCAATGAATTCTGCCTGCCGGTCAATAACCGTCGTCGTTCAGGGCCAGGCTCTGGCGCAGCTGTTCGACCATCGACATGCGCAGCGTTTCTGGCGCCTTGACTCGGATCGAGCCAGCCTGGGACAGCAGCCAGCCCATCAGTGCACGGCTGTCTTCGACCGTAGCGGCGAGCATCGCCCCGCCATTGTCGTGGGGGGCCAGGCGCATGTCTTCGGACAGCGGCTGGTGCTCCAGGCGCCGGGCGAGGCCATCGTCGACCCAGGCGTGCAGTTCGATCTGCTGCGAAGGGGTGAGTACATCAGGTTGCAACTGCTGGGCCGCATCCAGGCTCAGGCCCGGCTGCCAGTACCAGCCATAGGGCATGCCTTTGTTGTTGCAGTGCAGCGGGAACAGCGTTGCCAACTCATTGAGGTCGCGCTCGACGGTGCGCTTGCTGGTCTTGTGGCCGGCGCTGGCGAGTGCGGCCTGCAACTGTGTGGAGCTCATCCCGGGGTGGCGGTCGGGCAGCAGTTTCAGGAGCTGCCATTGTCGGGCGATGGTGTGGCGGGTCGGGTGGCTGGGCACGGGAGCTTCATCCTTGAAGGCCAGGTACGGGGCATACCTGAGTGATGGCATATGGCTATTGCGATAGCATACTCCTTCGGTGGATGGGATCCAAGTTTGGTGGGGCGGTGGTGGCATTTCTGCCGAGGACCGCATTAGGGCCGCCAGGTGCATGCCTTGACATCTTCGGCGCCTGTGAGATCGAGCGCCGCCCGCGATGCGCCGCGCGGGCGGCGCTCGATCTCACAGGCGCCAGAGAACTCAAGGCAGGCACCTCCCAAAGCCACTCAATTCAGGCAGTAACTCCTTGCCTCTATCCCAAGGTTTTCGCCAAGGCTTGCAGGCCACCTTCATAGATACCCTTGAACAGCGCCTGCGCCTCGGCATCGCTGACTCCGGTCGGGGTGAATTCGCCGAACCATTCGATCAGGCTGCCCTGGCCATCGGCCTTGACCCGCAGGGTCGACAGATAGCCAGTCA
The DNA here is from genome assembly GCF_044749325.1 of Pseudomonas sp. NPDC089428. Taxonomy (NCBI): domain Bacteria; kingdom Pseudomonadati; phylum Pseudomonadota; class Gammaproteobacteria; order Pseudomonadales; family Pseudomonadaceae; genus Pseudomonas; species Pseudomonas sp. NPDC089428. The sequence continues at coordinate 586,343 of NZ_JBIVHT010000001.1, forward strand.
CCGGGAACGGGCTGGTAAGAATCGCGTAGCTGTAGCTGCGTTCCTTTTCATCGAAGGCCATCAGGCGCTCGACGATGCTGTTGCCGTCCGGGTCTTTCAGCGAGCGCACGCGGCCGCCTTCGCTGGACAGGCTTTCAGGGATGAACGGCAGCCAGTCGGGCAGGCTGTCGAAGCCGCCGATCAGGGCCCAGACGTGGTCAGGGCTGTGTTGGGTGTGCAGGGAAGCGTAGGCAGTTGCCATGGTGTAAATCTCCAGTTGAATTCAGATAGCGAGGCTGTCGACCACGCCGCCGTCGACCCGCAGGGCCGCGCCGGTGGTGGCGGAGGAATAAGGGGAGGCCAGGTACACCGCCAGGTGGGCGACCTCGTCGACCTCGGCGGCACGCTGGATGATCGAGCTCGGCCGTGCGCTGCGCACGAAGTGGTCGGCTTCTTCACGAACGCTGCGCCCGGAGGCCTTGGCGGCATCGGCCACCAGCGCGGCGACGCCATCGGTCAGGGTCGGGCCGGGCAGCACGGCATTGACCGTTACCCCGGTGCCGGCCAGGCGCTTGGCCAGGCCATGGGACACGGCCAGGTTGGCGGCCTTGGTGACGCCGTAGTTGATCATGTCGGCAGGGATGGCGACGCCCGATTCGGAAGAGATGAACAGGATCCGCCCCCAACCCTTGGCGACCATGCTCGGGGCATAGTGGCGGGCCAGGTGCACGCCGGACAGCACGTTGACGTCGTAGAAGCGTTCCCATTCGCTGTCGGGCACGGCAAAGAAGTCGACATCGTCGTAGATGCCCAGGTTGTTGACCAGAATGTCGACCTGCGGTTGGGCGGCGAACAGTGTTTCGGCACCTTCGGCAGTGCCCAGGTCGGCCACCACGCCATGCACCTGGCCACGCCCACCCTGGCCGCGCAGTTCCGCCAGGGCGGCGTCCAGCGACTTCTGGCTGCGGCCGGCGATGACCACGTCGGCATGGGCGCGGGCCAGGCCGCGGGCGATGGCCAGACCAATACCGCCGGTCGAGCCGCTGATGATGGCGGTGCGTCCGCCGAGGTCGATGTTCATGGAATGGCTCCTGTGGGTGAGTTGCATCGATGGGAGCCATCCTAGTGATGCAGGGTCAGACTGTAAAAGACGCAATTCGACTGAGTTCAGACCTTTATCGACTCATCAGGTTCTTTATCGGCAAGGGCCAGCACCCGCTCGCGGAAGATGCCCACGATCGGCCGCAGATCTACCTGGTGCCAGGCCGCCCACAGCTGCACGCAAGGCTGGAACCAGTCCAGCTGGCGCAGTACCACGCTTGGTCCGACGCTGCCCGACAGGCTGCTCTGCACCATGGCCAGGCCCAGCCCGGCAGACACCAGGCCGAGTACGCTCAGCGGGTCGGTGGCCTCCAGTGACAGGCGCGGAGTAAAGCCGGCATCGCCGCAGCGGGCGATGAAATCGTCGCGCTTGTTGGCCTGGTCGGGTTGGCCGCCGGTGATGATCCATTCCTGTTCATGCAGGTCGGCCGGCGTCAGTTCGGCCTTGCTGGCCAATGGATGCACCGCCGGGATGGCCAACAGCATCGGGTCGTCGAGCACAGGCTGGCTGCGTAGGTCGGGGTCGTGCTTCGGTGGCGGCTCGCAGACCAGGGCGATGTCCAGGCTGCGCTGGCGCAAACCTTCGAACTGCTCGCCCGGGGTCATGTTGTACAGGGCAATGTGAATGTTCGGGCGCTCGCCGCGAATCGCCCGCACCGCGCCGGGCAGCACGCCGGCATGGATGGCGTGGTTAACGTAGCCGATGCACAGGCCACCTTCTTCGCCACGGCCCAGGCGCTTGCCCAGCGACTCCAGGCGCTCGGCATGCTTGAGCAGGCCGCGCGCTTCCGCCAGGAAGGTACGCCCGTCGTTGGTCAGGTAGAGGCGCTGGTTGCGCCGTTCGAACAGCGCCAGGCCCAGGTTGTCCTCGAGCTGGGCGATCTGCCGGCTCAGGGGGGATTGAGAGATATGCAGCTGCTCGGCGGCCCGGCCGACGTTCTCGCATTCGGCGACGGCCACGAAGTAGCGCAACTGACGTAGATCCTGCATGAGACCTCCAGGGACTTAACTTTGACTAATTATGACTTGGACGGTCTGGTGCTGGCCAGCCTAGGATGCGCTCACGTCGTCGGCTGACGACCTTCCACACCTCTACTGGAGAAGATTCCATGAACCTTAACGACCTCATCGCCAACCCGCTGGGCTTCGGCACCGCGCCACTGGGCAACATGTTCCGCAACGTGCCGCAAGAGGAAGTACAAGCCTCGGTGGACGCTGCCTGGAACAATGGCGTGCGCTACTTCGACACCGCACCGTTCTACGGTGCCGGCCTCTCGGAAATCCGCCTGGGCGAGGCCCTGGCCAAGCGCCCTCGCAATGAATACGTACTGAGCAGCAAGGTCGGCCGCGTCATCCTCGACGAACTGGAAGACCCCGCTGCCCGTGAGTTGGGCGAGAAGAGCGGCCTGTTCGAGCATGGCAACCGTAACCGCATCGTCAATGACTACAGCGCCGATGCCACCCTGCGCTCGATCGAAGACACGCTCAAGCGCATGGGCACCGATTATCTGGACATCGTCTGGATTCACGACATCGCCCAGGACTTCTACGGTGACGAGTGGCTGAGCCAGTTCGAAATCGCCCGCACCGGTGCCTTCCGCGCGCTGAGCCGCCTACGTGAAGAGGGCGTGATCAAGGCCTGGGGCCTGGGCGTTAACCGTGTCGAGCCGATCGAGCTGACCCTGGACCTTGAACAAGCCCGCCCGGACGGCTTCCTGCTGGCCGGCCGCTACAGCCTGCTGGATCACGAGCGTGCGTTGCAGCGGGTGATGCCGGGCGCGCTGGCCCAAGGCCTGGGTATTGTCGTCGGCGGCCCGTACAACTCGGGTGTGATTGCCGGTGGTGACCACTACGAGTACCAGAAGGCCAGCTCGCAAATCCGTGCCCGTGTACAGCGCCTGAACGAAGTGGCGGCGCGCCATGGCGTGGATATCAAGGCCGCAGCGCTGCAGTTCTCGCTGGCGCACCCGGCGGTGGCGGCGGTGATTCCCGGGGCGACCCGGCCGCAGCATGCCGACCAGGACCTCGCGGCGTTCAAGGCGGTAATTCCGGCCGCGTTCTGGGCAGAGCTGCGTGAGTTGGGGATGATTGCCCAGCATGCGCCAGTGCCCAAGGCCTGAGTCTGCTAGGGGAGGGCTTTGCCCTCCTCGCGCCGCGGTTTGTCACTATGACCAGCCGCGGCGATGAGCGCTGAGCTGATGCGACTTGTTTGTGCTCTATATATGGGCCAAAATATGGCCCTCTATTGAGGGTTAAAAAACATGCAGAACATCTTTGCTGACGTGGCCGTAAGCGTGTCGGAGCTGAAAAAGAACCCATCAGCCGTGATGACCGGGGCTGCGGGCATGCCGGTCGCTGTGCTCAATCACAACCGCGTGATGGGTTACATGGTGCCGGCCGAGTTGTACGAAGCCATGATGGAGCGCCTTGAAGATCTTGAACTGAGCGAGCTGGCCAAGTCGAGGCTGGGTGAAAAGGGCGTACCGGTATCTCTGGATGACCTATAAGCTCGAGTTTCTGCCGTCCGCGCTGAAAGAGTGGAGCAAGATCGGCCACACCGTGCGTGAGCAGATCAAGAAGAAACTTGGCGAACGCTTGCAGTCACCCAAGGTTCAAGCCGATGCGCTGCGCGACATGCCGAACCACTACAAGATCAAACTCAAGTCTTCAGGGTATCGCCTGGTCTATCGAGTAGAGGAAGCGCGTATCGTTGTAGTGGTTGTATCAGTGGGCAAGCGTGAGCGCGGTGAGGTCTATCGTGCGGCTCAAAGGCGTTAGATCAGGCTCTGCTGCAGCGCTTCGATAAACACCTCCTCAGCCCGGCTCAACCGCTGTTCCCTGTTCCACAACAGGTGAATATCCACATCGGCGATCCCATCTTCAGGCGGCAGCTTCCACAGCAACCCCGCCGCCACGTCCGGCGCCACCACATGCTCGGGCAGGCAGCCGATGCCGAACCCGGCAATCACCAGCCGGCGCACCTCTTCAAGGCTTGGCGATGACGCCACGATCCGCCCGGAAAACCCCTGCTGGTCACGGAAGATGGTCAGCGGCGACAACATGCCGCCAATCTGGTCGCTGGTGAAGCTGACGAAATTCTCCCGCTGCAGATCGCCCTCGGCCTGGCCGAACAAGGCGTGGTGCTTGCCGCAGAAAAATGCATAGCGCTGGCGCAGGAACAGGCGCTGCTCCAGCCGTGGCTGCGGCCTGCGGTTGAGGCTCAGGCCTGCCGTGGCAGTCTTTTCCTGCAAGGCGGCCACGATATCTGAGCTGCGCATCACGTCGATTTCCAGGTCCACCCGTGGGTGTTGGCGATGGAAGTCCGCCAGCAGGTCATCGAACCGCTCGCTGACGATGCGGCTGATCATCAGCAAGCGCACCTTGCCTACCAGTTCATCCGCCGGCTGCTCCAGCAGACCGCCGATCTGTGACATCTGCCCATACACCTCTCCGGCCAGCTGGAACAGCTGCTCGCCCATGTCGGTGAGCACGAAGCGCGGCCCGCGGCGGGCGATCAGCTGGCGGCCGAGCTGCTCCTCCAGGCGCTTGAGCGCCTGGCTCACGGCCGGTTGGGTCAGGTGCAGGCGCGCGGCGGCGCGGCTGATGGACAACTCCTGGCCGATCACCCGGAAGGTGCGCAGCAGGTTCCAGTCGAGGCGGTCGTTGAGCAGGCGGTCGGACATGGCAGGCTCGATGATAAGCAGGGCTAATAGTGCGAATAATAAATAGAAAATTGACTAATCATAGCCCCGAGACGATAAATCGCAGTTATCGAAGCCTGTGACAACGGTGCTGGCTTCTTCGCGGGTAAACCCGCTCCCACAGGTACTGCACCGCATGCAGGCCTTGTGAAGTCTCTGTGGGAGCGGGCTTGCCCGCGAAGCATCCAACACCGGCCACAAGGCCAAGCGCCTCCAGAGCGCCACCGTGACCCCGTCAACTCCTGCCAGAAAAACAAGCAAAGGAGCCCCCATGAAGCCCACCGCTTCGCCCCAGCCGCGCCGTGCCGCCGCCGCCGCGTTCATCGGCACCATGATCGAGTGGTACGACTTCTACATTTACGCCACCGCCGCCGCCCTGGTGTTCGGTGCCTTGTTCTTCCCCTCCGACGACAGCCTGTTCAGCACCATGGCCGCGTTCGGCACCTTCGCCGTGGGCTTCTTCGCCCGGCCGCTGGGTGGCATTGTCTTTGGCCACGTGGGCGACCGCATCGGCCGCAAGAAGTCGCTGGTCATCACCCTGCTGATGATGGGCATCGTCACCGTGTGCATCGGCCTACTGCCGACCTACGCGCAGATCGGCGCCGCCGCGCCGGTGCTGCTGATCATCTTGCGGGTGATCCAGGGCATCGCCGTGGGCGGCGAGTGGGGCGGGGCGGTGCTGATGGCCGGCGAACATGCGCCCAAGGGCCGCCGCAACTTCTTCGCTTCGTTCGCCCAGTTGGGCAGCCCGGCGGGCCTGATCCTGTCGCTGCTGGCCTTTGGTGCGGTGACCCGCCTGCCGGAAGAAGACCTGATGAGCTGGGGCTGGCGTGTGCCGTTCCTGGCCAGTGCGTTGTTGCTGCTGGTGGGCCTGGCGATTCGCCTGGGGGTCAACGAGTCACCCGAGTTCATCGCCAGCCGCGAGCAGGCAGCCAGGGCCCAGCGCAAGGAACAGGCGCCGGTACTGGAAGTGCTGCGCACCGCCTGGCGCCCATTGCTGCTGTGCATCGGCGCCAACACCCTGGGTATCGCCGGGGTCTATTTCACCAACACCTTCATGATCAGCTACACCACCCAGCAACTGCACCTGGAGCGCTCGCTGATCCTCGAATGCCTGTTCTTCGTGGCGGTCATCCAGTTCTGCGTGCAGCCGCTGGCCGCCTGGCTTTCTGAAAAGCTCGGCGCCACCCGCTTCCTGGCCCTGGTCGCGTTGCTGGCGATGGCCTCGCCGTACCCGATGTTCGTGCTGGTCAGCTCCGGCGAAGGCCCGCTGATCGTGCTCGGCATCGCCCTGGCGGCGGCGTGCATGGCGTCGTTCTACGCGGTGATCGCGGGCTATGTCAGCGGCATGTTCGAAACCCGTGTGCGCTACACCGCGATTTCCCTGGCTTACCAGGTGTGCGGCGCCATCGCGGGCGGCCTGACCCCGCTGATCGGTACCTGGCTGGCCCACACCTTTACTGGCCAATGGTGGCCGATGGCAGTGTTCTACACCCTGATCGCCACCCTTTCGCTGGTTTGCGTGCTCGCCCTGGCGCGCCAGTACGCCCGTAGCCAGCGCCTGGAACTGGCCTGATCGATCCACCTGATTCTGGAGTACCCGCACATGTTGAAAAGCAATGGCGAACGCCTGTGGGCGAGCCTGATGGCCATGGCTGAAATCGGCGCCACTGCCCGCGGTGGCAGCTGCCGCCTGGCCCTGAGCGACGATGACAAGGCCGGCCGCGAACTGTTCAGCCACTGGTGCCGCGAGGCGGGCCTGACGCTGTCGGTGGATGCCATCGGTAATCTGTTCGCTCGCCGCGCTGGCAGCGACCCGGGCGCCGCGCCGGTGATCATGGGCAGCCACCTCGACACCCAGCCCGAAGGGGGCCGTTTCGATGGCGTCTATGGCGTGCTGGCTGGCCTTGAGGTGGTGCGCCGCCTCAACGACCTTGGCATCCACACCCGCAAGCCGCTGGAAATCGCGGTGTGGACGAACGAGGAGGGTGCGCGCTTCACCCCGGCCATGTTCGGCTCGGCGGTGTTCACCGGCACTCTAGCGCTGGACCAGGCCCTGGCCATCCGCGATGCCGATGGCATCAGCGTCGCTGACGAACTGCAGCGCACCGGCTACGCCGGCCAGCGCCCGTTGGGCGGCCAGGTCGATGCCTATTTCGAGGCGCACATCGAGCAAGGCCCGATCCTTGAAGACAACGCCAAGGCCATCGGTGTGGTCAGCGGTGGCCAGGCCATCCGCTGGCTGGACGTGACCGTCGAAGGCATGGCCGCCCACGCCGGCACCACGCCGATGCCGCTGCGCAAGGATGCCCTGTACGGCGCCGCGCGGATGATCCAGGCGGTCGAGCAACTGGCGGCAGACTTTGCGCCAGAAGGCCTGACCACCGTGGGTGAACTGTCGATTGCCAAGTCCTCGCGCAACACAATCCCCGGCGTGCTGCGCTTCACCGTCGACCTGCGCCACCACCGCGACGAAGCCATCGAGGCCATGGAACGCGAACTCACCCTGAAGCTGCAGGCCATCGCCAACCAGCGCGGTCTGCAGGTCCGTATCGAACGCCACTGGGTCAGCCCGGCGACGCCGTTCGACGCCGACTGTGTAGCCGCTGTGCAGCAGGCGGTGGACGGGCTTGGTTATGCCCAGCAGACCATCGTCAGCGGCGCCGGCCACGACGCCATCCTGCTGGCCCGCTACTGCCCGACGGCGATGGTGTTCATCCCCTGCGTCGGCGGCCTGAGCCACAACGAAGCCGAAGACGTACTGCCCGAGGATGCCCGCCAGGGCGTCGATGTTCTGCTCAATGCCGTGCTGGCCCGCGCCGGCCAGGTCGAACAAGGAGAAGCCTGATGCGTTGCTACTTCCACCCCGAACAACTGCTGCACCATCCGTGCAGCTACTACTCGCGTGGCGCCATGCGCACCCCACAGGAAGTCCCCGAGCGTGCCCGGCGCCTGCTGCAGGCCGCCAAGGACCTGGGCTTCGACATCCGCCAGCCCGACGATGCCGGCCTCGATCCGCTGAAGGCCGTGCACGGCGAGGCCTACCTGGCGTTCCTCGAAGAAGCCCATGCGCGCTGGAAGGAAGTGCCTGAGGACTGGGGCGACGAGGTCATGTCGAACATCTTCGTGCGCGAGCCCAACGCCCTGCGCGGCATCCTCGCCCAGGCCGCGCGCTACCTGGCTGACGGCAGCTGCCCGGTGGGTGAAAACACCTGGCGTTCGGCCTACTGGTCGGCGCAGAGCGCGGTGGCCGCTGCCAAGGCCATTCTCGATGGTGAGCCGGCGGCCTATGCGCTGTGCCGGCCACCGGGGCACCATGCGCGGTTCGATGCGGCGGGTGGGTTCTGCTACCTCAACAATGCTGCCGTGGCGGCCCAGGCCCTGCGCAGCCGTTACAGCCGCGTGGCGATTCTGGATACCGACATGCACCACGGGCAGGGGATTCAAGAGATCTTCTACGAACGTAACGATGTGCTGTACGTGTCGACCCATGGTGATCCGACCAACTTCTATCCGGGGGTGGCCGGGTTCGAGGACGAGCGCGGCAGTGGTGCGGGGGAGGGGTATAACCTCAACCTGCCGATGGCCCATGGGGCCAGCGAGGCGGACTTCATGGGGCAGCTGGAGATCGCGCTGGCTGCGGTGCAGGACTTTGGGGCCGAGGTGCTGGTGTTGTCGCTTGGGTTCGATATCTATGAACTGGATCCGCAGAGCAAGGTGGCGGTGACGACGGAAGGGTTTGCGGCGTTGGGCGAGCGGATTCGGGCGTTGCGGTTGCCTTGTGTGATTGTGCAGGAGGGGGGGTATCACCTGGAGAGCCTGGAGGCGAATGCGCAGGCGTTTTTTGCCGACAAGGTGGAATGGCGGTAGCAGAGGTAGGGCGAGGGATCGAGTCAGGGCTGGCAGGTGCTAGCCATGGCATTTTCGGCGCCTGTGAGATCGAGCGCCGCGCGGGCGGCGCTCGATCTCACAGGCGCTGAAAATGCCAAGGCGAACCCCCCGGCCACACCACAATCCCTAAATCCCACCCCGCCGCACATGCTTCACCAGCACCTTCTCCAACAACTCCCACATCGCCGGATCCGTACTGAACGCCACATTGAACCGCATCCACCCGGTAGCCTTGGCATCGACCATGAACAACTGCCCAGGCCCGAGCATGATGCCTTTCTCCAGCGCATCGTCCAGCAACGCCGCACTGTCCGGAATCGCCGGGTGCCGGGTCCAGATATACATCCCTTCATCCGATTCGATGAACAGTTCAAAGCCCAATCGATGCAGATGCCGGCCAACTTCCTGATGGGCTTCGGCCAACCGCTGGCGCAGGCGCTTGAGGTGCTTGCGCCAGCGCCCGTCGATGATCGCGGCATACACCACGCGCTCCATCACCTGCGAGGTGGTCAGCCCCGAGCGCATCTTCAGGTGCAGCAGCTTCTGCGACAGCTCCGGGTTGGCCAGCAGGTAGCCGACTCGCACGTTGGGCGAGATGCTCTTCGAGTAGCTGCCCACGTACACCACCTGCTGCAGGTGGTCGAGGCTGGCCAGGCACGGTTGCGGCTCGGCGACCATGTCGGCGTACAGGTTGTTTTCCACCAGGCGGAAGCCGTGCTGGCTGGCCAGTTGCAGCAGGCGGTGCAGCTGCGGCAGCGGGGTGCGTGAGCAGGTCGGGCTGTGCAGGTGTGGCTGGGTGAAGAACGCGGTAGGGCGGTGATGCGCCAGCAGCTGTTCAAGGTGATTGAGGTCATAACCGTTCGGCGTGCGTGGCACGCCGATCAACGTCGCGCCCTGAGTGCGCAGGATACTCATCAGGTTGGGGTAGCCAGGGTCGTCCACCAACACCACGTCACCCGGGCGGACCAAGGTCCGCACGGCCAGGTCCAGCGCCTGGCTGGCACCGTGGGTCAGCATCAGCTGTGCCGGGTTGCAGACGATCGACAGCTCCTGCTGCAGGTTCTGCGCGGTCAGCGCGCGCAACTCCGGCAGGCCCATCGGATCGCCGTAGCCAGACAATTCCAGCGGGCTGCCGGCCACCTGGCGCAGGCCCCGGCGCAGGCCCTCCTCGTACATCCAGTCGTTGGGCAACCAACCGCAGCCGGGCTTGAACGGCAGCTGACGGATTTCGAAGATCTGCTGCAGGTACCACTCGGAATTGAACGTCGGGCGGCCGGCTTCAGTCTCGCTGTTCTGGCTTTCCAGCAGCTCGTTCGCCGCACGATTGACGAAGAACCCCGCATTGCCCTTGCTCACCAGCAAACCCTGGGCGACCAGGCGGTCATACGCCTCGACCACGGTGAAGGTGCTCACCGAATAGGTCGCGGCGAAGGCGCGAATCGACGGCACCTTGGCGCCGGGCTTGAGGGTCTGGTTGTCGATCAGCTCGCGCAGGCCGTCGATGATCTGGTTGACCAACGGCGTGGAGGAGTCTGGATGTAGTTCGAACATTCGGGGCCTTCAAGAGTGCGTAACGCCAGGCGCCAGCGGGGTGTATTGCATCGGCGGCCTGTACAGTGCAGTGCGAGATTCATGCCACTGTGCATGGCTCTCTACGTCGGACATTTTTACATTAGGTGTCAGATATCGCCACATAAAGCATGTTCAGTTCGCCCCAGGTGCCAACCCTGGGGCGCGTCAGCAGGCCGCCACGGAAGGCCTGCGTGTGTTTGCGCACACCACCCTGCCCGCATTAGCACTGATGTACAGGTGAAACCGAGAGCCATCGGGGTTTCACAGTTTTCCTTGGATAAAAAGAAGCACGGGGTACACAACTGATGGACGCAACATCCACAACCACCACCGCGAAAAGCGGGCACGAGAGCAAGCTCAGTGCCTCGCTCAAGTCGCGCCACCTGACGATGATGTCGATCGCCGGGGTTATCGGCGGCGCCTTGTTCGTCGGTTCCGGCAGCGTGATCCACAGCGCCGGCCCGGCCGCAGTACTGGCCTACCTGGCCGGCGGCATCCTGGTGGTGCTGATCATGCGCATGCTCGGTGAAATGGCGACGTCGTCGCCCGACACCGGCTCGTTCTCCACCTACGCCGACCGCGCGATCGGCCGCTGGGCCGGTTTCACCATCGGCTGGCTGTACTGGTGGTACTGGGTCATCCTGATGGCCTGGGAAGCCTATGTGGCGGGCAAGATCCTGCATGGCTTCTTCCCCGACGTGAGCGTCAATGTGTTCGTGCTGGCCACGACGCTGCTGCTGATCACCGTCAACTTCTTCAACGTCAAGCACTACGGCGAGTTCGAATTCTGGTTCGCGCTGATCAAGGTGGTGGCGATCGTCTGCTTCCTGGTGGTGTGCACCGCCGCAGTGATGAACATCTGGCAGTTCGGTGAAGTGCGTGGCATGACCCACCTGACCGCCGAAGGCTTCATGCCCAACGGCATCACCACGGTGATCGGGGCGTTGCTCGGGGTGATGTTCGCCTTCCTCGGCGCCGAAATCGTCACCATCGCCGCTTCCGAAGCCAAGGACCCGGCCACCCAGATCGTCAAGGCCACCAACTCGGTGGTATGGCGTGTGTGCCTGTTCTACGTCGGCTCGATCTTCCTGATCGTCTGCCTGGTCCCGTGGAACGACCCGCAACTGGGCGTTTCCGGCTATGGCGCCTACCGCCGTACCCTGGAGCTGCTGGGCGTGCCGCACGCCGAGCTGCTGATGAACTTCGTGGTGCTGACCTCGGTGAGCAGCTGCCTGATCTCGGGCCACTACACCGCTTCGCGCATGCTGTTCTCCCTGGCCCAGCGTGGCGACGCGCCGTCGTTCTTCAAGATCACCCGCGCCGGCACCGGTGTACCGGTGTACGCGATCATTGGCTCCTGCGCCGTGGCCGTGGTCTGCGCGCTGATCAACTTCAGCGAGACCCTGCGCCCGAAAGACGTGCTGGAAACCCTGATGAACACCACCGGCATGATCGCCCTGCTGGTGTACCTGGTGATCGCCTTCTCGCAGCTGCGCATGCGCCGCAAGCTGATCGCCGAAGGCAAGGAAGTGCGCCTGCAGATGTGGCTGTTCCCTTGGCTGACCTACCTGGTAATCGGCTTCATCATCGCCGCGCTGGTGACCATGGCCTTCATGCCTGACTACCAGATCCTGGTGATCTCCACCGGCATCGCCGCGGCCGTCGTGGTGGCCATGGGTGTGGTCCACCAGATCCGCTCTGGCAAGCAGCAACACTAAGCGTCACTTGCTGTTGGAAACGGCCGGCTCCCTTGGGGACCCGGCCGTTTCGCGTTTCTGGGCCTGGTGTTTTTCCGCGGGCATGTGAAACCGCTGGTTCATCCAGGGTGAACCGAGCAGGGCGGCGGCGGCGATCAGCGCCAGGATGGCCAGGGCCAGGGACAGTTTCATGGGCATGCGCATAAAAGGGATGACTTCAAGCATAGGTGGACAGTTCAGGCGCATGTGCGCCGTTACATGGCTTATGCTCACAGCATCGCCCGCCCAAAGGAGCCGCCCATGGCTTGGTCCGCCACCCAGTATTCCCTGTTTGAAGACGAACGCACGCGCGCTGTGCGTGATCTGCTGGCCGCAGTACCACCGCGGCCGGTGCGCCATGCCACCGACCTTGGCTGTGGCCCCGGCAACTCGACCGAAGTGCTCCTGCAGCGCTGCCCGGATGCCCAGGTGACGGCGCTGGACAACGACAAGGACATGATCGACAAGGCCCGCGAGCGCAAGCGCCTGCACATTCCGCGGGTGCGCTGCGAGATCGCCGATATCAGCGCCTGGTCCGCCCCCGAGCCGCAGGACCTGATCCTGGCCAATGCCTCGCTGCAATGGGTGCCCGACCACGGTTCGCTGTACCCGCACCTGGTGCGCCAGCTGAGCGAGGGCGGCAGCCTTGCCGTGCAGACCCCGGACAACCTCGACGAGCCTGCGCACCGCCAGCTTCGCGAGATCGCCGGCCGTGGCCCCTGGGCCGACAAGTTCGCCGAATTCAGCCTGCCACCGCGGCATAACGCGGCGTTCTACTACGACCTGCTCAGCCCGCTGTGTACACGGGTGGATGTGTGGCGCACCACCTACCACCACCCGCTTGCCGGCGGCGCTGAGGCGGTGGTGGAGTGGTTCAAGGGGTCAGCCCTGCGGCCCTACCTGGCGAAGCTGGATGACGACGAGCAGGCGGATTTCCTGCAGATGTATCTGCAGGCCATGCAGCATGACTACCCGCCTGCCACCGATGGCAAGGTGCTGCTGCCGTTCCCGCGGTTGTTTGTCGTCGCGACCCGTTAAGGCCGACGCCAGCGCCGGATCAAGTAGCCGTAGATAGCCAGGTTGAGCAGCAGCACGACGCCGCCCAGCAGCAACTGGATCTGCGGCGTCAGGCCGGCAGGGTAGATCAGCGGCCAGAGGTAATGTTCGACGAAGCCGCCATGGTACCCCGCGTCGCCGGCCGCCAGGCGCATGCGGTTTTCCCAGTCGGTGAGCGGGCATTCCAGGTGCAAACCTTCCACCGCCAGGCCCCAGGCCAGGGCAGGGAGATGCAGGAGCAGAGCGGGGCGCCACTTGAGCACCAGCAGGCCGCCGAACAGGACCACCAGGATGAAGGCCAGGTGCAGCAGGACCAGAGCGTCGGCGGCTATTCGGTAGAGCATGGTGGATGAGACTGCAATTGAGGTATTCCCAGCATAGTCGGGTCGTCTGTACCGGCCTCTTCGCGGGCAAGCCCGCTCCCACAGGATCACCACAATCTTCGAATCTGTGGTGATCCTGTGGGAGCGGGCTTGCCCGCGAAGAGGCCGGTAAGGTCCTACAACGCTTCCTGAACCATCTGCAGGAAGGTCGCCACCACCCGCCGCGAACGCTGCTCGCTCAGGCATACCAGGGTCTCGGTCAGGTGCCGCTGGCAATCGACGATGGGCAACGCACACACCCGCGCATCCGCACCAAACTCGGCCGCCGACACCACCCCCACGCCAATCCCCACCACCACGGCCTCGCGCGCCGCCTCACGCCCCTCTACCTGAATCGCCGGGCGAATCCGCAAGCCTGCGCGCTGCATCTCTTCCTCCAGCGTCTGCCGCGTCACCGACCCCGGCTCGCGCAGCACCAGCGGTGTGTCGTCCAGGTCCGCCAGGTTGATCGAGCCGCGGCTGGCCCACGGGTGGTTGTGCGAGACGAACGCCACCATCGGGTCACGGCGCAACGGTACGCAATACAGCCGCTCGTCATCGACATCCCGGCCAAGCAACGCCAGATCGGCCTGGTAGCTGAACAGCCGTGACAGCGACTCATCGGTGTTGCCGGTCTCGACCTTGACCTGGATGCCCGGGTAGCGCTGACAGAAGCGCGCAATCTGCGGCAGCACGTGCACGGGCGCATCCACTGCCAGCACCAGGCTGCCGGTGTGCAGGGCACGTGAGTCCTGCAGCAGGTCATGGGCTTCGGCCTCGCAGGCGAACAGGCGCTGGCTGATGCCCAGCAAGCGCTCGCCCAGGTCGGTCAGCTGCACCGAGCGCTTGTTGCGGTGAAACAGCAGCACGCCGAAGCGCTCTTCGAGCTTGCGCACCTGGTCGGACACCGCCGGCTGGGTCAGAAACAGCTTTTCTGCCGCGCGGGTGAAGCTGCCGTGCACGGCCACGGCATGGAAAGCCTTGAGTTGAGCGTGGGATACCGACATGCCGACTCCAGTAACAAGCTGAGCTTATGTGTGAAATACGATAAATCGATTTTCTTTATCAGTCAGCAACTGTTTCCATACGTTTCAACCCGAGGCTGTCGCCACAAGCAGCGGCCGGGCCATGGCCCGCACACCGGCGCCATCTGACCAGATGACGAGCCTTCGTCATGCAGTGCGCAACACAACAACAAGACAGGCGTTTTTTAACAATCTGCCGGCACACTTGAGCAAGAGGTCAGAGTCAATGAATCAATCACTAGCCGCGTTGAAACGCTGGCGCATGCAGATTTTCGCGATCACCTGGCTGGCCTACGCCGCCTTCTACTTCACCCGCAAAGCCTTCTCGGTGGCCAAGCTCGGCATCGGTGAAGACCCGACGTTCATGCTCGACAAGGCCGCCATGGCCAACCTCGACGCCATCTACCTGGCCGCCTACGCCGTGGGCCAGTTCACCTGGGGCATGCTCGCCGACCGTTTCGGCCCGCGCGTGGTGGTGCTGGGCGGCTTGCTGATTTCGGCGGTGGCCGCGGTGGTGATGGGCAGTTACGCGACCTTCCCGATCTTCGCCACCTGCATGCTGATCCAGGGCCTTGCGCAATCCACTGGCTGGGCCGGGCTGTGCAAGAACATCGGCAGCTTTTTCCCGGCCTCGCAGCGCGGGCGGGTGCTGGGGCTGTGGAGTTCGTGCTACGCCTTCGGTGGCCTGGTCGCTTCGCCGTTCGCCGGCTGGTGGGCCTATACCCTGGTCGGCACCTGGCATGCGGCGTTCTTCTCCAGTGCCGCGGTGGTGGCTGGCGTGGCCGTGCTGTTCTTCTTCCTGCAGCGCAACAAGCCGGAAGACGTCGGCCTGCCGGCGGTCGAACCCGAGCCGCAGAGCATGGCCCCGGCCGGCAACCTGTGCAGCGTCTGGGCGCCGCTGCGCGAGATCCTGCGCAACCGCACGGTGCTGACCCTGGGCTTGGCGTACTTCCTGTTGAAGCCGGCGCGTTACGCCATCCTGCTGTGGGGCCCGGTGATCGTTTTCGAGCAGATGCCATCGGTCGGCAAGGTTGGCGCGGCGATCATCCCCACCGCCTTCGAACTGGCCGGGTTGCTGGGCCCGATCATCATCGGCCTGGCTTCGGACAAACTGTTCGGCGCCCGACGCATGCCGGCCTGCGTGATCAGCCTGGTGCTGTTGACCGTGACCCTGGCAGCGTTCATGGCGGCCATGCACAGCGGCAGCATCGTGATGGTGGTGGCCTTGCTGTTCGTCATGGGCCTGACCCTGTACGGGCCGGACTCGATGATCAGCGGTGCGGCGGCAATCGACTTCGGCACGGCCAAGGCTGGCGCCACCGCGGCGGGCTTCGTCAACGGCTGCGGCTCGGTGGGCGCGGTGCTCGGCGGCCTGCTGCCGGGCTACTTCGACAGCGTCACGGTGTTCATCGTGTTCGCCGGTTGCGCGCTGTTCTCGGCCCTGGTGCTGCTGCCGCACTGGAACAGCCGCCCGGCCGGCTCAGCCCAGGCCAATGACGTGGCACCCAACACCAGCATGGCGATCAAGCCACTGCGTACCTGAAGGAACGCAAGCGGTTCGGCGCGGGCCTGGAGCCCGGGTTCGCGCCAGATGCTCGCTGCGGTAGCCGGCAAGGCCGACAAAGCGTGAGATTACTTGTCGATCCACTGCCCGAGGGCGTATAAACTGCACCCACTTTTGGCCGGTCGCTTCCTGAACCGGCCGCTGAAACAAAGAGAGTCGACATGGGCGCACAGTGGAAAGCCAAACATAGAGAAACAGCTGCCAATGCCAAGGGCAAGATCATGGGCAAGCTGGCCAAGGAAATCCAGATCGCTGCCAAGTCTGGCGCTGACCCGGACATGAACCCGCGCCTGCGCCTGGCCATCGCCCAGGCCAAGAAAGCCTCGATGACCCGTGAGACCCTTGAGCGTGCGATCAAGAAAGGCGCTGGCCTGGACGGCGACGCGGTGCAGTACCATGCCGTCAGCTACGAAGGCTTCGCGCCGCATCAGGTGCCACTGATCGTCGAGTGCCTGACCGACAACGTCAACCGTACCGTGGCGCAGATCCGCGTGCTGTTCCGCAAGGGCCAGCTGGGCGCCAGCGGCTCGGTGACCTGGGACTTCAACCACGTCGGCCTGATCGAAGCCACCCCGGAAGGCGATGCCGACCCGGAAATGGCCGCCATCGAAGCCGGTGCCCAGGACTTCGAGGAAGGTGAAGAAGAGGGTTCGACCCTGTTCATCACCGACACCACCGACCTGGACGCCGTACAGAAGGCGCTGCCGGAGCATGGCTTCACTGTCACTTCGGCGAAGATCGGCTACACCCCGAAGAACCCGGTGAGCGCGGCCAGCCTGAGTGCCGAAGCACTGGCCGAGGTTGAAGCGTTCCTCGAAGCGATCGACGAGAACGATGACGTGCAGAACGTCTACGTCGGCCTGACCGCCTGATCGTCGGGGCCGCCTTGCGGCCATTCGCGGGCAAGCCCGCTCCCACAGGGACATCACAAGCCATGGCATTGTGGAGTACCTGTGGGAGCAACTGAGCAACTGTCTTGCTCAATTTCTAGAATCTGGCGCGATCCCTGTGGGAGCGGGCTTGCCCGCGAATGGGCCGGTGATGTTCATAGAGGGGAGCCTGCATGAACCCGACTTTCGCCTCCCTCAGCCTCGCCCACCTGCGCACCCTCGACTGCCTCCTGCAGCTCAAGAACCTCAGCCACGCCGCTGACCGCCTGGGTGTCAGCCAATCGGCTCTGAGCCGCCAACTGGCCCACCTGCGCGAAGCCTTTGACGACCCGTTGCTGGTACGCCAGGGCCGCGGCTATGTGCTCAGCGAACACGCCGAAGCCCTGGTCGAACCCCTGCGCCAGGTGCTCGAAGAACTCCAGGCCCTGCGCCAACCCGCCACTTTTGACCCGGCCCGCTGCGAGCGGCGCTTCTGCCTGGCCGCCTCAGACTACGTGGCCGAGCACATGTTGCCGCTGCTGGTGGCCGCGCTGGAGCAGGAGGCCCCTGGCGTGTCCATCGATTACCGTACCTGGCAGGCCGGGCAGTACGCCTTGCTCGCCAGCGGCGAGATCGACCTGGCCACCACCTTGTTCGACGAATCACCGCCCAACCTGCATGGCCGGCTGCTCGGTGAAGACCGCGCGGTGTGCCTGATGCGCCGGGATCACCCGCTGACCACCCTGGCGGTGCTTGGGCAGGACGACTACCTGGCCTGCAAGCATGTGCGCATTTCCGGGGGTGGCGACAAGGACAGCTTCATCGACCGCCACCTGCGTGCCCAAGGGTTGCAGCGGCGGATCAGCCTGGAGGTGCCGTTCTTTTCGGCCACCGTGCAGGTGATCGGCAACAGCCAGGCGCTGGCCACCGTGCCCGAGCACATCGCCCGGCAGCTGTGCCGCCTGCATGGCCTGGCGTGGCGGCCGTTGGGGTTTGTCGAGCATACCCAGCGCTATTGGGTGGTGTGGCACCAGCGCTTGCAGGCCTCGGCCGAGCACCGCTGGTTGCGTAACCGGGTGTTCGAGCTGTGGCGGCAGTCGCAGTTCGGCGTGCAGGGCGGGGTTGCGGGTTTGCCATAGCAGGTATGCGCGAAGCGGGGTTATTCGCCTGGGCGTGGGCGCCTAGACTTGGGGGCATTGTGTTGTCTGCACCGGCCTCTTCGCGGGTAAACCCGCTCCCACAGGATCACCACAGGCCTTGAGGGCAGTGGTGTACCTGTGGGAGCGGGTTTACCCGCGAAGAGGCCGGCGCAGACACAAGATAAACCACAGGAGAGCGCGCGTGACCCCAGAACAATTCCGCCAGTACGGCCATCAGCTGATCGACCTGATCGCCGACTACCGCCAATCCGTCGGCGAGCGCCCGGTCATGGCCCAGGTCGAGCCCGGCTACCTCAAGGCCCAGCTGCCACAAGGCGCTCCGCAGCAAGGCGAGCCGTTCGAAGCCATCCTCGACGACGTCAACCAACTGGTCATGCCTGGCCTGTCGCACTGGCAGCACCCGGATTTCTACGGCTACTTCCCGTCCAACGGCACGCTGTCGTCGGTGCTCGGCGACTTCCTCAGCACCGGCTTCGGCGTGCTGGGCCTGTCGTGGCAATCCAGCCCGGCGCTGAGCGAGCTGGAAGAAACCACCCTCGACTGGCTGCGCCAGCTGCTTGGCCTGTCGGCCCAGTGGAGCGGGGTTATTCAGGACACCGCATCCACCAGCACCCTGGTGGCGCTGATCAGCGCCCGTGAGCGAGCCACTGACTATGCCCTGATACGTGGCGGCCTGCAGGCCGAGGCCAAGCCGCTGATCGTCTATGTCAGCGCCCATGCCCACAGCTCGGTGGACAAGGCCGCGCTGCTGGCCGGCTTCGGTCGCGCCAACATCCGCCTGATCGCCACCGACGCGCAGTTCGCCATGCGCCCGGAGGCGCTGCGGGCTGCCATCGAGCAGGACCTGGCCGCTGGCAACCAGCCCTGTGCCGTGGTTGCCACCACGGGCACCACGACCACCACCGCCCTCGACCCGCTGCGCCCGATCGGCGAAATCGCCCAGGCCAACGGGCTGTGGCTGCATGTCGACTCGGCCATGGCCGGCTCGGCGATGATCCTGCCGGAGTGCCGCTGGATGTGGGACGGCATCGAGCTGGCCGACTCGGTGGTGGTCAACGCGCACAAGTGGCTGGGGGTGGCGTTCGATTGCTCGATCTATTACGTGCGCGATCCGCAGCACCTGATCCGGGTGATGAGCACCAACCCGAGCTACCTGCAGTCGGCGGTGGATGGGGAGGTGAAGAACCTGCGTGATTGGGGGATTCCACTGGGCCGCCGGTTCCGTGCCTTGAAACTGTGGTTCATGTTGCGCAGCGAAGGCGTGGAGGCGTTGCAGCAGCGCCTGCGGCGGGACCTTGGGAATGCGCGCTGGCTGGCGGAGCAGGTGAATGCAGCGGCGCAGTGGGAAGTGCTGGCGCCGGTGCAGCTGCAGACCTTGTGCATTCGCCATCGGCCTGCCGGGCTGGAGGGGGAGGCGCTGGATGCGCATACCAAGGCGTGGGCTGAGCGGCTGAATGCGTCAGGGGTGGCGTATGTGACGCCGGCGACGCTGGAAGGGCGGTGGATGGTGCGGGTTTCGGTGGGGGCCTTGCCGACCGAGCGGGAGCATGTGGAAAAGCTTTGGCTGAACCTGCAAGAAGTGGTTAAAGGCTGATATCGATGGGGCTGCCTTGCAGCCTATTCGCGGGCAAGCCCGCTCCCGAAGGCCACCACAAAGCCAAGGCTTGTGACATCCCTGTGGTAGCGGGCTTGCCCGCGAATGGGCCGCAAAGCGGCCCCTTGCGATTTATCAGTGGCTCACCGCCTGAAAGCTGCCTTTACGGCTGGCCTCGAAGGCTTCCTTCTCCATCGGCTTGGCCTCTGGGTTACCCAGGTCTTCCATCGCCAGACGGTGGGTCTCAGGCGCAATGTAGGCCGCCAGTGCACACACGCAAGTGATGAAGAACGCCAGGCCACCGATCACCAGCGGAATGTTGTCCGAACCCGGTGGCGCCACCAGGGCGAACAGTGCCGGCAGCATGGCAGTCAGCATGGTGCCGATGTTTTGCGCGATGGCCATGGCCGAGACGCGGTAGCGGGTGTGGAACAGCTCCGGGTAGAAGCTTGGGAATACCGCGTTGTAGCCCTGGTAGACCATGCCCCACATGACGATCGAGGTGGCGAAGGCCAGTGGCACGTTCTGGATGCTGATCGCATACAGGTAGACGAAGGCCAGCAGGCCCGAACCCAGGCAGCCGGCGATCATGGTCGGGCGGCGGCCGATCTTGTCGGACAGGTTGCCCACGAACGGGATCACCAGCACCGCGACAATGTTGCCCACCACCGGAATCCACAGGTACACGCTCTTGTCGAAGCCGATGCCGTAGGCCGGTTGTACCGCGTAGGCAGCGCCGAAGATGGTGGCGACCACCGGAATCACGTTCATCAGGGCCATGAACATCACCAGCACCATGTGCTTCCAGCTGTGGCGGAAGGCTTCGCTGATCGGCGACTTGGCAACCTTGTCCTGCTTCTCTTCCTTCACGAACGCTGGGGTTTCGTGCACTTCCTTGCGGATGATGAAGCCTGCGATCAGGACGAAGGCGCTCATCAGGAACGGAATGCGCCAGCCCCAGTCATTGAAGGCTTCGCTCGGCATGAAGTAGGCCAGTGGCAGGAACACTGCCGCCGCCAGTACCTGGCCGGCCTGCACGCCCTGCAAGGTGAAGCTGGCGTAGTACCCGCGCCGGCCGAACGGGGCGTGCTCCATGATCATCGAGCTGGCACCGGAGATCTCACCGGCCACGGCAAAGCCCTGGACCAGGCGCAGCAGTACCAGCAAGGCCGGGGCGAGCAGGCCGATGTCGTGGTAGGTCGGCAGCAGGCCGACGGCCATGGTCGACAGGCCCATCAGGAACATGCACAGCAGCAGAACGTTCTTGCGCCCACGGGTGTCACCCCAGTGGCCCAGCACGAAAGCGCCGACCGGGCGCGCCAGGTAGCCCACGCCGTAGGTGGCCAGCGAGGCGATGATGGCCATTTTCGGGTCGGTGTTGGGGAAGAAGATCTGCGGGAAGATCAGCGCCGCAGCCTGGGCATAGATGAAGAAATCGTAGTATTCGAGTGCCGAGCCAATCCATCCGCTGGCGGTCGCTTTCTTGGCTTGAGAGCTTGAGTGAGCCATCGTTGTCTCCGTTGTTCTTGTAGGTCGCCGCACGGCTGGCGTCGCCCAGGGGCGGCCAGAGGGAGTGCGATCGCTTGTCGGGAGTAGGGCGTGCGTTATGGCGCGATTGATCGCAGGCGTTGTCTGCAAAGGGAGGACGAACGAGCAGGTGCGGATCGCAGGGCGATGGAGGTGTGCATAGGTCGGTACCCGGTTTATTGAACTTATTATGTGGTGACGCTGGGCTTGTCTGCGCAGGTTGTGCCGAGCGACCGTCAGGGCAGAAGAGGGCGGTCGGTGTGTCTGCGTCTGGGTTCATGGTTGCCTAGGGTTGGCGGTGAATCAATTCGTCAAAATCGGTTTTGTGCGGTAATCGAACGCAAAACTAACCATTTCGTACAAACAGATTGCCGGGCCGACTTTACCTGCGAATAATCAATAGTGCCAAGAACCCACGAGGTTCTGGTTCGTCGTCCGTCCAATAACAAGGAACTCCCCCCATGCAGCGTTCGATAGCCACCGTGTCCTTGAGCGGCACTCTGCCGGAAAAGCTCGAAGCCATCGCCGCCGCCGGTTTCGACGGCGTCGAGATCTTCGAGAACGACCTGTTGTACTACGCCGGTAGCCCGCGTGAAGTCCGGCAGATGTGCGCCGACCTCGGCATTGCCATCACCCTGTTCCAGCCGTTCCGTGATTTTGAAGGTTGCCGCCGCGACCGCCTGCAGAAGAACCTCGACCGCGCCGAGCGCAAGTTCGACCTGATGCAGGAGCTGGGCACCGACTTGGTGCTGGTGTGCAGCAACGTCCAGGCCGACGCCCTGGGGGATGAACAGATCCTGGTGGACGACCTGCGCCTGCTCGCCGAGCACGCCGGCAAGCGCGGCTTGCGCATCGGTTACGAAGCACTGGCCTGGGGCCGTCACGTCAATACCTACCAGCAAGTGTGGAACCTGGTACGCCAGGCCGACCACCCGGCGCTGGGGGTGATCCTCGACAGCTTCCACACCCTGTCGCTCAAAGGGGACCCGGCGGCGATCCGCGACATCCCCGGCGACAAGATCTTCTTCGTGCAGATGGCCGACGCGCCGATCCTGAACATGGACGTGCTGGAGTGGAGCCGCCACTTCCGCAACTTCCCGGGGCAGGGCGAAATGGACCTGGCCGGCTTCCTCGCGCCGATCCTGGCCACTGGCTACCGTGGCCCGCTGTCGCTGGAAATCTTCAACGATGGCTTCCGCGCCGCGCCGACTCGGCAGAACGCCGCCGACGGCCTGCGCTCGCTGCTGTACCTCGAAGAGCAGACCCGCCTGCGCCTGGAGCAGGAAGGCACCGCCATCGAACCGGGTGTGTTGTTCACCCCGCCGGCCGCCAGTGTCTATGACGGCGTGGAGTTCCTCGAATTTGCCGTCGACGAAGCAGTCGGCGCGCGCCTGGGCGGTTGGCTCAAGCGCCTGGGCTTTGCCGAAGCCGGCAAGCACCGCAGCAAGGACGTGCGCCTGCTGCGTCAGAATGACATCAACATCGTGCTCAATGCCGAGCCATACTCCTTCGGCCACAACTTCTTCGAAGCCCACGGCCCGTCGCTGTGTGCCACCGCCTTGCGGGTGAAGGACGAGCACGCCGCGCTGCAGCGCGCCACCGACTTCCGCGGCCAGCCATTCCGCGGCCTGGTAGGCCCCAACGAATGTGAAGTGCCGGCCGTGCGGGCGCCGGACGGCAGCCTGATCTACCTGGTGGAGCAGGGCAAGGAAGGGCCGTCGCTGTATGACACCGACTTCCGCCTGGACCCGGCCGCCGATGCCAGCGGTGGTTTGCAGCGCATCGACCATATGGCCCTGGCGTTGCCGGCCGAGTCGCTGGACAGCTGGGTGCTGTTCTACAAGAGCCTGTTCGATTTTGCTGCCGACGATGAAGTGGTGCTGCCCGACCCGTACGGCCTGGTCAAGAGCCGCGCCTTGCGCAGCCAGTGCGGCAGCCTGCGTTTGCCGTTGAACATCTCGGAAAACCGCAACACCGCAATCGCCCATGCGCTGTCCAGCTATCGCGGTTCGGGCGTGCATCACATCGCCTTCGATTGCGCGGACATCTTCAAGGAAGTTGCCCGGGCCAAGGAGTCTGGCGTGCCGTTGCTGGAAATTCCGCTGAACTACTACGACGACCTCGCGGCGCGCTTCGATTTCAACGACGAGTTCCTCAGCGAACTGGCGTACTACAACGTGCTGTACGACCGTGATGCCCAGGGTGGCGAGCTGTTCCACGTGTACACCGAACCGTTCGAAGAGCGCTTC
Source organism: Pseudomonas sp. NPDC089428 (assembly GCF_044749325.1). Lineage (NCBI taxonomy): Bacteria > Pseudomonadati > Pseudomonadota > Gammaproteobacteria > Pseudomonadales > Pseudomonadaceae > Pseudomonas > Pseudomonas sp. NPDC089428. The sequence goes on from NZ_JBIVHT010000001.1 coordinate 609,729, forward strand.
TTCTTCGAGATCATCCAGCGCAAAGGTGGCTATGCCGGGTATGGTGCCGCGAACGTCGCGGTACGCCTGGCAGCGATGGCCAAGCGGCGTAGCGGGGCGGCGCGCAAGCCGGTCTTGTGATCATCGGTTGAGAGCTTGCCTGATCCACATCTTGTGGGAGCGGGCTTGCCCGCGAATAAGGCGACTCGGTGCATGGCACCGGCTTTGCCGATGTTCGCGGGCAAGCCTGCTCCCACTGGTACAGTGGAGGCTTCAGAAATAACCTCAAAAATCTATACAAAATACTACTCTTGTATAGAAATCCCTCCGGTGCACCGCCCGTGGTACTCAAACCTTCGGCCCTCAGCGCACTCACCCTGGTCACTGTGATGATCCTGAGCCAGTCCGCATCCGCTGACTGGCAGTCCTCCCTGCCCAGCGCGAAACTCTCGGGCAGCGGCGATTTCACCTGGTTCGGCCTGCGTCTCTACACCGCCCGCCTTTGGCGCGCCGGTACCGCCTGGTCCTGGGCCGAGCCGTTCGCCCTCGAACTGACCTACCACCGGGCGCTTTCCCGGAACACCTTGGTGCAGGCCAGCATCGAAGAAATGCAACGGCTGGCGAAGCCGCCATTGGCCAGCGATACCATCGAGCAGTGGTCCGCCACCCTGTCTGAAGCCTTCGTGGATGTGCGCCCCGGCATGCGCATCACCGGGTTGTACCTTCCCGGCCATGGTTGCCGCTTCTATGTCGATGGCCAGCTCAGCCTGGAAGTGACCGACCCGGCCTTGGCCCGTGCGTTCTTTGCCATCTGGCTGGACCCCCGGTCCCGCGATGCGCAGCTGCGCGAACGTCTGCTGGGGGTTGCTGCAAACGACTGAGGAGGCTTAAGCATGTACAAGGCGTTGCTGGTGATCGCCTGCCTGCTACTGGGCAGTTGCAAGGTGGGTGTCGAGCATTATGCCCAGGAGCAGCCGCGCCTGGACCTGGCGGCGTTCTTTTCGCAGCCGGTGCAGGCCTGGGGCCTGTTCCAGAAGCCCTCGGGCGAAGTGGTCAAGCGCTTCAAGGTGCGCATCGACAGTCGCCGTGAAGGCGAGCGACTGATCCTCGACGAGCACTTCGTGTACAGCGATGGCACGCGCCAACAGCGCATCTGGACGTTGACCCCCGACGGCCCGAACCGTTGGCGCGGCACGGCCGGTGATGTGGTTGGCGTGGCCGAGGGCGAGGTGGCGGGTAACGCGCTGCACTGGCGCTACCGCCTGGACTTGCCGGTCGATGGCCGGCACTGGACCATGGACATGGACGACTGGATGTACCTGATGGACGAGAATACCCTGATCAACCGCACCCGTATGAGCAAGCTGGGCATCGAAGTCGGGCAGATCAGCCTGTTCTTCCGTCGCGTGCCGTCAGGCACTCCGTGACCCGCGGATAGGCGCAAGCCGTTGCCGAGCAAGGTCTGCTCCGCCTGTGGCCTGCCGTTCAGCTGGCGCAAGCGTTGGGCGCGATGCTGGGACCAGGTGCGCTACTGTTGCGAACGCTGCCGCCGATCAGCGAAACGGCAGCCCAGCCGCGCCTGCTAATGCCCATGAGCCCGGGCCGCCAGATGGTGCTCGGTCTCATGGGCGCCGCAAGCCTTTCTATGTCTGATGGCCGAACGCTTTGCGCTGCAAATCAGCGCCGCAACAGTCGACTGACAACCAGCGCAAGCCCTGCTGCCACAGCCAGCGCCGTCAGCGGCTTCTCCCTTACAAATGTGGAAACGTTATCCAGTGCATCACCATAGCTTTTGGTGAGCTGGCCCGATGCCTGGCGCGCATTTCCCTCCGCTTCCAGGGCCGGATCTTCCAGCCACTTGCCGGCTGCGCTCTGCGCCTTGCCGGCCACCTTTTCTGCAACACCTTCGATCTGTTCACGTTTCATTGATCAAACCTTCCTGTGAATGGCATTGGGCTTATCGCACAGGGTTAGGGGGCAGCAACGGTGGCTTAGTTCCAACGGCGCAACGGCAGGGTTGGCATTCATGCTCCGCCGGGGACCACATCCTGGTCATCTACACTTGTGTGGCTCTTCTGTTCAGTGGGCGTGAACCATCCGCAGCGAGAGGCAGTTCATGAGCAAAGTATTCGTCAACATCGGCCTGAGCCTTGACGGCTATATGGCCCCGGAAGGCATGGACATCGCGCACTGGGAAAACCCCGGCTACAAGCAGTGGGGCGCCAGGTGGGGTGAGCTGATGGGCTGGATCCTCAAGCAGCAGTACTTTCGCGAGAACCTAATGTTCGCCTCGGGCGGCGAGACAGGACCGGTCAACGACATGCTCCGCCACACCCTGGAGCGCACCGGCGCGGCCATCATGGGCAAGCGCATGTTCGACCAGGGCGAGCGCAGCTGGCCAGAGCAAGCACCTTTCCATTGCCTGGTGTACGTGCTCACCCACGAAAAGCGCGAACCTTGGGTGCGGCCGGGCGGCACGACGTTCCACTTCTGCAACGATGGGCCAGTGCAAGCCCTCCAGAAGGCCAGGGCGGTTGCAGGTGGGCGCGACATTCGCATTTCGGGTGGCGCGGACGTGATACAGCAGTACCTGCGCATGGATGCCATCGACGAACTGGAAATCGCCTTGGCCCCGGTGCTTTTGGGCAGTGGCAGACGCCTCTTCGAAAACCTGCAGGAGCCGGTGGCGAAGTTCCGGATCGACAAGGTATTGCATACCCCAGACGCCACACACCTGCGCTACCTGCGAGCCTTCGACCAACAGCCCGCTTCCCTGCATCCCCCCACTCACGGATAATCCCTCTCCAATTCCAATAATCACCCCCGTGAGCCCCCATGACCGACCCCGTAGCCCCCCTCAGCCCGCCTGAACCCTCGGCTACGCGCCAACCGCGCAAGAACAACCCCGAGAAAACCCGCGAGGACATCCTCCAGGCTGCCATCAACGAGTTCGTCCAGCAGGGCCTGGCCGGCGCGCGCGTGGACGCCATCGCCGAACGCACGGCCACTTCCAAGCGCATGATCTACTACTACTTCGGCAGCAAGGAGCAGCTGTACGTCGAGTGCCTGGTCAAGCTCTATGGCGACATCCGCAAGACCGAGCAGAGCCTGGACCTGGAGAAGCTGCCGGCCGAGCAGGCGATCCGCCGGCTGGCCGAGTTCACCTTCGACCACCACGACCGCAACGTCGATTTCGTGCGCATGGTCTGCACCGAGAACATCCACTACGGCGAATACGTCAAGAAGTCCCCGGCCATCCGCGAGATGAGCAGCCTCGTGCTGCAGGCATTGGGCAGCACCCTGGAGCGTGGCGTGCAGGAGGGCGTGTTCCGCCCAGGCATCGAGGTCATCGACCTGCACATGCTGATGAGTTCGTTCTGTTTCTACCGGGTGTCCAACCGCCACACCTTCGGCGACATCTTCCAGATCGACCTGGGTGAAGAGCAGGTCAAGCAGCGCCACCGGCAGATGATCTGCGACGTGGTGCTCAACTACATCCGCGCATGAACCCGCTTACTCGCCCAGCCGTTGTTCACGTGACGGTGGGTAGCCGAAGTAGGCGGCGTAGCACTTGCTGAAGTGCGACACCGAGACAAAGCCGCAGGCCACTGCCACTTCCATCACCGACAGGTCGGAGTACTGCAGCAGGCGGCGGCTCTTGGTGATGCGCAGTTCCATGTAGTAGCGCCGCGGCGAGGTGCCGAGCTGGGCCTGGAACAGGCGGTCGATCTGCCGGCGCGAGCGGCCGCTGTAGGCAGCCAGCTGGTCGAGGCTGAGGGTCTCCTCGAGGTTGTTTTCCATCAGCTCGACGATGGTGCGCAGGTGCAGGCTCATGGACTTTTTCGCCCCGGGGCCGACCTGGCGGTAGCGGGCACCAGAGAACGACAGGATTTCCTCCACGCCCTCGGCCAGGCCGTCGCCGTACAGGCGGCGCACCAGGCCGAGCATCAGCTCCATGGCGCCGTTGGGGCTGGCGGCGCTGAGGCGGTCGCGGTCGAGGGTGAAACTGGCCGGGGTGATGCGGGTTTGCGGGCTGCGCTCGGACAGGCTGGCGCGCTGTTCGGGGTGGATGCTGCAGCCATAGTCATTGAGCACGCCAGCACGGCCGAGGAACCAGGCACCGTTCCACAGCCCGCCCAGGGCCATGCCATGGGCGGCACAGTCGTCCAGCAGGCGGTCGAGCTCGGGGTATTTCAGCGGCGTGCGCAGGCCGCCGCAGACGATCAGCAGGTCGAGTTCCTTGAGTTCGTTGGCGGACAGCTCGCTGGCGACCAGTTCCAGGCCCAGGTCGCTCAGCACCCGGTCACCCTTGAGCGACAGCGGGGTGAAGCGGAAGCTGTCGGCGCGCAGCAGGTTGGCGGTGACCAGCACGTCCATGGCCACGGTGAAGCTGGCCATCGAGAAGTGCTCGAGCAGGATGAAGTCGACGCGGTAGGGGGCTTCGGGGCTGCCGGCGCTGGCCTTGAGCCGCAGCATGTTGCTGGTGCTGGTCTTCTTGCTGAACTGGCGTGGTGTGGGCACTCTGGACTCCGCTTCCTGGCTGGCCGGCAGAGTGTGGCGGGAGCGTGCGGGAAAGACAATCGCCGGCGGGCCTGTGTCGTATTGCAGGTCGTGTTGAGGCAAGTGGGCTATGCTGGCGCCTCTGTTCTGGAGAGCCTCGATGAGATACGCCATTGCATTACTGATCGGTTTGCTGCCATTGCTGGCCAGTGCTCTGGAGACCGGCGAGCGGTTGGCGCCGTGGACGCTGCTTGACCAGTACGACCAGCCTTACAGCCTGAATGCCGATACCCACATTCTGCTGGTGGCGCGCGACATGGATGGCGCCAAGCTGGTCAAGGCCGCCCTTGCCGATACGCCCAAGGGCTATCTGGAGGCGCGCGATGCGGTGTTCGTCGCCGATATCCAGCGGATGCCGGCGCTGGTCAGCAAGCTGTTCGCCATACCGGCGATGCGCGATTACAGCTACCGGGTGATGCTCGACCGCGAAGGCCGTGTTGCCAGCCGCTATCCGGGGCAGGCAGGGCAGGTGTTGTGGCTGCAGGTGAACGATGGGGTGTTGGTGAGCCAACAGGCATTTGCCGATGCCCAGGCGTTGAAAGTTGCCTTGGCGCACGTGCCGGGCCGTTGAGTTGACCTGCAGCGGCCTGTTCGCGGCGTCGAACCGCCGCGAACAGGCCCGTGCAGTCAGGCCAGGTAGTCGGTGAAGGCCTTGTCCTGCTCCAGCAGGAACGGCAGCTTTTCAAACAGCAAGTCAAGGTCGACCTCCTCGAACAGCGGGCCGCCCAGGGCATCGCGTGCTTCGTCGGTCGGCCCACCATGCTGCTCCAGCGCATCGAACACCTCCATCGCCTGGGCGATGACCCTTGCATAGGGCTGGCCATCGGGCGCCAGGTGTGGTTGCGCCTGGTAACGGATGGCCGCCTGCAAGGTCTGCGGCAGGTTCCAGCGCTTGGCAAGCTCGGCGCCGACTTCCGGGTAGCCGAAGCCCAGTTGCTGGGTTTCGCTGGCAGCGCGGCCGGTGGTGCCACTGGCCCCTTTGATGCGTGCGGCGTATTCCGGCGCGCCGGTCTGGATCAACAGCTCGCCGATGTCGTGCATGACCCCGCAGGTGAATGCCACTTCACCGTCAAGCCCGGCCTGGCGGGCCAGCAGGCGGCTGATGCTGGCAACCTGGAAGCTACGCCCCCAGAACACCTTGAGGTTGAAGCCAGGCGCCGACTTGAAAGCCCCGGTCACGGCCGACGCCAGCACCAGCGTGCGCAGCACGTTGAAGCCCAGGCGCATCGCCGCATCCTCGATGCTGGCGGACTCACGGGCACCCTTGAAGCGCGCCGAGTTGGCCAGGCGCAACACCTTGGCGGCGATCACCGGGTCGCGCTCGATGCTGCGCGCGACCTTCTCGAGGCTTTCGTGGGGGTTGTCGAATTGCTGGACCAGCTCCAGGGCCACCTGGGGAATGCTGGGGAGGGTGTGCAACTGCGCAAACAGCGTATTGATATCCATGGCAAGACGCTCTTCGTCCGGTGGGACTTTAAACGATAGGCAAGATTTCGCCGTCTGCATGCCGCTGGTCCGGCTTATGCACGATGTCGTAGGCCACTGGGGTGATCGGTTTGCGCAATAGCTACCGCCTGTATGACGAGGACGCGGTATTCGTCAACGCGGTATCCCAAGCCCTGCACCGATAGCAAATCCGAATGAACCCTCACCGCTGGCAGCAACCCAACCCCTTACATGCCAACGGGAGAGTGCTTATGGAAATCGGAACGATCTGGATCATGGTCGCGGCCTTGGTCATCCTGCTGGAGATCTTCGCCATCTGGCACATCATCGGTAGCGAACGGCGTGCAGAGCGCAAGATGCTGTGGATCGTGTTCGTGGTCTATGCGCCGTTCCCGGGGTTGCTGTTCTGGGCCTGGCGCGGGCCGCGGGCGGTGAAGGGCAGGGCGGTGCTGCAGGAAAAATGACGGCGGCGGTATCAGGCGCGGGGCGCCTGATACCGGGTGCCTCAGTCGGGGGTAATGCCGATCTTGATGGCCGGGTCAAGGCCGCTGACCATCAGGCTGCCGGCAAAGCTGACCGTGTTCTCCACCTCCAGTGCCTTGAACTGGGCACGGATGAGGGTACGCATCGACTTGCCGGCTTCTCGGCGTTTTTCATCAGCCGTACCTGGAGACAGGACCAGCTCACCGTGTAGCGTGGTTTCGACTTTGCCGACGGTCTTCCAGCCCATCTTTTCACGCAGGTGGGCACGCGCTACAGCGGCGTCACCTTCGTGTTCATTGTTCACAGGGCTGATGGTGTAGGCGAGTTGAAACGCGTAGGGCTTGCTCATGGCTTTTCCTTCAGTGAAGCGGCGCTGCGCCGCGGCTCTGGCCTCCGTGCCGGGAACTGCAATCTAGCGAACTGCGCGGCGCAATCCTACATACGCGGTGTTGAGCTTCTGTACAGTAATAAAGAAATTTCCTACGGCATCTTGACCTCTACCTAACTCGAGCCAACAGACTCGGACGCTCATTCACACGAAGGAGCGTTCCATGACCCGCGCATTTCAACTGTCCAATCCACAAGGCCTGTACGACCCCAGTGCCAATGCCTATTCCCACGTGGCCGAGGTCAGCGCCGGCAGCCGGCTGCTGTTTATCGCCGGGCAGGGCGGGGAGGATGCCGCTGGGCAGCTTTCCCCCGAATTCGCTGAACAGGCCCGCCAGGCGTTGGCCAATCTGCAGACTGCACTGGCCTCGAAGGGGGCAGAGTTGGCACAGGTGTTCAAGCTGACGTTGCTCATTGTCGATCACAGCGAGGCGCGGTTGGCGCAATGGGTGGCCGAGGCGGATCGGGCTTGGGGAGGGTGCATGAAACCGACGTGCACGCTGATACCGGTGCCGCGCCTGGCGCTGGATGGCATGCTGGTGGAGATCGAGGCTGTGGCGGCAGTGGCATAAGCCTGTGACGGCCAATTCGCCGGTAAACCCGCTCCCACAGGTACTGTGCAGAACTTAGCCCAATGACGAACCTGTGGGAGCGGGTTTACCCGCGAATTGGCCGTCACAGGTAAAACAAAAGCCTTAGAATGGCCTTTTCCCTGAGCCCTCCGCGCCATGCCGCCCATCGAACTGCTGCCCACCACCCCCGACCAGGCCGAACTGATCCGTAACCTCTATCAGTTCTACGCCTATGAGTCCTCCGACTGGGAGCAGGAGGATGTCGAGGTGGACGGCCGTTTCTACATCCACGAAGAGCACCTGCAGCGCTACTGGCAGTCCCCGGGCTGGAGCGCCAGCCTGGTGCTGGTGGACGGTTTCATCGCCGGTTTCGTGCTGGTCGAGCGCAGCGAGTTACCCGGCATCGAGGCGCTGGAACTGGCCGACCTGTTCATCCTCAAGCGCTATCGGCGCCAGGGCATCGGCCGCGCGGTGGCCAACCAGTTGCTCTCCAGCCCCGGCGACTGGCTGCTGCGGTGCTACGCCCTGGACCCGATTGCAGTGGCATTCTGCAAGGCCGTGGTGGCTCAGTTGCAACGGCCGGTGCAGCAGATTTTCCCCGACGACGAGCCGGACCTGCTCACCTACCAGGTGTCTTCCGTCCTCCACTGACGGCGGGCTGATGCGGCAAAATTATGTGACCCACTTCACAAAATCGACTCGCAAGGCATAATGCCAGCACGGCTTTTCAAGACCCGGCCCCTCTGGCCCGGGGCTCCTTTCGTGCACGTCGCAGGTTCAGGTAAATTTCATGTCGCTAGTCTCAAGCCCCGACATCATGTACCGGCTGTTGATCCAGAGCGTGGTGGACTATGCCATCTACCTGCTCACCCCTGACGGTATTGTCGCCAACTGGAACCCCGGCGCCCAGCGGGCCAAAGGCTACCGCGCCGAAGAAATCGTCGGTCAGCATTACTCGCTGTTCTACAGCGAAACCGAGCGCGCCGCCGGCTTGCCGCAGCAGAACCTGGAGCAGGCCCGTAGCACCGGCCGCTTTGAAGAGATCGGTGCGCGCTTGCGCAAGGACGGCACGGCCTTTCACGCCCATGTGGTGATCGAGGCGGTTCGTGACGATAACGGCCAGCTGGTCGGCTTCGCCAAGGTGACCCGCGACATTTCCGAACGTCGCCAGCAGGAGCTGGAGCTGCTGCAGGCCAAGGAGCTGGCCGAGCAATACAGCCAGGAAATGGCCAACCTGTCGCAGTTCCTCGACTCGGTGATCGCCAACATCCCCGCCAGCGTCATCGTCCAGGACCTTGAAAGCCAGCGCATTCTGCTCGCCAACCAGCAAGCCGAGCGCCTGTTCGGTGGCGGTGGCAAGCCGATGATCGGCCACACGCCCGGTGAGTGCCTGGCGCCGGCCGCGGCGGACTACCTGGAAACCCAGCTCAGCCGCGGTGCACGCAGCAGCAAAGGCTTTGCCGCCGAAACCCGGGTCGATACCGCCTGTGGCCCGCGCACCCTGCGCAGCCGCGCCTTGCTCAGCCAGAAATGCGAGGGCCAGGCCGATTACGTGCTGTTCGTCGCCGAAGACGCCACCGAAGAGCTGGCCGCCCACGCGCAGATCCACCACATGGCCCACCACGACGCGCTCACCGGGCTGCCCAACCGCACCTTGTTCCATGAGCGCCTCAAGCAGGCCCTGGTGCGCGGCCAGGAGAACGAAAAGCTCACCGCTGCGCTGTGCCTGGACCTGGACAACTTCAAGAACATCAACGACTCCCTCGGCCATGCCTTCGGTGACAAGCTGCTGCGCGCGCTGGGCAAGCGCCTGCGCCGCGAGCTGCGCGAGCACGACACCCTGGCCCGGCTGGGCGGTGACGAATTCGCCGTGGTGCTGACTCACCTGGACAGCCGCGAAGCCGCCTGCAGCACCGCCAAGCGTCTGATCGAGGCGATCTGCCCGCCGTTCCAGATCGAGGGCCACCAGTTCTCGGTGGGTGTCAGCATCGGTATCGCCATTGCCCCCGAGGATAACGACCAGGCCGAACAACTGCTCGGTTACGCCGACATGGCCTTGTACGAGGCCAAGCGCAACGGCCGCAACCGCTACGAATGCTTCCACCTCGAACTGGATGTCGCCGCCCGCCAGCGCCGCCTGGTGGAAACCGACCTGCGCACCGCCCTGCACCTGGGGCAGTTGCACCTGCACTACCAGCCGGTGGTGGATCAGCAGACCAGCAGCGTGACCGGCTACGAAGCGCTGCTGCGCTGGGAGCACCCGACCCGGGGCATGGTCATGCCCATGGACTTCATCCCCATCGCCGAGGAAACCGGGCTGATCCACGAACTTGGCACCCGGGCACTGAACCTGGCCTGCCAGGAGGCGGCCAGCTGGGGGACCGAGCAGACCGTGTCGGTGAACCTGTCGCCGGTGCAGTTCAAGAACGCCAACCTGGTGCACACCGTGACCCTGGCCCTGGCCGACTCGGGGCTGGCGCCGCAGCGCCTGGAGCTGGAGATCACCGAGTCGGTGCTGCTGGGCAATAGCGAGGAAAACGTGCGTACCCTGCGCGCGCTGAAGGACCTGGGCGTGTCGATTTCGCTGGATGACTTCGGCACCGGTTATTCGTCGCTGGGGTATCTGCGTTCGTTCCCGTTCGACCGGATCAAGATCGACAAGTCGTTCGTGCATGACATGTGCGACAGCCGCGAGGCGATGTCGATCATTCGCGCGATTACCGAGCTGTCCAACAGCCTGATGATCAAGACCACGGCCGAAGGGGTGGAGTCGGAGGAACAGATGCAGCGGCTGCGGGCGGAAGGGTGTTCGCACTTCCAGGGCTACCTGTATGGGCGCCCGGCGCCAGCCAGCGAGCGGTTGAAGCAGGTCTCTGTGTAGTCGTTCGTGGGCCTTGGGGGGGTGCTTTGCAGCCCTTCGCGGGCACGCCCGCTCCCACAGGGGCACCACGGTCTGTAAGGCTTGTGCAGTACTTGTGGGAGCGGGCTTGCCCGCGAAGGGGCCGCAACAGGACTCAGCTATTCCAGTCCGGCGCAAAGTCCGGGCTGACCACCCGCTGATTCTTCGGCAACCCGGCAATCAGTGCCCGGTCGGCATCATCCAGCCGCACCTGCAGCGCCGCCAGGTTGGCCAGCTGGTTCTCCCGGCTGCTGGCCTTGGGAATCACCGCCACGCCATCCTGGTCCAGCAACCACTTCAACGCCACCTGGCTCGGCAGCACGCCATGCTTGCGCGCGATCTCGCGGATCACCGCCTGCTCCGCCGCACGGCCACGGGCCAGCGGGGTATAGGCGGTCAGCAGCAGGTCATGTTGGCGGGCGTAGTCGAGCAGCGGTTGCTGGTTGAGCAACACGTGGTATTCGACCTGGATCGCCGACAGCGGCGCGCCCAGCTCCTCGACCACCTTGCGCAGCAGGCCGAGCGGGAAATTGGCCACGCCGATGCTGCGCGCCTTGCCTTCATCGCGCAGGGCCACCAGGGTTTCGATGCTGCGGGCCAGGTCCCAGTCCTTGCCGGGCCAGTGAATGTGGAACAGGTCGACCTGCTCGGTGCCCAGCGCGCGCAGGCTGTCTTCCAGCGACTGGCGCATGGCTTTTGGCTCCAGGCGGTCCCACCAGACCTTGGTGGTCAGGTGGATCTGCTCGCGCGGCACGCTGCTGTCGCGCAGGGCCTGGCCGACGGCAGCCTCATTGTTGTAGGCGGTGGCCGTGTCGACGTGCCGGTAACCCAGCTCCAGCGCCTGGTGCACGGCACGGGTGCATTCGTCGCCAGTCATCGGCCAGGTGCCCAGGCCGATGCAGGGCAGGTCGAGGCCGTTGCGGGTGGTGAGCCGTTGCATGAAAACTCCTTGTTCGTGGTCGAGGGTCCGTCATCGATGGTGCGCGTTTTGCCGGGCACGGACCATGCAGCGGGGGTGGAAAGTGGTCGATCAGCGAACGGAATGGCATAGGTCCCATGCAAAGCGTGGAAATGATCTTCCTCAAGTCGTCGTATCTCTTCTAGAATCCGTGCTGTCGCACCTTCCCCTGGCGCAGCATGCAGCCGCGCCACCGTCGAGAACGCCATGAGTTCCAGCACACCGCTGTCCGGAGTCAACCAACCCCTGCGCGGCATCGCCCTGGTGGTGGTGGCGACGTTCCTGTTCGCCAGCCACGATGCCTTGTCCAAGTTCCTCGGTGGCCTGTACCCGATCGTCATGGTGGTGTGGGCCCGTTATGTGGTGCACACGCTGTTGATGGCCGGGATCTTCCTGCCCAAGTCGGGCCTCAATGTGCTGCGCACCCGTCGCCCGGTGCTGCAGACCTTGCGCGCGCTGAGCCTGCTGAGCACCAGCCTGCTGTTCACCACCGGCCTGCAGTACCTGCCGCTGGCCGAGGCGACCTCGGTCAACTTCCTCGCGCCGGTGCTGGTCACTGCGCTGTCGGCGCCGTTGCTCAAGGAGCGGGTGACAGCTGGGCAGTGGGTGGCGGTGGTACTGGGCTTCATCGGTGTGCTGGTGGTGGTGCACCCCGGTGGCGCGATGTTCACACCGGCCATCCTGTACCCGTTCGGTTCGGCGCTGGGCTTCTGCTTCTACCAGTTGCTCACGCGCATCCTGGCAGCTTACGACAGCCCGACCACCAGCAACTTCTACGCCGGGCTGTGCAACACCTTGGTGATGAGTGCGCTGGTGCCGTTCTTCTGGGAAGTACCGCGCTGGGACCATGCGCTGCTGATGCTGGCCCTGGGCGGATTCGGCATGAGTGCGCACCTGCTGCTGACCCAGGCCTTCCGCCATGCCGCGCCCGCGCTGCTGGCACCGTTCAGCTACTGCCAGATCGTGTTTGCCGGGTTGCTGGGGCTGCTGATCTATGGACAGGTGCCCGACAGCGCGAGCTTGCTGGGCATTGCCATCATCTGCCTGAGTGGCCTGGGCGCAGCCTGGATGCAGCGCAAGAAGTGAATGGCATCTGCCTGGCTTGAACGTGCTGGCGCTGCCTGACGGCGTAACGCTCTATCCCTTGTCGTTCGCTTATGTAGTCGGGCTCAGCTGCGTCCAGCGGGGTTGCGGCGGTACAGCGGCCGTGGGGTACTTGGGTCGATTTCGGTCAGCAGGCTGCCGGCCGCCACGAACCCGGCACGTTCGGCCAGGCGCTGGCTGGCGTGGTTGTCGATGTCGGTGGTCAGCCACACCGGGGCATCCACGGCATCCAGCAGGCAGGTCAGCGCTTCGCGCATCAGGCCCTGGCCACTGCTGGCGCGGTTCGCCCAATAGCCCACTTCATACTCGTCATTGCCAGGGCGCAGGCCGATGCAGCCGATCACCTCGCCGCTGTCTGCGGCCAGCACGAAATAGCGCTTTTCCTTGGCCGGGTCGAGGAATTCCTCGGCGCTCAGTTGCAGGCTGTCGCGCACTTCATTCAAGGTCCAGTCAGGCTTGGCCCAGGCCAGGAATGGTTGGTGCAGGGGGTAGCTGTCGATCAGGGCCTGTTGCAGCTGCTGGGCAAAGGCCGGCGCAGGGCGGACCAGCAACGTGCGCGGGGTGGACAAGGTACGGGGCAACGTGGGGTAGGGCATTGCGGGCCTTCCTGGCGGGTTGATCGGCGCATCTAAGCATACTTTTGTGTAGTCTGTGTTAGCCCCGCGTGGGCCTGTCGATCATTCAAAGGAAACTGAAGGTCACCTCATGTCCGAATACACGCTGCATTGCTTCGCTGAATCCGGCAACGCCTACAAGGCTGCGCTGATGCTCGAACTCACTGGCCAGGACTGGCAACCGGTGTTCGTCGATTTCTTCAACGGCCAGACCCGCGACCCGCAATGGCGAAACGAGGTCAACGAGCAGGGTGAAGTGCCGGTGCTGGAGCACGCTGGGCAGCGGCTGACTCAGTCGGCGCTGATTCTCGAATACCTTGCCGAGCGCACCGGCCAGTTCGGCCCGCGCGACGACAACGAGAAGCGCGAGATCTGGCGCTGGATGCTGTTCGACAACCACAAGTTCACCAGCTATTACGCGGCGCTGCGCTTCCTGCTGTGCCTGAAGCAGACGGCCGAGACCGAAGTCACCGGCTTCCTGCGCGAGCGCGCCACGGCGGCGTACCGGGTTGTCGACGCGCACCTGGCGAAGACGCCGTTCATGGTCGGCGAGCGGCTGACCATCGCCGACCTGTCGCTGGCGGGGTATGTGTTCATGCCAGAGGATACCGGCATCGTGCTGACCGAGTTCAGCCATATCGAGGCGTGGAAACAGCGGATCCAGGCATTGCCGGGGTGGAAGCATCCCTATGATCTGATGCCTCGGAAGGCGTAAGCCAGTACCAGCCTCTTCGCGGGTCAAGCCCGCTCCCACAGGTACATCACAGCATTGAATACTGTGGTCATCCTGTGGGAGCGGGCTTGCCCCGCGAAGAGGCCGGCCCTGCAAAAGCAGCTATCAGTACCTCACCTCAACCCCCACATAAGCCCCGATCCCGTCACCCGGCCAGAACGATGCGGTATCCAGCCCGCGCGCGTTGTACACCGGTGTCACCGCCGTCACGTACGCCTTGTTCGCCAGGTTCTTCAGGTCCAGCGAGACCTTCCAGTTGCCCTTCGGCGCCTCATACCCCAGGTTCGCCCCCCAGATCGTGTACGACGGCGCATATAGGCTGTTGGCGTAGTCCACCGCCGTGCGCGACGCTGACTGGACATTGACCCCGGTGTACCAGCCGCTGTGGTCCTGGTACTGCAACTCGCCCTGGTAGATGTGCTTGGGCACGCCCGGCAGCTGGTTGTCGCCGAAGGTGTCGTCATGCCGGTAGTAGAAATCGTTGTAGGTATACGACTGGCGCCAGCGCACCAGGTCGCCCTGGGGGTTGTCCCACAGGCGCGTGTTGAGCCCGGCCTCGACGCCCTGGTGAATGGTCGGTGAGGCGTTGAATGCACCGGTCACCGCCGCCGAGGTAGAGGTGGCAGGGATGATCTGCACGTTCAGCAGCTCGTCGTGGATCCATGAGCGGTACAGCGCCAGGCTGCCGTCGAAGATGCCGTGCGAACCCTTGATGCCGACCTCGAAGGTGTTGGCCTTCTGTTCCACCAGCGGGCGGATGTACGGCAGTGTCGGACCGGAGCCGGAGTATTCCCATGAGGCGGGCGGGTCGATGCTGCGGCTGAAGTTGGTGAACACCTGCAGTTCGGGGCTGATCTCGTAGCGCAGGCCGATACGCGGGGCGACGCTCCAGTTGTCGTAGTCGACATGCTGCGGGAAGGTGGTGGTGTTGGGGTTCACCGCGTAGTCGATGTTGACTTTGCGCCGCACGTTGATGAACGACACGCCACTGGTGAGCCACAGGTTGTCGACCAGGTTGATGTCGTTGCCCAGGGCGATCACCCGGTCGAAAGAATCCTTGTAGTTGACCTGCTTGAGCGACACCTTGTTGCCGTTGGCCGAATTCACCCCACCGCGCAGGTGCTGGGTCGAGGTGAAGGCGATGTTGCTGCGGCTCTCGTGGCCGAACAGGTAGTCGACGCGGTCATAGCCCAGCAGCAGGCCGAGGTCGTGCCAGTCCCAGTAGCTGGGGTTGCTCGGGCTGCGCGGGCTGTTGGTGTGGCGGTAGTCGTGGTACGACAGGCCGAAGGTCAGCCGCGCATCGTCGTCGAAGGTGTAGGTGGTCTTGCTGCCGACCCAGATGCTGCCTGGGCGGCGCGCACCAGCGCCGCTGCTTTCGGCGGTGGCGCTGGCCCGGCGCGGGTGGTGCAGGGCATTGTCGAGGGTAGTGGCGCTGGGGTCGTTGTGGGTTTCGTCGCGGTAGCGCAGCAACAGGCGGGTTTCCAGCTTCGGGTTGAAGCGGTAGCCGGCGTTGGCGACGATGCCGGAGCTTTTCGACAGGCTGTAGTCGCGGTAACCGTCGTTGCGGTAGTTGTCGGCTTGCAGGTAGTAGTCCAGGCCGCCCTCGACGCCGCCGTAGCTGATGCTCTGTTTCTGGTAGTGGTAGCTGCCGGCCTCGGCGCGCACGCGCAGGCCGGGGGCGCTGTAACCGCTGTGGTTGACGAAGTTGACCGCGCCACCGAGGGTCAGCGCGCCGTACTGGAAGGCGTTGGCGCCGCGCAGGATCTCGGTGTAGTTGACGCCGCTGGCGTTGAGGAATTCATACGGGGTGCCGCCGGGGCCGGTCAGCGGCAGGCCGTCGAAAAGGAACTTGATGCCTTCGCGGAAGTAGCCGGGCGAGGTGTTGGCGCCAGAGCCACGGATCGAGATCTTCGCCGCGTCGTTGCCGCCGGTGGACTGCACGAACACGCCGGGCTGGTAGGCCAGGGTGTCCTGCAGGGTGGCGGTGCGGCCTTTGGCGACCTCTTCGCTGTCGACCACGCTGGTGCCGCCGGGCACTTCGGCGAGGGCGCTGGCGGCCTGTTGCACTTCAGTCTGCTTGGCGGCCTGTACGGTCACCGTGCCCAGGGTCGGGTCAGCGGCCAGTACCGTGACCGGGGCCAGCAGGGCCGTGGCCACGGTCAGGCGCAGTGGATTGAGTTGAATGGCACGCATCGTTGTATTCCTTGAAAGTCATCTTGGGTCCTCGGCGTTCTATGGGAATAGTCAGGCCTGTCGAAACCGGTAAGAGCAGTTTCTGTGCCAGCTGGCAAAAGCCCGGAACTTGCTGTGATTGCGGAAGTTTCAGTGTGAAGTGCTGAACGAAATAGCGAGTTTTGTTGAACACCTGTCGCTGTTTGAACAGTGCATGCTCAACTTTCTTAAAGCTGGCCGATCCCTGTGGGAGCCGCGCTTGCCGGCGATGGGCCGCGAAGCGGACCCGGCAATTTATGCAACAACCTTGAAACCCTGGGGCCGCTTCGCGGCCCATCGCCGGCAAGCGCGGCTCCCACAGGGTTGAGTGTTGTCAGCCCAACAGGGGTGGAACAGTTTGTATGATTATTCAGTCCGCGGCTTTTAAGTAACTTCAATAAAAGCGAGGTTTTAGGGCTGGCACGACAACTGCAACAGCGTTTTATGTAGTCGTCTATATAAAGAGCCCGCTGTGCAGCCAAATGTCCGATTATTCAATTCATGCCTGTTGGCCAGTGCGCTGTTAGTTACCGCCTGTTCACCCGCCACGCCGCCACCGGCCCAGGGCACCCTCAAGGGCGAAGCGGTCAGCGAAGTGAACGGCGTGATGCGCTACCCGGCCAGCGACTTCGTCGAGCAGCAGGCCGGCCAGCGTGGCGGCACCTTGCGCGTGTCGGCAGCGACCGACGCCGGCAGCTTCGATATCCACGCGTTGTCCAACGGCAACATGCAGTGGATGGGCCGCATCCTCTTCGACTGCCTGGTCTACCAGGCCGAAGACGGCAGCCTCACGCCGTGGCTGGCGAAAAGCTGGGAGATCAGCGCTGACGGCCTGACCTACACCTTCCACCTGCGTGACGACGTCACCTTCAGCGATGGCGAGCGCTTCGACGCCGAGGCGGTGCGGGTCAACCTCGAACACATGCGCGACCCGAAGACCAAGTCGCCACTGGCCGCTGCCTACATCGCGCCGTACCTGCAGGGCAGGGTGGTCGATGCATTCACCTTCGAGGCCACCTTGCGCGCACCCTATGCGCCGTTTCTCGATGTGCTGTCGCAAGCCTGGCTGGGGATGATCTCGCCACGGCAAATCATCGAGGCGCCCGCGACCATCGCCAGCCAGCCGATCGGCACCGGGCCGTTCGTGCTGACCGACTGGGTGCGTGACCAGCGCGCCAGTTTCACCCGCCGCCCGGGCTACGGCTGGGCACCGCCGGTGATCAACCACCCAGGCGAGGCCTACCTCGACGGCATCGAGTTGAGCTACGTGCCCGAAGCGATGATCCGCTACACCTCGCTGGAAGCAGGCGACAACGACATGGCCCTGGACGCCCCGGCGCAGAACGCCACGGCGATCCGCGCCAACCCGCAGCTGACCCTGCGCAACCGCATCCGCAAGGGCAACCCGGCGCGCAGCATCACGTTCAACGTCGAGCGCGTGCCGTTCGATGACGTGCGGGTGCGCCAAGCCGTGGCCAAGGCCATCGACCGCGACGGCCTGGCGTGGATCTCCGGCTTCGGCGAGTACCTGGCGAAGGGTGACTTTCTCGCCGTGAACACCCCCGGCTACGACCCGGTGGCGCGCGATGCGCTGGCCTTCGACCCGGCTGAAGCGGCGCGCCTGCTCCATGCCGCCGGCTGGACCGGGCGAGATGCCCAGGGCTATCGCACCCGCAACGGCCAGCGTCTTGGGGCAACCTTGCTGACCTACGACAACCCGGCGTTCCCGGCCAATGTCTCGGTCGCGGCCCAGGCCGACCTGCGCAAGGTCGGCTTCGACCTGCGCATCGAGCTGCTGCCGATCAGCAAGGTCATGGAGCTGCGCTACCTCGGCCATTTCGATGCCCTCGGCGGCGGCTATTGGCACACCAACACTGCCGACGGCCTGTACATCCTCTATCACAGCCAGTCGATCCCCAGCGCCCGGATGATCGGCCAGAACGTCGGCCACTTCCGTGACAGCCACCTCGACCAGCTGCTCGGCGAAGCCCGGCGCAGCACTGACCCGGCGCAGCGCCGCGCCCTGTATCGCCAGGCCCAGCAGCGCCTGGGCCAGACCGTGCCGGCCGTGCCGTCGGTGGAAAGCCAGATGCTCCTGGCCTACCGCAACGCGGTCGGCGGCGTGCTGTTCGACGGCTCGCACAACGTTCCCTTGTTCACCAGCGTGTGGCTGGACCCTCGAGCATCGCAAAAGGAGCAACCATGAACGTGCTGGCGACCTTGCTGCGCCGCCTGCGAGACGGCGTGATCGTGCTGTGGGCCGCGGCCAGCCTGACCTTCCTCGGCATGCAGCACAGCGGCGGCGACACCGCGCTGGCGATTCTTGGCGGCCCGGATGCCATGCCGAGCGCAGCGATGCTGGCCCAGGTGCGCGCCGAGTACGGCCTCGATCAACCCCTGTGGGTGCAGTACGGCCAGTACCTGCTGCGTCTGGCCCAGGGCGAGTTGGGCGAGTCGTACCGGCTGCGCATTCCGGTCGGCCAGGCGATTGCCGAGCAGGCCGGCGCGACCCTGGCCCTGGCCAGCAGCGCGGCCGTGCTGGCCGTGCTGCTGGCGCTGGCCTCGGCACTGCTCACCGCCAACCGTGGGCGGCGCCTGCGGGCGCTGGTGTCGGGCATCGAACTGGTGCTGTCATCGGCGCCCAACTTCGTGATCGGGACCGTGCTGCTGCTGGCCTTCGCCTTCTACTTCCATGTACTGCCGCCGTCCGGTTCGAGCGGCTGGCGCTCGCTGGTGCTGCCGAGCCTGGCCCTGGCGCTGCCAATCGCGGCGGTGCTGGCCCAGGTGCTGCGCCAGGCGCTGGAGCAGGTGCTGGAGCAACCCTTCATCACCCAGGCCCGCGCCCGCGGCATGGGTGACACCGCCGTGCGCTTGCGCCATGCCCTGCGCCACGCCCTGGTGCCGCTGGTGACCTTGGCCGGCTACGTGTTCGCCAGCCTGCTCGGCGGCGCCGTGGTGCTTGAACTGCTGTTTGGTCGGCAAGGCATCGGCCGCCTGATGCTCGACGCCACAGCCACCAAGGATGTGCCGCTGGTGCTCGGCGTGACCCTGCTGGCTGCGGCCATCTATGTGCTGGTCAACCTGCTGGTGGACCTGGCGACCCATGCCATCGACCCGCGCACCGCGCGCCCCTGAATTCACGAGAAAGGAACCGTCATGAGTCAAACCCTGATTACCGACGCCGAACTGGATGAGCGCTTTGCGCCGATCTACGCACGCATCGCCGAAGGCGCGGTGGCCCGCGAGCAGCAGCGCACCCTGGCCCATGAGCCGGTGGCCTGGTTGCGCGAAGCAGGCCTTGGCGCCCTGCGCGTGCCGCGTAGCCACGGAGGCCTTGGCGCGAGCTTGCCGCAGCTGCTGCGGCAACTGGTGCGCCTGGGCCAGGCCGATTCCAACCTGCCACAGATCTTCCGCGCCCACTTCGGCTTTGTCGAAGGGCGTTTGTCGTCCAACGACGCGGCTTCCCAGGACTACTGGTTCGCCCGCGTGGTGGCCGGTGAGCTGTGGGGCGCGGCCATGGCCGAGCGCACCGACAGCACCGGCAATACCGTGCAGCTGAGCGAGGGCGAGGGCGGTTTGCGCCTGGACGGTGAAAAGTACTACTGCACCGGCACCCTCTACGCCGACTGGGTCGCGGCGGTGGCCAACCAGGGTGACGACTTCGTCAGCCTGGCCGTGCCGACCCGTGCGCCGGGCGTGGAGCGGGTCGATGACTGGGATGGCTTTGGCCAGCGCCTGACCGGCAGCGGCACCACGCGTTTCACCCAGGTGAAGGTGCAGCCGGAGCACCTGCTGCGCCGCTTCGCCAAGGGCGAGTTGCGCGCCGAATCCTACCTCACCGCGTTCTACCAGGCCGTGCACCTGGCGACGCTGGCCGGCATCAGCCGCGCGGTGCTGGCCGATGCCGTGGCTTTCGTCCAGGGCCGCACCCGCGCCTTCGGCGTGCCGGGGCAGTCGCAGCCGGCCGCCGACCCGCTGGTGCAGGCGGTGATCGGTCGGCTGTCGAGCCTGGCCTTCGCCGCCGAGGCGCAGGTCAGCGCCGTGGGTCAGAGCCTGCAGGCAGTGTTTGAAGCCGGGCAGCAGGGTGAGGTACCCGAGCAGCTGTATACGGACGCCGAAATCCACGCCTTCCAGGCCCAGCAGATTGTCCTGCCGCAAGTGCTGCAGGCCAGCACCTTGCTGTTCGAAGTCGGCGGCGCCTCGGCCACCAGCAACACCCGGCGCCTCGACCGCCACTGGCGCAACGCGCGCACCTTGGCTTCGCACAACCCGGCGATCTACCGCGAGCAGGCGCTGGGTGATTACTACCTGAATGGCATCAGCCCGGCCCAGGCCTGGCGCGCCCGCCACGCTGCCGCCAGCCAAGGCCAGGGCAGCGGCGACGAAGCCAGCGCGGTCTGAACAGGAGAACCCGCATGAGTACCAAACAGATGAGCCTGGGCATGAACATCCTTGGCTTCGGCTCGCATGCCGGCGCCTGGCGCCAGGGTGAGGCAGCACTCGACGCCTATATCGACGTCAACTACTACCGCGACATTGCGCGTATTTCCGAGCGCGGCTGCCTGGATGCGATCTTCCTCGCCGATGGCCCGGCATTGCCGCCGGATGTGTCCGCGCAACCCGGCGGGCGCCTGGAGCCGACCGTGCTGCTTACCGCCGTGGCGGCCGCCACCGAGCGCATCGGCGTGATTGCCACCTGCTCCAGCACCTACAACGAACCGTTCAACCTGGCCCGGCGCATCGCCTCGCTGGACCACATCAGCGGCGGCCGCGCGGCCTGGAACGTGGTCACCAATGCCGGCGACGCAGCGGCGCAGAACTTCGGCCTGGCCGGCGCGCCGCTGCATGTCGACCGCTACGGGCGTGCCGAAGAGTTCGTCGAGGTGACCCTGAAACTGTGGGACAGCTGGGAAGACGACGCGATCATCGGCGACCGCGCCGGTGGCCGTTTCGCCGACCCGCGCAAGGTCCATACCCTGGACTTCCAGGGCAAGCACTTTCAGGTCAAGGGCCCGCTCAACCTGCCACGCTCGCCCCAAGGGCGGCCGGTGCTGGTGCAGGCCGGGTCCTCCGAAGGTGGCAAGGCACTCGGTTCACGCTATGCCGACGCGATCTTCACCACCCAGACCACCTTGGCCGACGGCCAGGCGTTCTACCAGGAGATGAAAGCCCGCGCCAAGGCCTGGGGGCGTGACCCTCGGCACCTGAAGATCATGCCGGGCCTGTCGACCGTGATCGGCAGTACCGAGGCTGAAGCCCATGCACGGTTTGACCAGCTCAATGCCTGGCATGGCGAGCATGGCCTGCTGCAGCAGGTGGCGGGGCGCATCGGCATCGACGCCAGCGAACTGGACCCGGATGCGCCATTGCCCTGGGCGCGGATTGGCGCGGTGGCGGACTTCGAGCGCGGGTCCCATGGGTTTCTGGAGGCCCAGCTGAACCTGGCGCGCAGCGAGAACCTGACCATTCGCCAGTTGTCGCGGCGGATCCTGGTCGGGCACCGACTGGCGGTCGGCACGCCGCAGCAGGTCGCCGACACCTTGGCCGAGTGGTTCCTGGCCGGGGCGGGAGATGGCTTCAACATCATGCCCGACATGTTCCCGTCCGGAGCGCGGGTGTTCGTCGAGGAGGTGGTGCCGTTGCTGCAGAAGCGCGGGCTGTTCCGTACCGAATACACCGGCACCACCCTGCGTGAGCACCTGGGCTTGCCCAAGGCACAGAACCAGTTCGCTGCTTAGGGGCGCTGTGCGCCCCAAGCGCCGGCAAGCCAGCCCCACAGGTACCGCGCAAGCCTGGAACCTGTGGTGATCCTGTGGGAGCTGGCTTGCCGGCGATGGGCTGCAAGGCAGCCCCAGGATCTCAAACCCGAAACCCATTCATCAGGATGCACCCATGCGCTACCGCCCACTCGGCCACACCGACCTCCAGGTCAGCCTGCTCAGCCTCGGCACCATGACCTGGGGCCACCAGAACAGCGAACAGGACGCCCACCAGCAACTGGACGCTGCCATCGCTGCCGGCATCAACTTCATCGACACTGCCGAGATGTACCCCACGCCCACCCGCGCCGAAACCTGGACCACCACCGAGCGCTACATTGGCAGCTGGATCAAGGCCCGCGGCAACCGCAGCAGGTTCATCCTCGCCAGCAAGATCGCCGGCCCGGCCCGTGACCCGGGCGGCCAGGCGCATATCCGCGATGGCCTGTCGCACCACGACCGCAAGAACATCGTCGCTGCCCTGGAGGGCAGCCTGCGCCGGCTGAACACCGACTACCTGGACCTCTACCAGCTGCATTGGCCTGACCGCAGCAGCAACTTCTTCGGCATTCGCGAATACCCCTACGTCGACGACCACCCGCAAACCGCTGCCATTGAAGAAACCCTTGCGGTGCTCGACGAGCAGGTCAAGGCCGGCAAGGTGCGCCATATCGGCGTGTCCAACGAAACGCCGTGGGGCGTGGCGCAGTTCCTGCGGCACAGCGAGGACCACGGCCTGGCCCGAATCGCCAGCATCCAGAACCCGTACAGCCTGCTCAACCGCCTGTATGAAAACGGCCTGTCGGAGTTCAGCCATCGCGAGGGAGTCAGCCTGCTGGCCTATTCGCCACTGGCATTCGGGGCGTTGACCGGCAAGTACCTGAACGGGGCCAGGCCGGAGGGTTCGCGGTTGTCGTCGGTGTATCGCACGTTCAACCGCTATGGCAGTGACGAGGCCAACAGTGCCATTGGCAGCTATGTGCAGATTGCCCGTGAGCATGGGCTGACCCCGGCGCAGTTGGCCTTGGCCTTCGTCATCTGCCAGCCGTTCGTGGCCAGTGCGATCACCGGGCAGACCAGTTTGCAGCAATTGCAGGAGAACCTGAGCGCGCTGGATGTGCAATTGAGCGACGACGTGCTGGCCGAGATCCAGGCCGTGCACCGCCGTATTCCAAACCCGGCACCGTAGCCTGCATGGCAAGGGCTGCGCCGTTGTTCGCGGGCAAGCCCGCTCCCACAGGAAGCCGTCAAGTTCGGGCCTGCGGTAACCCTGTGGGAGCGGGCTTGCCCGCGAAGAGGCCCGCACAGGCGACAAACGAAGGACAGATATGAACGCGATTGCATTGTCACCGACCACCGCGACAAGCAGGTGGCAGGTTCGCCCCGGCTTGACGCTGGCCTGGTCCATCCTGGCCCTGCTCCTGCTGGCAGTAGCCTTCCCTGACTGGCTATCCCCAACCGACCCCCTGGCCGCCGACGCCCGCCTGGCTTACCTCCCACCCAGCAGCCATTTCTGGCTAGGCACCGACGAGAACGGCCGCGACGTCCTCAGCCGCCTGGTCCACGGCGCCCGCCCATCGCTCTACATCGGCCTGGCCGCCACCCTGGTCGGCCTCGGCCTGGGCACGCTGCTCGGCCTGGTCGCCGGCCTGGCACCCGCCTGGCTGGACAACCTGCTGATGCGCGCCGTCGACGTGCTGCTGGCGTTCCCCGACCTGTTGCTGGCGCTGGTCATCATCACCCTGTTCGGCCAGGGCACCAGTAACCTGATTCTCGCCGTCGGCATCGCCTCGGTGCCACGCTACGCCCGCCTGGTCCGCGCGCAGGCCCTGACCCTGCGCCATGCCGGTTTCGTCGAAGCCGCCGTCACGCTCGGCCGCAAGCGCTCGGCGGTGGTGTTGGCCCACGTGCTGCCCAACGCCGTGCAGCCCGTGCTGATCCTGGCCTGCATCGGCCTGGGCGGCGCCATTACCGCTGCCGCCGCGCTGAGCTTCCTAGGCTTCGGCGCGCCCCCGCCGGCGCCCGAGTGGGGCGCGATGATGGCGGTGGCGCGCAACTTCATGGCCAACGCGCCCTGGCTGATGGCCTGGCCGGCGTTGGCGATCACCCTGACTGTCATTTCCATCACCGTCATCGGCCGCGACTGGCTGCGCCGTAGCGAGGGCAGAACCTCATGAGCATCTTCGAAAAAAAACCGGCACCCTTGGTGGATATCCGCGACCTGCGCGTGAGCTTCAACGGTGTGCCGGTGGTGCACGGCGTCGACCTGCAACTGCACGCCGGGCAGTGCCTGGCGCTGGTAGGCGAATCGGGCTCGGGCAAGAGCGTGACGGCGCGTACCCTGGTTGGCCTCACCGGGGCGGGTGCCCATGTGCAGGCCCAGCGCCTGGTTTTTGCCGGGCAGGATTTGCGCCAGGTCGATGAAACCGGCTGGCAGCGATTGCGCGGTGGGCGTATCGGCTTTGTCATGCAGGATGCACTGGGTTCGCTCGATCCGCTGCGGCGCGTCGGCGCCGAGATCGAAGAGCCGCTGCTGTTGCACACTGACCTGTCTGCTGAACAGCGGCGCTTGCGGGTGCTCGAACTGCTGGGCCAGGTCGGCGTGCCTGAACCCGCAGTCCGCGCCCGACAATACCCTTGGCAGCTGTCCGGCGGCCTGCGGCAGCGCGCCTTGATCGCCTCGGCCATTGCCTGCCAGCCGCGCCTGCTGATTGCCGACGAGCCCACTACCGCGCTGGACGCCACGGTGCAGGCGCAGATCCTCGACCTGCTGGAACAACTGCGCGCGCGCGACAACAGCCTGCTGATGGTCAGCCACGATCTGGCCGTGGTGGCGCGGCTGGCCGATTGGGTGGCGGTGATGCGCCATGGCGTGGTGGTGGAGCAGGGCACTGTCGAACAGATCCTGCAGGACCCGCAGGACCCTTACACCCAACGCCTGCTGAGTGCGGCGCGGGCGGTGCATTTCCAGCGTCCGGCGGTGCCGGCGCTGACGTTGGTGGAGGAGGCTGTGGACGAGCAACCGCTGGTGCTGGAGGCACGCAGCCTGAGCAAGGCTTTCATCGGGCCGGATGGCAAGCCGCGTGAGGTGCTGAGCGATGTGTCGCTGCAGTTGCGCGCCGGGCAGACCCTGGGCGTGGTCGGTGAATCCGGTTCTGGCAAGAGCACGCTGGGCCGCATCCTGCTGGGGCTGGAGCGACCGGAGCAGGGCAGTGTGCAGGTGGCCGGGCAGGACTGGCTGGCGCTATCCGCCGCCCAGCAGCGCCAGGCCCGCCAGGGTATTCAGGTCGTATTCCAGGACCCGCTGGCCTCGTTTGATCCGCGCTATACCGTGTTGCGTGTGTTAACCGAAGCGTTGGCCCAGGCGGGTGTGCCGCGCGGCTTGCAGCGCACCGAGGCGGCGGCGTTGCTGGAGCGGGTGCAGTTGCCGGTGGGGCTGCTCGATCGCCGCCCTCTGGAGCTGTCTGGCGGGCAGCGCCAGCGCATCGCGATTGCCCGGGCACTGGCCATGAAGCCCAAGGTGCTGGTGCTGGATGAGCCGGTTTCGGCGCTGGATGTGTCGGTGCAGGCGCGGGTCCTGGCGTTGCTGGCGGAGCTCAAGGCCGAGTTGAACCTGGCTTGTCTGTTCATTTCCCATGACCTTGGGGTGGTGGAGCAGGTGAGTGACCAGGTGCTGGTGATGCAAGGGGGCAGGGTGGTGGAACACGGCAATGCGGCCCAGGTGCTCGGGCAGCCACGTCATCCTTACACCCGCGCGTTGCTCGATGCGGTGCCGCATTTGCCGGCTGCGCGGCCTCGCTGGTTTGAGCGGATTGCGGTGTAAGCCTGTGCCGGTCCTTTACGAATGGGGCAAACAAGACGGACAGCGGTGACCTCATAGCAGGGATTGGCCCGAAACAAATTGTAGGAGCGGATTTATCCGCGATGCGCCGCGCGGGCGGCGCTCGATTTCATAGGCGCAATCGCTTTTCAGGCGAACACTGTTGCCCCCCGAACACCCCCTCAACATTTTGCCCCCGCCCCAGCACCCTCCCGCCACCAAAACCCAACAAAATCAACCCATTAAACCCGGCATAACTCCTGCAACAGGCCTTCCAAAGCCCAGTCCCCGCAGGAGCGCCCTTGAACTCACCCATCCTCCCCCTGATCCCGCTCTGCACCGCACTGGCCTTGCTCGGCTGCGAAAAAGCCGAGCAGCGCACCACGCAAAGCACCACGCCACAGCAGGGCGGCACCCTGGTCTACGCCACCGACCGCGAGCCCACCTGCCTCGACCCGCATGTGGCCGGCGACATGCCCCAGGTGTTCGTCGCCCAGCAGTACCTCGACTCGCTGGTCTCCATGGACAGCAAGGGCCAGATCGGCCCCTGGCTCGCCACCCGCTGGGAAGTCTCCCCAGACGGCCTGCGCTACACCTTCCACCTGCGCCGCGACGTGCACTTCACCGACGGCACCCCATTCAATGCCGAAGCGGTCAAGGCCAACCTCGACCACATGGCCAACCCCAAGACCCAGTCCAGCACCGCCGGCGGCTATATCCGCCAATACCGCGGCACGAGATTCATCGATCCATATACCGCCGAGGTAACGCTGGCCACGCCTTATGCAGCCTTCCTCGAAGTGCTGGCCCAGGGCTTTCTCGGCATACAGTCGCCCACCGCGTTGCTGCGCAGCCGTGACCAGAACTGCGAAAGCCCGGTAGGCAGCGGGCCGTTCAAGGTGGTGCGCTGGGACCGGCAGAACCAGGTGGAGCTGGTGCGCAACCCGGACTACAACTGGGCACCACCGACTGCGCAGCACCAAGGCCCGGCCTACCTCGACCGCATCGTCTGGAAGTTCATCCAGGAACCCTCGGTGCGCTTCGCCTCGCTGCAGGCCGGTGAGGTCGACGTGATCGAAACGCTGCCGCCGGAATCCCACGAAGCGGCAAGGCGCAACCCCGACGTGGACCTGATCATCGCCCAGCGCCCAGGCAACCCCACCAACGGCACCTTCAACCTGCGCCGGGCGCCGTTCGACGATATCCGCGTGCGTGAGGCATTCGTGCGCAGCGCTGATGTCGAGGGTGCGCTCAAGAGCGTGTACTTCGGCGAGTTCCCCCGCGCCGGTGGCCCGCTGAGCATGGCCACGCCGTTCTACAGCGGCGACTTCGAACACAGCCAGGACTACGACCCGGCCCGCGCCGCCAGGCTGCTCGACGAAGCCGGCTGGACCGGCCGTGACAGCGAGGGCTACCGCACCAGGAACGGACAGCGGCTGCGCGCCGTCGTGCTGATCGGCGCGCGCACGCCGCCGTCGGAACTGACCTTGTGGGAACAGGTGCAGGCCACCACCCGCCAGGCCGGCCTGGAGCTGGTGCTCGACCAGATGAGCGACGCCCAGGTCACTGCCCGGCAAGCGGCGTGGGACTACGACATCCGCATCGGCTACTGGAACACCAACACCCCCGACGTGCTGCGCATCATCTTCACCAGCGCCTTCGTCCAGCCGGCCGGGGTCGGTGGCTATCACCAGAACTCCTCCGGGTATGCCGACCCAGGTTACGACGCACTGCTCGACAGCGCCTTGGCCACCCAGGATCCCGAGCAGCGCCGGCAACGCTACTTCCAGGCGCAGCAACAGGCCGCCGCGCAATACCTGCAACTGACCACCTACCCGCAAAGTACACGCCTGGGCATCTACAAGACCGCCCACGGCGTGCGCCTGGAGCCTTCGTTGGCGGTGACCTACCTCTATGACGCATGGGTGAACAAATGAGTACGACGACACGCGCGGTGGCCGACCCGCGCCGCGAACGCCTGGCTGCCCTGGGCCGGCGTGCCGCCATCCGCCTGGGCGGCGGCGTGCTGGTGCTGTGGGCGGTGGCAACCCTGACGTTCTTTGCCCTGCGCCTGATGCCGGGCGACCCGGTGCTGGCCATTCTCGGTGGCCCCAGCGCCAACCCGACGCCGGAAGCGATCGAAGCCGCCCGCGTGGAGTTCGGCCTCGACCAGCCCTTGGCGGTGCAATACCTGTTCTACCTCGGGCGCCTGCTGCAAGGTGACCTGGGCGTGTCGTACTCGCAGCACCTGCCGGTCACTCGCGTGCTGGCCGAGCAGGGTGGGGCGACACTGGAACTGACCATCGCTGCGCTGGTGCTGGCCTGGCTGCTGGTGCTGCTGCTGACCGTGGTCACTGCCGGGCGCGGCCGTCTGGTGGGCGGCATCGCTTCGCTGGCTGAAACCCTCAGCGCCGCCTTGCCGCATTTCTGGCTCGGTGTGGTGCTGCTGGCGGTGTTCGCCTTCGGCCTGCGCTGGTTCCCGCCTGCGGGTAGCGACAGCTTCGCCAGCCTGGTGCTGCCGGCGTTCTCGCTGGCGATTCCGCTGGCGGGGTTCATTGCCCAGGTCACCCGCGAATCCCTTGAGCTGACCCTCGAACAACCCTTCGTCCTCACCGCCCGCACCCGCGGCCTCAGCGACCTGGCCGTGCGCTTTCGGCATGCCTTGCGCCACGCCTTGCTGCCGGGCGTATCGCTGTCGGGCTGGGCCATCGGCGCGCTGATCAGCGGTGCGGTGGTGTGCGAGGTGATCTTCTCGCGCAAGGGGATTGGCCGCCAGTTGTACCAGGCGGTGCAGGCCCAGGACATGCCCTTGGTGATCGGCGTCAGCCTGGTGGTCGCGGCCGGCTATGTACTGGCGAACATTCTGGTCGACCTGCTGTACCAGTGGATCGACCCACGGCAACAGGAGGCTGCAGCATGACTGACCTGACCCTTGACCGAACCCTCGCGCCGTTGCGTCGGCAGCGCTCATTGAGGCTGCCGCCACTGGGCGCCAGCCTGGCGATCCTGTTCCTGTTCGCCCTGGTGTTGGCTGCGTTGCTGCCAGGCCTGTTCACCCGCATCGACCCGCTCGCCATCGTCCCGCGTGATGCCTTCCAGCCG
Source organism: Pseudomonas sp. NPDC089428 (assembly GCF_044749325.1). NCBI lineage: Bacteria > Pseudomonadati > Pseudomonadota > Gammaproteobacteria > Pseudomonadales > Pseudomonadaceae > Pseudomonas > Pseudomonas sp. NPDC089428. The sequence continues at coordinate 638,356 of NZ_JBIVHT010000001.1, forward strand.
CCGAGCTGGGCGCACTGGCTGGGCACCGACCAGTCCGGGCGCGACATCTTCGCGCGGATCATCCACGGCGCCAGGCAAAGCCTGCTGATCGGCGTCGCGGCCACGGCGATCTCCATGGCCATCGCCATCACCCTTGGCTTGCTCGGTGGCCTTGGCGGGGCGCGGGTGGACCGTGCGCTGGGTTGGCTGCTGGAAGTGCTGTTCGCCTTCCCCAGCCTGGTGCTGGCGCTGTTGTTCGTGGCGGTGTTCGGCAGCGGCGTCGGCCCGCTGATCGTTGCCACCGGCCTGGGCGGCGCGCCTGGGTATGCGCGGATGGTGCGTGGCCAGGTGCTGGCAGTGCGCAACGCCGGTTACATCGAAGCGGCACGGGCGCTGGGGCATCCGACTTCGCGCATCGTCCTGCGCCAGTTGCTGCCCAACGCCATGCGGCCGCTGGTGGTGACGCTGACCATGGGCGTGGGCCAGGCCATCGTCTGGGCGTCGGCGCTGAGCTTTCTCGGCCTTGGTGCACGGCCACCGGCGCCGGAGTGGGGGACCATGTTGTCCATGGGCCGTGATTTCATCGCCAATGCCTGGTGGCTGACCTTCTTCCCCGGCTTGTTCATTGTTCTTACCACTTTGGCCACCACAGTGACGGGTCGCTATATCCAACAACGCCTGGAGGGCCGCCTGCCATGAGCGACAAGACCTTGATCGTCGAAGGCCTGAACGTGGCCTTTGCAGGCCGCAGTGTGGTGCGTGACCTGTCCTTCACCTTGCAGCCGGGCCGCTGCGTGGCGCTGGTCGGCGAGTCCGGCTCGGGCAAGAGCGTCAGTGCCCGCAGCCTGGTTGGCCTGGCCGGCACCAAGGCCCAGGTGAGCGCCCGCCAGCTGAGTTTTGCCGGGCATGACCTGCTCGACCTGAGCGAGCGCCAGTGGCGCGAGGTGCGCGGCAAGGACATCGGCTTCGTGCTGCAGGATGCGCTGGTGTCGCTCGACCCGTTGCGGCCGGTAGGCAAGGAAGTGCTCGAAGTGCTGCAGACCCACCATTACGGCGACCGCCAATCCCGTGCAGCACGGGTGCATGAGTTGCTTGAACGGGTAGGCGTGCCCGACGTCGAGCTGCGCGCCCGCCAGCGCCCAGGGCAGTTGTCTGGCGGCCTGCGCCAACGCGCATTGATCGCCAGTGCCCTGGCCCTGGACCCTGCGCTGGTGATCGCCGATGAGCCCACCACCGCGCTGGATGCCACGGTGCAGGCGCAGATCCTTGAGGTGTTCCAGCAGATCAAGGCCCGCGGCGCTTCGTTGCTGATCATCAGCCACGACCTGGCGGTGGTCGCGCAACTGGCTGATGAGGTGGTGGTGCTGCGCCACGGCGAAGTGGTGGAACAGGGGCCGATGCAGCAGGTGCTGCGCCAGCCGCGCCACCCCTACACCCGCGCCTTGCTGGCGGCGGTGCCGGCCGAGCACGCGCGTGGCAGCCGCTTGTCGCCGGAGCGGGCCGGTGTGCGCCGTGCGCCGCGGGCACACGCGCACAGCGACGTGCTGCTCGAAGGCCGTGGCCTGGGCAAGCGCTACCTCGGCCCGGACGGGCTGATACGCCAGGTGGTGCAGGGCGTCGACTTCACCCTGCGCGCCGGGCGCACCTTGGGCATTGTCGGTGAGTCCGGTTCGGGCAAGACCACGATGGCGCGCATCGCCCTCGGCCTGCTGCAGCCGGACCAGGGTGAGGTGCTGTACCGCGGCCAGCCGTGGAACCGCCCGGCCAATGCCGTGCGCGAAGCGGAGCGCCGGCCATTGCGCCGTGAAATCAGCGTGATCTACCAGGACCCGCTGGGCTCGTTCGACCCACGCTGGAGCGTGGCGCAGATTCTCGATGACGCCTTGCAGGTGGCCGGTATCGAAGCCGCGGCCCGGCCGGCGCGGATTGCCGTGCTGCTGGGCCAGGTGCGCTTGCCGGCGGACCTGGCCCAGCGCCGGCCATTGCAACTGTCCGGTGGCCAGCGCCAGCGGGTGGCGATTGCCCGGGCGATTGCCAGCGAGCCGAAGGTGATCATCTGTGATGAACCGGTCTCGGCCCTGGACGTGTCGGTGCAGGCCCAGGTGCTCGACCTATTGGCTGATCTGCAGGACGAGCTGGGCCTGGCCTACCTGTTCATTTCCCACGACCTAGGGGTGATCCGCCATGTCAGCGACGACGTGCTGGTGATGCGCCACGGCCAGGTGGTGGAGCAGGCACCGGTCGAGCAGTTGTTCGAGCGCCCGGCCCATGAATACACCCGACGGCTGCTGGGCGCAGTACCGCGCCTGCCCGGCAGCGGTACCGAGCTGGTGGTGCCGCCGCTGGACCTGGAGCACGAAGCCTTCGACCTGTTCGACGAAACCCGCCTGTGGAAGATCGCGATCTGACAGTGAACTGAGACGCCAAGCCCTGCGCCGAACCTGTGGGAGCGGGGGGGGGGGGGGGGGGGGGGGGGGGGGGGGGGGGGGGGGGGGGGGGGGGGGGGGGGGGGGGGGGGGGGGGGGGGGGGGGGGGCGT